>DATJZF010000075.1:0-13837 GCA_035499255.1 Dongiaceae bacterium | reverse complement strand
GTCCTCACATCCGCATGTCGCATCTGACTTTGCAGCACGGTCACAGGCACAGCGTTCTCCACTAGTTCAGTTGCAAGACCGTGTCGGAACGCATGAAGCCCAGTGTTATCGCTTGGTATCCCGAGCTTCCTCAATACTGGCTTGAGCCCATTCACCACTACGTTCTTCCTCGTGCGGGGCTTTCCGTCTTTCTTTGACGGGAACAGCAGCCCGCTTGAATTTGGTTTCCAGACTCTCAAAATGTAGTTCCTCAACACTTCTTCCAGCGCGGACGGCATTGGGAGTAGTGCGACGGAACCTGCTGTCTTGGGTTGGCGGATTTCGCGTGTCGTATCGTCTGCCGCCTTGTTCACGCATATTGTCTTTTTGTCGAAGTTCAAGTCGTCCTGCGTGAGAGCGAGAAGCTCTCCTGCTCGCATGCCGGTCATCCATGCAAGCGAGAAGATTGTCTTAAATGGCTCACGCGCTCCCGCGATGATAAGCGTCGCCTGATCACGGGTGAAGAAGGCGATGGGTCTGCCACGTGAGGCTGAACCGAGTTGAAGGTCTGAAAAGCTAACCTTGGTCACTCGCAGGCCGCACTTCGCAGCGTATTCGAGAATCGTGAACACGGTTCCCAGGATGTGGAGTGTGGTCTTATGAGAGACCGCCTTACGGAGGTCTGTCGCGAATTGTTGTAGTGCATCGACGTTCATCTCGAGCAATACCGAACGACTAAAGCGAGGCATGATGTGGTTCTTTAAGTACGATTCACGCGCTCGCACAGTTGAGGGGGATAAGTTTGGCGCAATTGCATGCCGCCATTTTTGGACCGCGTCGGCAAAAGTCTGGCCCTTAATAAGGGGCATGACGCTGCCTCGCGAGCGGTTGACTTCTTCCATGATGCGAGCGTGTTCGCGGCGTGCGGCACGCTCGCTCATCTGGTTGAGGTTCCCTAAGAACCGCTTCACTTGTTTAGTCGCAGCCGTCCCGTCCGGACGGTCCGCGTCAACATAGTGCACGCTGTACATTCCACCGTTGTTCTCAATCACAAAACTGCCTCGTTGAAACCGTCGCTTTGGCACTGGACCTCTTCTGCCAGGAGTAGGCGGCGTTGCAGCTACAAGAGTAGTAGTGGATTGCGGAGCGTACAAGAATTGCTTTGTTGGGTCCAAAGAATACACGCTTTATAACGGAATCGCTGTTGACTGCCCAGGAATGTTTAGGCGTCTCAAATCCGAATGCGAATGCTCACTTCAATAGTCAGGTGTGTACCAAACGGACTGAACGTCCAAAAGAACACTCGATTCGCCTTACTGTTTTGAAGAATTCTCGATGGTAGGCATGGCCGGTTGGGGCTGTTCGTTTGTTGCGGTGTGCTGCTCCGCAATCGATTGCGGTTGCTCGTAACTGGCCAGGTATTCTTGGAACTCAACATCCTTTCGGAACAGACGTTCGAGCATTTCGATTACGACGTAAGAAGGGCTCGCATTGATGAACTCCGAGTAACGCGCAAGTCGGAATTTCACATCTTGTGGCACTCGAAGTTGGATCGTTTCATTCTTCGGTTTAGATGGGGGGCCTTTTAAAAGTGCCATTACGTGTCTCCTTTAGGTCTAGAGGACTGCACGGAAGAGCTGGTCGAAGGGCTTGAATGGGAGGACTCAATCATCTAGAGCTTAGTGAACGAGATTACTGCACTCGAGCTGAGGAAATGCCCTCCACTTTACCTATAGCCAAGAAAGTGGATTAATTCCCCAAACAAAAAATCCCCGACTACTCTGAAAAATCCTCACGATTCAAGGAGGAAAGCGCTGAAGCCTAAATCAAAATGAGCACGTTGCCCTGCGATCTCTATCACCCAGATACTCCCTGGTTGGTACTCCGTGCCTTTTTTGTCGCAAGAAGTTCAGATTGAATTATTTTAAGGTGCGGTGCTTCGTCATTTACGGGTGCGTTCGCCTGTTATTGCGACTTGAATGAAAAGGGCGGGAGCGACCCTTTTCATAATGGGTCGCTCCCGCCCTTTCCGCGATTTTTGCCGCGCCCCAGTTATGGCCTTGGAAATCTGTAAGTTCTTGCTCGGATGTTGATTAAGTCGGGCGGTGCGGAAAACCGTAAGGAAAACCGCAAGGAAAACCGTATTCACGCAAATCTCGTTGCGAGGCAGCGAAATTTCCGTACCACGATCTTAACCGCAGACAAACCTCGCGATACCTTGGTACAAACTGGATATTTAGCCCGCGCATAGTACTCTCCGGACTGCCGCGAATCCAAGTGCTATTTCTGGCCGTAAGACGCAGAAGGTCCGTGTTTTCGGAAGAAGTGTTTCTTGTGGAGATCCTTGGAGATAGCACGCGCGCGCGGGTTCGCGGAAACCGTGTCGAGAGCCATGGCGGCAATTTCTTCGACGATCACGGCATTGTGAGCGGCGTCAGAAGCGCTCTTTCCCCAACAGAAGGGAGCATGGCCGGCGACGAGCACACCGGGAGTGTGTAATGGGTCGGCCTTTCCCAGGCAGCGCACGATGGCCAGGCCGGTATTGAGTTCGTAATTGTCGCGGATTTGCGCGGCAGTGAGCGGCTTGGTGACGGGAATCTCGCCGTGGAAGTAATCGGCGTGCGTCGTGCCGAAGCACGGAATGGGCCGCTGGGCTTGTGCCCAGGAAGTGGCGGCGCGGGAATGGGTGTGGGCGACGCCGCCGATCGCAGGGAACCGTTGATAAAGGATGAGGTGAGTGGGGAGGTCGGAAGACGGGCGTAGAGTTCCTTCGACAATTTTTCCGTCGAGGGCGACCACGACCAGATCATCGGCCTTCATGGTCTCGTACGGGACGCCGCTCGGCTTGATGATGACCAATCCTGCTTCGCGCGAAATGCCACTCGCATTGCCAAAGGTATAGAGGACGAGGCCGCGTCGAACCAGTTCGAGATTGGCCTCGAGCACTTCTTCACGGAGAGTCTTCAGATTCATGCGGCACCTCTCGCCGAGGCGGCAATGCGCCGTAATGTGGGAAGAATCCGTCCGAAAGCGGTTGGGGCAGCATCACCTTTGCCAAAAGCGAAATAAAGTTCGCGGTACATGCCGTAAAGTTCCTCATAGACCTTAGCGGCGGCAAGGTCCGGCTCCACGACTCGATACTTTGGACAGAGCGCCTGTTGGGCGGCTTCAATGGATGGGAAGGCTCCCGCGGCAAGCGCGGCAAAAATGGCGGAACCGAGGCTCGTGACTTCCGACTGTGGAATGAGGACAGGTTTGTTCAACACGTTCGCGTAAACGTGATTAAGAACGTCGTTCTTTTGTGGAATGCCGCCGGCGTTAATGACACGGTGGATGGGCACGCCGTTCTGCTCCATGCGTTCGAAGATAACACGCGTATGGAAGGCCGTGCCCTCGATGGCAGCGAAGAGTTCGTCCTGGGCGGAGTGCGTGAGATTCCAGCCGAGAGTAACGCCACCCAATTCGGGATTGACGAGGACAGTGCGGTCACCGTTGTCCCAGGTGAGACGCAGCAAACCGGTCTGGCCGGGGCGGTAGGAGTGCAAGTCTGGGGAGAGTTCACCAATGGTCTTTCCGGCGCGCCGAGAAATGGCTTCGAAGATGTCTCCGGTAGCTGAGAGACCGGCTTCAACGCCAGTCTTCTGTGGATGGACAGAACCGGGTACCACACCGCAGACGCCGGGGATCAGACGCGTGTCATCACTCATCGCGATAATGCAGGTTGACGTGCCGACAACATTGACGACATCGCCGGTGCGCGCGCCGGCGCCGATGGCGTCCCAATGGGCATCAAAAGCGCCGATGGGAATGGGGATGCCTGGGCGCAGGCCGAGATGCTTGGCGTGTTCAGGATGAAGATGGCCGGCGAGATGGTCGCTGGTTTTATAGCGCCCGCTGAGTTTGGAGCGAACACCGGCGAGAAGAGGATCGACGGACGTAAGAAAATCCTCGGGAGGAAAACCACCGAGCGAATGGTTCCACATCCACTTGTGGCCCATAGCACAGATGGAGCGAGGCGCTTGAGCGGGATCGGTGATACCGCAGAGAACCGCAGCGATCATGTCGCAATGTTCGAAGGCAGTGACGAATTGCGAGCGCTTCTCTGGATTATGACGCAGCCAGTGGAGGAGTTTGGAAAAGCCCCATTCGGAAGAATAGGTGCCGCCGCACCAATCGATGGCCGGAAGTTTCTTCTCGTGGGCGGTTTTGGTGATGAGAGCGGCTTCGCGCCAGGAGCGGTGGTCGCACCAGAGATAGTATTCATTGAGAGGTTTAAGGCTTTCGCCAACGGGAATGACGCTGGAGCCGGTGGTGTCGATCGCAATGGCGGCGACATGGTCATCCGAGACCTTACCAGCAGCGAGAGCGCGGTGAGTGGCTTCTCCGAGAGCCCGCATATGATCGTCGTGGCTCTGCGTGGCGTAGTCGGGATCGTCCTTCGTACGATGAATCGGGTATTCCGCCACACCCGAGCCAAGGCGGCCGCGGGAGGTGTCGACAAGAGTGACGCGAACGCTGAGAGTACCGAAATCGACGCCGGCGACGATGGACATGGCGAGAATCCTCTAATTCGGCAAAGACGTCCGCTCAAATGCAGGATCTTGCGGACATGGGGTTCAGCAATGCTGAACCCCTGCAAATTCGAGACGGCCGCTCAAGCCGTGTGGGCGTACATCTCCCAGCCCAGATAGCGTGTGGCGGCTTCATGGACCGCGGGAGCGACGGTCGAGAAATTCGCGGCGACGTGATGCTCGAAGCCGTTCTCGCAAATGTAGTGCAGCAATTTCTGTAATCCAGGGATTTCAACCACACCGGCACCGCCGAAAGTCTCCAGCGGATCGTCGGTGAACTGGCCTCCGCCGGAGTAACCGCGGATGCGGCCGGTCGCGTCGTCGGTCGAGAAGCGCGCGAAACTCATGGGGCCGGCTTTGACGCGGCCGACGCAGGTGCCGAACGTATTGTCTTTACCGACCGTGCCGGCAATGATTTCCTGATAGTCCATCTTCACATCGCGGAAGAAGTGCTTGGGCAGGTTGCTGCAGTGAAAGCAGACGGCCTTGTCGGGATTGTTGCCGTAATTGTTGTTCCAATCGAGGAGGGCGCTGGGCGTCTCGGAGGCGAGTTGCAGGGCATGCATGGCAAGCACGCCGCAAACGTCGACTTCGCAGGCGCTCGACAGCAGCCCGTCGCTCATCATGCTCATGATGGTGCACGGAACGATACCAAGGTTCTCTTCGAGCGAAGTCCAGCACTGCACGGCGCTGACCTGGAGGTCGGTGGCCTTCATCCAGTCATCAACCACGGCGCCGAGCTTGGCCATTTTCAACAGCGCAGCTTGGGGGATCCCGGATGTGGCGACATATTTTTGAATCGATTTCAGCTTCTGGACCGCGGCCGGATTATCGTCTTTCATACGGCCAATGCGGCCGAGCACTTCAGAGAGGTCGAGAGTCTCGACGGAGATGCCGCTCGCCTCAAGCAGCTTTTCGCTGTAACGCACGGTGTTGAACGCGGTAGGCCGAGCGCCAAGAGCACCGATGCGAAGATTGCACAACCCCTTGACGATGCGGCAAACCGCACCAAACCACTCGAGGTCCGTGGCGAATTCCGGCGAATCGGGAGTTTCAGTGTGCAACGTGGTGAGCGAGTAGGGTATGCCGTATTGCTTGAGATTGTTGCAGGCCGACATTTTCCCGCAGAAACTGTCGCGGCGATGGGTAATCAACATTTTCCCGGGCGTGTCCGGAGTGGCCTGGATCAACACCGGTACGTTGAGCCGTGCGAGGCGAAGCGTGTCGGCGATAGCGCGCTCGTCGCCAAAATTGGGAAGCGTCACAACAACGCCGTCGAGGACGTCAGCCTTGGAACGAAACAGCTCGGCGCAGCGCTTCGCTTCTTCATGCGTTTCTACGGCGCCATATTTGCTTTGCTCGGGCGAGAGGGCTACCACGTCGTAGCCCGCCTTCTGAAGTACTTGGATCATTTCTTCGCGGCCTGACTTCGCCAGGTGATCCGGAAAGAATCCCCGGTTCCCGACGATCAGGCCCATGGTCATTTTTCTCTTGCTGGACATGTTGAGCTCCGTTGGTATTGGATCGGCGCCATTCCCGCGATGCTGTTCCTCGCCTTGGTGATGATGCCGTTCTACCACATTTCGAAGACCCACTCGGTTCCACCATAGTTAGCCGATCGCTTTTTTCCGCGGACCCAACACGCGTAAGCCCTATTTCTCCTCCACGATAACGACGTCCCAAGGTTGCAGGAGGAGTTCCTGATCACGAATAACCGCGCCTTGCGTCAGAAGATTTGTCCCCGTCGGGTAGGCGTAGGGAACCATCCGAGCCTCGCTGGAATAATTGAAATAGAAGTGAACAGTTTTGCCGGCGCGGTTCTTTGCATGCTTGACGTGAATCGAAGGTTGCAGACCCTGATCGGAACTGATGAGCCCAGCGCTTTTCAAAACATCGAGCAGAACAGCGCGTTGCAACTTGTCGCTCAGGACCGTGCCTTCGTATGTCAATGAGCCTTTGCCGAATTGATTGCGTGTCAGAGCGGGATATTTTCCAAGGAACGGATGATCGTAGTAGGCGAGCGGTTTGGCGGTATCCGGGATAATCATCTCTGCCCATTCGGATACCTTGTTGTCGGCGGCGAGATGATAGGGATCATCCTTCAGCGGTAAGGGCTGCTTGACGGACGAGAATTCCTGATAGTGAAAGCCAGCAGCGTCTTTCAGCGGTCCTGGCATCATCTGCCAACGAACGGTGGAGTATTCGTTGCAGAATCCACTCTTGAACGCGAGAACAAGGTGGCCGCCGTTCTTGACGTAATCACTCAGGCGAGTCAGGAGTTCGTCGTTGGCAATATAGAGCGGCGGAACGACAATAACCTTGTAGTTAGCAAAGTTGGTGGACTCCGGGAAAACGAAATCGACACCGACATTGGCGTGGTAGAGCGTCTGATACATCTGGCGGAGAACCGTGCTGTAGTCGACGCGATCGCTAAATTTCATGAACTCGATCCCGTAATGCGAGTCATTGCTGTAGAGAATGGCGACGTCGTTATTAATATGCAGGTCGGCGATTTCCGGACCGATGCGCTGGAGTTCGTGCGCCGTGCGGCTAACTTCCTCGTAGGTACGCCCGGGTTGCAGGTCGTGGCCGAGCACGCCCTTCCAGTAGGTTTCCTGGCCGTAGTGGAGGGAATGCCAGTGCCAGTATTCGACCATGTTCGCGCCAGAGGAAATGTGCGTGTAGACATCCTGACGAAGCTGATTGTCGTAAGGCGGATATTGATCCTTGGAGTCCCAGCCGATGGCCTCGGCGTTGGTTTCGGTGACGAGATAGTTGGTGCGCTTTAAAGAGCGCGTGTAGTCGCCTGCGTAGGATGAGGCCTCCCCGTCAAAGTCGTCCTGCGTGCCGTGGTAAGGGTTGACGGCGACGATATCCAGAGCGCGCGAGATGCCGAGTTCATCGACAACCGAGCGCGGCGGGCCAGCGAGGTCGTGAGTGATGAACTGATCCGGCCGCTTATATTCATTGACGATTTTGGCCTGCCAGCCCAGGAAGTCGGTGGTTTCCCACTGGGAATAACGCTCCCAATCGAGTTTCCAACCAGGGTTGAGAATGCCATCGCGGGTGGGCAGTTCGTCCCAGTTATTCAGACGCTGGCCCCAATAGTTGAGGCCCCAGACTTTATTCAGTTGATCGGTTGTTTTGTATTTGGCGATGAGATACTTCTTGAACCCTTCCTGCACATCAGGATTAGCGGCGCCGGCGGAGGAAGTTTCATTGTCGATCTGGTAGCCGATGACGGCGGGATTGTCCTTGTAGTGTTCGATGATTTTGCGAATAACACGCTCGCAATAGGAACGGTAAGTGGTGTTCATCAGATCGGTATTCTGGCGAAGGCCATAGTAAAGATATTGGCCACCGAGTCGTGTCACGACCATCTCCGGGTGCTTTTTGTACATCCACGCGGGAATGGAATAAGTGGGAGTGCCAAGAATCACGCGAATGCCGGCAGCATGCAGCTTTTCGATGACCTGATCCATCCAGGCGTATTCAAAGCGCCCGTCTTCCGGTTCCCATAAGCCCCAGGTCGATTCGCCGACACGAACCGCGTTGATTCCAGCTTTTTTCATCAACGCGATATCGGTATCGGTGCGGTCGTAAGGCATGTACTCGGGGTAATAAGCCGCGCCGTAGAGAATCGTGTCCATTTTGTCGGCGCGAAACGCTGGCTTCGGCGCGGAGGTCGATTGCGCGAAGAGCACAGAGAGAGAAGCGGCGGCGAGAATCAGAAGCGAAGCAGCAAAAACAATAGTGACGCGGAAATGCAAGCGAAAGCGATTCATCCAACCTCCCTTTGCCGGGCGCCCGCCCATTGAGGATTCATTCCGGTGGATTCGCGCAAAACCAGATTGGTTTGCAACACATACTCCGTGCCCTTGGGGTTTGGCGCGCTCCGCTGCACGTCTTCAAGCAGCGCGCGAAACGCGATGCGCGCAATTTCGGTTTGCGACATTTCAATCGTGCTCAACGGTGGAAGCATGAATTGAGTTATGTGCACATTGTCGAAGCCGATTACAGAGAGATCGCGGGGAATGATAATTCCTTCCGCGTAGCTTTTGCGCATAACGCCCATCGCTGTCATATCGTTCGAACAGACCACAGCCGTGGGCCGGGAGGGAAGCTCCAGCATTTTCGCAAAGGCTTGCACGCCCCCTTCGAGCGTGTGATTTCCTTCCACAACCAGTTCCGGATCGACGGCCATTCCAATTTCGCCCATGGCCTGACGAAAGGCGTCGCGACGGGCGACAGCCGACTTAAGCGACAGCGGACCAGTGATGAAACCGATGCGTTCATGACGCAGAGCCGCGAGATGTTGCACCGCCTGGCGGATTCCGTGGAGATAGTCGATGCGAATGTTACTAACATGGGGCCGCTGCGGACCGACGTCGATGAAAACGAGCGGCACGTTGCGAAGTTTCAGGTCGTCGAGCAGAGAGTCTTCCATACCGAAGGTGACCACGGCGACGCCCTCGACGCGGTGTTCAAGCAAGCGCCGCACGGCGATCTTCATGCGTTCCGTGTCGTGCACGGTGGAAGTTAAGAGCACTTCGTAGTTGTGCTGCAGCGCGGTTTCCTCGAACACGTGAACAATCTCAGGGAAGAACGGGTTGGTGATATCGGAAACAATTAGCCCAAAGATGCGGCTGCGGCCGGAAACAAGCGCGCGCGCCTGCATGCTGGGGAAATAACCGAGTTCATCCACCGCTTTCCAGACACGCTTGGCGAGTTGCGGCTTGACGGTCGGCACACGATTGATGGTGCGCGACACGGTTGCGGTAGAAACTCTGGCGCGCTTGGCGATTTCGCGAATGTTCATGGGCCACCGCACGGAGAGGATTGAACAGCGCCGCGATCAGGAGGGGTGCAGTTCTTCAGGGGGGCTGAAAAGAAATCGCTACCACCGTTTTCTGCAACAGGAAGGCCCGAGCGGCGGGCGGGAGAATCTGGTTTCAAAGCGACGCCGTGGAGCGATTCCCGTCCCGGTGCAACGGAGTCGAGATTGAGGAATAGCGGATCGGCGGTGGATGCGTGCGAATCGGCGGCTGTAGAGATTTGGCCGAAATAGGTGTTGGCGTCAAAGCGATTGCCGCGGCTGTCGCCGAGCCCGGGGGCCGAAGTGTGTGCGCCGTCGCTGGCGCGAGAGACTGCATGACCGATCAGAGCCGGCGCCTGTGCGTAAAAGATGTTGTTCAAGAAAGAAGTATTTGCCGACCAGCCGTCCCAATCGGTAAAGAGAACAGCATCGGTCTCGCCGTTCGGACCAAAGAACAGAGTGTTGTTGTAGATGAGCGTGTCTCGCACCGGACCGCTGATGGCAATGCCGCGATGGCGGTCGTTTCGGCTGATGTTATACCGAACAATGGTGCCGATGTTACCCACATTATCGACTTGACGCTGGCTGCCGTCGTCGCAGATCAGAAGGAAACCGCCCTCATTGTCGTGACTGTAGTTGTACTGGATAAGAGTGTTTCGGCTGTTCCAGTCGGAATCGAAGCCCTCGCCATCGCGTTGGCCCTTGGTTTCGTAGGCTTCGTTGAATTGAATGACGGAGTTATCGGCGCTCCACGTCCAGATGGCGATGTTGTAGCCTTCGGAACGTTGATTGGCACGGGCAACGACGTTTCGTTCGAGAAGCGCGGCATCGGTAACGGCAATCATGATGCCGTCGCCGCCGATGTCGCGTAGTTCGTTGCCGCGCACAACCACCTGGAGGCTCGGATACCACATGGATCGCTGCCACCGGTCGGACCATGTGGAAATGCCGTTGCGATCGACGTGATAAATGTCGTTGTCTTCGATGAGAACGTCGATGAAGCGGCTCCGTTTGGTTTCGCCAGCCGCCGTTAGGATGATTCCACCGTTGTGTTTGACGTCGTCGCGGCCGGAAACATCGTGGACAGTGAGGCGGCGGAGAACGACATGGTGCGCTTCGCCGAAATTTTCGAGAGCGATGTGCACGCCACGGTGGGTGGACTTGTAGTCGGGCGCCGCGTTGCTGATATCGAGATCTTCGATCTCCCAGAATTCCTGGTTCTTCAGCAGCACCGCATCCTCAACCGTTCCCTGCCCTCGAATTTGGGGCTTCGGACCGGTGGAATATTTTCCGATGCGGATCGGGTGGTCGCCGGAGCCTGAACCTTTCGGCCAAAGCTGGCCGTCCCAGACTGAGCCCGCCTTCAGGAGCAAGGAATCACCGGGATGAAAGGTCGTGGCGTTTACTCTACTGAAAGACTTCCAAGCGGAGGCCGGTGAGGTGCCGGAGTTGGCGTCATTGCCGGCGATGGAGTCGAGGTAGTAGGTGGTGGCGCAATGCGCACCGGGCACAAAGCACAAGATCAACAATGCACTCGCGATCGCATAGACAAGCGGATTGAGTTGAACCGACCGACTCGACATGGATTGACTCGTCATGAGATGCGCCGCTTCTACGTTCACCGATCCCTCTACACTATGAGAACGCTGGGGCAGTTCGTTGCACCACAAACCGCCCCAAACGCGGTCCCGGGGTTAGAAGGTAAAGCGCACGCCGAACTGGCCGGTACGAGGGCTGCTGTTTACGCCGGTGACGGCAGCAAAATTGGAGTCGCCAACATTGGTTTGACCGCCGCCGCAACCCAAAATGCTGTAGGTGTGGCGATTAAACAGATTGTAGAACTCCACGCGCAAAGAGAGTTGATACCGTCCGTCGGCCCCCATCGAGAAGTACTTTAGCGCGCTGGCATTCTCCATGGCTTGGCCGGGACAACGGAAGTTGGTGTTGAAGGCGCCGCCGGTGCCGAGGGACAGCGCCCCGGTGGTCGCGTCATAGGGTGAGGACGCAATTGTGGAAGCAAAATAGGGGTAGTAATAGCCGCCGCTTGGATTTGCTGCGGCAACACCTGAAAATCCCTTAGGATTGTACGGCCCGAATGCACCGGTCGGATGGAAGTTCGGATACAAAGTGCCCCAAATGGGATAGAACGGCTCATTCACGCCGATGTGAAAAGGTTGGCCGCTGGTGTAGAGAACTAATCCGCTGAGCTGCCACCCTCCAATCAAGGCATTTACAAAGCCGCCCTTGTCAGAACCCCAGCGTTGACCTTTGCCAAACGGGAGCTGGTAGGTGACATATCCCTTGATGATATGGGTCATGTCGTAGCTTGTGAAGGAGTTGGCGGTCGCCGCAAGATTCTGGAAGTCCTGCACAGGAGTATAGGCGCCATTGTATTCCTGTTGGGCGGAGAAAGTATCGCCGCGCTGGCGCGACCACGTGTAGTTCAGATCGAAAGTTAGATTGTTGCCGGACCGCTTCACTAAATCGACGACCATCGAGTTGTAAGAGGTCTGGCCAATTGGCAATCCGACGTAATAGAGATCGTAGTAATACCAAGTTCCCGTCGACCAGTTAGCCAATTGAGGGCTGGGGGCCAGTGCGGCTAGGGCTGGCCCGTAGAAATTGTTGTACGGACAGGTAATCCCGACGTAGGGCGCTCCGGTGTATTGATTGTAGAGTTGGTCGCCTTTCGTTGCGCAATATTGCCAACTACCGTAATCGCCATACGGCACCAGCCCCGGGTTTGAATTGATTACATTAAGAAAGGTGTTTGTCGTCGGCTGGTTCCAGGCCAGTGCGGTATCCGACAAATGGTGGCCGCGATTCCCCACATAGGCCACCTCGACGCGCATGGTGGGTGTCAATTCGTACTGGACGCCGAGATTGAGAGTATCCGCATAGGACGGCATCAATGCGTGCGGATCGACGTAGGTCAATCCGAACACCGTCGAGGGGTCCACATTCTTATTGCCCGGCTGGTACACACCCGGGTAGCCGCCATCCCAGTTGAATGGACTGTTTACGGAATTGATGCCCTGGAATCCCGGAGCAAAGCCATTCGGAACGCCATCGAAGTACGGACCAGGCGCCGGTGTCAGCGCCAGGCTGAAGGAGCCCCGAACAACCCACTTTGGAGTGGGCGAGTATGCGAAGCCGATCTGAGGCCCGAAACCATCCCAGTATTCTTTCTTCTCGAAGCTGTCGCCACTGCCGTTGGCAAAAACCAAATCCCCCGGATATCCGTATGTCGGATCGATCTGGCTCATATCGAAGTTTGCCCAGTGTCCATATTTCTCGTGATAGCGCCAAGCATATTGCCAGCGCAGACCCGCGGTGATGGTCCATTTCGGCGAAAGTTTGTAGCTGTCTTGCGCGAAAAGAGTCATCGACTTGCGGCGGCCGTAAAGGTCGAACGCGGTGGTCTGGTTTGCTGTCGAAACGTCACCAAGAAGGAATGATGCAAAACCAAAACCGGCTTGCCCCGAAAATCCCCCGTTGGTCGTGTTGGGCGAAAAACTGAAACCGTTCGCGCCAGACCCGCTGTGGCTATTGACCTGATAAGCGCGGAAGTCTCCTCCGAAAGACAGGGTGTGACGCCCCTTGGTCCATGTCACGGCGTCCCCTGTGATCCAGGTGGCACCCGTCGAATGTCCTTGCCACTTATTACCGATGTCGGTAATTCCGATGCCGTTAACCGAACCACCGTATGAGATCTGCGGAAAATTGTTGGCGCCCGTGGATCCAAAACCTAGTTCGGAGTTCCAGTCTGTACCACTGGAGGCAGGGGAACTGCCGTTCCAATACCAGTTGTAGGTCAGGTTGAAGACATTGACCAACGTGGGAGTGAAGGTATGAGCCTCGCTTAGGCGGAACTGGTTCGACTTAACAACCTGCAGCCGGGCATTCGCCAGTGGTCCGCCGTCGGTCGAGCCGTATTGCCAAATCCCGCCGCTATCCAAAAGGGTACGCGGCCTGTTGTTATAGACCCATGAGCCTGACAACGTGTCGTTTTTCCTCAAATTATAGTCAAGCTTGACGACGGCCTGATTGGGCGTTTGGTCCGGAGAATTGCTAATCGGGAAGCGGTTGTTACCGTTCAGGCCGCCCTGCTGCGGTGGATAATCTTGTTTGTAGATATCGACGATTTTCTGCGAAACACTGCTGAACCGGTCCGTGGGAATGATGTTCCCCGTGAACACATTACCCGTCGTGGGATCGAAAATAGCTCCCTTATAAATCGTGTTGCCGGCGCTGTCTGTACCGAGGACAGTGGAGGTATCGAGGAGGGCACTGAAATCGCCGTTCAGCATCGCGGTGGTCGGCACAGATTGCGTAAATCCACCCAGAGTGAAATCGTTCTGTGTGTAGCGTTCGAACGTGCCAAAAAAGAAGAGCCTGTCTTTCAGGATGGGTCCACCCAAGCTCGCGCCATAATCCCACGCTCGCGCTTCCTGCTTTGACGTGCCGGTCA
>DATJZF010000074.1:0-176998 GCA_035499255.1 Dongiaceae bacterium | reverse complement strand
AACGTAATAACAAATCTCTTCGAGAGCATATGAAGGCGGAAGGGTTGCTGTGAATGTCCGCAAATCGTGAACACGGACAATTCACGGACAATTGCACCAAAATGCAGCAAATAGAGCGAATGCCTTGCGGCGAAGATTTTTCGGAAGCTGTTCTCTGTGTTAGAATTAATTCACCGCGCGCCCTTAGCTCAGCTGGATAGAGCGTCTGGCTACGAACCAGAAGGTCGGGAGTTCGAATCTCTCAGGGCGCGCCATTTCTTTTGTCCTCGCGTTCTCTGCAGTCGGGTGCAACCACCTGCCCCTCGCTAACTCGGCCTCGAGCTACTGTCCAAAAGAACAGTGTTCACCCCGAAGGCCCTTTAACTTGTGGGACATGTCGCCCGGCGAACTGCTTGCTCCCTTCGAAAACCCTATGCAGAATCACCCTAGGGGAACAATCGATCGTTTAATTCTCGGTGCGGCACCGCTAGAGAACATTGCCCTTTGCGATTTCTGTTCCCAGGTGAAAGTGAACGGTCATGGCCGTTGAATTCATTCCGAAGTCTTCCACCACGCCCAGTCGCCCGGCGGCTCCTCGCGAATCTCTGGTCATTCTCTGTCCCGTTTACAACGAAGAACGGGTTATTCCTCTATTTTTCGCTCGCATGCGCCCGGTCATGGAGAAGCTGTCGGAGCGCTATTCCGTGCAGTTGGTGTTCCTCAACAATGCGTCCACGGATGGAACGTCCAAAGAGATCGAGAAGCTCCGGGAATCCTGGCGAGAAACCTACGTAATTACGATGAGCAGAAACGTCGGTTACCATGCCTCCCTCGAGTGTGGCCTCCGGCAAATTTCCAGCGATCTTATCGTTTTCATTGATGTCGATTGCGAAGACCCGCCCGAAATGATTCTCCAGTTCGTTGAAAAACGGGAGCAGGGCTATGACATCGTGTACGGCGAACGGGTGGATCGTGAAGAAGCAAGAATAATCAAGAGCGCGCGCAAACTCTTCTACCGGCTGCTCCACCGCGTGGCCGATGAAGAGATCATTCTGGACATGGCGGAATTCTCTCTTTTCGTCAGAAAAGTGCGCGATGCCATCGTCCACGAGAACACGTCCTTTCCTTTTATTCGGGCTTCCATCGGCCGCGTGGGATTCAAACGAGCCGCCATCCCCTTCAAACGGCAGAAGAGGATCGCTGGAACAACTCATTACAACCTCACCGGCATGTCCATTTTCGCGATTGCCGGGATTCTCTCCTCTTCTACTCTCTTTTTGCGTCTCCCTATTTTTTCGCTGCCCTTCTGGCTTCTGGCCCTCTTCGGGCTCGGAGTCGGGTACATCAAAACAAAATCGCTCTGGTATCTGCTCTCCGCAGTGATTCTCTTTGCCGCCTACGTGGGCACAACGCTGGCTTTCACCGCGCTCTATGTCGCTCGCACCTACAAGAACGGCCTTAACCGCCCCAACGCTTTCATTGACCTTGATCGCAGCCTATTGCCACCGGGGGTTCTCGAATCGGAGAGAGCAACGGAACCCGGAGCGCGTGAACAAGTGCGGCAGCCCCGCGTTCAGGGGGACACAGCCCGGTAGGGAAGAACTCCGGCGGTCACCGAGCCTATTACCATGCTGAATCCGGAATCCAATTCCAGGCCAAGAAATGTTCAGTTGGACTGCCTTCGCGGGGTGGCTATCCTTCTTGTCATTTTTCGCCATACCATTCTCTTTCGCGCGCCGGCCTGGGACGCTCCTGTGGTGCAATTTGGATGGGCTGGCGTCGACCTCTTCTTTGTCTTGAGCGGGTTCCTGATCTCCGGCCTTTTATTTTCGGAGTTTCGTCAGAAGGGCTCGATCCGCTTTGCCCGTTTCGCTCTTCGGCGCGCTCTCAAGATCTATCCGGCATTCTATGCACTCGTTTTCCTTACGATTCTGATTCGCGTTGTCAACCACTATCCCGGACCGATTCTGCGCCCGTTCCTGAATGACCTCTTTTTTCTTCAGAGCTACTTTCCAGGAACCTACGGCCATTTCTGGTCACTTTCCGTCGAGGAACATTTCTATATTTTCCTGCCCGTATTGATGTATCTAATGATCCGGCTCTCCCCGCCGCTCCGCTCCGACCCTTTTCGCTATTTTCCGGTTGTCTTTGTTTTCGTTGCGGCGCTACTTCTCTCGTTCCGGTTGTGGACCTCCACCCACGTTCCATTTTCTTGGCAGACCCATCTTTTCCCCACCCATCTGCGCATCGATTCCTTGCTGTTCGGTGTCGTCATTTCCTACCTGGCCCACTTTCACGCCGAAAAATTCTGGGGCTTCGTCCGTCCCCGTTATCCGCTTCTCCTCTTGATCGGTTTCTTTCTCATTTCCCCTGGTTTCTGGCTCACCCAGGAAACCCCTTGGATGTACACGTACGGGGTCTCCCTTCTATACCTGGGTTTTGGTGCAATTCTCATAGGCACCCTGGCGGCTCCGATTGAGTCCGCGCACAAAGCTGTCCGGCTAGGTTTTCGGTCCCTCGGGTTCATCGGCGGTTTTTCTTATTCCATCTACCTTTGGCATGTACCTCTGCTTATCTGGCTGGCCTCATTCTCGATCTTACGGAAGCCCTACTGGGGTATAAGCGCTTTCGTTCTGGGGTCCCTGGCCCTTGGAATCATTACTTCGAAACTCATCGAGATTCCGATCGTGAAACTGCGCGATCGGCTCTTCCCCCAAACTGTTTCTGCGGCCCCCACAATTGCTGCAACCCGAACCATTCCCTTTGTGCATAATGCCGCCAGCGCAGACGCCAGCCAGACGTGAAAGCCGAACCCTTCGCCTCGGCGTCAGAAAATGCTCGTTTTGCCCTAGGAACAAATCGCAAACTCTTACAGTTAATTATCTTTTAGAACATGCCGGGGCCACCTCGGCCGGGATTTCCCGTCCGCCTCTACTAGACTGTCTTTAATGGATCCACGACTCCACGGAGGCTTGCAGTGAAGGCCGTCATTCTGGCGGGAGGCATGGGCACGCGCATTAGCGAGGAAAGCCGCCTTCGCCCAAAGCCGATGATCGAAATCGGCGGCATGCCCATCCTCTGGCACATCATGAAGATCTTTTCCGCCGGCGGCGTGAATGATTTCGTCATCTGTTGCGGCTATTTGGGCTACGTCATCAAGAGCTATTTCGCCAATTATCTCCTCCACGTCAGTGATGTCACTTTCGACCTCGCGCAAAATCGCATGCAAATCCACCAAAACGGCGCTGAAAGCTGGAAGGTGACCTTGGTCGATACCGGTGTCACAACGATGACCGGCGGCCGCATGAAGCGCGTGGCTCGCTATCTCGGCGATGAAGAGTTTTTTCTCACTTACGGCGACGGCGTAGCGGATATAGACGTCCGATCTCTCCTAGCCTTCCACCGCAAACATGGTCTGCTTGCCACGGTTACGTCCGTTCGGCCGCCCAGCCGCTTCGGCGCATTGGTCACCGACGGCGAACGAGTTGTCAGCTTTCAGGAAAAGCAACAAGGCAACAGCTGGATCAACGGTGGATTCTTCGTGCTTTCTCCCCGCACTCTGGACTATGTGGAAGGTGATGCTACCGTCTGGGAAGGGGAGCCCCTCGAGCGCCTCGCCCGCGAAGGGCAGCTGGCTTCCTTTTATCACGAAGGCTTCTGGCATCCCATGGACACGCTCCGCGACAAGAATCAGCTCGAATCTTTGTGGAACGCGGGCCATGCTCCCTGGAAACTCTGGAAATGAACACGGATTTCTGGCGCGGCAGGAAGATATTTGTCACCGGGCACACCGGTTTCAAGGGAAGCTGGCTGTCCCTCTGGCTTCAGAAACTCGGCGCTAGTCTGTTCGGCTATTCGCTCGCCCCTCCCACACAGCCGAATCTTTTCAGCCTGGCGCAGGTTGCAAAGAGGATGCACTCCGCTCACGGCGACATGCTCGATCTCCCGCGCCTGCGCGAAGCTCTCTCCGATTTTCAGCCGGAATTCGTATTTCACCTTGCGGCGCAATCGCTGGTCCGCGAGTCGTATGCCAATCCTCTCCAGACTTTTGCCACAAACGTAATGGGCACCGCAAATCTACTCGACGCTGTGAGAAATATTGCCTCCGTCCGCGTGGTTATAATCGTTACATCGGACAAGTGTTACGAAAATCTCGAGTCCCGCGCTGCTTATCGCGAACTTGATCCTCTCGGCGGGAACGACCCGTACTCCTCCAGCAAAGCTTGCGCTGAGCTTGTTACCTCTTCGTATCGGCACTCCTTCTTTGGCAGTCGCCAGCACGATCTGGGGATTACATCCGTACGTTCAGGGAACGTGATCGGCGGCGGCGACTGGGCCGCTGACCGCCTGGTGCCGGACGCGATTCGCGCCGTGATCGCGGGGCAAGAACTCCAGGTTCGGAATCCCGGCGCCGTTCGCCCCTGGCAGCACGTGCTTGATCCCTTGCGGGGTTACCTTATGCTTGCCGAAAAGCTGTTTGCCCGGCCGGGAGACTTCTCCGGCCCTTGGAATTTTGGACCAAGCCCTTCCAGCAACTTTTCGGTCGCTGAGATTCTCGACCGCCTTCAAAAGTTGTGGGGAGAAGAACTCCGCTGGCGCGCCGACCCTGGCGTTCACGTGACGGAAGCGAAGTACCTGAGCCTTGATTCGAACAAAGCAAAAAAGGAACTGGGCTGGGAACCGCGCTTGCAGCTCGATTCCGCTCTTCTCGCCACCGTCAACTGGTACAAGGCATATCTCAGCAGCGCGGACATGGCGCGTACCACCCTTCAGCAAATCGAAGCCTACGAAGCCAATCTTGCAGATGCGGAGATCTCACACGGATGAGCGACCCAACCTGCCGTTTGTGCTCCGCACCTCTTCGACACACTTTCGCGAATCTCGGAATGTCTCCTCTCTCGAATTCCTTCTTGCGCGAAGAGCAACTCAACCACATGGAGCCATACTTCCCGCTGCATGCGCGCGTTTGTGATGAATGCTTCCTCGTGCAACTGGAAGAGTACGAAAAACCCGAGAACATCTTCAGCGATTACGCATACTTCTCGTCGTACTCCCGCTCTTGGCTCGACCACGGATGCCGCTATGCCAAGCAGGCTATAGAACGTTTCCATCTGAACGAACAGAGTTTCGTCGTCGAAGTTGCGAGCAATGACGGCTACCTGCTTCAGTACTTTGCGCAAAAGAACATCCCCGTCCTTGGTGTGGAGCCCGCCGAGAACGTCGCTACCGCCGCTCGAGAGAAAGGCATTCAGACCGTTACTCGCTTCTTCGGTGAAAAAACGGCATCGGACCTGTGCGCCGATGGCCGCCGAGCTGACCTGATCATCGCCAACAACGTTCTTGCCCATGTTCCCGATTTGAATGGTTTCGTCCGGGGGTTAAGGCTCCTCTTAAAAGCCTCAGGCGTTGTAACCATCGAAGTCCCTCACCTCCTCAGACTTATAGAGTTTTGCCAATTCGACACCATTTACCACGAACACTTCTCCTACTTCTCCCTCTGCACTGCGAAAAAACTTTTCCAAAACCACGGCCTGCGCATCTTCGATGTAGAGGAACTTCCGACTCACGGCGGGTCATTGCGCCTCTATATTTGTCATGCCGACAATCGATCTTTGAGGCCGCTCGATTCTGTCTCGGCACTCGAACGAACAGAGCTCCGTGCTGGCATGCAGGAAATCGCTAAATACACGACCTTCGAGCGCCAGGTCCGCCAGCTGAAAAGGAGCTTGCTCCAGTTCCTGGTCACCGCGAAAGCCGAAGGGAAAACGCTTGTGGGTTACGGTGCTCCCGCGAAGGGGAACACGCTGCTGAATTACTGCGGCATCGGCCCGGAATTTCTCGATTACACCGTGGATATGAACCCTCACAAGCAGAACCGGTTTACGCCCGGCACCCACATTCCTATCCATACGCCGGACCGAATCCGCGAAACGCGGCCGGATTATGTTGTAATTCTTCCGTGGAATCTGAAGGACGAGATTATTTCCCAGCAGTCTTTTATCCGTGATTGGGGCGGCCGCTTTGTGGTTCCTATTCCCAACGTGAAAGTGCTCGCATGAAGTGGACCGCTCTTCCTCTGTCTGGCGCCTATCTTCTGGAGATCCAACCGATCTCGGATGAGCGTGGCTTTTTCGCCAGAACGTGGTGTTCTCAGGAAGCCCGCGATCTGGGCCTGTCAGTGGATTTCGTTCAATCCAGCCTCTCTTACAACAACTGCAAAGGCACACTTCGCGGTATGCACTATCAGTGCCCTCCCCATGCGGAAACGAAACTGGTCCGGTGCACTGCTGGATCGATTTATGACGTTCTTGTCGATTTGCGTCCGGACTCACCCACTTTTTGCAAATGGTTCGCCATCGAGCTGAGTGCGAAGAACCGTAAATCAGTATACATTCCTGTCGGTTTTGCCCACGGCTTCCAGTCTCTTTCCGACCACAGCGAAGTGTCTTACCAAATCTCGGAGCACTATCATCCGGAGTGTGCGCGCGGCGTCCGTTGGAACGACAAGGTATTTGGTATGGAATGGCCGCTGGAAGTCGTCATTCTCTCTGAGCGTGACCGGTCATTCCCCGACTTCCTGCCATGAAGCGGCTTTTGATTACGGGAGCGGGTGGTTTCCTCGGCCGCCACTGCCTCACGGCCTTAAGCAACGAAGAGTATGACGTTCATGCGACCTCGCGCCGCCCACCAGCTGCTTCCTCGACCAACCGGGTGTCCTGGCATGAATGTGATCTGTTGTCCCCGGGAGCTTGCCACAATCTCGTGGCTCGCCTGCGTCCAACTCATTTGCTCCACCTGGCTTGGTACGCAGTCCCCGGCTCCTTTTGGGAGGCGCCGGAGAACCATGAATGGGTTCGCGCGAGCCTGGAGCTCGCGAAAGCCTTCGCGGAGAACGGCGGAAAGCGGCTCGTCGGCGCCGGAACTTGCGCCGAATATGGACTGCAATCCGGCGAATGTCTGGAGCGCGCAACGCCACTCAGCCCCCAAAGCCTCTATGCCCAGAGTAAAGTCGTCACTCAGCAAGGCATAGCGCGCCTGGCAGAACAGTCCGGCATCAGCTCTGCTTGGGCTCGCGTGTTCTTCCTCTATGGTCCTTACGAAGATAGCCGGCGCGTAGTGCCATACGTGATCCGTTGTCTTCTTTCCGGCCACGAGGCCCTGTGCTCCGACGCCAATCAAGTCTTGGATCTTCTTCACGTCAGTGACGTCGCCTCCGCCATTGTGGCCATTTTGAATTCCGATCTCCATGGACCTGTAAACATCGGTTCTGGAACCGCTATTCGCCTTAACCAGGCTCTTCTCGAAATTGGCCGGCAAACAAGCAGAAGCGAACTTCTTCGGTTGGGTGCACGTCCCTCCGCGGCCGCCCCGGAGCGAATCTGGGCAAACATTGGATTGCTGACCACTTCCACCTCGTGGCGGCCCGCCGTCGATCTCAAAGAAGGGTTGCGACAAACCATTGACTGGTGGAAGCAATTTCCAGATGGGATGCAGACCGTTGCCCGATCTTAAGGGACCGCCAATCCCGCCGCCGCATTCGCTCAATCACTGCGGGGCTGCGTTTTCGCTTCTCTGCCAGATATTTGCCGTCCACAGCACAGAACCTATTTTGACGGCGCGCACCGGACCCAATTTCCGGTAATTCCGTCTCAAATAGTCTCCAAGCTCCACATCAAAGTCTTTGCCGAAGACGGGAACGCCATATTCCGTGAACACCCGGTTAGACCACAGGAGGTAGTCCACTCGTTTGGCGTCAATTTCCCGGATTACCCCTTCCATCATCTTGCCCGGAGCGATCACGCCGGGCGTCAGCGAATAAACACGGATGGGACATTCTGTTTCCGCGAGGAAGTACAGACTGGTGTCTTCCGGCACCGACAAAACCGTCTCTCCCCGTGCCGCTTTCTCCCTCATGAACCGGATCGCCGCCTCATAGCTTTCTTTTTTTGCCGCACCCAGGCGCAATGTCCCTCTCGGCGTTTCCAGTGCGACGTATGCTCGCGCAGCGCTGAGTTCATTCCGCAGGTTAGGGATCGCGACAAGCAAAAGCATTCCTGCACAAAACGCCGCTTCAAGCAGAAATCTGCTCCGCCGAGTCAGGCCCGGGCTGCCAAAGCAGCACCTGAGTACGAGCAAAAAGGCCAGAACAACCGGCCCGTTGTAGTAGATCGAATAAACCATCGATGTCATCTTCATCAACAGCCGGAAGGCCAAAGCGCTCGAAAAAATAAGCAGAATCGGCAAGCCGGCGCTTACGTATCCTTTGTCCTCTCGGAATACCTTCCACCACTGCCAGCTCACCAACAGCGCTGCCATGCCAACGTAAATGACCATGTCGCGAGGGAAAAACGCCAGCGAGAGCGCGTCCAGCAACTTATTCGATTCGTTCGAGAGAAAAATCGCCGCTGCAAAATAACAGGCCAGCGCCACCCCAATCGCGGCGCGAATCCACATGGCAGTTCTGCTGCGCTCTTTCCACCAGAGAATCGTGTAAATCGCCGCCAAGAACAGACCGAATCCCATGGCTCGCCAGAAGGCCCCTTCGATCGCCGGAAGTGTCAACGTAAAACCGGTTTCCTCGAGCCTGGTCTTACCGAAGGTCTTCATGAAGTAGGACGTCGGCCAGGTAACCAGATTTTCGTGTGTTATAAACTCCACTCCTCTGAGCGAAATCATCCATCGGGCCACGGCGACACAGAACGCCATTCCGGGTAGGGTCGCTGCTATGTCGCCGCTAACGGTTCTGAGCGACCTCCAGCGCAACCATCGCACCAGCATCAACACCAGCAGGGTGGCGTAGCATGCCAGCCCGAATTCGGGCTTCATCAATAGTTCGATTCCTGCGAGAGATCCTGCTCCCAGCATCCATAACCAATTCCTCGCATCGGCGCCTCGTATCGCTAAATACAAGAACGCGCATCCGAGCAAGCATCCGTAGACCGCGGAGAAACTGTACGGTAAAGGAAAACAGAACAAGGAAGGGGCGAACGCTTCCAGGAGCAGCACTGCGCCGGCCGTCCATCCGGCGACCCAAGAGGAAAAATACATCCCCGTCACGTATAGAATTACAGAGGATGCGAGCGCGGAGAGCGCGCCTGCCCAATACAGCACATTCAGATGAATGCCGAACATTCGGAACAAATACGCGTTCAGATAAGGGCCCGCGGGCCCATACATAAACCACGTATCTCGGTAGAGAGTCTTCCCAGTCGCCAACAGAGCGGGAACATACATTTCATGGCCTGAGTCAATCGTGACGTCTCCCCAGGCTCCCCATGTCCCATACAGTTGAGCGGCCCAGAGCGCAACCAGGCATCCTAGCGCAACGTAAGTTGTCGCTGTCCACCTTACTGGCGGTGCAAAGAGTTTAGACAATACGGCGTGGGATTCGAAACCGCCTGCCGCAGCATTAGATTCCATTTCAGAAAGATTAGATCCTGTTTTGCTGTAAGCGCCTGCTCGAAAATACTAACGCGGCTGATTCCTTCCCACCGCTTTTTTTTGGCTCTCAGTTTCCATCCTCGCCTGCTGCGTGTACTCTCGGTTGTGACAGTTCGCCAAGATGCGATTCGCCGATTGTATTCGAGGCACGTTGACCCTGGCTGATGGCGCTTGGGGTACCCAACTTATCGGTCTTGGGGGCCGATTAAGCGAATGCCTCGACCTCTGGAACCTCGACCATCCCGATCGAGTTCGCCAGGTCGCCGATAGCTACATTCGCGCCGGCAGCCGCATCATTCTCACAAACACATTTCGCTCGAATCCGATCAGTCTGGCCGAGCATCGCCTCGAAGGCCAATGCTCCGCCATCAATCGCGCTGGTGTTCGAATTTCCCGGAAAGCTGCGGGCGAGTCCGCAATGGTTTTCGCCTCTATCGGCCCCATCGGCAAACCGCATTCCGGGTCAGACTGGACTCCCAGTTCGCTCCAACGCGCTTTCGCGGAACAAGCCCAGGCTCTCGCCGCCGAATCTCCCGACGCGATCCTGATCGAAACGATGACGAACTTAGAGGAAGCTCGCATCTCTGCCGAGGTTGCGCTCGCTACCGGGCTGCCGGTGGTAGTCTCGTTTGTATTTATTTTCGAGAACAACACGCCTCGCACACTGGAGGGAAGCACTATCCAGCAGGCTGCCTCGGTCATCGGCAGTACCGGCGTTCACGCTATCGGCGCGAACTGCTGCACCCTGCCGGAGTCCAGTTCCATCTGCCGCCAGCTTGCCGATGCGTCCACTCTGCCTATTTGGATCAAGCCAAGCGCCGGACTTCCCACCTTGATTGACGGCTCACCCACCTACAGCGCTGCTCCCGAAGAATTTTCCTCCTCGGCGGAAGAACTGCGCAGGGCAGGCGCCACTTTTCTAGGTGGCTGTTGCGGCACAACTCCGGATTTCATCCGCGCTCTTGCCAACCATCCGGCGCTTCGCTTCGGCGCCGCGCGCAATTTGTGAGTTACTCTTTTACCAGGACTGGAGACCTAATGGCGGAACTCGCACTCAATGGCGGCAGAAAATCGAAATCCAAGCCCTTTCCCGTTTGGCCGCAATTCGACGACGCCGAACGGCAAGCTCTCTCAGACGTTCTCGACAGCCGCGTCTGGTGGCGCACGCCCGGTACTCGCACGCTTGCCTTTGAACAGGAGTTCGCCAGCTTTCACGGCGCCCGTCACGGCATTGCCGTGACCAATGGCACCGCCGCGCTGGAAGTCACCATGTCCGCGCTGGGAATCGGCCCTGGCCATGAAGTCATTGTTCCCGACTTCACCTTTGTCGCCACCGCCAGCGCGGTACTCTATGCCGGCGCCTTGCCAGTGACGGTCGACGTTTCTCCGGATAGTTATTGCATCGATGCGAAACTCGCGGAAGCCGCTATCACGTCGCGCACTAAAGCCATCATCGCTGTTCATATGGGAGGCCATCCCAGCGATCTCGATGCGCTCCAGGATCTGGCGCGCCGAAACGGAATTGCCCTCATCGAAGACAGCTCGCACGCGCACGCCACCGAATGGAACGGCAAGCGCATCGGCTCCCACGGCCTTGCCGGCACGTTCAGCTTTCAGTCGAGCAAACTCATGACTGCGGGCGAAGGCGGCATCATCATTTCCAATGACGACAAATTCGAACGCCAGGCGCGCAGCGTCCACGATTGCGGCCGCATGTCAGGTGAATGGTTCTACAGCCACTACATCAATGGCTCGAACTATCGCCTCAGCGAATGGCAGGGCGCGGTTCTTAGCGCACAGCTAACACGACTTGATTCCCAAACGCAAAAGCGTCACTGCAACGCACGTCTTCTAGACAAACTGCTTTCACGCATTCCCGGCATCACGCCGCAAAAGCTCGATCCGCGCTGCACTCGCAACGGCCAGTATGCCTACATCTTTCATGTGGACTCGAAGCAGTTCGCCGGCGCGAGCACCGAGAAACTCATCCAAGCCATGAATGCGGAGGGCATTCCGAACCAGGCGAGCTACCCACCCGTCCACGCGCTCGATCTTTTTCAAAATGGCGAGTATCGAAAGCGTCTATGCGGCTCGCAGGCTCACGAAACCCATTCATTTCTGAAGGCGGAGTATCCCGTCACCCATCGTGCAGCCTGGGAGACCATCTGGATTCCGCAGCCGGCACTGCTTGGTGATGAACAAGATATGCACGAGATTGCCGCTGCCTGGACGAAGATTCACAAGTCCGCGAAAGAACTGGTCTGATTAACCGCAGATTCACTGTAGCGCCGGGCTTCCGCCCGGCATCTTTGACCGGCTACTGCTTTCCGTCCCACACAAAAGTCGCGACCGTATCTTTTCTCAACAGATACGTCGCGTATTTCCCATTCCATGCGATGTTGAAAGTGATCGGCCCGCCGCCGCTGTTGACGGCCAGTAGCACCAGTGACCCATCCGGATTCCGGAACGCCACATCTTCCAGGCTGCCTTGGCCAAAGGTATTCGATTCCACCCGTACCGCACCCGGCCGTACAAACTTGCTCGCATGAGCCAGCGCCGTATAGTCGGTTGTCGGTACGACTTCGGCGGGGGAAACGTCGTGTTTCACGGTCATCACCCCGCGGCAGGTTGTGCACCCGCCCAGGAACGGCTCATGATTGTGGTCCAGCACCAAATTCCACAAGATCACGCTTTTCGACCACGCCCGCAGCGAGTCGACAATCAGGCGCGCCTGCTGTTGCAGCAAATTGCCTTTTTGCCAGTCGCCTCCGGAGCATTCCGTCGACCAAATCTCCTTTTCCGGAAATCGCTCGTGCAACTCGTTCTGCGCGGTAACGCTGCCTCCGTAGCAGTGAATGGCAATTCCATCCGCGAACTTTGCCGCCTGCGGATCGCTGAGCACGGTGATCGGATGAGAGATCAAGTCCCAGTTGTGATCGAAGATGAATACTTTTGTCTTTAGGCTCGCATCGTGGAACGCAGGGCCCAAATCTTCCCTAAGAAACTTCGCCTGCTCTATCCCGGTCATATTCATGCCCGGATAATTGTTCGGGATGAACATTGGTTCGTTTTGCATCGTTACGGCAAAGATGGGAATCCCGGCCTGCTCGTACGCCTTCACGAATTTTACGAAATAGTTCGCCAGCGGTTTGTACGCCGACGGCAGCAGCGCCCCCTGGATCATCGATTGCGAAGTCTTCATCCAACCCGGAGGGCTCCACGGTGATGCGATGATTTTCACTTGTGGGTTGAATGTCAGGATTTCTTTCAAGATCGGCACGATGTACCGCTGGTCTCGGTCAATCGTGAACTTCCTCAGTTCCGGGTCGCTTTCGCCGGCCGGCATGTCGTCGTAGCTGTAATCCTCCAGCGCAAAGTCGCTTGCTCCCATCGGCTGCCGCAACATGCTGAGCCCGATGCCATTTTTCGTATCGAACAACTTTTCCAGCGTTTCCTTCCTTTGTGCCGCGCTCAGCTTATTCCACAGCAGCCATGCGGAAGAATCCGTCAACGAAGCCCCGAACCCCTCAATCGACTGGTATCGCACCGCGTCATTTACCGTAATGGTGAGCTCCGGCGCGCGCACCGCGCCAAACGCAATCGCGGGCCGCTCTTCCAGAGTAGTGTGCCGCTCGTCCGACGATTCGACTACGCGAATCTGCCCGATCGCTCCAGTCCGCGCGTTCTGCGCACTCACAGTCGCCCCAACACACGCCATTCCACAGGCAAAAACTGCCAGCAGCTTTGCTGTTCTCATGATCCGATTCTATCTCCGATGCGTTCCGAACAAATGAAAATCCTCCTGCCACTCACCGGAATGGCAGGAGGATTGGTCAGTTCTCAGGTGGGGACTGACGCACTTCACCCAAGCCTCGACTTATCGTTAGAAAGTGAACTTCGCTCCGATCTGCAGCACTCGCGCACCGCCATTGCCTGTGCCGTATCCCGTGGCGGGTTTGCCCCAGTCGGAACCCTTGGCGACGCCGAGAGTCGTCACACCCGGTCCCGCCCCGGCTTGCCCCGGATAGTCCCACTGCTGCGGAACAGTCACGCTGACGTCGTAATGATTGGTCAGAATATTCGGATGATTAAACGCGTTGTAGGCTTCCAGTCGCAACTGCACGTTGTAGCGCTCTCTGAACGGAATATTCTTGAACAGCGAGAGGTCCCAATTCTGCATCCCGCCTTCGCGAATCGTATCGCGCGTGCCGCTCAGCCGGAAGTCACCTACCGGAGGCACCGCAATCGTTCCGCCGCTTCGGTCGTAGGTGAAGTAGTAGGGAATTGCGCCCCACATGTTGCCGCCGTCCACCGTGCCAGACTCGAACCCAAAATTATTATTCAAGTCCACGGGCGTGCCGCTCATCGCCTGGATGACGCCGCTCAACTGATAGTGGTCCACGAGATACGACATCCACTTCGAACCGCCCAAGTGCTTGGAAGTGTTCGGCAGGTCGTACACAAAATTGGCCGAGAACACATGCGTCCGGTCCCAGTCCGCGGCACGGTAGTCGAGTAGCTTCGGGTTAAACGGATCCTGGTAATCCTGGTCTCCATCCGCGGTTGTCAAAGCTTTCGACCACGTATAGACCGCGCCAAATGTCAGCCCCTTCGAGAACCGCCGTTGCAGCGAGACCTGCAACGAATTGTAGTTCGCGTTTCCGTCCCATTGCAGATAAGCGATTTGCCCGTAGCCTTTGTACGGAACCAGCGGTGCGTTGGAGTAAGACATATGCCCGAACGCATATGCTCCGCTGAAGTCGAGTCCTGCCTGGGAATAGAAAGATGGCAGGCCCGGTTCCACCTGTGGAATGCCATCCGTGCACGGGTTGCCAGCCGCGGGAGCAGCGCAATAGCTGGTGAAATTATTGGGATCCTGCGCCGCTCGGGAAAAGGAAAGTCCATAAGGCACGGCGTTGATGTCCCGCGACGTGACCAGGTGCCGCGAGAAGTTTCCTACATACGCGACATCCAACGTGGTTCCTTTCAGAACTTCACGCTGGACCCCGAGGCTGTAGCTGTATACGGTCGGAATGTGCCCGTCTGGTGCTGCTCCAATAATGTTCTTGTCGGCTTGCACGCCCGTTCCAAACGAGGGTGTTGACCCGGTCAGGTCCGCCAGATTGCCGGAGGGCAATTGCGCCGTCTGAACCACCGCGGGGTTGTTGAAGACCGTGTTGAAGATCAGGTTGCCCTGCACCCGGTCATGCATCATCCCAAAGCCGCCGCGCAAGACGGTCTTGCCGTCGCTAAACAAGTTGTAGGCAAACCCCACGCGCGGCTCAGGCATCACTCCACGAGTCTTCCACCCGCCCGGTGGAATTTGTCCCTGGTTCGCGTACTGCATGCCATCCAGCGGGTCGCCGCTGTTCGGGATGATGTTGCCGCCGCCGTCGATCTGGACGGCCGTCGCGGGGTCATATGCTGCTGGGTTGAACAATGCCACTTGGTTCTTCGCATCCCACTGCGGCGGGATATACGCGAAACGCAGCCCAAGGTCGAGCGTCAAGCGCTGGTTGACCTTCCAGGTGTCCTGTCCATAGAACTCGATCTGGTTGTAACGGAAGTATCCCGTCGGGCGCGCCGTTGACTGGTCCAGGCTCGCGTAGCTTCCCAGCAGCGCGCTGGCGAATGGGTCGCCTAACCCGTACGGGCAAGCCGTGTTCGGCGCCGGAGTAACAGGGCAATTCGCGGCCGTTGGTCCCTGGTTAAAGCTGACCTGCCCGTTGATGTTGCCCCAGGCGATCTGGTCCTTCTTGCTTTGCTGATAGAAGATTCCGAACTTCAATGTGTGGACGCCCTTCACCCAGGTCAAGTTGTCGTTGAGGTTCAGCGTGGTGTTGTACTGATTCCAAGGCGTTGCTCCAAGGTACGGCCCGGGAGAATTCACGTTGAGGCTCCCGAAGCCGAAGTTCAGGTCAGGCAGGGTGTCGCTCGGGTACAGCAGCGGGAACGTAATACCGTTCTTCGCGAGCGAGATATTTCCGTTTACCGCCTCCGCCACCGATTCCGTGTGGCTGGGTCCAACGGATAGCTCATTGATTAACGTCGGTTTGAATGCGCTCACGAAGTTGACCGACAGGTTCCATCCCGGATGGTGCTGCACGCATCCGCCAGGGAACGTTATCGGTGAGGAGCACGCAAAAATTCCAAACGGTCCGGGGAACGGAAGGAATGGCGACGTATTTTCATCGTGGTTGTGGATATAGCGCGCGAACACGCGATTATTATCGTCGATCTGGTAATCCACTCGCAGAATGTCTTCCCGCCGCGGGTCCTGGCCAGAAAGCGCCGCCGAATAGTTGTAGTTTTGCCCATTCGTGCCGAATCCGCTGACGTTCGGCAACGGGTAGAGGTTCAGAATCTTCTGCACGTTCGCATACACCTGCTGCTGCGCCGCCGTTAACTGGCTTGGATCGATCTTGTTGTCCGTGATACCAGTGCCACTGAGCAGCACCGGAACCGAGTTTGACCCGCCGTTGGGATCAGGCACCACCGACTGCGAGAAATCGCCCTGCCTTTCCAGAGCCGTCGGCGTGTAAAACTGTGTTACCCCTCCGATGGGAATCAGCTGCTGGTAGAACTCCTGATCCCAAAACACGAACAATTTATTTTTTATGATCGGGCCGCCAAAGTTGTAACCGATGTAGTTGTAGCGGTACAGAGCCGGATTGTTGCTGGGCGTCGATCCAGACAATTGCCCCGCCTTATTGAACGGGTCATTCGCGTTCATTCCCTCATTGCGATGGAAAAAACTTGCTCCGCCATGCCATTGGTTGGTGCCTGACTTCGTAACGATGGCAATCTGCCCCCCAGACGCTTTTCCATATTCCGCCTGGTAATTCGACGTGAGGATTTTTACCTCTTCAATGGCATCCGGATTGATCGTGACGTGCGTCCCGCCGTTATTCCCGGTATCCACATTCGAGGCGCCGTCGAGCGTGAACTCATGCGTATTCGCCCGGCCGCCATTGAAGTTCATCGCGTCCAGTCCGCCGGTGCCCGATGCATGCCCGTCGAAACTGCTGATCACCCCCGGAACCAGTTTCATGTAGTCGAGTACGTTCCGGCCGTTCATGGCTACATCTTCCAGTTGCTTGTTACTGATCAGGTCCGAGCGCTCGCCGGAATTCGACTGCAGCTGAATCTGCCCTTCGTCCGCGGTTACCGTAACGCTCTCCACTGCCGCACCGATCTGCAGGATTAACTCTCCCGCACTCACGTGGTCCGCCACGTTTAGAATCACATCGCTTTTTTCGAGTTTCTTGAACCCTTGAGATTCCACCGCGATCGTATATTTACCCGGTGGAAGGTTCGGGAAAACGAACTCCCCGCCAGAGCTCGTCTCGACGGTCCGCGTTACGCCCTTTTCCGGCTCGTTCGCGGTCACGCTTGCTCCCCCGATAACGGCGCCGCTCGAGTCTTTCACGATTCCCGAGATGGTTCCGGTAGTGACCTGTCCTGCCGCAATGGTCGCGAACAGCAGAAAACACATTGACGCCAGTGCGCTCCCGTAAAGGCCCCACGTTTTCATGAATTTACCGCGTTGCTGCATATTGCCTCCTGTCGATTAAGCCGCGCACCCTGCTGGCGCAGGTATACTCCGTCAGCCCTCGACTTCCTCGCAAGCCTCGATCGCCCGCGAGTCAATATGCACCTTAGACAATCGTTTGTTCTGTCGAACTTCGCTACTCGCCCTTATTGGGTCTCATTTGGCCTCATTCATTATATTGTTGTCAAGCAGAAGTTTTTCGAATACTCTCCAGACAATCGTTTGTCTCTGCACTAACACCCCCACTCCTGCCCTTGCTGCTAACTATCGCTGGTGCTGTCAGTTACTGACGGATTGGGATACTCTTATGCCTTTACCGGATCCTGAACTCCAACCCGCTTCCTCTGGAGATGGTTGCCCCGCTATGAGCACTGCCGCCAAGAGAGTTCCGGACGGCGAGCGGCCCGTCAGCTTGAAGATCTTGGCTGACTACCTGGGCCTCTGTCCCGCCACCGTTTCTGTCGTTTTGAACAACGTTCCTGGTCGCTCGATTCCCCAGAAGACCAGAGACCGCGTCCGCGAGGCCGCCCGCAAATTCAATTACCAGCCGAGCCTGCTTGCTCGCTCTTTGCGCAAACGGCGCACGTTCACCGTTGGCGTGCTCGTTCCCGAACTCAGCGACGGCTACCACACCATGGTGATGAGCGGCATTGGAGACCACCTGATGCAGGAGGGTTATTTTTATTTCAGTGCCCACCATCGTCACAAAGCCGACTTGATCGAGGAATACCCGCGCCTGCTATTGGGCCGCGGCGCCGAAGGTCTCATTTTTATCGACACCGCTGTCCCGCACGAATTCCCGCTTCCCAGTGTTGCCATAGCCGGCCACAGGTCGCTCAAAGGCGTGACGAACGTTGTCTTAGATCACCGTCGCGCCGCCGAACTCATTCTTCGCCATCTCCAGCAACTGGGCCACCGCCACATCGCCTTTATGCGCGGCCAGCCCTTCAGTTCCGATTCGCTATCCCGCTGGGAAAACCTCGTCGCTGTGGCCAAGGAACTCGATCTGCCGGTTCTCCCCGAGCTCACGATACAACTCGAGCGCGACATTTCTTCTCCGGAACTCGGCTATCCGGTGGTGCAATCTCTCCTACAGACACGGCGCCACTTTACGGCAATCGTCTCCTTCAATGACATTGCCGCCATCGGGGCGATCCGCGCCTTGCGAGACGCCAATCTCAGGGTGCCGGAAGACGTCTCTGTAGTCGGGTTCGACGACATTCAGCTGGCTGCTTATCACAATCCCAGGTTGACCACCATCCGGCAGCCTCTTCGCGAAATGGGTGCAACAGCGGCCCGTATACTCCTCCAGCGCCTCCAGGGTTTCAAAAACTACCCTTCGGAATTTGCCGTGCCTCCTGAACTTATCATCCGCGAAACTTCTTGCCCGGCAACCTCAAAGCAAAAGCGTCGCTGACCCCTCAGGTTGCCTCAGATCGTTGAAATTTTCAGCACCGGCCTCCGCCGGGAAAAACTGTCACAATTGACAGTTTACGGAGCTTCCTTCGCCCACTAGATTCTTAATACCCGCTGTCGCGTTGTCCTGCGTGGCGAGTTTTTCTCTTGCTGACCAGAAAGAGTTTGATTGCAGCGAGGGGAAACGCTGGTGGCACTTGGGCGGAGTGCTCCCACGTCACGCAGGATTGCTCGACAGCGGGTTTCCCTTCCGCGGGCCTCTCAGCTCTCTTCTGTTTCCTGCGTCACGATGTGTACGTCCACTGCCGGCGAATCCCGCAGGAATCGGTGCACCACCGATAGGTAAAGGTATTTTCTCCAGTCCCGCAGCGGAGCTCGCCCAAAAATCACTTGTGTGATGTGCTTGTTGCGTACGAACTCCGCGATCGTGTCCGCCACGCTCCGCCCCTTCAACTGGATCACCTGGGCCCCCAGGTTTTCGGCGAAGCGAAGATTGGTCTGCAGCACTTGCGGGTTCTCCTCGCGCGGCCCCAGCTCTCTCTGCACATACACCACATACAACTCCGCATCCATCCTTCTCGCCATGCGTGCCGCTCGTGACACCAGATACTGCCCCGACGGGCTCCCTGAAATACAAACTGCAATTCGCTCCCGCACGCCCCAATTTTGCTGGATGTCTTTTGCATCCATGTACGATTCCAGGCTGCGGTCGACTTGTTCCGCCACCTGCCGCAACGCCAATTCCCGCAACGCAATCAGGTTTCCCCGCCGAAAGAAATTCTTTAGCGACTGCTCGACTTTCTCCAGTCCGTAAACATCGCCGCGCTTCATGCGGTTTTGCAAAGCCTCCGGCGTCAGGTCCACCATCACCGTTTCCGACGCCGACAGCGGCAGCCAATCGGGTACCGTTTCGCGCACCGTGACTCCGGTGATGGCCCGCACCGTAGGCGCAAGGCTCTCAATGTGCTGTATGTTCAATGTCGAGTTAACGTCGATCCCCGCGGCCAGGAGTGCCTGCACGTCCTCGTACCGCTTCCGATGTTTGCTTCCGGGGATGTTCGTATGTGCGAGCTCGTCGACCAGCGCAACTTCCGGCTTCCTCTTCAGGATCGCGTCGACATCCATTTCCTCGAAGACCGTGCCCTTGTAATCCAGCTTCTTCCGTTCCACCGCCTCCAACTGGCCGACAAACTCCAGCAGGCCCTTTCGCCCGTGGGTTTCTACGATTCCGATAACCACGTCCTCGCCGCGACTCTTCCGCCGGACCGCCTCGCTGAGCATGCTGTACGTCTTACCCACACCGGGCGCATATCCCAGGAACAGTTTGAAGATTCCTCTAGACTTCGGCGCTGGTGATGCTACTTCCAGCCACTCCTCTGGCTTCTTCGGCAAGTTCGAGTTCTCCCCGCGGCAACCATCGCTGAGTTACAATACGCCTATGCTGCGCCTCGTCGTGGGACGCGGAATCGGCCTCGCCGTTGCCGCTGTCCTGCTGTTCTCGATCACGTTCACTTGCTACCGTCTTGTCCACGTAAACCAGACCACCGTGGCTTTGCTTTTTCTCCTCGCGATTCTAGCAGTTTCCGCAGTCTGGGGCATGATCGTCTCCGTTGTGATGTCGGTTTCCGCGATGCTCCTGTTTAACTATTTTTTTCTCCCGCCCGAAGGTACGCTCACGATCGCCGACCCGCAAAACTGGGTCGCTCTCTTCGCGTTCCTCTGTACCTCCATCGTCGGGAGCCAACTCTCCGCCCGCATCCGCAAGGAAGCCGATGCCGCCAACAGCCGTCGCCGCGAGGTCGAACGCCTTTACACCTTCAGCCAGAAATTACTCGGAGAAGGGAATGTCATCCAGTTGATGAACGCCATTCCCAACTTCCTGGTCGACTGTTTCGCCGCCGGTGCCGCCGAGCTTTTCGTTCCCCAGAAGGGCAAGTTCTATCGCTCCGGGTACGGCGCCTCGCAGCTGAATGAAGAGGAAATGAAAAACGCGTTCGTCCGCGACGACATCATCTGTGACGCGCAGAAAGCCCTCTACTTCTTGCCCGTGCGCCTTGGCGTCAAACCCATTGGCAGCCTTGGCATTTCCGGAGCCAGGCTCTCCCGACAGACTCTCGAAGCCATCAGCTCTCTGGTCGCTATCGCCATCGAACGCGCGCGCGCCGTCGAGCAAATTGGCGAAACGGAGGCCGAACGTCAGGGTGAGCGCCTTAAATCCGCGCTTCTCGACTCCATCGCCCACGATTTCCGGACGCCCCTCACGAGCATCAAAGCCGCTGTCACGGACCTGCTCTCGTCCGCTCAGGGAGGCGCCGGCCATCAAGCCGAGTTGCTCACCATCATCAATGAAGAGTGCGACCGCCTCAATCGCCTCGTCGAAGAGGCCGCCGAGATGGCTCGTCTCGAAGCCGGAGAAATCCACCTCGAGCGGGCGCCGGTCGAGCCTTCGGCGCTGATTGAAAGCGCACTGCGACATCTCAAGGCCTCCCTTGGGGACCGCCCCATCCATTTGCAGATTGGCCCGCAGGTTCCTCCGGTTTTGGCCGATGCCGACCGCGCCCGCGACATTCTCGTCCAACTTATCGATAACGCCGATTTGTATTCCCCCAAAGACCAGCCCATCACTATCTCCGCCGAACCCAATATCGACGCCGTTCAATTTAGTGTGGCGGACCGCGGACCCGGCATCGATCCTTTCGAGCAGGGCCTCATCTTCGACAAATTCTATCGTGGACGCGACCAGCGCTATCAGGTTCGCGGCACAGGTATGGGTCTGCCCATCGCCAAGGCTATCGTCGTTGCTCACGGCGGCACCATCTCAGTCACCAGCCAGCTGGGTCACGGATCCGTCTTTTCCTTCACTCTTCCGGCTGTTTCTGTGCGCGTGGAATCCCGATGAGCGCAACTATTCTCGTAGTCGACGACGAGCCCCAGATTCGCCGCGTTTTGCGCTCCACCTTGTCGTTTCGCGGCTACACCATCACCGAGGCGACTTCTGGAGAGGAAGCGCTGCAACTCGTTCCCAAGCTCAAACCTGACTTGATTCTCCTGGACGTCAATCTGCCCGGTATGAGCGGTGTCGAAACTTGCCGCGAAATCCGCCGCTCCACCGATGCTCCCATCATCATGCTGACGGTCCGCAACGCCGAGCGGGACAAGGTCGTCGCTCTCGATGCTGGCGCCGACGATTACGTCACCAAGCCCTTCGGCATCGAAGAGCTTCTCGCGCGCATCCGCGCCTCCCTCCGCCGCCATCCCTCCGCCGAATCCCTGCCCCCGTTTGTCTCCAAAGAACTCACCGTTGATTTCGAGGAACGCCGCGTGACCGTCGGCGACGAAGAAGTCCACCTTGCTCCCAAAGAGTTTGAAGTGCTCCGCCACTTGATTGCCAACCAGGGAAAGCCGGTTTCCCACCGGCGTCTGCTCCAGATTGTATGGGGGCCGGAATATGGGGAAGAAACAGAGAACCTGCGCGTGGTGATCAATCAGCTGCGGAAGAAAATCGAAAAAGATTCATCTCAGCCGAAATATATTCTAACCGAGCCTTGGGTTGGCTACCGCTTCCAGCCGCCGAAAGCGCCGGTTCACAAGCCGGCTCGATCGCACAAGTAACCTGCAGCGGAAGCGATTCAGCGCTTGCCGCTGGTCTCGTCGAGCGCCAGGTTCAGTTCCAGCACATTCACCCGGGGTTCGCCGAAAATCCCATACTGCCGTCCCTGCGTGTGTTGCGCCACAACCTGCCGCACTGCCTCTTCGCTTAAACCACGTGCTTTCGCCACCCTCGGCAGCTGAAATTCGGCATTTGCTGGAGAAATATCCGGGTCCAATCCTGAGGCGGAGGTGGTCACGAGGTCGGCCGGAATGGGCGTTCCCGGCCGCTCCAGCTGCAATTTCGCAACGTCGTCGTGTACCCGGGAAATGAGCGTTTGATTGGTTGGCCCCAAGGTGGACCCTCCCGACGCCAGTGGATCATAGCCGGCCCCTGCCGCCGACGGCCGCGAGTGAAAATACCTTTCGCCACTGAATGCCTGCCCAATAAGTCGCGAACCCACCACCTGGCCATTCCGCACGATCAAACTTCCGTTAGCATTCTCCGGGAACGCCACGTGCGCTATCGCCGTCACCACCAGCGGGTACAAGACTCCGAATATCAACGTGGTTACAATCGTAAATAAGACCGCTACAACTAGCTGCTTCTTCATCATGGCCTCACGCCAAACGCATCCACCCGATCAATACATCGATCAGCTTAATTCCCAAGAATGGCGCAATCACTCCGCCCAATCCATAGATCAACAAATTCCGGCGCAATAAGATCGCCGCCCCCAGGGGCCGGTACTTCACTCCCCGTAGTGCCAGCGGAATCAGCGCAATGATGATTAGCGCATTGAAAATTACCGCCGAGAGGATCGCCGATTCCGGTGTTCGCAGCTTCATCACGTTTAGCAGGCCGAGTATCGGAAACGTGCCCGCAAACATCGCCGGAATAATCGCAAAATACTTCGCCACATCGTTCGCTACCGAAAACGTTGTCAGAGATCCGCGCGTAATCAGCAGCTGTTTTCCGATCTCCACAATCTCGATCAGCTTCGTCGGATTCGAGTCCAGGTCCACCATGTTCCCGGCTTCTTTCGCCGCTTGCGTCCCTGTGTTCATCGCCACGCCGACATCGGCCTGCGCCAGCGCCGGCGCGTCATTCGTTCCGTCGCCCGTCATCGCCACCAGCTTGCCTTTGCCTTGCTCGCTTTTGATCAGCGCCATTTTATCTTCGGGCTTCGCTTCGGCCAGGAAATCGTCCACTCCTGCCTGGCGCGCAATCGCCGCGGCCGTTAACGGATTGTCTCCGGTGATCATCATCGTGCGGATTCCCATCGCGCGCAGATGGTCGAAACGCTCTTTCATTCCGCCCTTCACGATGTCCGTCAGCTCGATCGCGCCATACACCCGGTGATTCAACGCCACCAGCAGCGGCGTACCGCCATTCTGGGCGATCCGCTCCACGATTTCCTTAATTTCTGGCGGTACGATCTGGCCCTTCTCATTCACATATCGTGTAATCGCGTCCTGTGCCCCCTTGCGAATCTCCGTGCCGTCTAGATTGACTCCCGACATACGGGTTTGCGCGGTGAAGGGAACGAACGTCGGATTGTGCGGAGCCAACTCCCGTCCCCGCAGCCCGTATTTCTCCTTCGCCAGCACCACAATGGAGCGCCCTTCCGGTGTTTCATCCGCAAACGACGCCAGCTGTGCCGCACTCGCCAGTTCATTGTCGGTTACCCCCGGAGCCGGATGAAATGCCGTGGCTTCGCGGTTCCCGAGCGTGATCGTTCCCGTCTTGTCCAGCAGCAACACGTCCACGTCGCCCGCTGCTTCCACAGCGCGGCCGGACATCGCGATCACGTTTCGCTGGATCATCCGGTCCATCCCCGCGATTCCGATCGCCGACAACAGTCCGCCGATGGTTGTTGGAATCAAGCACACCAGCAGGGACACCAGAGCAAACACGTTTTGAGGTGCGCCGGAGTAGATGGCAAACGGCTGCAAGGTTACGACCGCCAGCAGAAAAATAATTGTCAAACCCGCCAGCAAGATGTTCAGCGCGATCTCATTCGGCGTTTTTTGCCGGGACGCCCCTTCCACCAGCCCAATCATCCGGTCCAGGAACGTCTCCCCCGGATTCGATGTGATCTTTACCTTGATCTCGTCGGACAAAACCCTCGTTCCTCCGGTCACCGCAGAACGGTCGCCTCCCGCTTCGCGAATCACCGGAGCCGATTCGCCCGTGATTGCGGACTCGTCCACCGACGCCACTCCCTCGATGACTTCGCCGTCACTCGGGATAAACTCTCCCGTCGACACCAGCACCAGATCGCCCGCGCGCAGCTTTGAACTGGAGACGATCTCAAAACACCCATCAGCGCGCAATCTGCGGGCCTCGGTTTCCGCCCGCGCTTTGCGCAGTGTCTCCGCCTGTGCCTTCCCGCGCCCTTCCGCCATCGCCTCTGCAAAATTGGCAAACAGCACGGTGAACCAGAGCCATAGCGTAATCTGCAACCCGAACCAGAATCCGCCGGTGTGATGCATCAGATTGGAGATCAGCACCACCAGCGTGACAACCGCTCCCACCTCCACCACGAACATCACCGGATTTTTGACCATCCATTTCGGATTCAGCTTCGCAAACGAACTCAATATTGCGTTCTTCAGGATCTTGCGGTCCGTTAGCGAAATAGCCTTTGGTTGTGCTGTCGACATTGCTTTCTCAAAACGCCTTTCCCGCGTTCATTAATAAATGCTCCAGAATTGGTCCCAGGCTCAGGGCCGGGAAGAACGTCAGCGCTCCCACGATCACAACCACGCTGATCAGCAGGACGGTAAACAGCGGCCCGGTCACCGGAAAGGTCCCGAGCGATTCCGGCACATGTTTCTTCTCCGCCAGATTGCCGGCAATCGCCAGAATCGGAAGAATCATGAAAAATCGCCCCAGCAGCATAGCCACGCCGAGGCTTGAGTTGTACCAGAGTGTGTTCGCGTTCAACCCGTTGAGAGCCGAGCCGTTATTCCCCACCCCCGAGGTGTATGCATACAAGATCTGCGACAACCCGTGCGGCCCTGGATTGGAGATGCTTGAAATTCCGAATTTCGCGACCGATGCGATCGCAGAGAAAATCAGAATCGTCAGCGACGTCACCAGGATTGCCAGTGTGGCCATCTTCACGTCATACGCTTCGATTTTCTTGCCCAGGTATTCCGGCGTCCTTCCCACCATCAGCCCCGCCAGAAACACCGCTAGGATCGCGAACACCAGGATTCCGTACAGTCCTGCGCCCACACCGCCGAAAACCACTTCGCCCAGCATGATGTTCACGAGCGGTACCATCCCGGCCAACGGTGTCAGCGAATCGTGCTGATTATTGACCGCGCCGCAGCTCGCATCTGTCGTTATCGTGGTAAACAGCGCCGAATTGGCGATGCCAAAACGCACTTCCTTGCCTTCCATGTTGCCGCCGGGCTGTGTTGCGCTGGCCTGCGTTTGTATTCCCGCCAACTGCGGATTGCCACGCGCTTCGAACGTGTATGCCACCAGCACGCCGCACAGGAACAGCACTGCCATCGCGCTCCATACCGCCCAACCATGGCGCTGCAACTTGCACATCCGCCCGAGCGTGTAGGTGAGCCCGGAGGGAATCGTAAAGATCAGCAGCATCTGTAGGAAATTGGTGAACGGTGTTGGATTCTCAAATGGGTGCGCACTATTCGCTCCGAAGAATCCTCCGCCGTTTGTTCCAAACATCTTGATTGCTTCTTGCGATGCCACCGGACCCTGCGCGATTACTTGCGTGGTGACCGTATCCTTCTTTACGGAGCCGTCGGCATTCTTCGTCTCCACCGCTTGCGGCTCGATCACATTCGCCGTCGTGTACGGGCGCAAGTTCTGGATAGCGCCCTGCGAGACAAAGAAGATCGCCGCCACAAAACTGATCGGCAGTAGCGCCCACAAGAACGCCCGCGTTGCATCCACCCAGAAATTTCCAATGGTCTTCGACTCGCGCCGCGCCACTCCTCGTACCAACGCGATCGCTAATGCTATGCCGGCTGCTGCCGAAGCGAAGTTGTGATATGCGAGACCTGCCATCTGCGTGAAGTAGCTCATCGTCGATTCGCCCGAATACGCCTGCCAGTTCGTATTCGTGGTGAACGAAACCGCCGTATTCCATGCCAGGTCCGGCGCAACGTTTGCCAGTCTCTGTGGATTCCAGGGCAGCCAGAGTTGCGCTCGCTGCATCAGGTAAAGCAGCAACAGCGACACTGCACTGAACAGCAGCATCGCCACCCCATATTCCTTCCAGTTCATTTCCTTGTTTTCGTCGACGCCGCAAATGCGGTAAATGAGACGCTCTATGGGGCGCAACACAAAGTCCAGGAACGTGGGCTTCCTCTCAAACACGCGATACAGGAATGCCCCGATCGGCTTCGTGATGATCACCAACACGCCGAAAAACAGCAGGATCTGAAACCACCCGTTTGCCGTCATCTTAAAACTTCTCCGCTCTCAACAGTGCATAGAACAAGTATCCGCACAGCAGCACCGATACGATTATCAACAAAACGTTTCCCAGCATTGTCGTTCCCTATTTTTCGGACCGCAGCCGCTCGCAGCCCTCGAGATATGCAATCCCCAGCACGAAGAACAGGATCGTGCCCGCAACAAACACAAAGTCACTCATCCGTATTTACCCCGTCCGTTCTGGATTCTCCTGCTTTCTGGCTTAAGAAACGCTCAGCCCTGCATTAGGGAAACATAAGGCCCCTTTTCTCTTTGAATTACAGCGACTTGTCCCTTCCACTCTCCTGTGCCAAACTCCAGACTTCCATGTCTTCGCCGATGCCCGTCCGTGTGTCCCAAAACCCGCTCAAGGAATGGCTGTTGCTTCATGCCAGTTTCATCATCATTGGCGTCATCACCACGATGCTCGGGCCCATCCTCCCGTTTTTTATTCACCGGTGGTCGCTGATCGACGCTCAGGCCGGCTTCTTTTTTACTGCCCAATACTTCGGAAGCACTCTGGGAGTTGCGTTGACCAGCATCGTTCTTCCTCGCTTTGGTTTCTCGAAAGCCGCAGCGGCTGGCTTTGTTGCCTTCGTCTTGGGTTACGCCTTCCTCGGTCTCGGTCCTTGGCTCGTCTCGGCCCTTATGGTCGGCATGAACGGTATTGGCTATGGCCTCGCGAATCCCGCGATTAATCTCCGTGCCACACAACTACCCTCGAAGAACACAGCTGCCGCTGTCACTTTTCTCAATTTCTCCTGGACGATTGGCGCGGTTCTTTCTCCGTTTGTGATTCAGTACGTCATTCCCACTTTCGGTGTGCGCGCTTTCTCCGCGGGGTTGCTGGCTCTCTGCTTGCTCCTTACTGTTTTGCTTTTCGCGCTCCGTATCGGCCCCGTAGGAGATGCGAAAGTGCGTGCGCCCCATCCCTTCCCGGAATGGGTGGCTCACATACGCCTGCCGCAGGCCGTGCCTCTCCTTCTCCTTTTTCTGCTTTACGTCGGGGTCGAAGTCGCCATTGGTGGCTGGATCACAAGCTATGAGAGGCGCATGCCTGGGATGAGCGCCGTGACGTTCACGCTCGGTTTCTTCGTGTACTACGGATTTTTGTTGCTGGGACGGGGTGTCGCCCCACTTCTCTTGCACCGGGTCGCCCAGCTCACCATTTCCGTTTGCGGCCTCGCCCTCGCTGTTGTCGGCGCCGCCATCATCGCGCTAGCGAACGCCCCGCACATCTTATACGTGGGAGCTGCCCTCGCCGGCTTCGGCCTCGCTCCCCAATATCCTATTTTTGTCACTTGGCTCGCTGCCATCTTTGGCCACGATTCGTCCTGGATCGGCGCTCTCTTTTTTGGCGCTGCCGGGATTGGTGGAGGCGCCGTGCCATGGCTCGTAGGTATTGTTTCTTCCAACGTTGGATCCCTGCGGGTCGGACTTTACATTCCTCTCATCATCACTGCATTCATGATTTTTTTGGCCGTTCGCGCGCGGCCTTCTTCTCAGCCGTCCCCCGTCCCGATTCCTTCCGACGTCGTCAGCGCATAAAAAAAAAGCCTCCAGTCCTTATCGAACTGGAGGCCTTCGTAAATTTATGAACGTCCTACCTGTCAACTGTCAAAGAGTGCGTCAACTTGAACGTCAGCCGCGATTCCGCCGCGAACTCCGCATTTTTCCCACCGGTTCCCGCCGACGCCGCCAAGCCACCTCCGCCTCCCACCGCGGCTCCGATCGCCGCGCCCTTTCCTCCGCCGGCCAAACCGCCGATCAGCGCGCCTGCGGCTGCTCCTCCGCCTGTCATGATCGCGCTTCTCTTGCCTTTGCCTTTTTCCGTCGCGGAAACCGAACTGGCTCCGATCGGATACTCTTTTCCTCGCACCGTGATCGCTACGGGCTTGATCGTCAACGTTGCTTCGCCCTTCACCGCTCCTTGCTTCTTCGAATTCACCACCGTTATCCGAACCGGGGAACCCTTGGGAATCGCCACTTCTTCATCCACACTTACAGGTGATGCGACCGTCGCATCAAATTCCTGCCCTGCCGTCACATTTTTCGAATTGATCGTTGTACTCAGCACCACCGTCAGCGCTGTACCTTCGGCGATCTCGAAAGGTTTCGGCGGCTCCGGCGGTGGCGCCGGTTCTGATGTGGGAGCTGCCTGGCCCGGAGCGCCTCCGGGAGTTCCCGGTGCCGGCTGATTTGACGCCGCATTCGGTGCAGGTTGGTTCGCCGCCGGCTGCGCTTGGCTGCTGTTGTCCGCGGATTTCCCGCACCCTGCCAGAATCAGCAGCATTGCTGCCGCGAAAATGATCCAATTCCTTTTCATCATCAGTTTGGCCTCATTTGAATGATTAATCCGTGATTCCCTCTTCGAAACACCGGGCGGGTCTGTTCGCTTTACGGGATACTACCACTTCAGCTGAGCGCTGTGTAGCGCCGTTCGTCTCTCTGCTCCACGCTCGATTTGCTGAATGCTGTCGCCGCAATTTAGAATTCCGCCATGATGCCCGAAGCACGCGTCGCTTCTCCCGTCTCCGCGCCCGAAGCGGAACGGCTCGCTCAACGGCATTACGGTTTAACTGCTTCGGCCCGGCCCCTCCCCGGCGAATACGACGACAACTTTCACCTCATCGCCGGCGATTCTCGCCAATTCGTCCTCAAAGTCATGCATCCCGCGCGCAAAGAGTCTTTCGTCGACATGCAATGCCGCGCCTTGACCCACCTCGCTCAAGTCGCCCCGGATCTCACTCTGCCCCGTGTCATTCTCACCAGTTCTTCCACTCTTTTCGATACTGCGACTCTCGAGGATGGTTCCTCTCGTCTCGTTTGGCTCCTTTCCTATATCTCCGGCAAGGCCCTCGCGGCCACGAAGCCGCACTCCCCTGAGCTTCTCCGTTCTCTTGGCGTGTTTCTTGCAAAACTCGACGCCGCGCTTCTCGACTTCTTTCCTCCAGCCGCAGATCGCGAACTCAAGTGGGACATCTCCCGCTCTCTGTGGGCTCGCGACTATCTATCCTTCGTAAAGGACGCCCGCAAAAGGGAACTGGCCGCCCGCTTCCTGGATCTTTTCGAACGTGAAGCCCTGCCGCGCTTCTCCGAAATGCGCCGAAGCGTGATTTACGGGGACGCGAACGACCATAACGTTCTGGTCTCGCCCCCCTGGCCCCAGCCACAAGAGGTTTTGAGCGTCATCGACTTTGGCGACATGCATCGCGGCTTGCTCGCCGGCGAACTCGCCATCGCCTGCGCCTATGCGGCGCTGGGCAAGGACAACCCTCTTGCCGCTATCCTCCCCATCGTTACCGCTTACCACCAGATTCTCCCTCTTAACGAGCACGAAATTGCCGCTCTCTTCCCGCTTCTCTGCGCTCGGCTTGCCGTCAGCGTTGTCAATTCGGCCCACCGCCACACTCTTATCCCCGACGATTCCTATGTCACCATCACGGAAGCTTCGGCCTGGACAACTCTCGAGAAGCTCGCCAGGATTCATCCAAGGCTTGCGCAGTATTCGGTTCGCGCCGCCTGCGGACTTTGCGCTTCGCCACCATTCGAACAGATCAAAGCTTGGCTCCACGCGAACCGGAACTCTGCCGCTCCGCTAATTCCTGCAAGCCTTCGCGACGGCAATTGTATTGTCCTCGATCTAAGCGTGGGCAGCACACTTTTGGGTGCCGATCCCGCGAACGCCACCGAAGCCCGAGTGACCCCGAAAATTCGCGAGCTCATCTCACAGCACAAGGTGGCCGTTGCCATTGGGCGCTATAACGAACCTCGCTCCATTTACTCTTCTTCTCTCTTCCAACCGTCGCCAAATCCCACGGATGAGCGCCGCACCATCCACCTCGGCATGGACCTCTTCGTCGAACCTGGCACTCCCGTTTTCGCGCCCTTCAATGCCACCGTGCATGCCCTCGCCGACAATGCCGCCCCCCTGGACTACGGGCCCGTCGTCATCCTCCGCCACCAACCGCAAAACTCCCCTGAGTTCTTCACTCTTTACGGCCATCTCTCTAGGGAATCGCTGGCGAGTCTCCAACCCGGACAGCCCATTCAGCAATCGCAGCCCTTTGCTCGGGTCGGGGCGGCTTCCGAAAACGGCGGCTGGACTCCCCACCTCCATTTCCAGATCATTCTGGACTTACTCGACCTGGGCACCGATTTTCAGGGTGTGGCATCGGCCTCCCAACGCGACCTTTTCACTAGCCTCTCCCCCGACCCCAATCTTGTTTTGAACATTCCCGATCGCGTGTTTCCGCCGCGTCTTCCTGACATCGCTCAAACGCTTTCCTCGCGCAAAAAACTTCTCGGCGGTAATCTCTCCGTCTCCTACAGGCAGCCGCTCAAAATCGTCAAAGGCTGGCGCCAATACCTTTACAACGACACAGGCCGCGCCTTCCTCGACGTCTACAACAACGTTCCCCTCGTCGGTCATTCCCATCCTCGTGTAGCCGCCGCGATTCAAGAACAGGTCGCCCTGCTCAACACCAACACCCGCTACCTCCACGACAACATCCATCGATACGCTGAGCGCCTTACCGCTCTCCTTCCCCCTCCCCTTCGCGTCTGCTACTTTCTCAACTCCGGCTCGGAAGCCAACGAACTCGCCCTTCGTCTTGCGCGCGCCTATACACGCCGTGAAGACGTCATTGTTCTCGAGCACGCCTATCACGGCCACACTTCCACACTGATCGACATCAGTCCCTACAAATTCAACGGTCCGGGCGGCTCCGGCCGCAAACCGTGGGTCCATGTCGCTCCCATCGCCGACGACTATCGCGGGCTCTATCGCCGAGGGGAACCCGCCGTCGGCAAGAAGTATGCTCACGAAGTCGCCGCAATTCTGGAACTGGTAAGGACGGAAGGGCGTAGTGTCGCCGCGTTCATCGCCGAAACCCTGCCCAGCGTTGCGGGACAAATCGTCTTCCCACCCGATTACCTCCGCGAGGTGTACTCTCACGTCCGCGCCGCTGGCACAGTCTGCATCGCCGACGAAGTCCAAATTGGCTTTGGCAGGCTGGGCTCGCACTTCTGGGGATTCGAAACACAAGGTGTGGTTCCGGACATCGTCGTTCTCGGCAAGCCCATAGCCAACGCGTTTCCGTTTGCCGCGGTGGTCACTACTTCCGAGATCGCCAGTGCCTTTGCTAACGGAATGGAATTCTTCAGCACCTTTGGAGGGAACCCTGTCAGTTGCGCCGCCGCGCTCGCGGTTCTCGACGTGCTCCTCGACGAAAATCTCCCGCAAAACGCCAGAGTCGTTGGCTCTGCGTGGCTCGCCGGCCTCGTCGACTTGCAGTCACGCCATCAGCTTATCGGCGACGTTCGCGGCGCCGGCCTCTTTCTGGGTCTCGACCTCGTTGCCAACCGAGAGACCCGCGAACCGGCGACGCAACAGGCCGATTACGTCGTCAACCGCCTGCGGGAAAACGGAATCCTCGCCGGCACGGACGGTCCTCACCACAATGTCATCAAACTCCGCCCGCCCCTGATCTTCTCTCCTGAAGACGCCGGTCTCTTCACCTCCACGCTCGCTGAAATCCTGCAAGAAGATCCCGCGCAGCCTGGGTGATTTTCCGCTGTTTTAGCAACTTCCGCGAGCCTGTATACAACTCCTTGCCTCTCGTTGTAGGATGCGCCTCGGTTCTGTCCCCAGGGTCAGTTCGGACAACCACAAATCCAGCCGTTCCTTCAGGGGGGCTCTATGCCTGATCTTCAAAAGTCAGACCAGACAATCTGGGATCGTGTGGCCGAAAGCCATGAGTTTCGTGACCTCATGGCCACCAAAAAAATCTTTATCGTTCCGGCCTTTATCTTCTTCCTTGTTTACTACTTCCTCTTGCCCATCCTCGTTGGCTATGCGCCGCAGTTCATGGCACAAAAAGTGTGGGGTAACGTCAACCTGGCGTACCTTTTCGCCCTTTCCCAATTCTTTATGGCCTGGATTCTTGCTGGTCTATACGTCCGCGCCAGCGACAACTTCGACGAAATCTCAAGAGACATCATCGATAAGGCCGTAAACGAAAAAGAGTTCCGGGGAGGCAAATAAGCCATGTCTGCTTCCCTCGTAATGTTCTTGGTCTTCATCGCGATTACCCTCGGCATTACCTATTGGGCTTCGAAGCGTTCCGCCGGTGCCAGCGCCTATTTCGCCGCCGGCCGGCAAATCAAGAGCTGGCAGAATGGTGTTGCCGTCGCGGGCGACTACATGAGCGCCGCATCTTTCCTCGGTATTGCCGGAATCATCGCCTTTCAGGGTTACGACGGCTTCATGTTTTCAGTGGGCTGGCTCGTCGCTTACCTGACGGTTCTTCTCGTCATAGCCGAACCTCTCCGCAACGCCGGCAAATACACTATGGCCGATGTCCTCGCCTATCGTCTAAAGCCTCGCCCGGTTCGCGCGATGGCCTCTCTCAGCACTCTCACCGTTAGCACCTTCTACATGATCGCTCAGATGGTCGGCGCGGGTGCACTTGTCGCTTTGCTTTTGAAAGACTCTGGCATCAAGTATGCCCATGCGGTCATCGGCGTTGGCATCCTCATGATCGTCTATGTTGTCTTCGGCGGAATGATCGCTACCACCTGGGTTCAGATCATCAAAGCTATCTTGTTGATGGCCGGCACTCTGTTGCTCAGCGTTCTGGTTGTGGCGCACTTTCATTTCAGTTTTGGTGAATTCTTTGCCGCCATCAGCCACGTCACCTACCATGACAAAGGCACCGAAGTGGTCAAAGACTTTCTCACGCCCGGCTTGCGTTACAAGCCTCCCTACGGCCCGCTCGATTTGATTTCCCTCGGCCTCGCCCTCATTTTTGGCACCGCCGGCCTCCCGCACATTCTCGTCCGCTTCTACACCGTGCCCGACGCTCGTACCGCTCGCCATAGCGTCGTCTGGGCCATGGCCTTGATCGGCAGCTTCTATATCATGACTACCTTCCTCGGTTTCGGTGCAGCTACGATCGTTGGCCGGGACTTCATTGGTACTCACGGTGGCACCAACATGAGCGCACCGCTCCTCGCGCAGGCTCTAGCTGGCGATATCTTCTTCGCCTTTATCTGCGCTATCGCCTTCGCCACGATCCTTGCCGTGGTAGCGGGCCTGACGATCAGCGCTTCCACCTCTTTCGCGCATGACTTCTGGACTAACGTCATTCACAAAGGCGTCGAGCGCAAGCCCGGTGAGGAAGTCCGCGTCGCTCGCATCTCGGCCTTCGTAGTCGGTGCGATCGCCATGTCTATCGCTATCGTCCTCGGTCCCACGGCGAACGTGGCTTTCCTGGTTGCGTTAGCCTTCGCCGTCGCTGCTTCCGCCAACCTGCCAGTGATCGTACTTTCGATTTTCTGGCGCAGGTTTAACACCGCTGGCGCCGTGGCCGGCCTGGCCGTCGGCTTGCTCGCCTCCATTGGGCTCATTCTCATCAGTCCCAGCCTCATGGCTGTCGATCCTCCCACAGTCACCGGGACGGCCCGCCACCTGATTCAGGCGAAAGCCATCTTCCCGCTCGAAAATCCCGGCATCCTCAGCATTCCGCTCGGTTTTTTGGGCGCAATTATCGGAACTCTCGTGAGCCACGAGCCATCATCGGCTCACAAGTTCAACGAACTGCTCGTGCGTTCTAACACCGGCCTTGGCGCGGAAAAAGCCACCGCAGGCCACTAGCCCACCCGCGTAGGCGGCCTAAATCTCGTGATCGGCAAAACATAGCGCGCCGCGGCGTGCGTAGCCTCCCTTTGCCCTAAACCTGTACCAAGTACCACTAGGCAAGAACAGGCGCTTCGCGAAAGGATGGAAGGGAGTGATCTCTTCGCCGAGCGTTTTCGCTGGCGGTGTTCTTTCGCGTGGCGAGGATCATATCTGGGGGAAGGGAATCGGCGCAGCAGCGCCGTCAGGCTCATGAAACTGTTTTATATCGCGATTTCGGTTTACTTGCTTCTCGGAGTGCTTGGCTATTGGGGGAATAGCGGCACGACCGGCATTGAACTGGTGGGTGGCAAGAAGGCGTCGGTCGCCCGCCGGATCTTCGTCATTTTGCTGTGGCCCTTAGCCATGATTGGAGCGATCGAGGCATAGGCCCGGACCCAGATTTTTCAGGGCCGTGGCAGAGAGCGCTTGAGAACATCACCTCTTTGACCGTCCTCGTTCCCGGCCGAATCTGTTCCGTCGGCGGATTCCTCGTGGCTCGCGCGAATTCAGGAATTCAAAGCCTTCTTCAATCGCTTGGTCGTCTTGGCCAGTTGTTGCTTTAGCGCCTCGACCTGCTTCGTGATCTCTTGTAATTCTTCCTTCGCCACCTTGCCGGCCTCGGTCACTCGACGAGTCTGAATCCTTGCTTGTTTGTCTGCTTTCCCCAGTGCCGTGCCGATCTTCACCGACACTTCCGTCAGCTTGTCTTTCTTGGCCATGTGTCCTCCCTCAGCACGCCCTATGCTATATCACGCCCGCGTTTTTCCGCACCCCATATTCGCCGGTCTCTTCGACCCACAAAAGAAAACCCCCGGCACCACATTCGCCGGGGGCATGCAAGAGTTCGTTAGAAATCGGCCTTCAGCCGCGTGTTCTTAACCGCGGAACTTCGCTAAAAACACGATTCCCGCCAATCCCGCTCCTAGCAACAAGAGAGAAGAGGGCTCGGGTGTGTTCACAGGCGCTCCATTCACTGTAGCGTTGAACAGGCTGTCGATTTCTCCGCCTGTATCGTTGTTGAATACCGATAATGTTTGTCCATTCGATAGAAAATTCGATGGAACGACCGTCGGATTGTTCTCTGGTCCCGTGTATTGCTGAGGGCCCTGGAAATTCCACTGGTATTCCAGATTTGTCAGGCAAGTGACATCGACGCAGAAATCTACCAGGAAACCGCCGGGACTCGAAAAACTCGAAACGTAAAACGCGACAACTGCGTCGGTAATCGTCGAAGTTACGCCTTCGAAGCTGTACGTTACATCCAGCGGATACACGTAAAAATCGTTGCCCAAATCGTAATTGCTGCCAATCAGCGCGGCTGGATTGCTCGGTACGGAAAAGCTCATCGCAAAGCTCTGTCCCGCACCTGTGTACGACGTGGTCGGCGTTCCCGTTCCATAGATGCCCGTGATCGAGTAATTGGCGGTGGAATCAGCAAGTGCCGAAGACGAGAAGCCGGCGGCAAAGAGAAATACAACAAAGACATAGACTGCAAATCGCTTCATTCTGGACCTCGAGGCCTTCACTTCATGCCGCTCCAACGGACCGAGCGTGCATGACATTTTGTCAAGCAGTTTTAATGCCAATCGCTTCTTCGCTGAAAATGCTAGGGTTACTTTCTCCATGCCTTTGCATTGCTTTCGCCGACAGGACTTTTAGGGAACTTTTCGGACGCCTATTTCCTCAGGGTTATTCCCGACTTGGCACTCGCTTGGCTGGTTACTCCGCTTCCCGGTCTCCAGGTTCGTTATTAAACAGCCGTACTAACTCCGCATGTTCCATAACTACGGTGGGGTCGTTTTGAATGGCATCGAAATATTTCTTCTGGAAGGCATCGCCGCTTTCGGTCGGCGCGAAGATCTTTCGGGCCAGTGAAATTGCCACATGCGAGTCCGTCTCGCTCGCTCCCTCTTCGCTTGCCAGCGCCTCATCGATCCGCACCACGAACTCAGAAATGTTGTGCAACCAGGAGAACTGGGCATCATCCACGACTAATCGAAACAACTCGCCTGTGGTTACTTTGCCATGATCCTTTTCGTACGCCCGCCGCTCCATATCCAGCAGCGATTTGTGCAATCGCAGTAAAGCCTGCCGCAGCGCAACCAGTTTTTGTCGCGACGGCGTATCGCGCGCGTCGCCTTGATTCGAATACGGATCTTTGGGTTGGTCCACAGGTCACTCCGGCCAAGATTCTATCGCACGTCTCCCTGCTCCGCCGATCCTTGGGGCGCGCGTACGTTCAAGTTGTTTTTCAGGCTGCTCACATTTGCCACGCCACCCGCCCGCATTCCCGCCAGGTTCTTGTCGGCCAGCGATTTCACCGCGCCCTCCAAGGCTACGTTTCCATTTTTCACGACAATGTGGATGGGCGGGGTCGTCTGTGCCGCGTAAAGTGCCAGTTCCGGCGTTTCAAAAACCGCTCGGTAAACCGCTCGCCGCAACTCATCATCCGAAGCCGAGTTGGGCAGTACCTCAATCTGATCGACAACCGCCTCGACCCCTTCCAGGCTCTTAATCGCCTCGACTGCACTTCGCTTTAGCTTTGGGCGAAGCACCTGGCCTGTCAGCGTCACTTTCTTGCCGTCGAGCGTAAATGTAATGGAGTCAAATACCGAATAGAAGGGAAGTGCCGCAAGTTGGTGCCGGATTTCCCGCGCCAAAGGCGAAACCGTCTTGGTCTCATTTTTTGCGGAATGTTCGCTCGCGGCTTGCCCCTGTTTCGCCGCCGCCACTAAGGGGAACCCCAGAAGGAAGCCGCACGCAAATAACGAGACTCCTCGTGTCTTTGCCTTTTTTGTCCTGGGTCTGCTCCAAACGTTTAGTGTCATGCGCCAAATCTCAGCATAGCTGCTAACTACCCTTCCGTACAGTGGTAGCATACGTTAAGGACATAATCTGGTTCGCTGCATGAACCGTCACCACTACCGTAAACGGAAGCTACTTTCGTGCTAGCTATCGCGCACCGAGGCGCATCCGGCTACGCTCCGGAGAACACTCTCGCCGCCTTTCGCCGCGCCGTCGCGCAGGGCGCAACCTTTATCGAAACCGACCTGCATCTTACCCGCGATGCCCACTTCATTGCCGTTCACGATGAAACCGTCGACCGCACCACCAACGGGCAAGGCCTCGTTCATCAGATGACCCTTGCCGAACTCCGCCGCCTCGACGCCGGTTCCTGGTTTGCCAGCGAGTTCATGAGCGAGCGCATCCCCACGCTCGACGAGATTCTCGATTTTTCCCGAAAGAACGACGTCGTCTTTTATCTGGAGCTCAAACCCAATGGGTTTTGGGGTGGTGAGCACGCTCTAATCAGCGCACTTCGCAATTCCAGCGAAATCGCTCGCAGCGTCATCATTTCCTTCGATCCCGCCATCCTTTCCAGCCTTCGTAAAATCGAGCCCACTCTCATGACCGGCCTCCTGCACGACGGATCCGTTGAAAACCCTTTCGATAAGGCCCTGGAGATTGGCGCGCGCCAGCTCGTCATCCGCGGTGATTTGGTCTCCCCCAATGTTATTCAACAAGCCCGCAAACAAGACCTCCAGGTCGTTTGCTGGACCGTCAATTCCCCCGCTCACATGCGCATGCTGGCTTCCGCCGGTGTCGACGGCATCATGACCGACTATCCGGATCGTCTCCTGGCTGTCCTCAAGAAATAGATGCAAGGCAATTTTTCGTTTGTCTGCTGCAACCTGGTGGCGTCGGCTCTTACTTAGACACCTGTTTCATCCCGATCCGCTTGTACAAATCCGCCAGCTGGCCAACCGTTAACTGCTCCGCTCGTGCGTCTTCTCTTAGCTTCAACTGCCTCAGGATTTCTCGTACCAGTTCCGGTTCTGTCGCTGGTCGCAGATTGTTCGAAAGCGTTTTCCGCTTCTGGCCGAAACACATCTTCACGAATTCCAGAAATGTATTCGCATCTTCTATCCCAACTTCCGTACTGGCCCCCGGGAATCTCAGCGTGACCAGCGCCGATCCCACCTCCGGCGGCGGGCGGAACGCTCCCCTTGGCAGCCGCAACGCAAAATCTGGCCGGCTATAGAACTGCGTTGCCACAGACAAATACCCGTACAGCTTGTTCCCCGGACTTGCCGTCAGCCGTTGCGCCACTTCCAGTTGGATCACGATGTGCGCTGCATCGATTTCCGGGGAGTACTCAAAAAAATGATGGAGAATCGGCGAGGTGATGTAATACGGCAGGTTGCCGTAAATCCGCATCCGCCGGCCTGCTGCCAACGCCCGCAAATCGGTCTTCAGCACATCGCCGTGTACGACCGTTAGATTCGAATGGCGCTCAGCGATCTTTCGTAGCGTCTCAACCAGTGGCGGGTCCACTTCCACAGCGATCACCGGCGAGCCGCTGCGCAGTAGATGTTCCGTCATCTCTCCATGCCCAGCGCCAATCTCGATCCAGCAGCATTCCGCTCCCCTCTCCGCTCCAGTCGACTCCATCCCGTGCGCCGACACCCGTATCGCTCGCGCGATTTTTTCCCGCCACCCGGCGTCCGCCAGAAAATGCTGGCCCAGTCTCTGTCTCGTCATGAACTTTGTTCTACGAGTGTAACAGCGCGCCAGACACCTTCGCCCGCCAATCCGTGCTAGCATCGTCGCGGTTCGTTTCACGAGGTGTATTCATGCCCAAGGGCTACTGGGTTGCTTTCTACCGTGCCGTTCACGATCCCGCCGCGCTCGCCGAGTACGGAAAGCTGGCCACCAAGGCCATAGAAGCCGGCGGCGGAAACTTTCTAGCCCGCGGCGTTCCCGCCAGAGCTTACGAAGCTGGTCTGAAAGAACGAGCCGTCGTGATTGAATTCCCCAGCCTCCAAGCTGCCGTCGCCACTTTCGAGGGCCCCGATTACCAGGCTGCTGCGCAGATCATTCATGGCAAAGTCGAGCGCGACATCCGCTTCATCGAAGGCGCCTAAGAGTGAATCGCCTTTTAAACAACTCCCATCCCCACCGGCTTGACGCTTCTTCGCTCCTCCGATAGCGTAAATCTCGTTCTCTTTATGCGCATCCTCTTTGCGGCCTCCGAAGCGCTCCCCTACGCCAAAACCGGCGGCCTTGCAGACGTCATCGAAGCCCTTCCTCGGGCCCTCGTCAAACTCGGCCACGAAGTCGCCGTCTTCCTGCCTCGTTATCGCAACATCAAAACCACCACGGTCGCCGTTCCCAGTCTGACCATCCCCCTCGGCCCTCGCCTTCGTTTCCCTGCTATAGCGAACGGTGGTGTTCATCGCGGTGTGCGCTACTTCTTTCTGGACGATCCTTTTTTCTTCGATCGGGATGGCATCTACGGTGACCGCAATCGCGAATACCCCGACAACGCCGAGCGCTACACCGAATTCTGCCGCGCCACCATCGAACTGGCGAAACAGGTCTGGATGCCGGATCTTGTCCACTGCCACGACTGGCAGACCGCCATGATTCCTGTCCTCCTCCGCACCTCCTACGGTGACGATCCGGCGGTTCAAGATTTGCCCACAATCTTCACCATTCACAACATGGGCTACCACGGCATCTTCCCTCGGGAAACCCTTGATCGCGTCGGCATCCCTTCTGCGGTGTACCATCCCGCCGGCGTCGAGTTTTTCGGCAATGTTAATTTTCTGAAAGGCGGTCTGGTTTTCTCCGACTATCTCACCACCGTCAGCCGCAAGTACGCTCAGGAAATCCAAACTTCTGAATTTGGCTTTGGTCTCGACGGCGTTGTTCGCACCCGTTCCGATCGTCTTACCGGCATCCTAAACGGCGTCGACTACTCCGCGTGGAGCCCCGATCGCGACACTCTCATCCCCGCCAAGTATTCCTCGAAAAACATGGCTGGCAAGCGCGTCTGCAAGCAAGCCTTGATCGAAGAACTCAAGTTGCAAAACGACAATCCGAATCGCCCGATACTCGGGATCGTCTCTCGCTTCGCGGATCAAAAGGGTTTCGACCTGATTTCCTTTATCGCTCGCGAACTCATGCACGAAGACCTGCTGCTCGCCGTTCTGGGTACCGGCGAGCGCCGCTATGAAGAGATGTTCCGCGCGCTGGCCGCCGATTTCCCTGGCCGCGTGGGTGTCATCACCGCCTATGACAATCGCCTGGCCCACTTGATTGAAGCCGGCTCCGACATCTTCCTGATGCCCTCGCGCTACGAGCCTTGCGGTCTTAACCAGATCTACAGCCTTCGTTACGGCACCGTACCCGTCGTTCGTGCCACCGGCGGTCTCGACGACACCATCGAACAGTTCGATCTCCAACTCGGTACCGGCACCGGCTTCAAATTTCTCGAGTATTCCGGCGGCGCCCTTCTCCACTCCATCCGCCAGGCTCTTCATCATTTTTCCGACGAAGGCGTCTGGAGCCGCATTCAGCTCAATGGCATGGCTAAGGATTTTTCCTGGAACACTTCCGCCGCTGAGTATGCGAAACTATATGAAGCTGCCTTCGCAGCGCGAAACCAAAACGCGGTTCCAACATCTAATTAATCCAGGAAAGCGGCTGCCCAGACGCAGCCGGTCGAGGAAATAGACAAACTTATGGCAGATAATATACTTACGGTGAATGACGGGAATTTCGAGTCTGAGGTATTGACAGCCAGCAAGGCTCAACCGGTCATGGTCGATTTCTGGGCGGAGTGGTGCCGCCCGTGCCACATGCTGGCGCCCACGGTTGCCGAAATCGCCCAGGATTATGCGGGCAAGCTCAAGGTCACCAAACTCAATGTGGACGAGGCCATGAATTCAGCGGGTCGTTTCAATATCCGCGGCATCCCCACACTGCTTGTTTTCAAGGATGGCCAGGTGGTTGAGCAGATTGTCGGCGCGGTCCCCAAGGATCAGATCACCAAGGCGCTCGATCGCCACGTCGGATAACTTTTCGTCTTGCACCAGGAGGCGTCTCCACGGAGACGCCTCTTTTTTTTGTGTGCACTTCTTTTGTAGGGGTTCAGCACTGCTGAACCCCATGTCCGCACCATGTCCGATCCAGGCAGCGTGTCGGATTTTGTAGGGACGGCCCTCTGAGGCCGTCCGCTCTCGCATCTCTCCTGAAATCGAACTCGTCATTCCGAGCGCAGCGAGGTACTGTTTTCCATCGCGCGTTTTTCGTGCGAGGAATCTCTCTTCTATGTCCACCATGAAACAAATCATCCGCTGTGGCTGGGCCACCAACCCCCTCAGCATCAAGTATCACGACGAAGAGTGGGGCGTCCCCGTCCACGACGACCGTCGCTGGTTTGAATTTCTCATCCTCGAAGGCGCTCAAGCCGGCCTCAGTTGGGACACCATTCTCCAAAAACGCGAACGCTACCGCGAACTTCTCAGCGGGTTCGATCCCGCTAAGGTCGCTCGTTACGACTCAAAGAAAATCCGCGCTCTCCTCAAGGATCCTGGCATCGTCCGCAACCGCCTCAAGATCCAGTCCACTATCAGTAATGCACAAGCCTTCCTCCAACTTCAGCACGAGTTCGGCTCGTTCGATGCCTTCGTCTGGCAGTTCATCGGCGGACAGCCGATCCAAAATCGCTGGGCTCACCACAAAAAGATTCCAGCCAAAACGGAACTCTCGATCAAACTCAGCAAAGATCTCTTGAAGCGCGGCTTCCGCTTCGTCGGCCCGACCATCTGCTACGCCCTCATGCAAGCCACCGGCCTGGTCAACGACCACCTCACCACCTGCTATCGCTACAAAGCGCTGTCCTGACCTTCCGTCCTTTTCCAATCTCGCCACTTTGTCTACAATCACTTCAGTTCAACATCACCGGAGAACAAGATTTCTCGAACTGTGATGTCACGAACTGCCGCGGCAACGCTCGCCGCTGTTTCTATCCACGCAGATTACGGAGAGCCCAGAATGCGCTGCCTCCTTTCATGTGTCTTTGGTCTTGCATTATTTACGTTAACAATCACCGCTCCCTTAGCCGTCGCACAGAAAATCCAGTTCACCGTTGACGCCTCTAAACCTGGCGCCAAAATCGACCGCAACATCTTCGGCCAGTTCGCCGAGCATCTCGGTCATGGCATCTATGACGGTATCTGGGTGGGTCCCGACTCCACAATCCCTAACACCCGCGGCATTCGCAACGACGTCGTTGCCGCTCTCAAAGCCATTAAAGTGCCGAACGTCCGCTGGCCAGGTGGATGCTTTGCCGACGAATATCACTGGCGCAAAGGCATCGGACCTCAGCGCGCCGTCACTCTCAATCCGAATTGGGGCGGCGTCATCGAGCCAAACACTTTCGGCACCCACGAATTCATGGATTTCCTCGACCAGATCGGATCGCAAGCTTACGTCTCGGTCAACGTCGGCTCCGGCACTCCGCAGGAAGCCTCCGAATGGTTGGAGTACCTGACAACTGCTCAGCCGACGACTCTCGCGAAGGAGCGCGCCGCAAACGGCCATTCTGGTCCCTACAACGTGAGTTTCCTCGGCATCGGCAACGAAAGCTGGGACTGCGGCGGCAACATGTCGCCCGACTACTATCTCAGCCAGCTAAAAATCTATAGTCGCTTCGTCCGCAACTTCAATCCCGCGCAACAAGACAAACAACAAATGCTCAAAATCGCCGTGGGTCCAGGCGGCGCCGAACCCCGCTGGACCGAGTGGACCGAAACCATCATGAAGGCCTACCAATCGCACACGTGGAGTTGGGACATCAACGGCCTTTCCATGCATTCCTACACCGTTGGTCATTGGCCCCCGTCCTACGCATCCACGGGTTTTGGAGAAACCGAATACGCGCAGGTTCTGAAATACACCTTGGAAATGGAAGACCTGGTCGCCAAATATTCCGCCATCATGGACAAGTACGACCCCGAGAAAAAAGTCGCTCTCGTGGTCGATGAATGGGGCGCGTGGTACGCCCCTCTCCCCGGCTCAAATCCCGGCTTCCTCGTGCAACAAAATAGTCTTCGCGACGCCGTCCTCGCCGCCCTCAACCTCAATATTTTCGCTCGTCACGCCGAGCGCGTCCGCATGGCCAACATCGCGCAAATGATCAACGTCCTTCAGGCCATGATCCTCACCGACAAGGAAAGGATGGCGCTCACTCCCACTTATTACGTCTACAAGATGTACGTCCCCTTCCAGGATGCCACATCGATTCCAGTCTCCTTCGACGCTGGCAAATACTCCCTCGGCGACATCAACCTCCCGCGCGTCGATGCCATCGCTGCCAAAGACCCATCCGGCAAAGTGTGGCTCGCCATTACCAACGTCGATCCTAAGCAGTCCGCGGAAATCGAAGTCATGCTGAGCGGCATTACCGCGAAATCGGCGGCCGGCGAGACTCTCACCGCTCCCAAAGTCGACAGCATCAATACCTTCGACGCGCCTAATACCGTCGTTCCGAAGCCGGTTTCTGCGAAAATCGAAGCCGGCAAGCTCAGCGTAAAGCTCGAGCCCAAGTCCGTCACCGTGCTCTCTCTGGAGCCGTAGCGAGAGTTTCGTCGCGAGCACAAATTTTCTGTTTAGTAGTACAATCAATCGGTACGGAGCGGGCGTCGTACAATGGCAGTATAGAAGCTTCCCAAGCTTCGGACGTGGGTTCGATTCCCATCGCCCGCTCCAAACTTCACGCTTACCAACGAATAACTTAGCGATTCCTCGCTGCTGCAAAAGGCGGCAATCAGAATTGAATAGCGCCTTAAGGGCGTCACCGCTGGCTCACGCGAAAACGCAAAGCCGACAGCACAGATGCAGTGGAAATTCTGATCTTAACCCCGATGGTCCCAATTCCTGGCCTAACCCATCGAAATCTGCAAGCACAGAGCGCCCTGGGCGCACCAATTTCACTGCTAATCAGGGGCTCTGAACGAACGCGACACGAGAGTTTTGGAAGCGCCGAACATTCTTAGCCACCCACAGCCACAGCGGCGCAACATTGTCGAGCATCTCTGACCCGAGGGATGTGATGGCGTACTCGACTCGGGGCGGGACTTCGGCGAAGACTTTGCGCGTTATGAGTCCGTCGCGTTCTAGTCCTCGGAGCGTTTTGGTCAAGGACTTCTGGCTGATGCCTTCGACCTGCTCCATGATGCGAGAAAAGCGCATGGGTTTACGCGGCGCGGCAATTACGCTCAAGGTCCACAGGGACCACTTATCCGCGACACGAGAGACCATCTCGCGCGTGAGTGCATCTTCATTTTCGGTCAGCTTCTCGCAGTAATCCTTTATATCTTCCCAACGAAATCGCGCCTCTTTAGCGGTCTTCCTCATTAGTTACCTCTAGGTGTGTACAGTACAAAAAGGTGTCTTATTGCCGATAGATACTGTCCAACTCATAATAAACCCATGAACACCAAATGGACTACCGCAAATATTCCTTCGCAGGTTGGACGCAGGGTTCTCATCACGGGTGCGAATAGTGGCATCGGGTTTGAGGCGGCTCTCGCTCTGGCGGAGAAAGGCACAGAACTTATTTTGCCCGCACGAACGCAGGCCAAGGCGGACGATGCAGCCAAACGCATTCGGGAACGTGTTCCGAACGCACGGATTCATGCGGACATACTCGATCTTGCTGAGCAGGCTTCTGTCCACGCTTTTGCCCGCCGCGTGATCGAACGATTTCCCGGCCAATCGCTCGACCTGTTAATCAACAACGCGGGAGTGATGGCGTTGCCGAAGCGCGAAGTAACGATTGATGGATTCGAGCGTCAGTTTGCGACCAACTATCTTGGGCCATTTGCTTTGACGATGTTGCTGCTTCCATCGGTCAAACAAAAGTCGGGCTCACGCGTAGTGACGGTGTCGAGCGGGGCGAGCAACCAAGGCAAGATTGAGTTCGACAATCTACAGAGCGAGCGCGTTTATAAGCCCATGTTTCAGGCGTATGCGCAATCCAAGTTGGCTGATCTTATCTTTTCGCAGGAATTGCAGCGGCGGTTGCAGGACATCAAGTCGGCTATCCTCAGTGTCGCTGCACACCCGGGGTACGCGGTGACAAACCTGCAAGCGGACCATCTTGGGCTCGGGATGAAGATACTGATTAAAACGATGAAGCCTTTTCTCTCGCAAGACGCGGCGCACGGTGCTCTGCCGATGCTGTATGCGGCGGTTGCCGATGAGGCAGTGGCTGGCGGCTATTACGGCCCCGATGGTATTGCAGAGCTAAAGGGATATCCGACTGCTGTGCCGATTCCGAAAAGCGCACTGAATCACGCGGTTGCGACACGTCTTTGGTTAGAATCTGAGCGTCTGATAGGCGTGAAATTCGGCACACTCTCGTCCAGCCCGAACAATTAACGGCCTTCAAAGGAGAAACGCATGCTTCAAGTATTTTTCGCATTAGTCGCGTTCGTGTCGGCGTCAGTCCATGTGGCACTCTCGGCAAAACGCCGAAACGGTGCGGCAGCGGTTGTTGGCACTTATCTTATCTACTTCCTGTTTATCTATGTGGGGTTGATGGGGCTGTTCACTGCCTATTTTCACGTGTTCGAACCGGGCCGCGCCTCAGCCTCGATTGGATGGGCACCGAGTCCCTTCGAATACGAGGTTGGCATGGCTGATCTGACGATGGGGGTGTTGGGAGTTTTGTGCATCGTGTTTCGGCGCGAATTTTGGCTGGCCACCGCGATTGGCAATGCAGTGTGGTTTCTTGGAGATGCGGTAGGCCACGTCAGGGAAATGAACCTGCACAACAACCACGCAGAAAATAACGCAGGAATATTTTTGGTTTTTGAATTTGCCGTACCCATTTTGATGCTAGGTTTGGTGTTCTATCACCGACATCTGACGAAGGAACAGTGAGATGAGCAAAGCCATTGAAGTCTTGCAAGCCGCGATGAAGCGTGCCATTGAGATTCGACCCAAGGTTGGCGGCTTTCCATATCTGGCCGAGACCTTGCGACGTGCTGGCGTGACCCGAAATCTCTGGTACCTCCCGGCGTGCCAAAGTGTCTATCTGACAGAACTCGGCCCGGTCGTACAACTCGGCACGCCCTTGGTTTCCGGAATGGCCGATGTTCCTAAATTTGACCGTGAAGCCCTGATCGTCGCCCTGCGTACCGATCAAGCGGGGAAAAGCACGTTCCCTGAATTTCTGAGCGCCTCATGGCGTGCTGGTGTTGTTCGTTACGATGTCGATTTCGCCGCACGCACATGCACCTACTACGGCGCACAGAACGAAGAGTACGTAGAAAGCTATCCAGCGATGAACGTGCCGTAGCCGCTAGGCCCTGTTTTTAAAATCCAGTTGAAATCCATCTCCGGAAACCGACAATACCCGTGAGTTCTCAACCGCCGCCCAGTTGGCGAAGCCTTTGACGATTCCCTACATCCGGCTGTTTCGAACTTCCTTCACCATTTCCAAATCACTCACCTGAGCGACCAGAAAGAACTCGATCGACGGCTGCTCAATGCTGGTTTCCACCAACTGCAGAAAGCTCTTGTACCGATCTGAGCGCAGATGCTGAATCAGGTCTTCCTGGGTCTTCCAGAGAGATTCCACCAAGACGGTATTCGCTTCGGGCAAGCCGCAGAACACTTCGCAGCGCAAGCAGCCGCGCTCTGCACGGCCCGGACCGATCAACGAGCGGAAGGCGTCACACAGTTCGTCGATTCTTCTTGCGTCGACGGTCACTCTGACCCTCTCAATCGCCATTAATGGAGTGTCGGAACCTTCCATCGCGCAATCCTTGGTTATCGCTGATTCTCTGGCTTAACGGGATCCTGGATGACCGTCGCAAGTGAGATCACAAGTGCAAGAAACACGCCAAAGCGGCCCATTGCGGATGGGGCCGGCGTAAAACTCACTCCGTCCGCTATTTAAACGGCCTCTGGAGCAAGGCCGCGCTTCGCTCCGCCACGCCAAATGTACGACATTTCAGAGATTTGCACGAAATGTTGGAGGCGTCGGCTTTTTCAGAATGTTGAGTTTCTTCATCCGCGATTCCAGCGTAGTCGGCTTCAGTCCCAGAAGCATCGCTGCTCCCATGGTGGCCGCGGATTCGCCACGCTGTCGTCCGCAGAACTCGCAAAATATGCTCGCGTTCCACTTCCTGCATGCTCGAACTTGATGCATGCATGTGACCTGCTCGCGAGCTGACCGCATCCGGCAATTTGGCCCGAAAAATCGGCCCCGAATTCAGAATCAGATTGCGTTCGATCACGTTACGCAGTTCGCGGATGTTCCCGGGCCACGAATAGTTCTGGAAAGCTTTCATTGTGGAGGACTGAATTCCTTTGATGTTTCTGCCCATTCGCTTGCCCAAGTCCTGCAAGATGTGCCAGACAAGCTCCTCGATGTCCTTTGTCCTTTCTCGGAGCGGCGGCAACGAAATGGGAAATACGCTAAGCCGGTAGTACAGGTCTTCCCGGAATCTCCCTTCGGTTACAGCGGCCGAAAGGTCGCGATTGGTAGCCGCAATAATCCGCGCGTCAACTCGATGTGTTTTGGAACTTCCAAGGCGCTCGAACTCGCCTTCCTGGATCACCCGCAGGAGCTTTGGCTGAAGCTCCATCGGCAACTCCCCGACTTCGTCCAGGAAGATCGTCGATTTGTCCGCCAATTCGAATCTGCCCACTCCGCTCGTCAGCGCACCCGTGTAAGCGCCTTTCTCACGGCCGAATAGCCCGCTTTCAATCAGCGTGGCGGGCAGCGCCGCACAGTTGATTTTCACCATCGGGCGGGAGCGCCGGTTGCTCAGGTTATGAATCGTCCGGGCCAGGAGTTCCTTGCCCGTTCCGGTTTCGCCTTGGATCAGTACCACCGTATCTGTCATCGCGACCTGTTCCGCCTGCTTCAATACATCTCGGATTGCCGCGCTTTGGCCCACTACGTCGGAGTGCTCGTGTTCCAGCTGGATTTCTTGGCGCAGGTAAGAGTTCTCTTGTTCCAAACGTTTGTTGAGCTCCTCGATCCTCGAATACGCCTCTTGCAGCTCCTCGTTTGCTTGCTTTCGTTCCAGCACGTTCGAAAACACATCTGCCACCTGCTTCATCCGCGAGACAACCACCGCAGACCATTCTTTTGCTTCCCGGAACGTCGCAAAGGAAAGCAGCCCCAGCAGTTTCCCCCCGACCGCCAGTGCGATGCCGAGCACCGATTTTTCGCCCGTCCCGATCATGTATTCTTTGTCTTTGCCAGCCTCGACGGGCAATTCGCCGGGGGCCGAGACACACACGATGCCATCGGTCAGCACCCGTTCCACCAGCCATGGGCAAACGTCCCGTGCGTCTTCGAATGTGACACCTTGCGCCCCAGGTCCTACCCAGGAACACTCCACGCTCAACCGCCCGCTCGGATTCAGTTTGCTCAGGCAGGTGCGATCGAAACCACTCGCTTCCGCAATGGTCTTCAGCGCTTCATTGATTCTGCTATCCACTTCGCTTGTCGGCACATTCATGAATGCGCCCGAAAGTCGAGACATCATCCGCTCGAAACTCAGCTGCGACTGCAGCAACCCTTCGATTCGTTTGCGTTCACTGATGTCTCGAATCGCGCAGGTGAATACCGTTTTTGACTCTACGGTTAATGGACTCAGGCTGATTTCCACCGGGAATTCGGTGCCATCCTTGCGCAGTCCGTAGAGGTCCAAGCCCCGGCCCATAGGACGAAACGTCGGCTTGACCGCATAACTGGCGCGCTGCGCTGAATGTTTCCCTCGAAAGCGCGCCGGCATCAACATCTCCAGCGGCTGTCCAAACAATTCGTTCCGCGCGTACCCGAAGAGTTCCTCGATCTGAGCGTTCAGGAATAGGATTCTTCCTTCCGGATCCGCCACCAGCATCGCCCCCGGAGCCTGCTCAAAAAGGGCCGGAAAGATGAGTTGGTAGTCTATGGCAAATTCACGCGGAGTTGCTTGCTCCCGGGTCTCGTCGCAGCCGCTCGGGTCCTGCACTTTACTCGGCGTCACACCAACAGAATTGGTCATGCGGGGACTCCACGAATCCGGGATTCCTTCGACGCGGGGGACGCGGGCATGAGCGAACAGCTGAATCGGCAGGGCTCCGAAATATCGGAGTTTACGGGTGGAAAGTTGTTGACTTTGCGATGAGTTGAGACTTAAATCTGCCGGTACCGCCGCCCCGACACTTGTTCTATTGCTTGCAACTTCACGTTTGCTTCCACCGTCTAGCTGGCAGCGGACTGCAGAATGCAAGTGCCCATTCAAGCTTCTTTTACTTAACGCCGAGAGTGTTGAAACGCCCCATTCGAAGGCGACGACTTTGGAGCGGCCGCCAGTGCATTCTCACGCCGGGCATTTCCAATCAGTTTCTCGATGCCCTTGAAACGGCGGTGGCCTGGCGAAAGAAGGTAATCGATGCAGCAAGAATCGCCAAGTCTCATCCGGCGGGCTCTTCTCGGCCGGATAGTCGCAATTTTCGCGTTATCTCTGTTCCTTATGCCCTCCGCGTATGCGCAGCTTGGTGGCGAACAGATCCGTGGTGACCTTGGCTTGAAATCCGGTTCGCAAGCGCCTCCCGGCCTTTACGTCGCGCAGACGCTCTATTTTTATCGCCCGACGGAAGTCACCGGGCAGAATGGCGCGCCATTTCCCGGAGATATTTCCCTAAATCTGTTTGCACCGGTGCTTGGCGCCAACTACGTCTCCAAAAAGAAAATCTTCGGCGCTCACTACGGTGCCGCAGCGGCGATGTGGATCATGAACCAGAAATTAGCCCTCCCCAGCCTGAACGTTGACAATTCGAATTACGGATTCGGAGACATGTACTTCTCTCCGTTGCAACTCGGCTGGAACTTCAAACATGCGGACATGTTCGCTTCTTACGCCTTTTACGCACCCACTGGTCGCTACACCGCGGGCGCCTCGGACAACACTGGGCTGGGCATGTGGACCAACGAGTTCGGCTGGGGCACTACTGTCTATTTCGATGAAGCCAAAATGTGGCACATGGCGGGAACGGCGCTCTATGAATTCCACACCAAGAAGCAGGGAGTTGACCAAACCGTCGGCGGCATTATGACCATAGAGGGTGGCGTAGGCCGGTCCTTCCTCAAGGGATATGCGAGTGCCGGTGCTGCCTATTACGGGCAATGGAAGGTCACGCCCGATAGCGGCACCGATGTGTCTCCCCTGGTCGCGGGACTCAAGGGATCGATTGTTGGCTTTGGTCCCGAGCTCGATATGCCCGTATGCAAGTGTCCAGTCCTCATGACATTTCGTTACCTGTTTGACGTGGACTCTCGGGTGGCCACAAAAGGCAACACTTTGTACGTGAGTTTTGTATGGGTGCATCCGTCCAAGCCGTAATTTTGTTCCGCCCAATCATGCAAGCGGAACAGAGTAGCGCCCGCATCAATGCACCGGCTGGTTTTCCCGTCTACGAGGAAGGTCAAACATGAGTCGTTGTCAGAGATCAGCGGATTCAGAGGCGGCCCGTGGGATCCTGGCCGTAGCGCTCGCAGCCATCACTCTCTTCGGTTGTAGTCACGGCAACACTTCCGGCAATGGAGCGGGCGCGAATGCTGCAGCCACTCCCTCCGCCGCCCCTGCTCCCAGTTCGGCCACGGCAAGTTCATCCGCACCCGCTTCGTCCGGCGCGAACGGCGGCTTCCAGCCCACTGTAGTGAACACCACGCCTGCTCCGGGTGCCGCTCCTAAGGGAATGGTGTGGATTCCCGGCGGTGAGTTTTCCATGGGCGCGAATGATCCTCCCGAGATGAATGACGTCGGCATGAAAGCCACGCTGGACTCGCGCCCCATCCACCGCGTCTATGTCGACGGGTTCTATATGGACAAAACCGACGTGACCAATGCGGAATTCGCCGCGTTTGTGAAAGCAACAGCCTACGTTACTGTCGCGGAACGAAAACCCAGAGCCGAAGATTTCCCCGGCGCGCCTCCGGAGAATCTCATCGCTGGATCCGTCGTATTCTCGCCACCCGATCACGCTGTTGCTCTTAACGACCACTTACAGTGGTGGTCCTACGTCCACGCAGCGAATTGGCGGCATCCTTCAGGACCGAACAGCAGCATTCGTGGAAAGGAAAATTATCCTGTCGTCCAAGTCGCGTACGAGGACGCCGTCGCTTATGCGAACTGGGCCGGAAAGCGCTTACCCACCGAGGCGGAATGGGAATTCGCCGCACGCGGTGGAAAAACCGGAGAGCCCTTTGTCTGGGGCAATCAATTCCGGCCTGACGGAAAGTGGATGGCCAACACGCATCAGGGACATTTTCCGAATAGCGATACCGGCGACGACGGCTTCAAGGGCACCTCTCCGGTTGCGCACTATCCGGCGAACGCTTACGGGTTGTATGACATGGCCGGTAACGTCTGGCAGTGGACCAGCGATTGGTATCGCCCAGACTATTATCAGGACCTAGCCGCCGCTGGTGTCGCGCGCAATCCTCAGGGACCGGAGCACCCCTACGATCCCTCCGAGCCTAAGGAACCCAAGAAAGTTCACCGCGGTGGTTCCTTTCTCTGCACCGACCAATATTGTTCCCGCTACATTGTCGGCACGCGCGGCAAAGGCGAAGTTTCTACTGGCACCAACCATCTCGGTTTTCGTTGCGTGATGGCGCCGGACCAGTGGCGCACCGCAAAAGAAAAAGAAAAGAGCGCTGCCGCCTCGACTCGATCTCAAGGAGGCAAGTCGTAATGCCCAAAAACACCCAGCGTCGCCTCTACAGAATTGTGCTTCGTTTCGCGATGCTTGCGGCGTTGTTCGGCGCTATTGCTCCTGCACTTCTCGCGCAATCCGATCCTCTGCCTTCCTGGAACGACGGCGCCGCAAAAAACAGCATTCTCGATTTTGTCAAGCGCATCACAACCGCGGGTGGGCCCGATTTTGTGCCGGTCGAAGAGCGCATCGCCACGTTCGACAACGACGGCACCCTTTGGACCGAGCAGCCGATGTACACGCAGTTGGCTTTCATTCTTGCGCGCGTCAAGCAGCTCGCACCCCAGCATCCCGAATGGAAAACCACGCAGCCATTTCAAGGTGTTCTGCAGGGCGACGTGAAAGCAGTGGCTTCTACTGGCGAGACTGGCTTAATCAAGCTTCTTGCAGCCACAAGCACCGGCATGACCACTGCTGAATTTGACAAGATCGCTGCCAACTGGCTCACCAGCGCGCGACACCCGAAATTCCAGCGGCCCTATCCCGAATGCATTTATCAACCGATGGTCGAACTTCTCGTCTATTTGCGCGCGAACGGTTTCAAGACTTATATCGTGTCGGGTGGTGGCGTCGATTTCATGCGTCCCTTCACCGAGAAGGCCTACGGAATTCCCCCGGAGCAAGTGATTGGCAGCACCATCAAAACGAAATTCGAACTTCGTGACGGCCAACCCGTTCTGCTGCGCCTCGCGGAAATCGATTCTATCGACGACGGGCCCGGTAAGCCGGTCAACATCAACAAAATCATAGGCCGCCGCCCGATCGCGGCTTTCGGTAATTCCGATGGCGATCTCCAGATGCTTCAATGGACCGCTGCCGGCCCCGGCGCTCGTCTCATGCTCATCGTTCATCACGACGATGCCGATCGCGAGTACGCCTACGACCGCACCTCGCACTTCGGCAAGCTCGACAAAGCTTGGGACGAAGCCGTGGCCAAGCATTGGACCGTCGTCAGCATGAAGAGCGACTGGAAAACGATATTCCCCGCCGCCCCTGCCTCCAATTGAAGCCAGCGGCGTACGCCACGCTGAGGGCTGGAGGATGACGGGAATGATCAGTGGGCTCGAGAAGTCCAATAGCTCAGAAAGGAAGGGAAGGATGCAGAAAAGCAGTAGGACGAAACGCTTGCTCTTTCGTTTTGGAACGGCTGTTTTGGTGCTTGTTTTTGTGACTGGCATCAGTCAGGCACAAAAGAAACCGAACATTCTCGTCATCTTTGGCGACGACGTCGGCCAGACTGACATCAGCGCCTACAGTATGGGCGTGATGGGCTTCCACACTCCCAACATCGATCGCATCGGTAAAGAAGGAATGCTGTTCACCGACTATTACGCGGAGAACAGCTGCACCGCCGGGCGTGCCACCTTCATTACCGGCCAAGCGGCGTGGCGCACGGGCTTGACGAAGGTGGGGGTTCCCGGCGCTCCTGTGGGCCTGCAGGCTCGCGACATAACCATCGCTCAGGCGCTCAAAGGCTTGGGTTACGGGACGGGCCAGTTCGGCAAAAACCATCTGGGCGACCGTGATGAATACCTTCCGACCAATCACGGATTCGACGAGTTCTACGGCAATCTCTACCACCTGAACGCCGAAGAAGAACCCGAGCGCCCTTATTGGTTTGGCAACAATCCGGAGTTCCTGAAGGCCTATAACCCTCGCGGCGTTCTTCACACTTTCGCCGACGGCAAGATCGAAGACACCGGTCCCTTGACCACCAAGCGCATGGAGACCATCGACGATGAAACCACAAAGGCTTGCATGGACTACATCAGTAAAGAGTCTAAAGCCGGTACACCTTTCTTCGCCTGGATGAATTTCACTAGAATGCACATCTTCACGCATGTTCGTCCGGAATATGAAGGTAAAGGAGGCTTGGGCAAAGGGTACTTCTATGCAGACGGCATGTGGGAAATGGATCAAAACGTTGGAAAGTTGCTCAAGCTACTCGATGATCTACAGGTCGCCGATAACACCATAGTTGTCTTCACCACGGATAACGGACCAAATGCGTTCACGTGGCCCGACGCCGCTACCACACCTTTCCGCAGCGAAAAAGACTCCAATTGGGAAGGTGCCTTCCGAGTGCCCGCTCTCATCCGTTGGCCCGGTCATATTAAGGCCGGATCGGTTGCCAATGATCTCTTTTCCGGAATCGATTGGTTTCCGACTTTGCTCGCTGCCGCGGGCGACACGACGATTAAGGAACGTTTGTTGAAAGGGGCGAACGTCGGTAACAAGACGTTCAAAGTCCATTTGGACGGCTACAACCAGATGCCGTATCTGACGGGACAACAGGAGCACGGCGCTCGCGATGACTACTATTATTTTGACGATGATGGTCAGCTCGTTGCGATGCGCTTTGACGTCATGCAGCCTGGAGCAGCAACACGCACCTCTTGGAAAGTCGTGTTCTGCGAACAGCGCCAGCCGGGACAGCTTGATATCTGGGCCAATCCCTTCTCGTGTCTCCGCTTGCCGAGGCTATTCAATCTTCGAATGGATCCCTTCGAACATGCTCAGATCTCCGGGAGCAGCTACGACAACTGGCGGGTCGACAACGCCTACATCATGTTCGAAGGAACACGACGAGCCGCCAACTTCCTGGAAACCTTCATCGAATATCCCCCCAGTCAGACTCCAGCCAGCTTCTCGATCGATCAGATCGAGGAGAGTATTAAGCGGAAAGTGGCAGAAATGCGAGCAAAAGCTCCGCAAGCTGATTAATACGTTGAGAATGTAAATGAGCAAACGGAAGGCCAGAAGGGAAGTGGAACAGCTCCGGGCGAGTGCCGCACCGGTGTCTGTGCTCCCCTTTGCCTTGCTGGCCTTCTTTTCCGGTTTAGCTGCACTCGTCTATCAAGTGCTTTGGGTCCGGCAACTCGGCATCGTCGTCGGTGTCGACATCTATGCCGTCACCGCCGGCGTTAGCGCATTTTTTGCTGGTCTTGCCCTTGGCGGTCTGTTCTTCGGCCGTCGCGCGGACCGCGTGCAACATCCTTTGTTCGCGTACTGTCTGTTGGAATTGGCTATAGCGCTTGGCGGAATTGTGGCGACCCTCGCGTTCGCGCATACTGCCTCCCCGTTTCTCGCTCTGCAGCTTCGCATCGGTCCATTTGCCTGGCTTCTCGTTTTCGTCCTTATCGGTGTCCCTGCATTTCTCATCGGCGGAACGCTACCATTCCTTTTCCGCGCCTGGGCTCCGGAGAGTCACATCGCAGCCGGTGGCGGCATCTTGTACGCCCTCAACACGGCTGGCGGAATCGCTGGCGCTCTTTTCGCCCCTTTTCTCTTGATTCCCACCTTCGGTATTCGAGGTGCCAGTTATTTTGCCGCGGCGATGAATGTCTGTGTCGCGGTTGCAGCGCTCATTTTGAACAGGCGGGTTTCTCCGCTTCCTGAACAGGTACAACTGCCTAGCAATCCTGCTTTGGAAAGCAAGTCGCGAACTGCCCTCGTTCTCTATTCTGTGGCTGGCGGCATAGCCCTGGGCTATGAAGTCATCTGGTCGCAAGCCATCGTGCCCTTCATGAGCACACGCACCTTCGCCTTCGCCTTTGTGCTGGCGACTTATCTCGCGGGACTCATGTTGGGGAGCGCCACCTATTCCCGCATCGCGGATCGTTTGAAGGATCCTTGGACGAATTTCGCGTTGCTCATCTCGAGTGCCGGGTTGCTCGCCCTCGCTCTCGTTGCCGGCCTCGGCCACTGGCTGCTCATTCTGCAGACGCAAGCCGAAGCCCTCGTCCTCTCCGCTACGGGAAGCATCCTCGCCGGCATGTGTGCTCGCTTCGCTGTTGCCGCCGCTAGCGTCGTTTTTCTGCCGACCTTGCCGCTCGGTGCGGCTTTTCCCGTCATTCTTAAATTGGCAGTAGGCCCGCAGAAAATTGGCAAAGACGTCGGGTATGTTCTCGCGTTCAACACCTTTGGAGGCATCGCTGGCACGCTCATCACAGGGTTTGTCCTTGTACCCGCGATTGGGTTAATGCGTAGCCTGGCTGTGCTCGCCGTTTGCGCTTGCGCCGTTGCCGTTTTCGCTGTTCTGCGCGGACTCCCGCACCACACTTTCGCCCGATACGCGGTCTTCTCCCTGGGCGCTCTGGCGGCGCTGGTTTTGCTACTCGTTCCGCCCGATCGGCTGGCACAGACGCTCACTGTGGCACGTGGTGGTGGCGAAGTGGTCTTCTATCGCGAAACCGCAGCCGGCACCGTTGCCGTCCTTCAAGAACCGAAGAACAAGGGCGACTTCCGGCGCCTGTATATCCAAGGTGTATCGAACTCAGGCGACGCCATGCCCTCGCTGCGCTACATGCGCCTCCAGGCCTTGTTGCCCCTCCTCATCACCGAGCAAGAACCCAAGTCCGCGCTCGTCATAGGCTATGGAACCGGAATTACCTCCGGCGCGTTGTTGCCTCTTCCTTCGCTCGACAAACGCGTCTGTGTGGAATTGCTTTCGGGTGTTGTCGATGCTTCCTCGCTCTTCCATGGTAATTTTTCAGCTGCCGAAGATCCTCGCTTGCAAATTAGACTCGGCGACGGCCGCCGCGAGCTCTTGCGTAGCTCCGACCGATACGATCTCATCACTCTTGAGCCACCTCCTCCTTCCGCTTCCGGTGTTGCGAATCTGTATTCGACGAACTTCTATCAACTCGCAGCTACGCGACTGCAACCAGGCGGCATGCTCGCACAATGGCTGCCACTTGGCGCGCAGAATATCGATGATTCGCGGGCGATTGTCCGCAGTTTTCTCGATGTGTTTCCGCAAGCGACTCTCTGGACTACCGAGCTTCACGAGATGCTCCTCGTTGGTTCGTTTCAACCCATCGTTCTCGATGTCGACCGTATCAGCCAACGCTTCCACCAGCCTCCGGTCGAATCCGCGTTGCGGGAAGTAGGCATCAATTCCCCGGCCGCGCTTATTTCCACGTGGGTGACAGACCGAAATGGCCTCCAGCGGTTCGCTGCAGATGTTGCTCCGGTGACGGATGACCGGCCCAGCATCGAGTACACCACGTGGGTTCGGCCGGGCGAGGTAGCCCGTGTCTTGCCCGAACTACTCTCGCTTCGCACGGCACCGCCTCTCCGCGGCGCGAGTGATGACTTTCAGGTTTCGCTCGCCGCGGAACAGGAACGACTCGGTGACTTTTATGAAGCAGCTCTAGCGGCCTATCGTGGAGAGCGCGAACTTTGGGCTCGCAGCATCCATCGCGTGCTTGCCACCGACGGACAAAATCCGTATTACACCTGGACGCTGAGCGGTTCAAGATAGGGAATTTCGCAGGCGAGATCGATCGTGAATAGCAGCAGCTAGGGAGTACAAACGGTGCGAATGAAAATCAGCTTCCAAAAGAACCGTTGCCTCATCGCGGCGGTGTTCTTTGGGACCGCTATCGCGAGCACTTCAGCTCTGGCCCAGCCTTCCCAGTCCAAGACGCCTCATTCCCAATCTGCCGCACCCGCTCTGCAGCTTAAGCCCTGGTCGGGTGATCTTGACGGAATGCTCAAGCGCCGCTTTCTCCGCGCTCTGGTCGCTTCCTCCAAAACCCAATACTACGTCGTCAACGGGGTCCAGCACGGAAGTTCATATGAATTCCTGAAAGCCTTCGAACAATGGGTCAATCAAAAATACCCTCCTAAAGACAAGAATCTGCGCCTCCACGTTGTCTTCGTACCGGTGCCCCGCGACCAAATCCTCGCTCGCCTAAACGAAGGACGCGGCGATTTGGCCGTTGGGACTCTGACCATCACGCCGGAACGACTGAAGGTCGTCGACTTTTCCGACCCCCTCGCCTACGAAGTGAAAGAAATCGTCGTCACGAGCAAGGATGCTCCCCAACTGCATTCTCTGGATGATCTCTCCGGCCAGGAAGTCATTGTTCGCAAGAGCTCCAGCTACTGGGAGCACCTCAACGCCCTCAACGAGAAGTTCCGTAGTCAGGGCAAAGCCATCGTCAAACTCCGAGCGGCGCCCGAGGATCTGGAAGACGAAGACATCCTCGAAATGGCAAACGCCGGGCTCGTTCCCATTACGGTGACGAACGCCTACCTCCCCAAGATTTGGGCGCCCTTCTATAAGGACATCACCGCACATCCGGATATCGTTCTCGATGACTCCGGCCATTTCGGTTGGGCTATGCGCAAGAACAGCCCCAAATTGATGGAGGCTGTTAATGCTTTCGTGAAAACCCACAAACAAGGAACGGAATTCGGCAACACCATAATCGCCCGTTATGCACAAAGCCCCAAAATGCTGCGAAACGCTATCGCCCCCGGTGAAATCCAGAAATTTCAGGCCACTGCCAGCATGTTCCAAAAATACGGAACCGAGTACCAACTCGATTATCTGCTGATGATGGCTCAGGGCTATCAGGAATCCACGCTGGACCAGAACGCCAAGTCTCAGGTCGGCGCCGTTGGCGTGATGCAACTCATGCCAGCCACTGGCGAACAGATGAAGGTCGGCGACATCCATGAGGAAGAATCCAACATTCACGCCGGCGTGAAATACATCCGCTTTATGGTCGACAAGTATTTTGCCAATGAACCCATGGACGATACCAACAAGATTCTCTTCGCTTTTGCTGCTTATAACGCCGGACCCGGACGCATCCATTCCTTGCGCGAAGAAGCCGCTAAAAGGGGCTTGAATCCGAACGTCTGGATCGACAACGTTGAAATCATTGCCTCCAACCGCATCGGCATCGAGACGGTCACCTACGTGGCAAACATCTACAAGTACTACGTAGCGTACAAACTTGTTGCCGAACGGGAAGAAGAACGCAAGAAGGCAAGAGAATCTCTGGAAAACGGTCCATAGGGAGCACATGGCTACGCCCAGCCAGCTACGAGCAGCCAGGGGGAGGGAATTATGCTTCTCGTCAAACAGGTTGATCTGTGGAGAACCTTCGTTGCTGTAGCCTGCTCCGTTACGCTTGTGCAGTCGGGAACCATCGATGCATTCGCACAGCAAAAAGGATCGGCTCAACCGCCGCCGCAAACGGCACAACAGGACATCGGCTGGCCCCGCCAATTCCAGACCGATGGTGGCACGCTCATTGTTTACCAGCCTCAAGTCGATTCCTGGCAGGACTACAAAACACTCACCGCTAAGTGTGCGTTTTCTCTCACGCCAAAAGGTGGAAAAGAAGCGCTTGGTGTGGCTGACATGCAAGCGGAGACCCTCGTCGACAAGGACAGTCATCTCGTCTACTTTCGTAATCTCCAGTTCACTAGCGTTCGATTTCCATCCGCTGATCCCCAAACAGTTCCCTCACTCGAGAAGTTGTTCCAGGAAGTGGTTCCGCATACGCCGGACCCGATCTCGGTCGAGCGATTGATGGCAGACCTTGATCGCTCCAAGGCGCCGGCGCCGTCGGTCCAGCTCAACAATGCACCTCCTCAGATCTTCTACAGCGCTCGACCTGCGCTTCTCTTGCTGGTGCAAGGCGATGCTGTTTTGGTGCCGATCTCCAAAACCGATCTTCAGTTTGTCATCAATACCAATTGGGATCTTTTCTTTGAAAAATCGAAGAAGACTTACTATCTCCTGGCCGACAAGGGCTGGTTCTCCGCCAAAGATCTGAAAGGCCCCTGGATCCAGACTTCTACCCTTCCCAAAGATATGGCCAAGCTTCCCGCCGGCGAGAACTTTGACGACGTAAAGAAAATGGTTCCCCCGCCACCGCCGAGCGGATCGTCGCCTCACATCTTCTTCAGTGACAAGCCCGCCGAATTGATCGTGCTGAAGGGTTCGCCCATCTACTCGAAGATTTCCGGTACCCGGCTCCTCTACATCACGAATTCAGACAACGATATCTTCGTCGACGACTCCGATCGCCAGTTCTACGTGCTTCTCTCCGGCCGCTGGTTCCGCGCCCAATCCCTCGAAGGGCCTTGGACCTTCGCGAGCGCCGAGTTGCCTGCTGACTTCGCAAAGATTCCGGAAAACTCTCCCAAATCCCGTGTCCTTTCTTCTGTGCCGGGCACTGTCGAAGCCTCCGACGCTGTGATGCTTGCGCAAATCCCGCAGACTGCCATCGTCAACAAGGCGGAGGCCGAAGCCAAGGTGAAAATCAGTTACGACGGCCAGCCCCAATTTCAGCCTATCGAGCAAACTTCTCTTCAATACGCCACCAACACGCAGGATAAAGTAATCAGGGACGGCGATCTCTATTACCTTTGCTTCCAGGGCGTGCGGTTCATGTCCACCACTCCAAACGGCCCTTGGAAAACCGCGGACTCCGTTCCCAAAGAGATTTACACCATTCCGCCCAGTTCCCCCGTTTACAACGTCACCTATGTAACTCAGACGAGCACGTCTCCAACTACCGTCGAGAGCGACACCGCTGCGGGCTATCTCGGCATGTTCATTGTGGGCGCCGCCGTGGGCGCCGCAATCGTCTATGGCACCGGCTACTACTATCCGCCCTACGTCTACTGGGGACCTGGCGTGCCGTACCCTGTTTATCGTCCTTGGCCTTGCACTTACGGAGTCGGCGCAGTCTACAACCCGTACACCGGAGGCTGGGCCGCGGGCCGCGCTGTTTACGGTCCTTACGGCGCGGCGGGCTCTTCGGCGTGGTACAACCCTGCGACCGGAAGGTACGGCCGATCCGCTAGCGTCCAGGGTTGGTACGGAGGCAGAACTGCCGCCAGTTCCTACAATCCTTGGACCGGCACTTACGCCCACACCAATCAGGGCCACAACCCCTTTGCACAATGGGGAAGTTCGGTCGCCACTCGCGGCAATCAGTGGGTCCAGACCGGGCACGTTACGACCGCGGCCGGTACTTCCGCCGCTTATCGTACTTCGACGGGCCAGCAAGGCGTGATCACACACGGCGCCAATGGCAATACCGTCGCTCGCGGCACCAACGGCACCTACGTTGGCCATGATGGCAACGTCTATCGCAAAGACTCCACGGGAAACTGGAGCCAATACAACAACGGAAGTTGGAATCACGTCGACACTACTAACGCGCAGGCCCAGGCCCAGCAGAAGGTTCAGAACGCCCAAGCGAATCGTTCCTCTCAACAGTCCGTCGGCGCCAGCAGGCAGCAGCCTGTAGGGCAAACGCAAGTGCATCCCGATGTTATGAACGGTTTGAACCAGTCCGCCGCCTCGCGCCAGCGCGGCCAAGTTCAGACGCAGCGATTCCAGAATTTCCATCGTGGCGGGGGAGGCCGTTTTCGCCGGTGATGGCGAGAAGGATCACCCAGCATGAATGACTCTGTCGCGACCTCTTCCACTCCGGTTCTTCGACTTCCCACTCTTCGCGAGCAGCCTCCTCGGACTGCGCTCGGCCGATTTTTTCTCGGTGAGCACCGTCTCGATCAGGAAGAGCAGGGCGGCAGGACCTACTCCTGGACGAAGGTTCTCTGGCTTACTGGTGTCGACTACTTCTCAACTCTTGGCTACCAACCCGGCATCGCCCTCCTTGCGGCGGGGGCTCTATCAGTTCCGGCTACTGCGATCCTGATTGCCGTAACGCTGTTCGCGGCGGTTCCGGTCTATTCCGAGGTCGCCAAGCGCTCCTATGTTGGTCAGGGCTCCATCGCTCTGCTCGAAAATCTACTTTCGGGTTGGAAGAGCAAGATTTTCGTGCTGATCCTCCTTGGTTTTGCGGCTACCGATTTCGTCATCACCATGACGCTATCGGCCGCGGACGCGGCTCACCACGCCATTGCCAACCCCTCTCTCCATCGACTGGTCGGAGACTCACAGATTCTAGTTACACTGGCGCTGCTGTTTTTGTTGGCAGTGGTTTTCTTTGTAGGATTCAGGGAAGCGATTGGTCTCGCCCAGATTGTGGCTGTTCCATATCTTGTTCTCAACCTCATTGTTTTGCTCCGTGGTTTGTGGGAAGTGGCGCGGCACCCGGAGACCATCCACGCTTGGAGGCTCGGCCTTGTGGTCCATGGCGATTGGACCGCTATGTTCATCGTATCCGCGCTGCTTTTCCCCAAGTTGGCTCTAGGTCTTAGTGGCTTCGAAACCGGTGTGTCGGTCATGCCCCTCATCAGCAATGACAGCCCTGAGAAGGACGAGCAAATTCCGACTGGAAGGATCAAGGCCACTCGCTATCTGCTCCTCACCGCGGGAGCGCTGATGAGCGTGATGCTTTTGCTCTCCAGCGCGGTTACCAGCCTCTTGATTCCTCCTGCTGCGTATCAAGTCGGCGGACCCGCCGCCGGCAGGGCCATCGCCTACCTCGCTCACACGCTACTTGGAGATCTGTTTGGCACCATCTACGATTTCTCCACCATCCTCATTCTCTGGTTCGCTGGTGCTTCCGCCATGGCCGGCCTTCTGAATCTCATTCCGCGCTATTTGCCGCGCTTTGGAATGGCACCCCGTTGGGTGGCTTATCGCCGGCCGCTGGTCCTCGTGCTTCTCGGTATCGATCTCGTAATCACTCTCATCTTCCGAGCCAGCGTCGAAGCCCAGGGCGGGGCTTACGCGACCGGCGTGTTGGTCTTGATGCTTTCTGCTGCGGTTGCGGTTACGATCGCGCGCGCCAGGGAATGTGAATTGCGCAAGCCGCTGACACTCCTTCTCGTCGGCTATTTCTTTTTCGTTAGCCTGGTGTTTGTCTTCACTCTCGGCGACAACGTCTTGGGACGCCCCGACGGAATTCTCATCGCTACCACCTTCATCCTTCTTCTGCTGATTGCCAGTGCGGTCAGCCGCTCCGTACGGTCTACCGAAATGCGCATCTCCGCCGTCACATTTGCCGACGAGGAATCGGCGGAACTCTGGAAATCCATCACCGGCAAGAAGGTCAACCTGATTCCTCACCAGCGCGCTACGGCTCTCGACCGCAATGTGGTGGAGGAGAAGCTTCGAAAACACTATGTGCTCACAGGCCCGCTCGCCTTTCTTCACGTCCACTTGCAAGACAATCGCAGCGAGTTTCTTTCCACCCTGCGGGTCTTTGTTCGTCGCGACGGAGAGGATTACGTCATCGGAGTTCGCGGAGCTGTCGCGGTGGCCAATGCGATTGCCTATCTCAGCGAGTTGCTCGATCCGATCAGCATTCTCTTGGGATTGACCAACAAGAACCTGATGAAGCAGTCCGTGTCCTATCTTTTCTGGGGTGAGGGTGAGACGGCCCTGTTGGCTTATACCATCCTCGTTCGCTACTGGGAGTGGACCCAGCGAACCGCGGACCGCCCCCGCATTTTCCTGATGAGTGGCTGATTCTCGAATATTTTCGAGGTGAATTGTATGCGATGCCTGCGTTCGTGCGTCATCTTGGCAATCACAGTGATTGCCGCTTTCCATCTTTTCGACCCTCAGGCGGCTCATGCTTCGCGGAAGGACATTGTGGTGATGAATAACGGCGATCGCTTTACGGGCGAAGTGAAGAGCCTGCAAAACGGAATCCTCTACGTCAAGATGGACTACGTTGCTGAGAACATTGGCGTCGATTGGGCTCAGGTGTCCCGCGTGGAATCTTCCGCCATCTACCAGATCACCTTCGTCAACGGAATTCACGTCACCGGCAAACTGAAGCGCGAGTCGCCCGAAGATGCGAAAGGCAAAGACGTTGTCATCGAGACTCAGGCCGGATCCACCCGGGTTTCCGCGGCAAACGTCGCGGAGATTTCCACCCAAAAAGAGACCGTGTGGCGGCAACTCACTGGCAGCCTTGATGCGGGTTACAGCTTTACGAGCGGCAATAATCAAGCCACCATCAACAACGATGCGAGCGTCAATTACAACACCGTAAACTGGAGCGCCGGCGTCGCCCTCTCCACTTCGTACAGCGGACAGTCCCAGGCTTCTCGAACCAACCGCATCGATGGCACTCTCACTGGTGCGCGCTTCTTAAATCACAATTCCTATCTTGGTTTCTACAACGACTACCTGCACAGCACTCAACAAGACCTCGATCTCCGCACCACGGTGGGCGGTGGCTACGGCCGCTACTGGATCCGTACCAACACGACCGGCCTTCGTTGGTTGGCCGGAGCCGTCTATACCCGGGAATCCTTTAGCACCACAACGCAGCCCAGTGATTCGAACGTCGAGGGTCTCCTCGGCGTTACCTACGACGCGTATCGGTTTCGAATCGGCGAACTCCATTTACAAGGACTCTTGTTCCCCGGCCTGACGGATAGCGGACGTGTTCGCGCCACCACTAGCGATTCGCTGAAAATCAAACTCGTGAACAACTTCTACCTCAGCCTCGATTTCTGGGACAACTACGACAGCCGCCCACCCGCTACCGCCAAGAAGAATGAGTTAGGCATCAGTTCCTCGATCGGTTGGACCTTCTAAGGAGATTCTCGTGTCGACCAGGGACGAAATTCTCAAGCTGCAGGAACGCATCGGACAGACCATCATTGGCCAGCGGGCGATGATCGAGCGCCTCATCCTCGGATTGCTCGCGAACGGCAATCTTCTCGTGGAGGGCCTGCCCGGCCTCGCAAAAACTCGTGCGATCAAGAAGCTCAGTATCTTCCTTGACGCCAATCTCAGTCGTATTCAGTTCACGCCCGACCTTCTTCCCAGCGACATCACCGGTTCGGAGGTCTATTACACTGCCGAAGGTAAGGGTGAGTTTCGCTTTCAGCCCGGGCCGGTCTTCAGCAATCTCGTGCTTGCCGACGAAATCAACCGCGCGCCCGCCAAAGTTCAGGCGGCCCTTTTGGAAGCCATGGAAGAGCGCCAGGTCACCGTTGCTGGAAAGACGCATAAGCTCCCGGAACTGTTTCTCGTAATGGCCACCCAGAACCCCATCGAGCAGGAAGGCACCTATCCGCTTCCTGAGGCGCAACTCGATCGCTTTCTGATGCACGTCAAAGTGGACTACCCGAAAGAAAAGTCCGAGCGCGAGATCATGCTCCTGGTTCGCGGCGAGGAACAGCCCTCCACCAATGGCGTAAAGGAGGCCGCCAGTTTAGTTCCGCAACAGGCGATCTTCGACGCCCGCAAAGAGATTCATTCCATACACATGGCGCCCCCAGTCGAGCAGTACATCGTTTCCTTGATCGAAGCCACTCGCCTTCCCGACCGTTATGACAAAGAGCTGCGCACCTGGATTCAAATTGGCGCCAGTCCGCGCGGCACCATCGGCCTTGATAAATGTTCCCGGGCCCTCGCTTGGCTACGCGGGCACGACTTCGTCAGTCCCGACGAAGTGCAGGCCATCATTCACGACGTACTCCGCCACCGCATCATTCTCAGCTACGACGCACAGGCGGAAGGCGTGAAAGTGGACCAGGTCCTGGATCGCATCGTCGAACTCGTGGCGGTTGCCTGAGCGGCTGGTGGAGAATCCATGGGCGCGTACACCGACCTCCAATCGCTGATCGCTTTGGAATACAAGGCACGGGGCTTCTCATTTCTGCCTTCCCAGCCCGTCCATAGCCTCCTCGCGGGCCGCCGCGGTTCCCGCATGCGCGGTCGCGGCCTTAATTTTGAAGAACTTCGTGGCTACGTTTCCGGCGACGACATCCGTGTTATCGATTGGCGCGTCACCGCCAGAATGAGGAAGCCTTTTGTCCGCGTCTACATGGAAGAGCGCGACCGCCCCACACTTCTTGTCGTCGATCAGCGCGTGAACATGTTCTTTGGCAGTCGCGCCTCCATGAAATCTGTCATCGCCGCGGAGGCTGCCGCGCTCGTTGCCTGGCGGGTATTCCAGCAGGGCGACCGCGTCGGCGCCGTTGTCTTCAACGACAGGACCACCGAAGAGATTCGCCCCAAACGGAGCCGCGCCAGCGTCCTTCGCATCCTGGAAATTCTGGTCCGGCTGAACAAACTGCTCCACGCCACCTACGAATCGCAATCTGCCGACCACCGCTTAAATGACATATTGCGCAAAGTCGCCCAGCTTGCCCGTCGGGATTACTTGATTGTCGTGGCGAGTGATTTCGATGGCGCGAACGACACAACCCGCGACCTCCTCCGGTCCCTTTCGCAACACAATGATGTCATCGCCCTGCTCACCTACGATCCTTTGGCAGTTCAACTGCCCCCCGTTGGCCAACTCGTCGTAAGTGACGGTGAGCTTCAGGTGGAACTGCCGTTCGGCGACGACAAAATCCGCAAAACCATTCTCGAAGCCTCCGACCGCCGCATGCGGCACATCTTCGCCTGGCAAAAAGAAATCCGAGTTCCGGTCATGCCTTTGAGCACCGCCGAAGACACCGCGTTCCAGATTCGCCATCTCCTTGGCCAGGTCGCATCTCGGAGAATTCGTCGATGAATAGCGCCGATCTCAGCAAGCTCCATGACTTCTCCCAGCCGCCGCCTCCCTCATGGATGCCGCACACCATCGGCTGGTACGTCCTCTTTGCGCTGTTTTTCGCGGCTGCGGTCTTCCTTTCCGCGCGTGCTCTTCGTCGCTGGATAAGGAACCGCTATCGCCGGGATGCCCTTCGCCAAATTCAGCTAGCGCCTGTCGCGCAACTCTCCGAGATCTTGAAGCGTACCGCGCTGGTCAGTTGGTCGCGCCCGCAGGTAGCTTCTCTTACGGGAAAGGATTGGATCGACTTTCTCGCGAGTTCTTCTGGCCTTGATGCTTTCCGTTCTGTCCCGGGCGACCGAATTGAATCCATCGCGCTATCGGGTTCTGACGTTTCAGCCCGGGAACAGCAGCATCTGAAGCAGCTCGCTGCGGATTGGGTGAGGCTGCACCATGTATGAACTCGCCTATCCGTGGGCGCTGCTGTTAGCACCTCTTCCCTTGGCCATCTATTGGCTCTTACCCACCTACAAGGAAGAGCGCGACTCGGTTCGTTTCGCTTTCTTCAGTGCTATCCTCCGCGCTACCGGCCTGAAAGCATCTCCCGGCGCTGTGGTGCCTCGTTCCAATCTGCCGCAAAAAATCCTCGCGCCAATTTGCTGGTGTTTAATCGTCCTGGCTCTTGCTCGCCCTCAATTCGTCGAACCACCAATCGAGAAAATCCAGCCGGCCCGCGATCTCATGCTCGCTTTGGACATCTCGCAATCCATGGAGACACCGGATTTTCGCACGCCGAACGGCAAACGTGTCCGTCGAGTGGACGCCGTGAAGCAAGTTGTCGGTTCCTTTATTGAGAAGCGCCTCGGCGACCGCATCGGCCTCATTGTCTTCGGGACTTCCGCGTATCCTGTCGCCCCTTTCACCCTCGATCACAAAACCTGTCTGGAAATGCTGGCTCAAACCGAATCAGGAATGGCTGGGCCGCAGACCGTTATCGGCGACGCCATCGGCCTGGCGATCAAACAATTCGAGGCCAGCGATGCGAAACAGCGTGTCCTCATTCTTCTCACCGATGGCAACGACACCGGCAGCCGTATGCCGCCAGACAAAGCGGCCAAAATTGCCAGGCAACGGGGCATCCTGATTCACGTCGTCGGCATCGGCGATCCTCATGCAACCGGCGAAGACAAGGTCGACTACGCTGCGCTTCGACGAATTGCTAACGCCACAGGTGGCCAGCTCTTCCACGGGGAGAATCAACAAGAATTGCAGAGGGCCTACGATGCGCTCGACCAGATCACTCCGCAGAACCACAAGGTCCTCAGTTATCGCCCGAAACGTCCCCTCTTCATCTACCCTTTAGCCGCTGCCGCGCTTCTCTTACTCGCTTATCACCTCCTTATGCTTGCTGTGGAGTCCCTGCGGCGGATGACTCATCGCGAATCTACTGTCGAAAACGATCCCGAATCCGTTTTTGGAGTTCATCTATGACTGCCTGGATGAATTCCTTTCATTTTCTTCGGCCGCTTTGGTTGCTCATTATCCCTTTTGCGCTCCTGATCTATTTTCTGCACAGCTTTCGCGAAGACATTCGCGCGCGTTGGAAGCGAGTCATTGCTCCCGAGCTACTAGAGCACCTCATCGTCAAGCGAGCCGGCCGTTGGACGATTCGGCCCATCCACATGGTCTGTCTGGCGCTTGTTTTGAGTTCGCTTGCTTTGGCCGGTCCCGCGTGGCGGCGCGAAAAACCGCCTTTCGCCGAAGACAAAGCTCCTTTGGTCATTGCTCTTGATCTCTCGCAGACCATGGACGCGATCGATCTGGACCCCACTCGCCTCGAGCGAGCCAAACTCAAAGTCCGCGATTTACTGGCGGCGCGAAGCGGCGCTCGCACAGCACTCTTCGTTTACGCCGGCTCCTCTCATTTAGTGGTCCCGCTCACGACCGACGACAAACTGTTCGCGATGTACCTCGACGCACTGTCCACTGCCTTGATGCCTAAGCCAGGGAAAGATACTTCTCAGGTACTGGCGGCTATTCAGGACCTGCTCCATCAAGAAGAAGTTCCGGGTTCCGTCCTTTTTATTACCGACGGTGTTGAGCCGAGCGCGCAGCAAGCGCTCCAGAAGTTCATTCAAGCAGGGAAGGACTCCGTTCTCGTTCTGGGTGTCGGAACCTCGCAGGGTGCGCCCATTCGCGTTGCGGGAAACAGGTTCTTTGAAGACGCGGCAGGCCGTCGGATTTTCGCCAAGCTAGACGTCGATTCACTTAAATCGCTGAGCAATCTCGGTGCATCTGTATCCACCCTGACCGTCGACGATTCGGATATCCGCTGGATTCAACGCCGTGTGCAAAATCACCTCAAGGCTACGGAGGAAAACGATGCCCAGATGCGATGGATGGATGAAGGGTATTGGTTGGTGCTGCCGATTTGCCTTCTGGCTGCCCTATGGTTCCGTAAAGGCTGGACCGTCCAATGGAGCAGAGGCGCCGTAGCGCTCCTGCTGCTCTCTCCCCAACCGCTCCTTGTGGACGCCCATCATTGGTTCCTGGATCTCTGGCTGACTCCCGACCAGCAGGGCCGCTACTATTTCCAAAAAGGCGAATATAAGGTTGCGGCAGAGCGTTTCCAGAATTCGATGTGGAAGGGAATTGCTCTGTGCCGTACGGGCGATTACGCTGCCGCACTCGATCACTTCGCCAACGCCGATTCCGCAGAGGCTTGGTACAACCAGGGTAATGCTCTTGCTCATCTTCATCGTTACCCCGAAGCGGTCCACGCGTATGAACAAGCACTCCAGACAAAACCGGACTGGCAAGATGCTCAAGATAATCTCAAGCTCGTTCGTTCGCTGATTCCTCCACCCAAAAAGAGCGACGCCCAACAAGAAGAAGCCCCGAATCAGGAGCCCGGCGAAACCCAGCTCGAAGACAAGGACGATTCCGGCAAGAAGGGAACTCAACGTTTTCAGATGAATTCCGAAAAGATGGTCGACATCTGGATGCGCAATATCCAGACCAGCCCCGCCGAGTTTCTCCGTCGTCGTTTTGCTATCCAAGCCGTTGAGGCAGGTAAGCCATGAAGCGCTACCCTTTCTCTTGTGCACTCGCGCTCATGTGCACGGCCACGGCTTACGGTCAGCCTGGGCCCACCGTTCGGGCGAAGTTTGTGCCCGCCACCAGCGTTATCGTCGGCCAACCCATTCAACTTCAAGTCGAAGTCCTCGTTCCCAATTTCTTTACTGGCGCGCCGGAGTTTCCTCCCATCGAAATTGATGGAGCGATCGTCACCCTTTCCGAAGACCGCCCGGAGCACTTCACCGAGCAGATCAGTGGTATCACCTTTGCTGGCATCCGCCGGTTCTACATTGTTTACACGGAACAGCCCGGAACCTTTACCACTCCTCCGGTCGAGATTTCCGTGCCCTACGCGGCCAAGCCCCCTGAAACAACCGTCGCCAAGTTGCCATTGCCGCGCCTACGTCTAGCCGCCGCTCTTCCTCCCGAAGCACGCCATCTCGACTATTTCCTGCCAACCTCGCGGCTCACTCTCACGCAACGATGGAGCCGTCCCCTCACGCAGATCCGCGCGGGCGATTCCATTTCCCGCACCATCACCGTCGCAACCCAAAAGACCAAGGCGATGCTCATCCCTCCGGTAGCGCTTTCCGCACCGGATGGAGTAAGCGTTTATCCACAGTCGCCCAGTGTCAATGATGAGAGAAGTGCCATCGGAGAATTTACACAGGGTGTTCGAACAGAGCGAGCCACCTATCTTTTCACCAAGGCAGGCGATTATGTCCTTCCAGGGATCGAAATCACCTGGTGGAATTTATCGTCACAGAGGCTCGTGACTTCAAGACTGCCTCCTGCAAAACTCCACGTCAGCGACAACCCTGCGTATGCATCGGAACTCCCTCCCGAGCCGGAGCCCGCTGCACCTCTCCAACCAGTTGCCCCGGCCTGGCGTTCTTATCTTCCGTTCTTCGGCCGCTCGGTTCTGGTTCTGGCTATTTTTGCGGGACTCGTTTGGTTTCTCTGGCGCCTGTGGCCAAGACTCGTGTCAGGCTACGGGTCTCTTGCTGCCAACTGCCGCGATTCCGAAGCTGGTCACTGGCGGCGCCTGAAGCTTGCATTGTCTTCGAATGACGCAGCGCGCTCTTACGCCGCGTTGCTTGCATGGCTTCGCCGTCAAGGCCTATCGCTGGAAGAGTTTCACGCACGTGCCTCTGATGCGACCTTAGACCAACAAATCGCAACTTTATCGCAGACTCTTTTCAAGAAAACGGGAAAAGCACCTTGGAACGGTCGAGCGCTATTGGCATCACTGAGCGCGCACCGCCAACTCGCAACCGTGAGCGACACGCGGTCCGGCGATCTGCCTCCGCTCAACCCTGCTGGAGTTGCGGCCCAGCCGAACGGACGAAAAACATAACCGCCTCAGGCTCGATCGCTGCGTCGTTAATTCCAGCCGCCGCCCAGCGCCTGGTACACCTGCACCAGCGCGATCAGTTCGTTGCCCTGCGCCTGCGCCAGGGTTAACTCCGCGGAAAAAGAGTTAGTTTCGTTGGTGAGGACCTCGAGATAGTCCACACTTCCCGCCTTGAACCGCATCTGCGAGAGCCGCGCCGCATCCTGTGCGGATTCCACCAGGTGTTCCTGCTGGACTCGAAATTCACGATACTTGCGATACGCGACCAGCGCATTCGACACGTCCCGAAAAGCCCCTTCGATGCTCTGCTGGTACGTCAGTAAGAGTTGTTCATGCTGCGCTTCTGCCAGCCGAACGCCGGATTTCAACCGGCCTCCTTCAAAAATCGGCTGCGTCAAGCTGCCTGCCAAGGACCAGACGCCCGCGGGGCCCTGAAAGAGGTCCGTCAATTTGGAGCTTTCGTATCCGGCGGTTCCCGTCAACGAAATCTGCGGGAAATATGCCGCTCGCGCCACGCCAATCTGTGCGTTCGCGGCAACTAGGTTCTGCTCAGCTTCGCGAATATCCGGCCGCCGTTCTAACAGCGCAGACGGAAGTCCCGCGGGCACTTCCGGAGCATGTGGCTGTTCGGTCAGCCGTAGTCCCCGCGGAATGTCGCCAGGATTGTTGCCAAGGAGAATATTGATGGCATTTTCTTCCAGCGCGATTTGCCGTTCCAGGTCTGGAATTTCTGCCGCTGCCGTGTACACGAGTTGCTCGGATTGCCGAACGTCCAGCAGGGAATTGATCCCGTGCTGCTCCAATGTGTTCGTCAAATCCAGAAAATCCTTTCGCGACGCTAGCGTTCGCTGGGCGATTTCCAGTTGCAGGTCAAACTGCCGCAGTTGAAAGTACGAACTGGCCAGATTCGCCACCAGGCTCGCGATCACCGCCTTCTGCGCCCACTCGTTCGCCAGCAGGTTTGCGCGTGCTGCTTCGGTGGCGCGACGATACCGCCCCCAGAAGTCGATGTTCCACGCGGCACTCGCCACAATCTCTCCCTGCGTGAGTTCGTATGCGGGAATTGGCCCGATCGCGGGGTTGCGAACACTGTTGACGTTGCCACCCGCCCCGAGCGTAGGGAACTGGTCCGCCCGCGTGATGCCTAGCTGTGCTTGGGCCTGCAGCACGCGCGTTGCGGCGATCCGCACGTCGTAATTGTTTTTCAGTGCCGTCGAGATCAGTCCCTGGAGTTCCTTGTCTTGAAAAACTTCCCACCATTTCTCGTCGCCCAACGATGTCGCACCGGATGGCTTCGCTGGCACATCCGCCGATGGTGCTGGCGGCGCGGGCGCTGCTTCCTCAGACGTTGCCCCGCGGTAATTTGCCGGAACACTGACCGCCGGACGCTTGTAGTTTGGGCCGACTGTGCACCCGGCCAGAAACACAAGTGCTGCCGCTATGCCGGAAATCAGAAAAATTGGACGAATGTGTCGGTGCATCCGATCAGTCTCCGTTGCGCTCTTGTAATGCCAGTTCTGGATTCGCGCCAATTACGTCGCGCGACCGATGGCTCGAGCGGAAGAACGAAAATCGATCCAAAACCTTTTCTTGGAAATCCTCCAGGTACAGATAGATCGCTGGAGTGATGAACAACGTGACGAACTGCGACACGATCAGGCCTCCGATCACCACCAACCCCAGCGGGCGCCGCGAAGAACCATCCTGGCCGTATCCCAGTGCAATCGGCAGCGCGCCCAACAGCGCCGCCATCGTCGTCATGATGATCGGACGGAACCGCTCCATGCTCGCCTCGTGAATGGCATGGTCGTCCTGGATGCCTTGGCGAACGCGCTGCTCGGCGAAGTCCACGATCATGATTCCGTTCTTCTTCACGATGCCCATCAGCATGAACATGCCGATGTACGCATAAAGCGAAGCCTCCGAATGGAACAGCCACAATGTGAGTAATCCCCCTACAAGGGCAACCGGCAGCGAAGAAAGAACCGTGATCGGGTGCAAGTAACTCTCATACAGGATCGCCAGAATCACATACATGACGAACACCGCCACCAGCATCAACCACGCCAGATCCGTTGCCGTATTCCGGAACGTGAGTGCTTCACCTTGCAATTGCCCTCTCACGCCCGCGGGCAGGATCTGTTTTGCCTGCGCTTCCACAAAATCCGTAGCTTGCCCAACGGTAAAGCCCGGTTTCATGTTGAAAAAGATCGTCACGCTCGTGAACTGGTTGATGTGATTGACCGCTTGCGGCCCGATCACCGGGTGCCACGAGGTCACCGCGCTCAACGGAATCATGCGTTGGCCGTCATCGCTTTTGATATAGAGCTTGCTCAAATCCTGTGGATCGGCGCGTTTGTCGTCCGCGACTTCCAGAATCACTTGATACTGGTCCGTTGGCTTCTTGATCAGGTAGCTGTAGTTCTGCGAATACGCATCGTGCAGCAACGTGAGAATCCGCGTTTCGGAGACGCCGTATAGTTTGGCCTCATCTCGAAGAATGTCCACCTGCAGATTCGGTGTGTGATTGAACAGGTCCGAGTTTACGAACAAAAATCCGGGATACTCGTGCATTTTCCCTAGCAACTTGTCTGCCGAGTCATACACCTCATTCGCGTCAATCCCGGAAATCGCGTATGCGAATTGTCCCTGAATGTTCGCTGTCGCGCCTGTACTGATCTGCAAGACCGGCTGCGGCTTGAGAAACGCCACCACGCCCGGAACCTTCGACATGATTCCGCCCATCAACTGCAAGGCAACCTGATCAATCGGCACGCGTTTCTTCGGATCGCTCAGGAACGGAATCAAGAACGCCTGGTTTCCCGGTAAGAATTGGCCGTTTCCGCTCATCGTGAACGTTGCCGCTACTGCCGGATTGGCATGCATGATCTGCTCTGCTGAATCCTGATAACGGTGCATCTGCTCGGGCGACGAACCTTCTTGCGCAACCAGCACGCCAAAGATCAGCGAGCTGTCACCCACTGGCAGAAAGGACTTCGGCACCGCATAGAAGAGATAGCCCGTGCCGAACAGGCAGACAACCCAGATCAGCAACGAAATCCAGCGATGGCGCAGGAAGAACCACAGATGTCGTCCATACACCTTCAGCACCCGCTGCTCGATGTTGCTGGCGATTCGTTCGACCAGCGTCTTCTTCGTCCCCGGGCCGCGGTTGGCCAGCAGGCGGGAAGTCATCAACGGCGTCAATGTCAGAGAAACGATACCGCTCGCGAGAATCGAAATGACAATGGTGATCGAAAACTCGCGGAAGATTCGGCCAACCAGTCCACTCATGAAAACCAGCGGGATGAACACGGCCGCCAGCGATACCGTCATCGTCAAAATCGTGAAGCTGATCTCTCTCGCCGATTTGATGGACGCTTCCAGCGCCGATCTGCCTTCCTCCATCAACCGCACTGTGTTTTCCAAGAATACGATGGCGTCATCCACCAGGAATCCGATGGCCAGAGTCAGAGCCATTAGCGAAAGGTTATCCAGGCTGTAACCCAGAATCCGCATCGCAATAAATGTCAGCAGCAGTGACAAAGGCAACGCTACCGCTGGAATCAACGTGTCTGTCGCCCGTCCCAGGAAGAGGAAAATGACCATCACCACCAACGAAAATGCGAGATACAAGGTGGCTTGAACGTCCTTGATGCTGTCCACGATGGTCGCCGAGCGGTCATACGCGGTCGCGATTCTCACCGAACTGGGCAGCTGCTTCTCAATCGTAGGCAGAACTTCCCGCACGGATTTCGACACTTCCACCGCATTCGCCCCCGCGCGTCGAAATACCGCCACCACCACCGTGGCGCCCGGGGTCGGATAGCCCCTCGCCCAGAACCGCATGTCGATTCGTTCGTCCTGCACTCCTTGCTTTACGGCCGCCACGTCTTTCAGATAAACCGGCGCGCCCTTGTCTTGCCCGACGATCAGCTGCTCATATTGTTCCGCGGTGCTCAGCTGCCCTTGCGGTTGCAGCAGGAAACTGCGATGCGGCCCGTCGAACTGCCCCGCTCCGGTGTAGCTCGTACCGTTCTTGACCGCCGTGGTCAGATCCTCAAGCGAAATATTCCGCATCGCCATCGCGGACGGATCCGCTTTGATGCGTACAGCCGACTGCGTTCCATAAACTGCCACCTGGCTGACGCCGGGCAGAATGCTGATGCGTTCCCCAACTTGCGTATTTGCGTAATCGTATAGCTGCCCTTCCGTCGCCGTGTCGCTCACCAGCACCAGATACTGAATCGGCTGGTCATTGGGGTTCGTTTTTGTGAACGTCGGGGGGCTCGGCAAGTCGACCGGAAGTTGTCCGCTCGCCCGGGTGATCGCTGCTTGAACGTCCGTCGCCGCTGCATCCAGGCTTTTGTTCAGGTCAAACTGCAGCACGAAGCTCGAGTGGCCCTGGCCGTTGTTCGACGTGACCATCTCCAGCCCAGGGATTTGCATGAACTGCCGTTCAAGCGGCGTGGCCACGTTGTTGGCCATGGTCTCCGGAGTGGCGCCGGGATAACCCACATTCACCTGAATCACCGGGTAGTCCACCGCTGGCAAATCGCTCACCGGGAGACTGATGTATGCGAACACACCGAACAAGATGACGGACACCGTCAGCGCCACCGTCATTACTGGACGGCGAATGAAGAGTTCAGACAAGTTCATGAGGAGCCCTTTTGCCCGTCAGTCTTCGCTCCAGGCGAAGGAGGCACTCCAGACTCGCCATTCTCGATTTGCACTTGGCCGCCGGGCCGCACCAGCAACTGGCCTGTGACCACGACGCGCTCGCCCGCCTTAATCCCCGAAGTCACCACAACATCGCTGCCTTGGCGCTGTCCCAACGTCACGGGCCGCAGCTCGGCGGAATTGTCGGGTTTCACCACGTACACATACGGACCACGCTGGCTGATCTGCGTTGCCTGGTTCGGAATGAGCAACGCGCTTTTTTCCGTCGCCAACACGAGTTTTACATTCACGAACTGGCCCGGCCAGAAGTGCCGGTCCCCGTTCGGCACGGTTGCTCGGAGATTGACCGTCCCCGTGGTGTTCTGTACCGAATTGTCCAGGAATTCGACCTTGCCGCTCCGCGCGCCATCTTCTGCGTCACCCGACAGCCTTACCAGGGCCTTGAGCGTGCCGTGGCTCATCTGTTTCTGCACTTCCGGTAGATCTCGTTCCGTTATGGTGAAATTGGCGTAGATCGGGTCGAGTCGCTGGATGGACAGCAGGGCAGTGGTGTTCGCCTGCACCACGTTTCCAACATCCACAAGTCGCGCTCCCGCGCGACCGTCGATTGGCGAACGGATGTAGCAGTAATCCAGATTGATTTGTGCGGTTTCAATCGCCGCTTTTGCAGCTTCAATCTGCGCCTGCACCACTTCCACCGTATTTTTCTTCGTGTCGTAGTCTTGTTTCGATATGGCGCGGCTGCCGACCAACTCCTGATCTCGTTCGAACTGTATCTTCGCGAGGTTCAGGGCCGCATTCGACTGCTGGAGGCTCGCTTGCGCCGCGTCCAGCTGTGCCTTGTAAGGCCGCGGATCGATGACGAACAAAAGCTGCCCCTTTTTCAGGTTATCGCCGTCCTGGAAGTGGCGCTCCGTCACGCGTCCACCCACTTGCGGTGTTATCGACACGGACTCAAAAGCCGTGTTTCTCCCAATCTCGTCAAGGTAGCGGGGGACATCTTGAGCCTTTGCCGACGCCACGGTGACGAGGGTCGGTGGAAGAGTGGCCGGACTGCCGGCCTGTGCGGTTCCGCGATTGCACGACACCCCGAGCACGATGCTTGCCAGCAGGACACTCCCGCAAATCAGTTTCTGAAACCCGGGGCGCCCGGGAACTTCCACTCCCTTTAAAGCTTCTTTGTGGCCCATGAACCCGTGATTCTCCTCTGTTCAAGCTCGCATTCGACCGCCGCGCGGACGCTCCAAACGTCCTCGCTTTGCCGCATCCCTAAGACGACTGGCAATCAGAAAATTCGACAATTTGCTCTGGCGGCGCGCGCTGGCCCCGACGCCATTCCCGTAAGATGTGGGAGTCCGCCGGAACGGTACTCAACCTACCCAAGGATTCTGTGTACCCGTTACTATTTGCTGGTCCAGCCTAACCGCGTTCTATGCTTCGGTTTCCGAGTCAGCCGCACCATGCCGAAGTTGCGTGGTTAGAGTCGTTCCAGGGCCAGTCTTATCCGGTCGCAATTGTCATTCCGAGCGGTGCCAGGATCTCCGGTCGATCGTGCGTGCTTCGCGCAATGAATCTGCTTTTTGTGTTAATACGATGTTTCAGAGGTTAAACTGGCGGGCCATGAGAATTGGACAACTATCGAAAGAAGCTGGGGTGCAAATCGGCGCCATCCGCTTTTACGAGCGTCGGAAAATCCTCCGCAGCCCGTCTCGCTCTTCCTCCGGATATCGCGCCTATACTTGTCAGGATGTCGAGATTCTAAGGGGAATCAAGCAGCTCCAGGAACTCGGATTCACCCTCCGTGAAATCAAGGAACTGATCGACCTCCATCGTTCTGTCGCGTCGGTGTCGACCCACCGTCAGCGCCCGGAGGGCCTGCAGCGTATGATCGATCTCACCAAAGAAAAAATCGACTTGTTCGAAAAAAAGAGTCTCGCCCTTTGCCGTATGCAAAAAGATTTGTCGAAGATGCTGGAAAGCCTTCTGACCAGCGCCCAGACAGCCTGCCCCGTCGCACGTCAAATGGCCAACGCCAAGGCTTGCCCGAAGGCCTGATTTCAGAACGCCAGCCAGCCCCCGTCCACCGCCAGCACGTGTCCGTGTACATAATTGCTCGCCGCCGAGCAAAGGAACACCGCGGCCCCCGCCACATCCGCCGGTTCGCCCCAGCGTCCGGCTGGAATACGGCTCAGGATTTGCTGGTTGCGTGCCGGGTCCTCGCGCAGCGCTGCGGTGTTGTCCGTGATGATGTAGCCCGGCGCAATCGCGTTTACGTTGATTCCTTTCGAAGCCCACTCATTCGCCATCGCCTTGGTCAGACCGGCTACTCCCGCTTTCGCTGCGGAATAGCCGGCCACGCGGATGCCGCCTTGAAACGACAGCAGGGAAGCAATATTTAAGATCTTCCCTGGCATTTTCCGCGACAGCATCTCCTGCCCTGCAAGCTGCGAGAGGTGGAACACCGCCGACAAGTGCGCTTCGATCATCTCTTCCCAAGACTCCATTGAATATTCCGCCGCAGCTGCCCGTCGAATCGGTCCGGCATTGTTCACCAGAACGTCTAGCCGCCCGAATGTCGAGAGCACTTTTTCAAACAGCGCCGTTCGCGCGTGTGCGTTCGTTATATCGGCTTCGAAGTACTCTGTGCGCCGGCCCAACGCGTGAATCTTGTCGCACGCTCCTCCGGGATCGGGATTTTGCCCGTGGCACGCAACGTCCGCACCAGCCTCGGCCAGCGCCACCGCAATCGCCGCGCCAATTCCGCGCCGCGAACCTGTTACCAGCGCCGTCTTGCCATTGAGTTGAAACGCCTCCAGACTCATGTCCTCCTCCGCCATCTTCGCTGTCTCAAATCTTTCGCGTGAGACCTTGCTCCGTCGCCCGGGTGTTCCGCACCAGCAGCAACACAAGAATCATCCCGGCGAACGGGATCAGCCCCGCCAGAATCATCAAAGGATCAAACAAATGTGTTCCCGTGGCGACCCGCGCATCCGATAAGTGCCCTGCCAATTCGAACACGATAATCGTTCCGATCGCTGCGCCCGTACCGCTTAACCCGCTGACTGAGGCCACCGACTCCGCGTAGAACAAATCCGATGGCAGCACGTTTGCAATGGTCGTATAAGAGCCGTAGCAAAACGTCGCTACTGCGAACAGCACCGTCAGTACCGGCAGATTCGTTGTAAATATCGTGGCAATCAGTAGCGTCATGCCGAATCCTCCGAACATGACTAACGCCTTCCGAGCTTTCCCAACCGGCCATCCCTTCCGGATCAGCCAGCCTGACATCCACCCACCAAAAAAATTCCCTAAATCGGCTCCAACAAACGGAATCCAAATAGCAATCAACCCGCTGTTTAGCGATATACCTTTTGCAACCAGATAAATCGGAAACCAGTCCGCGATGAAGAAGAACACCGGATCGGCGAACGATCGGCATACAATCGAGCCCCAGGTCTGCGGCAGTTTCAGCAGTTCACGCCATCGCGGCTTGGCCTTTCGCTCGGTTTCATCGGCTTCGTCCGCTGTGATTAGATCTAATTCGCTCGCGCTGATGCGCGGATGCTCCTCGGGGCGGTGGTACAGCCATCGCCATGCAACCAGCCACAACAACCCCAGCAAGCCGGGAATCACAAACGCCGCGCCCCGGCCCCAGCGAAAATACACCGGTAGCACCACAAACGGCGCGATGGCTCCTCCAATCGATGAGCCGCTGTCAAAGAAGGCTGTCGCTAGCCCGCGTTCCTGTTTCGGGAACCACTCCGATACTGCCTTGGTCGCTCCCGGCCAATTGCCGGATTCTCCCGCCCCCAGCAAAAAACGAAATCCCAGGAAGCTGTTGAATCCCCTCGCTAGCGGGGTCAGCATGGAAACGATCGAGTACCACAACACTGTGAACGTGAGCCCGCGTTTCGTCCCCAGCCGGTCCATCAATTTCCCGCACACCGTCTGCCCGATCGCATACGCTACGCGGAACGCCACAACGATGTTGGCGTAGTCTGTGTTTGTCCAGTGATACTCCTGCTGGAAGATTGGGGCCAGCAGCGAAAGCGTTTGCCGGTCGATGTAGTTGATCATCGTCGAGCAGAACAGGATTCCTCCGATCCACCACCGCAAAGAAGGAATCGCGCGAGTTCGCGGAATGAGGGCATTGCCCTGCGGTTTTGCTTCTCTGTTCATCAGGGGCTGCTTGCTCGGCTCAAGTTGATTCGTAGCATCATGCTTGCGCCGAGGCGGCGAGTGCGGCTAGCGTGGAAGGACTTAACTTTGCCGCCGATTCGCGGTCGAGATAAATCGTCGCTTGCGCGTGCGCGCGCAGAATCGACGACGGCGCCATCGGGCTTATAGGCCCGTCGAAGCATTTCTTGATCGCCTCCGCCTTCTTCGGCCCAGGCACGATCGCAAGGATCTCCTTCGACTTGAGCACCTGCTTCACCGACATCGAAATCGCCTGCGTCGGCACCGCTTCGATTTTCGGGAACCAGCCTTCTCCCACCTGCTGCTGCCGGCAGGTTTGGTCCAGATTCACCACTAGGAACGGTTCCTCGGTTTCGAAATCCGCAGGAGGATCATTAAACGCTAAATGTCCATTCTCGCCTATCCCGACAAACGCAACATCGATCGGCGACTCGCTGATCGCGGCATTCGTGCGGCGAATCACATCCCCGACGTTCTCCTCTCCGTCCAGAAAGTGGTAATTCACGATTCCCGTTTTCGAAATCAGCCGGTCCTGTAGGAATTTGCAGAAACTTGCCGGGTGCGTTTTTGGCAGCCCGATGTATTCGTCCAAATGGAACAATTCCACCTTCTTCCAGTCGATCCCCGGCGTATTCGTCAATTCTTCAAGAAACTCAAACTGCGATGCGGCACTCGCACCAATGATTCGGGCTTTCCCTTTCTCCGTAATTGCCCGCTGGATCGCCGCCGCCCCTTGCTCTGCGGCGGCTTTTCCCAGTGCCTTCCTGTCCTCCAGCACCCGTATTCGCATCGTTACACTCCTCCGCCAGGCTCGTCCTCGCGCCAACAAACCCATTTAAATCGTTTTAGGGCCTTGACATCATACCAGCATGCGTGATGTTCTTCCGTTGCAATCCAAAAACCTGCTGGCCAACCTATGCAAAATTCAAACAAGCCCTGCACTCCGCATCCACTGAGTTTATACGTCGTGTTTCTGTCGTTGTCTGCAGCGTTTCTACTCGTTCCGAAGCTACCGGCGCAAACGATCCGTGTCGACACGACTCCCTCTCACATTGCTAACTCCTTTAGCCCGCTCTATGCGCTGGGTTCCACCGTTGACCGTGTTCCCAGCAACGCCACTGACCCTTTCTTCAAGCCGGAATCCATCAAGCAAATCCTTTCCGCCGGGTGGGGCCAAATCACCTACCGCCAAAATACCGAACTCTTCGTGCAAGCCTGGCACTGGAATCCCAGAGGGACCTGGAGCGATCCTGCCGGAAAAGGCTACTTCACCGGTGACGCCAATCCCACTGAGTTTATCCGCCACTCTTACGGTTACTCGCTCCCTCATCGCGGCTTCACTCGCAATGGCGGTAGCGAAGACGACGGCTACTCGCGCCTGAATGACGGCGATCTCAACACCTACTGGAAGAGCAATCCCTACCTCTCGCATCTCTTTACTCACCAAGACGACTCGCTCCACCCACAATGGGTCGTCATCGACCTGGAAGCCGTTCATCCGGTCAACGCCATTCGCATAGACTGGGCCGAACCCTATGCCACTAGCTATCAAGTTCAGTATTGGGTCGGCACCGGCGACGCCATGGACGAACAAGGCTCGGGCGATTGGAAGAACTTTGCCGCCGGCACCGTGACTGGCTCCAAAGGTGGTGCGACAACTCTGCGCCTCGACTCGCAACCCATACAAACCAGGTATCTGCGCATCCTGATGACGCAATCCTCAAATACCTGTGACACCCATGGCTCATCTGACCCGCGCAACTGTGTCGGCTACGCCATCAAAGAACTCTACGCCGGCACCCTCGACGAAAAGCAAACCTTTCTCGATCTCGTCAGACATTCTCCCGACCAGAAACAGACCGCTACCTATTGTTCCTCGGTCGATCCTTGGCACGAGCCTGCCAACCTCTACATCGCGCCTGACCGCATGGAATCCGGCGATCAGCCCGGCTTTGATCTCTTCTACACGAGTGGTATCACGCGCGGCTTGCCCGCCATCATTCCCGTGGCCATGCTCTACGGCATCCCGGAAGATTCCGTCGCGCAGATCGCCTACGTCGAAAAACGCGGGTATCCCATCGCCCTGATCGAAATGGGCGAAGAGCCCGACGGCCAGTACATGGTTCCGGAAGATTACGCGGAACTCTACCTTCAATGGGCTTCCGCGCTTCACAAACTCGATCCCGCGTTAAAGCTGGGCGGGCCCGTATTCCAGGGCGTCGATGAAGACATCAAGGTGTGGCGCAACGCCGACGGGCAGAATTCCTGGTTCACGCGTTTTCTCGCTTATCTGAAAGCGCGCAACCGTCTCTCCGATCTTGCCTTCATGTCTTTCGAGCACTATCCCTACGACGGTTGCGAAACTCCCTGGGAGAATCTCTACCGCGAGCCGCAGCTCATCTCGCACATCATGGATGTCTGGCGCGCCGACGGCCTGCCTGCCCATGTGCCGATGTACGACACCGAGACAAACGCGCATGGTGGCGAAGCCGCAGTCGATATTTTTGGCGCCCTTTGGCTCGCCGATTCCTTCGCCGGTTTCCTCACCGCGGGCGGCAAAGGCACTTACTACTATCACGACTTGCCGTATTCGCCGGCTCACGCCAATTGTTCCAACAGTTGGGGCACCTACCACATGTTTATGGTCGACAAAAATTACGAGATCGACCCCAAGCGCAAAACCTCCCAGTACTTCGCCGCGCAGCTCCTCACCCAGGAGTGGGTGCAACCGCAAGACCTTGAGCACCGGCTTTTCCGCGCCGCCACCGATATTCAGGACGCTGCGGGTCATGTACTGGTCACTGTCTATCCCGTCCTACGGCCAGACGGTCAGTGGTCGCTGCTCATCATGAATAAGGACCACGACAATCCCCACTCCGTTCACATCGTTTTTCACGACTCCGACGCCAACGCCGACAACTCCTTCTCCGGATCTGTCGCCATGATCACTTTCGGCAAGAATCAGTATGAATGGCATTCCAACCGGAAACAGGGCTACGCCGATCCCGACGGCCCCGCAGCCAGCTCGACAATTGCCGCGTCCCCCGGCACGCTCTATACCTTGCCGCCCGCGTCCGTCACCGTCCTCCGCGGGAAAGTGGCTGCTGTACCGAATCCATGAATCTACCGCGCAATCCTCCTTGAACAATAGCGCCCTGTGAAATTAAGAAAGGAACCGCGCATGAATCTGAAGTTTGCTTGGAATCGCCGTTCATTTCTCTCTGCGCTCGCGGCTGTCACAGGTGGCGCATTCGCCGCACCCAAACTGGAAGCCGGCGCAGCCCTCAGCAAGAAGCACAAGCCCTCCGCACCGGTGCTCGATGGCAATCCAATCGTTCCTATCACCTCCGGCCTAGGTTCGACAGGAAATGTCTACGCTGAGCTCGGCGTCACGCCTCTCGTCAATATCAACGGCACGCTCACCGTCATTGGCGGCTCGGTCATGAAGCCCGAAGTCATGGAATTGATTCGCCAGGGCAACGAGCATTTTGTTCTCATCGACGAACTTGAGATCGCAGCAGGGAAGTTCATTGCCAATCTCTGTAAATCTCCCGCCGGTTATACCGGTCTAGTCACCGCAGGCGCCGCGGCTGCCATGGTCGTGGGCTACGCCGGCATGATGACCGAAGACCTCGAGCCGCGTATGCGTTCCATCCCCGACGTCAGCGACTTTCCTCGAAACGAAGTCATTATTCAGAAGTCTCACCGCTATCCCTTCGACCATCAGATTCGTCAGACGGGCGCAAAACTTGTCGAAGTCGAGACCCGCGAAGAGATGATCGCTGCCATCAATCCCAAAACCCTCGCCATTCACTTCACGAATATTCTTTCGGATAAAGGTAAAGTCAGCGGGCCCGAGACCATCGCCATTGCCAAAGAGCACCGTCTTTACACCTTCAACGATGCCGCAGCCGACGTCCCTCCGAAAGAACGACTCTGGGAATATCCCGCCATGGGCTTTGACATGGTGACCTTCAGCGGTGGCAAGGATATTCGTGGTCCGCAAGCCTCGGGGCTGCTGATCGGCAGGGAAGAGTTAATTCGCTATGCTTTGCTCAACATGAGTCCGCAGGAAGACCGTATCGGTCGCTGCTGCAAAGTCGGCAAGGAAACGATCTTCGGCTTTCTCAAGGCTCTCGAAATGTTCGTCAACCAGGACTTCGACACTACGCTAAAGCTCTACGACCAGCGCGCACAAATCATCACCGACGCCATTCAAAAATTCGGCATCACCGCGCTTCCGCGGCAATTCAATCCCCAGGCTCTTGGTAATGTCACTCCCCGCTACTCGTGGCAGATTGATCCATCGAAGCTCAGCATCACTGGATCGGAAGTTATGCAGAAACTCGCCGACACACGCCCCATCGGCATCGGCAGCATGGGTGCCGGCGCCAGCGGCATGCGCGGCCGCGACCCCAACTTTTCCTCCGGCGATTCCTTCAAGGAGAGTCATCGCCCACAACGCGACCCGCATACCTTCGGCTTTCCTGTATGGCAGCTGAAAGAAGGCGAAGACCAAATCATCGCTGATCGCCTGGTCGAAATCTTCACCGCCGCAAAGAAATCCTAAAACGATTGCCCTATGCTTGGGCCAGCGTTCGCAAACCGCGAAACATCCTTTCTTGACCGCGCCGAACCGAAATAAAGTTGTCATCCTGAGCGAGCGAAGGATCTCAACCGCTGCGTCTTGCCGCACAATCTAGAGTGTCGGGTGCCCCAGGTTCGATTTGTGAACCTGGGTCTTGGGGTGCTCCTTCTATTCGACGTGATCGTCACTCGTAGTGCGACCGGCTCCGCTCCTCCAACATCAACACACTGACCGACGCCAAACACGCCGCGACCGTCAGGTAAATGGCGGGCGCCATCGGGTTCCCGGTCTTCCGAATCAATGCCATCGCAATCATCGGCGCGGTTCCACCAAAAATCCCGATTCCAATGTTGAATGTCACGGCGTGCGCGCTCACGCGGTACTCATTCTTGAACTGTTCCGACAACATGGCCGGATCGGACCCCATCACCATCGCCAGGAGAAACGCAAAGACCAGCTGCGCCACCCACAATCCCACCACTCCATGTCCAGCCAGTTCGAAACACTTCCACCCCACCAAGGCCTCTAACGCGAACACCACAGACAGAACGCTTCTCCGCGTCCACGCGTGATCCGAGAGCCAGCCCGACAGCGGCACCACGAACAGCGCCAGCGCCTGCCCCGCCGTATTGATGCGCAGGGCCTGTGCATCTGTCACGCCACCGAATTCGCGCGCGAAGGTCGGCAGCAGCACCATGGTCAGATAATTTACGATCCCGTATCCCGTGGTAAAGCAAAGCGTCGCCAACAAAATCTTGGGTTGCGCCCGAATTGCTTTTCTCAGCGGCGCCACTTCCTGGGACTTTTCTTTCGCTTCAATTTCACTCGCCGACACCGGAAGATGCCGCCGCAATAAAAATGCTCCCGACGCTAGCAAGCCTCCCAATAGAAATGGCACGCGCCATGCCCAGGCGTACAGAACGTCTTCCCCTACCAAGCTCGTCGCCGTCGCCGCCACCGCCGCAGCCAGCAACATTCCGCCGGTTGATCCCAGATTCGCGAAGCTCCCCATGAGCCCGCGACGGCCCGGCGGGGCCGACTCCACCAGGTACGTCACCGAATCCACGAACTCGCCGCCCACCGAAAATCCTTGCACCAGGCGTACTCCGATCAACAGCACTGGCGCCCACACTCCTACCTTGTCGTATGTCGGCAGTAATCCGACCCCTACGGTCGACAGTCCGATCATTAGCACAGACAGCGCTAGCACGAACCGTCGCCCCACCCGATCCGCCAAATACCCTAGAGCGAACGCTCCCACAGGTCTCATGACGAATCCCACTGCGAATCCGCCATACACTCCAAGCAGCGCTGCGATCCGATCGTGTCCAGGGAAAAACCGCGATGCCAGCACTGGCGCAAGCAATCCGTATAACCCGAAGTCGTACCACTCCAAAACGTTCCCGATCGCGCCCGCAAGCACGATGCGCACCCTGTGCTTGCTCGCACTCATCCCCGCTTCTTGGCTTTGCATCTCGCCAGCCATTTTTACTTTCGACGTTGTGTTATGCACGTCCCCTTCGATGCCAACCCCCGCTGACCAGTCACTCCCAGGAACGGTGGGAAACCACTTTGGTTGGTCGCGCCCACACTGTTTATTCGCGGCGATCCGTCACTACGCCTTACAATAGGTGGGAGAAAACGTTATCTTTCGAACCGGATTATCCATGACTCCGCCTGCGGCCGACAGACAAAAACTCGCTCCAGTAAAGCCCCTCTTCGACTTCCTCGACCTTCGTGCGCAATTCGCTCCTATTCGTGATGAAGTCATGGCCGCGGTTACGCGTGTCATGGACTCGCAGTATTTCATCCTTGGCCCGGAAGTCGAAAAACTGGAACAGGAAATTGCCGCCAAACTCGATGCCGAGCACGCTATCGGCTGCGCCTCTGGCACCGACGCTCTGATCCTTGCGCTTCTTGCCGCACAAATCGGCCCCGGTCAAGAAGTCATCACCACACCCTTCAGCTTCATCGCCACCGCTGGGTCCATTGCTTACGTCGGCGCCAAGCCCGTCTTTGTCGATATTGATCCCCTGACTTTCAACATTGACCCACAAAAAATCGAAGCCGCGATTACCCCGCAGACCCGCGCCATCATGCCCGTCCATCTCTTCGGCCTCTCCGCGGACATGGACCCGATTCTGAAGCTCGCCAAAGCGCACAACCTTCTTGTCATCGAAGATGCCGCGCAGGCTATCGGGGCCAAGTACAACAACCGCTTCGTCGGCGCCATCGGCGACTTCGGTTGCTTCAGCTTTTTCCCCTCGAAGAATCTTGGCGCTGCCGGCGATGGCGGTCTCATCACCACGAACAATCCCGCTTTTGAGGAACGCCTCCGCATGTTGCGGATGCACGGCAGCAAAACGAAATATTTCCACGAACTCCTTGGCACCAACAGCCGTCTTGACGCGCTCCAGGCCGCCGTTCTGCGCGTCAAGCTGCATCACCTCGATCGTTGGGAATCATGCCGCCAGAATCGCGCCGCACGCTATCACCAGCTCTTTGCGCCGATGAATCTCGCCCAGTTCGTCACCCTACCCTCTGCTCCTTCCCCCGCCTACTACCATGTCTACAATCAATTCACCATCCGCGCCGCTCGCCGCGACGAACTGAAAGAATCTCTTCGACTCGCCGGCATTCCCTCCGAAATCTACTATCCCCTGTGCCTACATCTGCAGCAGGCCTTCGCTTACCTCGGCTATCAACAGGGCCAATTCCCGAACGCGGAACAAGCCAGCCAGCAGACCCTCTCCCTCCCCGTCTATCCCGAACTCACCGACGCCCACCAGGATCAGGTCGTCAACGCCATCGCCAATTTTTACGCCCGCAATTCTTAGCCGCACGCCACCTCCCTGGCCGTCTCGTGTAGGGGTTCAGCAATGGTGAACCCCATGTCCGCACGACGCTTCCGGCGGATATTCCGGAATCCCTTTTTCTTGTCTCAGGCATTCTTGCCTGTGCGCCTTTTGCTTTCCCACAACAATGCGAATAATTCCGGGTTCAACTATATCGAGACCCTGTCATTCCGAACGCAGTCTGCAAAGTGAGGAATCTCTCTTTGCGCCCTGTGGCCGGGCCAGACGGACACACACACCCACCACCCCGTCCCAACCCCAACAGGTTTCGTCAATTCCCTGATTGCCCTCAGCTTTTACCTGCTCAGTTCACCGGCAGCGCCGCGATCCCCGAATCCACCGACCGCACCTGCTCCGTCATCTCCGTGGTCTGCCGCCAGTCCACGTCGCCGACGTCCACAGATCCCTTGCGCCCCTGCGTATCCTGGAACATCAACAAGTCGCCGTCTCTCTTGTACTTGGCCACTTCGATTTCCTGGTTCGATTTCAAAACCAGGATCGTGAAGCGCTCTGACGCTTGTGGCGTGTTCACCGCACTTTCGTTGGCTTCCGGTTGTGTCCCTGTTGCAGCGGGGCCGTCCACATGCTTCTCCACCAGCAATTGCATCGCGCCGGCGGATGGCTGTGGAGTTCCTTGGGGTGCCGCTGCCGGACTCGTGCTCGTTGCGCTGGGATGGAACGATGACGCGTACGGCGGCCGCTCCGGATGCTTTGCCTGTGCGATCACGATGTCATCCATCAATCGCAGTTCGAGCGGCTCTTCGCCCTTCAACGCCGGCCGCGGTCCACGAGCCGGCAGCGTGATCACCTTCCAGGGCCACAGTGGCGGAATCATCCACTCCACGACGTCCCGCGTCGCGTGACCTTTCCCCTTGATGTCTCCTTCCTTGTCGATCTTGTATCCACGTGCCTGAATCACTTTCGCTGGTACGGGCAGGTCTCCATTTGGCAGAATCACCCGGTCAAACGTGATCTTCAGGTACCCTTTCCCGACGAAATGCCCGGGTTCTTTATCCGCTTCCAGATGGCCGCCCAGCATGCTTCCTCTCGGAAACACGGGCTTCCCGAACTCCGACAGCGTTTTCAGGTGACACAACACGGGGTCCCCGATGGCTGCGGTAGCCGAAGAGAAATTCGGCTCGTCCATCGTGCATTGCAGCAGCGTTCCCGCCGGCACAAGCAGATCCTGTGCGTGGATCGCCTGCGCGCACACCAGTACCGCTACCGCACTCACCAAAATTGCGATGAGTCGTTTCATATTGTCCTCCGAGTTTTTTTCGATCGCCGGCCAGGCGAGAAATGGCCGTCTTCACCGCCAGAGACACCCGAGGGGCGAGACGAGGGCACACTCCGACAGTTCCGCACCCCAACCCCGCTGCCCGCAATAAGTTGCTCTTACTGATTTGCTTTTTTCTGGCGATTCTTCCCGCCTAGTTCCAGTACCACCAAGTCCAAAGTTTTGTCATTCCAGTGACCCCAATCACTGCCACGCACCCGGCAGGTGCGCTTTCATTAATGGACGTTCCAGATTTCTTTTGTCCGGTTCGCTACTATGCAAATAACTCGTGCAACAGACTATGCAGTCCGCGTGATGGTTCATCTTGCGGTCGGTTCCCCGGCGCAAAAACATCCGCTGAGCGAGCTTGCCGCGGCCACTTCGGTCCAGGAGAGTTTCCTCTCCAAGATCCTCCAGCGCCTTGTGCACCAGGGCCTGTTGGTCTCACATCGCGGCAGCGGTGGCGGATTCGTTTTAAACCGCGCGCCGGATCAAATCACCTTGCTTGACGTGGTCGAAGCCATCGAGGGCCCGACCCAGCTCAACCAGTGCATTGGTGAGGCCGGGTCCTGCAGCAGGAAGCCAACTTGCGGCGTTAGCCCTACATGGCATCGCGCACAAGCCAGTCTCACCCAGGTCTTGGGCGGAGTCTCGATCGCGCAACTGGCCGAGGAGACCGACCGTCTTGCGGCTGGCAAACTGGGCGACTCCTCCGGCGTCGTCAAATCCGTCGCGGCAAATTGATTTGCTTTCGACGCCTCACCGTATTTCATTGATTCGGTAGAGTTGTTTTTCTTTCGGTGTAGGGAAGGGAAGGACCGGGAGAAACAGTGCCGCACACGTTCAGCGCGGTTATCAACCTCCAATGGCTTGCTGGCGCTTGGTCCGTTTACTCCGGCACTGCGCTGCTGCTCCTCGCCTTCGCCTTTCTAACCGCCTTCATTCAGCGCAAATCGAAGTCCCGTGTTGCGCGCAAGCTCGCTTGCTTGCGAACACTGGCCCCCACTACTGTTCGCATCACACAAGATGGCCGCGAATCTTTTGAAAACCTCGAAAGACTGCAGTTGGGACAGGCATTCGTCGTCCGCGCGGGCGAGCGATTCCCAGTCGACGGCATCGTCGAAGACGGCATGTCCCTCGTCGACGAATCCATCTGGACGGGTGACGCCTCTCCGCGCACCAAGGAGTTAGGGGAAATCGTTCTCGCCGGCACTCTCAATCTCGAAGACACTCTGCAGGTACGCGCCACCCATACCGCTTCCGACTCTACCTACGTCCGCACCGTCACCGCTCTCGCGCGAGCTCTCTCGAGCCCTCTCTCCCTCGAACGCTGGGTCGGTTACGTGAACCGGTTCGCTTATCCCGGTTTCATTCTCGCCGCGCTCTGTTTTTTCCTCGTCTTTTGGTCCAGCGGCATGGGAACCTTCCAGGAAGCCTTCCTGCGCGCCTTCTCGATTGCTCTCGTTGCTTATCCGCTTGCGCTTCGCTTGGCTACTCGGCCGGTCATCAACGCCGCACTCTGGGCCGCTTCCCGCGAGGGTGTTCTTATTCCTGACGCCAAAACGCTGGAGACTCTCGAACGCGTCAATCACGTGGTTCTCGACAAAACCGGCACCATCACCGAAGGGAATTTCGAACTGCTCGGCTGCGAACTCGTCCCGGATTATTGCTCTTCTCCCGCGTGGATGCAGGCCAACGCCGCCAATCCCGACGCCGATCCCCTCCCGTCGGACTTCCCCTTTGCCGCTCTGGGTCCATCGTACGAGCAGGTTTTTGAGCTGCTGGCCTCTACGGAGCAGCACTCCACCCACCCTCTCGGTCTGGCACTGGTGAATTTTGCCTGCGAACGCGGCATTCCTGTCGAAGACGCCGCGTGCACCGAAGTGCACAAGGGTCTCGGCATCACGGCTATGGTGGAGGGTCGCAGCATGTTCGTGGGTGGCCGTCGGCTTGTTGAAGGTCTCTGCATCTTCGTCGACGCCCGCACGGAGCTTGTCGCCCGCCGCTGGGAGTCCGAAGGCCGCACCGTCGTGTTCTTCGGTTGGGAGGGAAATCTGCGCGGGTGTCTTGCATTCGGGGACAAACCTCGCCAGCATGCCGGCGAAATGATCGCGAGTCTGAAGCATCGCGGCATCCGTGTGCATCTTCTCTCTGGAGACTCGAACGCCACGACCGAAGCGATCGCCCGCCAGCTTGGCGCCGAAAGTTGCCGCTCCGACCTTCTGCCCTGCGATAAAGCTGACCTGATTCGTAACCTCCGCAAGCGCTCCGGCGTGGTGGCAATGGTCGGTCAGGCGATTGAGGATGCCCCCGCCTTGGCCGCTGCTGACCTTGGTATCGCCATCGGCAGTGCGACGGACTGGCGCGCAGGTACTTCATGGGTGGTGTTGGTGGACGATGACCTGACGCAGATCTCTAAGGTCATTGACTTGGCGAAGCGGACAATGCGCACCGTCCGTCAGAACCTCCTGTGGAGCGCCTCGTGCTCCGCCGCAGGCATTGCCTTCGCTGTCGCTGGGCTGCTGAACCCGCTGGCGGCTGTCCTGCTGGTTCTCCTATCCAGCCTGTGTGTGATTGCAAATTCCATGCGCCTGGAATCCACGCTGCAAACTCAACTCAGAAGGGAATTCTAACCCGCTCGCCATACGCCTCGGCCTGTGCCAAGCGCGTACCACGAAAGGCCGGCTGCTCGCCTACCTCCCGTTTCCTGTTTGTTTTTCGATGTAGTGCTGGCTTTCCATGCCAGCCCTTCGGTGGCACAGACGCGATGGCCCGAGTAACCCTTATCGCGGGAACGCCGATCTGTAAATCGGCGTCGATCCTGATCTTCTTCCTACGCCGCCAACTGGCTGCTCGCGGACCCTTCGCCGATCTTCGGCAGCTTCACATCCCACGCCAGTCCCAGATTCCGCAGCATCCAGATCCCGTACCAGTTCACGTCCAGTTCGTACCACACGAACCCATGTCTTGCCGATTGGGGCTGTGCGTGATGGTTGTTGTGCCAGCCCTCGCCAAACGTCAAAAACGCCACCCAAAAACTGTTCATCGAGCTGTCGCCGGTATCGAACCGCTGGCTGCCCCACATGTGTGTCGCCGAATTAACCAGCCACGTGAAGTGCAGGCTCAATACCGTCCTTACAAACACGCCCCAGAACACCCACGGCCATCCGCCAATCGCATAAAAAATAACCGCCACCGCCACCGACGGCACCACATGCCAATTGCTGATCCACAAATGAAATTTATCTTTCCGCAAATCCGGCACGTACGGCAGCAATTCTTTCCGGTCCCGGTGCATCGCCTGACCCGTGATGATCCAGCCCATGTGCGCCCAGAAACCGCCATCTCTTGGCGAATGCGGGTCGCCTTCTTTATCCGTGTTCTGGTGATGAATCCGGTGTGTGGCTACCCAGGCGATCGGCCCGCCTTCCAGCGCCAGTGTTCCACACGTCGTCAGGATGTACTCCATCCATTTCGGCGTCTTATATCCGCGGTGCGTCAGCAGCCGGTGATAGCCCATTCCAATTCCCAGGCTTCCGGCGACCCACCACATGACGACGCAGAGCAACAGAGCTTTCCAAGTGAAAAAGAAGACCGCTGCCAGCGCGCAAAGGTGCAGCGCGACCATAACCAGCGTCGTTCCCCAATTAAGGGGTCGCGAAAATGTTTTGTCGTTCTTCAGTAGGGAAAATAAGCGGACAGGCATTCATCCACTGTAACAGCTTCTTGCCGATTCGCCTCCTGAAATCCACTAACAATTTGTGCAAAAGTCACGTGGCACAGCCATTCTTGGCTGTGCCCTGCTCAGGCAAGCACGTTCTGCTGGCACGAAACATTCCCCCACCTTCCTTCGTACTTTTGCGGTTACACTCAATCCGCTCCCAATCTCCGGAGGCTCCGTCAACCATGAAAATAATGTGTTGCACCGTCCACATCGCTGTTTTTCTCGCCCTTTCGGCCACCGCGGCGGCTCAGACCAAACACACTCCCACCATTCCCGAAGCGCTCAGCCTCAAATCCATCAATTCGCCCAAAATCTCCCCCGACGGCCGCTGGATCGCGTACAGCCTCGAGCAAGCCGACTGGAAGGCCAACGAATACGTCAGCCAGCTCTGGCTCATCAACGTCGAAACCGGCAAGAGTATACAGCTGACCCGTGGCAAGAAATCCGCGAATGGGGCCGATTGGTCCCCGGACGGCCGCTGGGTCGCCTTCATCACCGAACGTGAATCCTCCGCCATAGAGCCTCTCTCCGAAGCTGAAAAGGAAGAAAAGAAGGAAGCAAAGAAAGACGAAAAGAAGGAGGAAAAGGGAGACCAGAAGGAGCCAGAACCTGGCAAACCGGTTGCCTCCCAGATCTGGCTCATTTCTCCTCTGGGAGGTGAAGCCTGGCAGCTTTCCAAGGCCGAAACGGACATCAACGAGTTCCACTGGTCCAGAGATTCCAAGTCCATCGCCTTCTCTGCCAACGCTCCCGAATCCAAGGCCAGCAAGGATCGCAAGGAAAAGTATTCCGACTACGAGGTGTACGAAAAGGACTACCGCCAGAACCAGCTGTGGTCCCTCGACGTGATCGACGCTGAGAAATCTTTCCAGCCTGTGGCCGCTAAACGGCTCCTCGCCGACCTCTCGCTCAACGTCACCGACTTCTCCTGGTCTCCCGACTCCACCCAAATTGCGTTTGCGGCCACCAACAATCCCTTCCTCTCGTTTCGCGGCGATCAGGACATTTATCTTGTCGATCTCGCTCACAACAATGTCGTCAAGAAAGTCGTCGCTCTCCCCGGCCCCGATTCCAATCCCGTCTTTTCTCCTGATGGCAAGCAACTCGCGTTTCAAACTGCTCTGGCGCAACAGTATTACTACTACGCGAACGGCCACATCGCGGTTGTGCAACTCTCTGCCGTTCTCAGCAAGCCCGCCACCACGCCCGCCGACGTCCGCGATCTGACCGCCAGCTTTGACGAAGACCCTTACCTCTACGACTGGGGACCCGATGGTATCTACTTCGCCGGCCTCCAGAAAACGAACGCCCACGTTTTCCGCGTCGATCCGCAATCCGCCTCTGTCTCTCGCCTCTCTTCGCCAGACAATCTGATCCTCGAGGGCGCCTCGTTCACGCCGGACTGCAAAACTGTCGCGTTCGTCGCACCCAGTCCCACGCAAATGGAAGAACTCTATGTCACTCCGACCTCGCCCTTTACTCCCAAGAAACTCACCGACATGACCGCACAAGTGAAAGATTGGAATCTTGGTACCGCGGAAGTGGTTCAGTGGAAAAGCCAGGACGGTGCTGTCATCGAAGGCATTCTCCGCAAGCCCGCCGATTACAACCCTTCGCGCAAATATCCGCTGCTCGTGAAAATCCATGGCGGGCCCACCGGCACTTCCCGCCCCACCTTCTCGCCGGTGACGTACGCTTATCCCGTCCAGCAGTTCCTCGCCAAGGGTGCGCTCGTCCTCGAACCAAACTATCGCGGCAGCGCTGGCTATGGCGGCGCTTTCCGTGCACTCAACGTTCGCAATCTTGGTGTCGGCGATATGTGGGACGTGATGAGCGGCGTCGACTTTCTTATTGCAAAGGGTATCGTCGATCCCGCAAAACTCGGCGCGATGGGATGGTCGCAAGGAGGTTATATCTCATCTTTCCTTACGACCCATACCGACCGCTTCAAAGCCATTTCCGAAGGCGCGGGCATCAGCGATTGGATGACCTACTACGTCAACACCGACATCACGCCGTTCACTCGACAATATCTGCATGCCACGCCCTGGGATGATCCCGAAATTTACGCGAAGACCTCTCCGATCACCACAATTAAACAAGCCAAGACGCCCACGCTGATCCAGCAGGGAAGTAACGACAAACGCGTGCCCGTGCCCGATAGCTACGAACTATTTCGTGGCCTTCAGGATCAAGGCGTGGAATCGCGTATGATTTTTTATTCCAATTTTGGCCACGGCGTGAACAAGCCGAAATCGCAGCGCGCGCTGCTGCAGGCTAATCTCGACTGGTTCAATCATTACATCTGGAACGAGCCGATGCCGAAGGACTCGCCGCTGCATGGCGCTAGCGAGCTTCCTGAAAAATAGTTTTGGCGTTGCGAGATTTCGGTTCTCATCGAGGCGAATTCCGTCGCGCGCACGTACTTGGGTTCAAAAATGTCGGCGCGCCGACATTCAAAGTATTACTTTAACTATCAGCAACAATTTGTTCGAATGACAAAAGTATTCGCGCCGCCTATCGTATTTCTTTCCGCCGTTCCGTTTTGGCACTCGTCCCCCTGAGACCATCATTCCCAGATCGAGTCCCCCAAGTGAGGTATCTCTTCTACGCCTTCCCCTTGCGTCGCACCATCTCGCGATCCAGGGCCATTTTTTCTTCACTCCGCAATGCACGATAAGCGCCTTTCGCTAAATCGCTGAGCGCCAACGGCCCTATCGCCACTCGCATCAACCGCAATACCTCTGCTCCAACTCCATCCATCATCCGGCGGATCTGCCGGTTCTTTCCTTCGTCCAGCACCATCTCCAACCAGCAATTCTTCTCGCCCGCGCGCAGCAGTCGAACGTCTTTGCACCTCAGCACTTCGCCTTGCGGTGTTTCCACTCCGCGCTTCAATGTCTCAAGCGTGCGCTCATCAACCCGGCGTCCGATGTGTACGTGATACGTCTTGTCCAGATGCGACTCCGGATCGGTAATCCTCGCTGCCCAATCTGAATCGTTAGTAAACAGCAGCAGTCCCTCTGACGCCATGTCCAGCCGCCCCACAGGTGCAACCCACCGCAGATCCTCGGGCAGGAGCGAATACACGGTAGGACGTCCCCGCTCGTCCGAAACCGTCGTGACTAATCCGCGCGGCTTGTTCATCACCAAATAGATCTTAGGTGCTCGCTGGACCGCTCTCCCCTCGACCTCGACTCGGTCCTTTCCCATCCGGACTAGTGCCTCGGGATTGCGGCTCACCGTCCCGTTCAGCCGCACTTTTCCCTCGCGCACGAATTTCTCCGCCTGCGTCCGCGAGCAATATCCCATCTTCGAAAGCGCGCGCGCCAACCCCACACGTTTCGCGTCGGGAATGTTGCTCTTGGATTTGTCTCGGAATCTGGAATTCACCAGGATCAAGAGTACTTGAAGGTGCCCCATCCTTTGCACGCGTTTTGTGCAAAGGATGCTCTTCAGTCGTTAGACTTCAGCTTTCAAGCTTGGGCTCTTAACTCTTCTTCTCAGTTACGCCGGCAGGCGCGGCCGCTGGTGGCGCCGTCTCCGTCTTCACTTCGCCAAACCGCTGCACCAGCCACGCCCGCACTTCTTTCGGGTCGTACTTGAACGGCCCATTCCCGCCCTTATAGGAAATCTTCCCGTTCTCATCCACGATATAGAGCCGCTCCGGCCACGCTGCAAACGCGTCATTCGCGGCATTGTTCATATCATCGATGCCAAACGGCAAGTTATATTTGAACCGTTTTGTGAAGTCGTTCGCGATGGCCACGCGTTGCTCCAGGTTCTTCGGCTGCGTGTAGCACACATTGTCCTTATCCTTGTCATTGGAACGCATCCGCCACTCATCGGTCGGGTGCGCCTCGCGAATATAGATGGTCAGGAAATCAGCGTGGTCCTTGTACTGGTCGTAGATTTTCTCGATATCGCCAACCTGGCGACGGAACGGCGGTCAAGTGAAGCTCCCAAACACGAGGACTAACGGCTTCCCATGCATGCGCTCCCGCAGCGGAAAGCGCGATTGCCCGTCCAACGCCACCAGTCGCACGTCCGGAACACCATCTCCCACGTGCAGGTCCCCTCGATGCATGTACGGAAACGCATACCGCACCATCTGGAACGCGTCCTTCGGACTGCCCGCCATGACGCTCAACCCGATAAAGACGAGCACCGCCACTGCGACTAGTCCGAGCAGTCCCCATTTCACGAATGGAATCATGTGACCCTTGTAGTTCGCTGAGATTTACCGTGAATACATCAATCCACCGCTAGAGACCATCCTACAAAAGGACTATAGACGCGCCCTAGTGTTCAGCGCGCAATTCATCTCGCAGCGCCTTATATCTTGCCAAGGCCTTATCAATGACGCTCATGGCCGCGTAAGCCGGGCGGATATCTTCCACCTGCACTTGCTTGCCTTCGAGTTGTTTGTAGTCCTGGAAGAAGCGCTTCAAGACCAGCAGCCGGTGCGGCGGCAAGTCGCGCGCCTCCAGATAATCGCTGAACTCCGGATCGTTCGTGGCCACCGAGATAATTTTGTCGTCGCTGGCCCCCGAATCAATCATCGTCATCACCCCGATCGCCCGCGCTTTGATTAACGCCAGCGGCTGTACGGGTTCTTGACACAGCACCAGCACGTCCAGTGGATCGTTGTCGTCTGCGTATGTCTGCGGGATGAAACCGTAATTCGCGGGATAGAACACTGCCGAATGGATGATACGGTCCACCCTCAGCAGCCCGGTGGCCTTGTCCAACTCGTATTTCACATTCGAGCCCAGCGGTATCTCGATCAGCGCTTGGAAATCCCGGGGCAGCTCTTTCCCGGGAGACACATCGTGCCATGGGTGCATGAAAACTGGATCCTCGCTCTCAAGAGTGGCGCAAAATGACGCCCTTCATTATCACCCGAGACGCGAAGAATTCGTTAATTCCCGGATTAAGCTGCCTTCTTCGTCCACGCGCCGATGATCGCGCCCATCAACACGAATCCAAACAGTGGGTAGAACTGGTTGATCGCGAACAGCTGCCAGGGCCGCATCTCATACATGTACGTTGTGAACGTCACTGGGCCCACAAACCCGATCCACAGCAACACGCCAACCGAGGCGCCGCGGCCCAGCGTGTTGGCGTTCCTCCAGATGCAAATCTGCGCCAGGGAATACGCGATCAGTACGTTCAACACCAGCGTCACCACATACGGCAACACCGGATTCATGCTCTTCATTTGCGCTTCTGACAAAGCTTCTAATGTCGTCCAAGGCTTGCTGAACAAAACTCCGTACCAAAGTGCTCCCAAGATCCAATAGGCGATCGCTGCCACAACTACAGCCGCATAGTTCGTTCGCATCGAGAATTTCCTCTCTTGAGTGCCTTGCCGCTTAGAGGAAGCGCGGCATTGGTTGGGCCGAGTCTCCTATTCGCACACGCCCGAAGTCAAGCGTTGCCGCTGCTCACGTAGCGCTGGCTTTTAAGCCAGCAGCTTTATTCTCGGGATCAGCAACATCGGCCCGGCTGGCTTCATGCGTTCTTAAGCCCGCGCCTTCTCAATCATCGCTTCCCAAATCCCCTTCGATTTTAAGATCAACTCCACGGCATCTCGGATCGCGCCGCGTCCCGCCACCGAAGGTGTCGTGAAATGGGCCGCCTTCTTCACTTCCGGCACGGCATCGCCCACCGCAATCGCCAGCCCCACCCGACGTATGATCGGCAAGTCCGGCAAATCATCGCCGACATACGCCACCTGCTCGTCGTTCACTCCCGCCTTGCGCAAAATCTCTTCGTACGCGGGAATTTTCAGCGGCTGCTTCATATAGATAAATTCCATTTTCATTTCATTGGCGCGCCGCAGCAGCGCGGCGCTCTCTCGTCCTGTAATGCATCCCGTACGCACTCCCGCCGTATGCGCCAGGGTCAGCCCCTGCCCGTCGTGCGCGTCAAACGTCTTGATCTCCAGCGCCGACCCATCCGGCTGTGACAGCAGCGTCACTCCACCATCGGTCATAGTCCCGTCCACATCCATTAGTAGCAGTTGTATTTGTGCGGCGCGTTTTCGCAAAGCCGCCGAGATCGTTAACGAGCGTGCCAAGCTGCCTCCCGGTACTCACTATGCGAGTTTAGCAAGGAATCATCGCTCCAACGTGTAGACCTCTGCGCGGTACAAGAGTTTGTTCTTACGTCAGGCGAGTCCCAGTTGCATTGGGGGTCAAATCGTAGTGGCGCAGGTTCGCTCTTCGGACGGATCTCGCACAATTTCTCGTGTTTCTGGATGCAGTGCTAACACGGAGGAGAAAGGCAATGTCACTCCCGGCCAGAAGTAAGACCTGCTGTTCAACCGCTCCGCTCATCGCTCTGACGGTTGCCTTAGGAATCCCCGTGGCCGGCCAAGAGGTGCATCCTCGTCTCGCAGTAATCGAGACGACGACAATGCCGTCGATACCCGATCAATCTACGTTGATCCCAATTAAGACCGACAGCGATGGGAACATGTACGTGCGGTTCTATCAGGTCGACTTTGGCCGGGCCGCCGTTACGAAGATCCTGCGGAACTCAGAAACAGTCACTTACCACGTCAGTTTGATTCCCCGCGATGCTTACAAAGACAAAGATGAGTGGCAAAACGCCACGATGCCTGATTTTTGCGCCGACTCCTTCGGGCGCTCTGAGCTCATTAATCGCAACCGGCGCGAGGAACTATCTTGCTGAATTCTCTGCAAAAGGAGAATACGAGGGGCTGCACGAACTTCGCTTAGGGGAGAATACAAAAGCTGATTCTGTTTCGTTCTGGCAATTGGTGGTCTTACCCAATCAAAGGTTTTTCGTTTCCGGAGTGATGAGTCTACTCTCCAAGAGCGGTGGCAAAAGAACCTTTAACGCCATATTCGACGGCAATGGCGGTCTTATCTCGGAAGTCGCCCTCAAAGGCGATTTGGCACCCAGCGTCAAGAAAGACTCGGACCAGGAGGATAACCGGATTGACGGTGACGTGCAAACGGGCAGTGCTCTGGCGGGCGATGACGGGAACATTTACCTGATGCGGTCCGTGGTTCCGGCGAAAGTCTTCGTAGTTTCCGCGGGTGGGCAACTTTTGCGCGTCGTGCCCGTCGCTCTTCCACTCGATCACGCAAGTGTGGACACATTCAAAGTGCACCATGGGACGATTGCTGTTGAGTTTTCTCGCCCAACGACAAAGGACAAGCCTGACGAGATTATCTTTCGGATCATTAACGGAACGACGGGTGAGTTGATAGGCGATTACATGGGCTCAGCCGAAACGTCACGATGGGTATATTACACAGACGATGGATTGATTTTTCTGGGTGCGAAAGACAAGAAACTGGCGCGCATCAGAGCGGTCGTGCCCTAGATGCCAGTCCACAAATCAGACTAATTCCAATCCCCACAAATCATGCAGATGCACGACTCCTATGACGCGCCGCTCTCCGTCCACCACAACTACGGAAGTAATCTTCTTCTTCTCCATCAAATTCAATGCTTCGCTGGCCAGGACATGCGGCCCAATCGTCTGGGGCATCTTCACCATGCAATCTCCCGCCGTCATCTCCAGTGTTGCCCCGCCGTGCTTCTCCATCAGCCGCCGTAAATCCCCGTCCGTCAAAATGCCCAACAATTCTCCGCCAGCCGCAACGACGGTCGTCATCCCTAGTTTCTTCGCCGACATTTCATGAAACGTGCGCGGCATCGGCGTATCCGCCTGCACTCGGGGAATCGCCCCGCCCGTGTGCATCAGATGCTCCACACGCAACAACTTCTTGCCTAGCCGTCCTGCCGGATGCAGCGCCGCAAAATCGTCCTGCTGAAATCCTCGTTTGTCCAGCAAAGCCACCGCCAGGGCATCGCCCAAAGCCATCGCCACCGTGGTGCTCGCGGTCGGGGCCAGATTCAGCGAACAAGCCTCTTCACGGACACTCACGTCAATCACCACGTCGCTTGCCTGCGCCAGCGTGGACTTCACATTCCCCGTCAACGTCACAATCGGCATCTCCAGCCGCTTCAGCGTCTCCAGCAGATTCAGAATCTCTGGCGTCTCGCCTCCATAGGTGATTGCCAGCAGCGCATCCCCACGCGCCAGCATCCCCAAATCGCCGTGCAGCGCCTCCGCCGGATGTAGAAAAAAAGAAGGCGTGCCAGTGCTGGATAGTGTTGCTGAAATTTTCCGCCCGATTAGCCCGGACTTGCCCATTCCCGCGACAACCACGCGTCCCTTGCACGCAAACAGCAACTCCACCGCGCGTTCGAACGACGCGTCCAGCCGTGCTTCCAAATCGCGAATCGCCTGCGCCTCGATCCGCAGCACCCGCCGCGCCGACTCCAGACTCATAAGCCGGCACCATTCCGGAAACGCACAGACGGACGCTGCCAATTGACCTTGAGGGTGCCCCATCCTTCCGGCGCAGTTGGCGGAAAGGGTGGGTTCTTTTTCTTCGCCTTTTTCTTCGTCACGCCGTCTCCCACCGCCGCACCATAGCCGACAATTCTTTCAAACGCGCCAACAACTCCGCCAACTGTCCCAATGGCAATGCATTTGCCCCATCGGAAAGCGCCGCTGAGGGATTGTCGTGCGTCTCCAAAAAAATCCCGTCGATCCCTGCCGCCACTCCTGCTCGCGCCAATGGTTCGATAAATTCGGGCTGTCCTCCGCTCGCGTGTCCCTGCCCTCCTGGCAACTGCACCGAATGCGTTACGTCGTACACCACCGGATATCCAAATTTCCGCAGAACCGGAAAGGTTCGCATGTCCACCACGAGATTGTTGTATCCAAACGACGCGCCCCGCTCCGTCAAAAGAATTTTTTCGTTTCCCGCTGACGCCACTTTCTCCGCCACATTCCCCATATCCCACGGGGAAAGGAACTGCGCCTTTTTGAGATTCACGATTCGTCCAGTCTTTGCGGCTGCAGTCAATAAGTCGGTCTGACGCGCCAGAAATGCGGGAATCTGCAAAACGTCCGCGACCTCGGCTGTCGGCGCCGCCTGCGAGGCCTCATGAATATCTGTGAGCACCGGCACGCCCACTTCATCTTTGATTTTCCGCAGAACGCGCAGGCCCTCCGCTAACCCTGGCCCGCGAAATCCTTTTACCGACGACCGGTTTGCCTTATCGTACGACGCCTTAAAAATGTATGGCACCCCCGCATCGGTTGCGATCTTTGCCACGCGCTCCGCCATCATCCGCGCGTGTGCTTCCGACTCGATCACACACGGTCCCGCAATCAGAAAGAGCGGATTCCCGCCGCCGAGGCGCAGCTTGCTAAGTTGAATTTCTCGTGTGGGGGACATGAACTAACCTGAAGATACCACAAGCTTATGCTCGCGACGTCTGCCCGGCTAAGGCCGTGTCCATAGCTCCGCATCGTGTCTTTTTGCAGGGACTGCCCTGTGCTTACCCTGAATGGAGAACGGAGGCCCGTGCGCTCACGTCATGAACAAAGGACTGGCTCACGCCGTGGCGTGTGGCTGCGCTCGCAACGTTGGCGCTGGCGGTTGCACTTCCGCCGCTACCACCGCGGGCCGTGACCTTGCCACCTTATGTTCTATCGCCGCGCCGATAAACGCCGCGAACAGCGGATGCGGCTCCAGCGGCTTCGACTTGAACTCCGGATGGAACTGGCATCCCAAGAACCACGGATGCTCCGGCGCCTCCACAATCTCCACGTAATTCTCGTCCGGCGTCCTGCCGGTAATCTTCAGGCCCGCGCCGACTAGCGTCTTTTCATACTCGCGATTGAACTCGTAGCGGTGCCGGTGCCGTTCGCTGATTTCCGTCTTCCCGTAGGCCCGCGCCGCAAACGACCCGGGTTCCAGTTTGCACGGCCATGCGCCCAGCCGCATGGTTCCGCCCATCTCGTCCACACCCAGCAACTCGCGCAACTTGTAAATCACGCGGTGGGGTGTCGCCGGTTCAAACTCCGTGCTGTCCGCTTGCGTGAGCGAGGCCTTGTCCCGCGCATACTCGATGGTGGCGCACTGCATGCCCAAACAAATTCCAAAGAAGGGAATCTTGTTCTCGCGCGCGTACTGGATCGTATGGATCATTCCCTGAATGCCGCGCTTGCCGAACCCGCCCGGCACCAGAATTCCGTCGTAGCCCTTCAGCCGTTTCTCCGCTGTTTCCAGGGAATCGATCTCTTCGGATTCGATCCAATCAATCACCGTGCGGTGATGATGTGCCAGCCCGCCGTGCAGCAGGGCTTCCCGCAAACTCTTGTACGCGTCTTCCAACTGCACATACTTCCCGACGATCGCAATCCGCGCTTCGCCCTTGGGATGATGCAGTCCTTGCAGCATATCCAGCCACGGCTTCATGTTCGCCGGACGATCTTCCAGCCGCAACAGCCGCGTAATCTGCGCGTCCAGTCCTTCCTTACTCAACTCCACGGGCACTTCATAAATCGTTTTCACGTCTTGCATCGAAATCACGCAAGATTCTGCGACATTGCAGAACAGCGCGATCTTGCGCTTCAGGTCGGCGGAAATGTGCCGGTCGCTTCGGCACAGCAGGATGTCCGGCTGAATCCCGATTCCCAGCATCTCTTTTACGCTGTGCTGCGTCGGCTTGGTCTTCAGTTCGCCCGCCGCCGCAATATAAGGAACCAGTGTCACGTGAACAAATAGCGTGTTTTCTGTTCCCAACTCGAGCCGCATTTGCCGGATCGCTTCCAGAAAGGGAAGCGATTCAATATCGCCGACAGTTCCGCCGATCTCCACGATCACGACGTCTACACCATCAGAGACTTTCTTGATGCAGCGCTTAATCTCATCGGTCACGTGAGGAATCACTTGGACAGTCTTGCCCAGGTAATCCCCGCGCCGTTCTTTCGAGAGGATGGTTTCGTAGATTCGGCCAGTGGTCCAGTTGTTGTCGCGCGTCAGCTTTACGTGCGTGAACCGCTCGTAGTGACCCAGATCCAGGTCCGTCTCCGCGCCGTCGTCCGTCACGAACACCTCGCCGTGCTGGAACGGGCTCATCGTGCCTGGGTCCACGTTCAGGTACGGATCGCATTTCTGAATTGTTATCTTGAAACCGCGACTTTCGAGGAGACAACCGATGGAAGATGCTGCTACGCCCTTACCAAGTGAGGAAACAACACCGCCAGTTACAAATATATATTTTGGCGCCATCCAGGTCGCTCGCATCCGCTCCGAGCAGCAGATTTGAGCTTCTTAGACCTCCGCAGGATTGACGTACGTACAATTATGTTCGAGCCGTCGCGCACTGTCAACGCCCCTCCCGAGGAAAATCTTGCGGCCACCTATCGATATTTTTTCTATCTCTGTGGCACAACCGTTTCTGGCTGTGCTCCGTGAGCCGCGGCCCTTCGGATAACGGTGGGCCCCGAGTCCCGCACCTTTTCCTGGACACCTCCGCAACCCTTCCCCGCGTTTGGGGTTAGATCTCCCCGGCGACGGGCCGTCCAATGCGCTCGCCATGTTGCAGGTCGTCCAAAACCGTTTATTCTGGATGGGCTCATCACCGGAGGCGCGTCGTGAGAAGCGTTGCGTGTTTTCTTGCCCTGATCACAGTTTGTTTCTCCTTGGCTGCGTGCGGCGGCAACAACAGCGTCCCGCCTCCTCCGCCCTCCGGCGGGTTCACCCTTGCCAGCCTCAAAGGCCAGTATGCGTTCTCGATGAACGGCGTGGATACCGGAGGCGCCTACATCGCTCGGATCGGCTCCTTCAACGCCGACGGCGCGGGCAACATCATCGCGGGTTTGGAAGACGTTCTTCCTCTCACAACTGGACAAGCTTCTCTGGTCTCGTTTACCGGCGGAAATTACCAGATTCAGTCGAACGGGCGAGGCATTCTTGTCCTGAACGCGACAGGTGGCGGTGGTTTGCAACTGAACTTCGACATGCAATCTCCCTCAGGCGGGTTTGTGCTGCAAACCGACAACGCCGCTTCCACGTCGGGCACCTTCACTCTTCAGACGCCTTCAAATTTTGCCAATGGCGCCCTGCTCGGCCACTACGTCTTTAATCTTTCTGGCATCGCTTTTGGCGCGACGAGTGTGGCCCCCATCTCCCTGATCGGCGAGATCAACTCCGATGGCAACGGCAACATTACAGGCGGCGTCATGGATACCAACGATGGCAACCTGTCTTCGCCTTCTGGCCCCACAGCGATCTCCGCTAGCACTTTTAGTATCGACACCAATGGCAACGGTACCAACTTCGGCCGTGGCACCTTGTCTTTTTCTGGCCGCTCCTACGCCTTCTACGTCGTTGACGCCGCTCATTTCGTCATGCTGGAAGAAGATTCCCTCGGCGGCAGTTCCGGCGACGCTTTGCTGCAGAGCAGTTCCATCCCCACGCAAAATTCTGGTTTCACGGGAAGCTTTGTGTTCCTTACGGGCGGCTCGTCTGTCCTGGGATCAAACGGCGGAGCTCCGGTGGCGACCGTTGGGCGCTTCACCGCTGACGGCAATGGCGGCCTCAACAGCGTCACTGCCGACGACAATAACGACGGCCGGCAAGCCCACATTAAGAACGGTTCCAATGTCTCGAACGCCACCTACGCCATCGACGGAAACTTCCCCGGCGCCGGCCGCGGAACCTACTCCTTTACGAATTCCGGAACCGGTACTTACAGTTTTATCTTCTACATGATTTCTCCGACGCAGGGCGTTGTTCAGAACGTCAGCAAAGGTTACGTTGCCGCTGGACCGTTAAGCGCCCAGGCCGCCGGACCGTTCAGTGCCGGCAATCTGGCAGGGAACTACGTCTTCAATTGGAGCGGTGTCCAGTTGGGCTCCTCCGCCGCCGTCCCTTTCGAAGAAGACTTCGTCGGCCAATACGCGCTGGCCAGTTCGAACGTTTCCGGTGTCATCGATTATGTCGAGCTGGGGCTCAGTTCGAATACGCTCTTCACGAACGTTGGACTCACCGGCAACCTCGTTGTCAACGGCGATGGCACCGACGACAACAAATACACGTACGTGCTGAACGGCACTCCTTCCGCGACGATTCACTACCAGGTCTACTTCGTCAGCACTTCCACCGCGTACCTGGCCACTTCCGACACCACTCGCACTACCGCGGGCATCCTCAAACTTCAATCCCAGTAGCGTAAGCTTCAGCCGGTGCCGCACTGGTTCTGTAGCGCCGGGCTTCATCCCAGCACCTACGCGGCCCACCCGCTCCCCTATTTCCCCGTCTTCATCAGCCTCTCTACCCGCTCCACATCTTCCGGCACGTCCACGCTAACAGCATCATGTGCCACTTCCGCCACGCGGATTCTCCAGCCGTTCTCCATCCAGCGCAGTTGTTCTAGTTGCTCCACCCGTTCCAATTCGCCGAGAGGCAAGGTCGGATATTCCAGCAGCGCATCTCGCTGAAATACATATAGTCCCAAGTGTTTCCAGTACTTCACGTGAACCTTCGTCTGGGTATCCCGAACCCACGGGATCGGCGCGCGCGAAAAGTACAGGGCGTTGCCGTCGAAATCCAGGACTGTCTTGACCACGTTCGGGTCCATGATGTCGCCTGCGTGCCGCACTGGCGTCGCGACCGTCGCGATCTGCGCCGCTGGCTCTTCCAGCAACGCTCCCACCGCCGTATCAATCGATGCCGGGTCAATCAGGGGCTCGTCTCCCTGTACATTCACAAAGACGTCCCCTTCCTCACGGGCCGCCACCTCTGCCACCCGCTCCGTCCCGGTCCGGTGATCCGCCCGCGTGATAACGGCTTCGCCCCCAAATGACTGGACCGCGTCCACGATTCGCTGATCATCCGTCGCCACGATCACTCGTCCCACGGTCTGTGCCTGCTTCGACCGCTCGAACACATACCGTATCATCGGCCTGCCCGCTAAGGAGAGGAGGGGCTTGCCTGGCAACCGCGTGGAACCGTACCTTGCTGGTATGACGACTACGACTTTGAGATCCGACATAGACGCTGCTGCTCCCATCGATTACGAGGCCGATGCTAACACAGGCGATACGGACAGGAGTCGCATGCCACAAATCCATTCGCTCTTGCCTTCCATTTGCCCGGTGCTATTATGAGACATCCGCGCGGCCCTCTCGCCGACACGAGAGGATGATGGGGGAAGCCGTGAGACGCGAATGGTGCAAGACTCGCGTGGTTCCTGGGTTAGGAAGCTTCCGCCTGCTCGCGCCGGTTCTCTGCCTGTTCGCCGTCAACCTTCTTCCAGCACAAGATAAGCCGCCGGAGAGTAACCCGATTGCCCCAGCTGCTTCCGTGGCGCTACCGAAACTGGGCAGCGACGACGTTACTCACAACACTCCATCGGTCAAGATCACTCCTGGCAAGGTGATCCGTACCGATGTGGACTTGGCGCTGGTGAATGTCACCGTAACTGACCCATATAACCGCCTTGTTACTGGCCTCGAACCCGACAATTTCCGCGTTTTCGAAGACAATGTCGAGCAGGAACTCGTCAGCTTCTCGGCCGAAGACGTCCCCATCTCGATCGGAGTCGTTTTCGATTTCAGCGGAAGCATGGCCAATAAGGTCGACAAGGCGCGCGAAGCGGCACTCCAATTCTTCAAGACCGCGAATCCACAGGACGAGTTTTTCCTGGTCAGTTTCAATGAACGCGCCGAGCTTACTAGTACCTTCACCAACTCGGTGGAAGATCTTCAGTCTCGTATGATGCTGACTGCCCCTAAGGGCAGGACTGCCCTTTTGGACGCTATCTACCTTGGATTGAGCCAGATGAGGGGTGCACATAACGCCAAACGTGCCTTGCTCATTCTTTCCGATGGAGGCGATAATCATAGTCGGTACAACGAGAACGATATCAAGCGGCTCGTTAAGGAAGCGGATACCCAGCTTTACGCCATTGGCATTTACGACCCGCTTGGTTATCGCAATCGTACGCCGGAAGAACTCAACGGCCCCTCGCTTCTCGCTGAGTTGACCGAACTGACGGGCGGTCGCGTTTTCGCCGTAGAGCATCTTAATGATCTGCCGGACATCGCGTCCAAGATCGGCATGGAGTTGCGTAACCAATATGTTCTCGGATACAGACCAAGCAATCACACCCACGACGCCCGTTGGCGCAAGATTAAGGTCAAACTCCGTCCTCCTAAGGGCCTTCCGCCTCTCTCGGTCTATTCCAAGACCGGCTACTACGCCCCTGCCCATTAGTGGCGCTCCCGGTGGCACTGCTAAATTTGTCATTCCGAGCGCGGCGAGGAACCTGCTTTTTCTTTTTGTCCTGGCGATCACTCTGTTCTTCGCATCCACCGCATCAGCTCAGATTCAGGTTCAAACCCCGCCGCCCCCTCCCCCCGGCCAAAATACCGGCACACCTCAGGCCGGCGGCAGAATCAAGCTGGACGTCAACCTCGTCGTTCTGCACACCAGCGTCCTCGATGATCGAGGAAAATTCGTCGATGGGCTGGCTCAAGACAGTTTCCGCGTCTACGAAGACAAGGTCGAGCAGAAGCTTTCCATCTTCAAACGCGAAGACATTCCCGTCAGCATGGGCCTGGTCATCGATAACAGCGGGAGCATGCGCGACAAGCGCCCACGCGTCAACGAAGCAGCCCTCACTCTCGTGCAGGCCAGCAATCCCTCCGATGAGGCCTTCGTCGTTAATTTCAATGACGACTTTTATCTCGATCTTGACAAGGATTTCTCCAACAGTGTTCCGGAACTCAAGGAAGCTCTAGAGCGCATCGATGCGCGCGGTAGCACTGCTCTCTATGACGCCATCATTGGCTCCCTCGACCATCTCAAAAAGGGCCACAAGGAAAAGAAAGTTCTGCTCATCGTCACCGACGGAGAAGACAACACCAGTCGTAACTCGTTGGAGAAAACCGTGAAAGAAATTCAAAAGACCGACACGGTGATCTACACCATCGGTCTTCTGAGCCAGGAGTCCAAGAAATCCGCCAAGAACGCGCGCAAGGCTCTCGTCTCCATCGCGCAGGCGTCCGGCGGCGTCGCGTATTTCCCGGAGAATGTGGAAGACGTTCACTCGATATGCGAACAAGTTGCCCACGACATTCGCCATCAGTACACGTTGGCCTACTATCCCTCAAATACCGCGAAGGACGGCAGTTTCCGCAGCGTCCACGTCGACGTCATTCCGCCACACGGCCACGGCAAACTCACTGCGCGTACGCGCAACGGCTACTACGCTCCCGGCACCTCCTCTTCCGCTTCCGGCAAATAAGGGCACGCCTTTCCTGGCTGTGCGCCTCGCCTTTGTAGGGTAGCCGTAGCATAGGCTTGAGCCTGTGCAGGTTCGCGCATATAGCGTCCGCCGTTTGAGCCGATCCTCTCCTTCGGCGCTTCTCGCCACGCTTTTCAACAGGTCACATTCCCGCAATGTAATCCTCACTTTCCCGAAACCCAATCCTCACGCTTCCGCAATACACCCCGGTTACTCTGCCGCGCGCATTTACAAACTTAACTGAGGGGAATTTCCTTATGACTACGCATCGCCGCGACTTCCTCAAACTCGTCTCCACGGCCGCAGCCGCTTCCTCGTTTCCCGCCAGTATCGCTCGGGCTCTAGCCATTCCTGCAAACAACGAATCCGGCAGCCTTCGCGACGTGAAGCACATCGTCATCCTCATGCAGGAGAATCGTTCTTTCGATCATTACTTCGGCGCGCTCCGCGGAGTGCGGGGCTTCGGCGACCCTCGCGCCGTCAGGCTTCCCAATGGCAAAAGTGTTTTTCATCAGACCGATCCCACCAATCCAGACGGCTACACGCTCCCGTTCCGGCCCGATCACACCAACCTGGGCCTCACCTTCATCGAAGACACGCCACACGACTGGGACTCCACTCACGCAGCGTGGAACAACGGCGTTTACGACCAGTGGGTACCCAACAAAGGCACCACCGCCATGGCCCATCTCACTCGCAACGATATTCCGTATCACTACGCGCTTGCCGATGCTTTCACCGTCTGCGACGCCTATCATTGCTCGCTCCTCGGCCCCACTGATCCCAACCGCTATCACATGTGGACGGGCTGGGTCGGCAACGATGGCAACGGCGGTGGCCCGGTCATCAGCAATGCGGAAGTCGGCTACGACTGGCACACCTATCCCGAGCGTCTCCAAGCCGCAGGTATTTCGTGGAAAATTTATCAGGACGCCGGCGCCGGTTTGGATGCTGCGGACTACTGGGGATGGGGCGACGACGCCTACATCGGCAACTACGGCGACAATTCGCTCCTTTACTTCCATCAGTATCAAAATGCGCCCGACAGCGATCCGCTCGCGCTCTATGCGCGCACCGGCACGAACGTCTCCCAGTCCGGCTCGCTGGTGGATATTTTCAAAGCCGACGTCCTCAACAATCAACTCCCGCAAGTTTCCTGGATCGTTGCTCCGGAAGCGTATTGTGAGCACGGCAACTGGCCCCCGAACTACGGCGCGTGGTACGTCTCGCAGTTCCTCGACGCGCTGACCGCGAATCCCGACGTGTGGAGCAAGACCGTACTGTTCTATATGTTCGACGAGAACGACGGCTTTTTCGACCACGTCGTTCCTCCGACGCCGCCGATGACTCGCGCGCAAGGCCTCTCGACCGTCGGCACAACCAACGAAATCTTCACCGGCTCGTCTTACTATCCCGCAGACTCGAACACTCCCGGTCCTTACGGTCTCGGCGTGCGCGTGCCGATGCTTGTCATTTCGCCGTGGTCCAAGGGCGGATTCGTCAATTCGCAGGTCTCCGACCACACTTCGCTGATCCGATTTATCGAGCGCCGCTTCGGCGTCTTCGAGCCAAACATCACCAAGTGGCGCCGCACGGTCACCGGCGATCTCACTTCGGCGTTCAACTTCGACAATCCCAATGACAAGATTGTCTCGTTGCCAGGCACTGCGTCGTACGAACCTCCCGCGCAAGACATCGAGAACGCGACGCGCTACCCCGATTACGTCCCCTCGGTTCCAACGAACCAAGCCCTTCCTGAACAGGAACCGGGCACGCGTCCGGCACGCGCTCTGCCCTACGAATTTCACGTTCATGGCGAGGTGGTTTCCGGCGGCGTTCAAATCTCGCTCCGCAACTCCGGGAAGGTGGGCGCGGCTTTCCAGGTTCGTTCCGGCGACGGCGAGACGGGTCCGTGGACGTACACTCTCGGCGCGGGTGACCAAACGCACGACACCTTCGGCTCTGCCAGCGGGACTTCCTACGACTACGCGGTCTACGGACCCAATGGCTTCTTCCGTTCCTTCGCTGGCAATCTTGCGCCGGCGGCGGCGAACGTGAGCGTTGCCGCTACCTATGACGACGGAGGCATTATTCTCGTTCTGCGCAATCATGGGTCGAGTGCCGTCAAGCTTGGCATCTTCGACGCCTATTCCGGCAAGACTCACATGCAGCGTCTTCACCCGGGCGACAGCGCTTCCTTCGAGAGTGATCTACACAAATCTTCAGGCTGGTACGACCTTACGGTCAGCGTGGATTCCGACTCCGCGTATTCACGCCAACTGGCAGGGCATGTCGAGACCGGCCGCCCGAGCACTTCGGACCCGGCGATTGGCTCACAAGCCGCCGTCACCGCCGACGCTAACTAGTTCCCTCTGATCTTGAGGGTCGCCCCATCCTTTGCACGCGTTTTGTGCAAAGGATGGGCTATTCTTCGTCTTTGCGCTTGCCGTTCCTCTCCCGATACCTCCGTGGAATAATTTTCTCGTCCGCTATACCATGAACCCGCGCCAATCGCGCAATCACCCATCACCTCAGGAGCCATGAATGTCCACACAGGACGTGAACCGTCGCGATTTTCTCAAAATTGCCGCGGGAGCGGGAGCCGCCTTGGCCCTGCCATCTCCAGCGCACGCCGCTTCCAGTTCCAAAATGATCGGCATTCAGGTCGGCGCGATTTCTTTTGTCGATGAAGGCACCGAAAAAGTTCTCGACATTCTTCAGCAGCGCGCTTGCGTCAACACACTGTTCCTCGCGGTTTTCACCTATGGCCGCGGCATTGCCGGACGCCAGATCCCCGGCCAGCCTCTTCCGGATCATGGAAAGCAGGAGTACGACCTCAACTTTCATGGCGGCAATTTCGCCATGCCTCATCCGGAGTTCTACAAGAACACCGTTCTCAAGGACACACGCGCTCCCGATCACGGCAATCTAGACATCCTTGCCGAAGTCATTCCTCATGCCAAAAAACGCGGTATGAAAACGATCTGCTGGCTCGAAGACGTCTTCCGCAAAGATCTTCCTAACATCGAAAAATTGCAGGAACGCGATCTCTACGGTCGCAACGCCGAAACGCTCTGCGTCAACAATCCTGAATACCGCAATTTCCTCACCGGCCTCGTGGAAGACTACGCGCGCTCCTACGAAATCGATGGCCTGATGTGGGGCTCTGAGCGCCAAGGCGCTCTTTGCGACAGCATCGGCGCCACGCACGACGTTCCTCCCGTCGATCCCGGCGAAGTCACCTGTTTCTGCGAGTTCTGCCAGGCCAAGGCCAGACAGCGTGGCATCAATCCGGAGCGCGCTCGGCAAGGGTTCCTCGAATTGGAGAAATTTGTTCGCGCCTCGCGCGCCGGTACCCGCCCCGTGGACGGCTACTATGGTCAGTTCTGGCGCCTACTCTTGCGATACCCCGAGCTCGCCGCCTGGGAAATGCTTTGGACCGAAAACCTCCGCGAGACTTACGCCGCCATCTACAAAACCGTCAAATCCGCCAATCCCAACATTCCTGTCGGATGGCACATCTGGCACAACAACTCTTTCAACCCGATCTACCGCGCGGAGCAGGATCTCCACGAACTTTCGAATTATTCCGATTTCATTAAGGTGGTCATGTACAACAACTGCGGCGGCGAGCGTATGGCTCTTTACGTCGACAACATCGGCTCCACCGTGTATCGCGACCTCTCTCATCAAGTTTTACTCGATTTCAATTACGGCGTGATGGACCTGAAGGAAGGGAGCTACGAGCAGATCCCGCACACCGGGCTGTCTCCCGACTATGTCTCCCGTGAAACCAGGCGCGCCCTCGACGGCGTTGCCGGCACAAAGACCCTCATCTGGCCGGGCATCGATATCGATATCCCCACCGAGCCGAACAATAGCAAATGCACTCCGCAAAGTGTCAAAGCGGCCGTCAAGGCGGCTTTTACCGCCGGAGCGCCGGGTGTGCTTCTCTCGCGCAAATACTCCGAAATGCGTCTCGCCAATCTGTCCGGCGCCGGCGATGCCATCCGCGCTCTAGGCTTGGCGCAATGATCCTAGGCCCGAGTGGCCGTCATGCAGCCACCGCCTTGTAGCGCCGTGGCTTTAGCCCGGCACTCTTATCGCCGGCATTCACTCTTTTGTAGGGGTTCAGCATCGCTGAACCCCACGTGCGCACAATCTCAACCATTCGCTTTGTCTTTCGCCTGCGGTTGCCGCCGCTTTCGTCCCGGTCAATCGCCCGGCGATCTCTTCCGCACTTCCATCACACCGATTAAGATACACAGCAAGGCAGCTATCGCGTCGTCTTGCAACTACTCGCTGGTGTCGCTTCGAAGAGGAACGCCCATGAAAAGACCTCTGTTATTTCTGTGTGCCTTTCTGATTCCGTCCGTGCTCGCCATATCTCTCATTTCGCATCGCCAAGGCGCCGTACCTTCTATTTCTTCCACCTCTCGCATTCCCGTTAAAGTAATCGTCATCGCCAACTTCGAACCGGGCGAAGACGTCGGCGACGCGCCTGGCGAATTTCAATTCTGGGCGGAACGCGAACACCTCGATGAAGGCATTCCCATCAAAGGGGCGTTACGCCCTCTCCGCCGCAACAAAGACGGCCTCTACGGCATTGCCTGGGGCGGCACAGACAAGCTTCTTGACGGTCCTACAGAAGGCTTGATGGCTCTTGTGCTCGATCCCCGTTTCGATTTTCGCAAAACCTATTGGCTCTTCACCGGTACTTCTGGCGTCGATCCGAGAGTCGCCTCGGTAGGTAGCGCCGCGTGGTCGCGTTGGGTCATCAATGGCGACACGCTACGCGAATTCGACGATCGCCAGATTCCCAACGATTGGCCGTACGGCCTTTTCGCCATCGGCGCCAGCAAGCCGAACCAGCTTCCCAAGGATCCCAACAGCTACGCGGGGATGACCAGCGCCGATACTCTCAGCGTGGTCTACGATCTCAATCAAAGCCTGGCGCGTTGGGCTTTCCATCTCACTCAAGACGTCTCGATTCCCGATACCCCACAACTCGCAGAGTCACGCAAGCTTTGGAAGGGTTTTCCGAACGCGCAACGCGCCCCTTTCGTTCTCCTGGGAGAAACCATGGGCTCGTTTCGCTACTGGCACGGTTCCATGCGCACGAAATGGGCGGAAGACTGGGTCAAGCTTTGGACCGGCGGCAAAGGGGTCTTCACCATGACCAACATGGAAAGCCAGCAAATGGCTTCCGCAATGAATGTTCTTGCCAAAGCGGGTCTGGTCGATCTCAATCGTGTGCTGGTTCTTCGCACTGCCAGCAACACCTGCGAACCGCCACCCGGGATTCTCGCCACGTCTACGATCGGAGACGAAGGTCCCGGCCAAATCACAGCGTTCGAAGCCAACTATCGCGTCGGCGTTCCGGTAGTCCACGAACTTCTGCGCCACTGGTCGACCTACGAAAATTTCATCCCGTCCGCTCCGTGAGGGTGGCGTATCACAAATCAGTCTTCTCCGATGTCCTCATTCCACAGTTCCGGATTGTCGCGTATGAAATTCGCCATCATGGTCACACACTCCTTCGAATGCAGATCGATCACCTTCACTCCCAGCGAGCGTAGCCACTCAATCCCGCCCTGAAAATTCTGGCTCTCTCCCACTACCACGGTCCCAAAACCAAACTGCCGCACCAGCCCGCTGCAATACCAGCACGGCGCCAAGGTCGTCACCATGATCAGCTTCCGGTAACTCTTCTGCCGCCCAGCATTTCGAAACGCGTCCGTTTCCCCATGCACCGACGGATCCCCGTTCTGCACGCGCTGGTTGCGCCCCGCCCCCAACAACTTCCCGGCTCCATCGAAAATCGCTGCTCCGACCGGCACCCCTCCTTCCCCCAGCCCCTTCTTTGCCTCCTCGATCGCAACGGCTAACATCTCCTCGTAGTTCAGCGTCATGTTTCCTCTGCAGCACTCACTAGATCTTAAGGGCGGCCCGTCTTTCGCAGTTCTTGCGAAGCTGGATCCTCTCTTTGGCTTTCCACCTTGCACCTTTTACTCTATACATTCTTAAGTTTCTTTCTAGCCATCGTCCCGGCATGTACTATGTAAGGCCCATGAACGCCAAACACATCACTCCCATTCTGAACGTGGCTGATATCCAAGCGAGTTTCGCCTGGTTCGAAAAACTTGGGTGGAAGAAGCTATGGGATTGGGGCAACCCGCCAACCTTCGGGGGCGTCGGCTCTGGCGTGGCCGAAATCTTTCTGTGCCAAGGCGGGCAAGGTGGCAGCGGGAAGGGAACGAACCGCACCACGTTCGGTCCGGATGGCGATGAGAAGGCCGACAAGGGCGTGTGGATGTCGCTTTGGGTCGATGATGTCGATGAAATTCACAAACACTGCCTTGCCGAGGGCCTGGACGTCACCTTTCCTCCCACCGATATGCCTTGGAACGTCCGCGAAATGCACGTCCGCCATCCTGACGGCCACGTCTTCCGCGTCAGCAAAGGCCTCGGCTAATCGAGTAGGGGTTCAGCACCGCTGAACCTCTTGTCCGCGAGAAGTCGGAAACAAGTCGCCATCGCCTTACTCCCTCAACCGCTCTCCGAAACTTTTCCCGTGCGGAATTGTGCACCCGAAATTTTCCGCCACCGTTTGGCCCATATCCGCCAGCGTTGCTCGCGTCCCCAAATTCCGTCCAGCCTTCTGCCGCGGCGTGTACGCAACAATCGGCACGTACTCCCGCGAATGGTCCGTCGTCTCCCAGCGCAAATCCGGATCGCAGCCGTGATCTGCCGTCAGCATCAGTAAATCCCCCTCGCCCAGCAGCGGCAGGTACTCCGTCAGCGCAGCATCGAACTCCTCGAGAGAGCGGGCGAACCCTTCCACATCTTTTCGGTGTCCATACAACATATCGAAATCCACCAGGTTGCAAAAAATCAGTCCGTTCTTTCGCTCTCGCGTGGCGGCCGTGAGTTTCTCCATTCCATCTGCGTTAGACTTCGTCGTCACATATTCGTCCACGCCGCGCCCGTTGTAGATATCGTGAATCTTGCCAATGCCAAACATCGGCACGTTCCGTTCCTGCAGCACGTCCAGCAGCATCGGCCGCGGTGGATCGACTGCATAGTCATGTCGACGCGAAGTCCGCGCAAAATTCCCGGCAGGCCCCGCGAATGGACGTGCGATCACGCGCCCCACGCGGTGCGTTCCGTCCAGCAATTTCCTCGCGATTTCACACATCCGGTACAACTCGGCGATCGGGATCACGTCCTCATGCGCGGCGATCTGAAACACGCTGTCGCCAGACGTATACACAATCGGCTTGCCCGTCATCACATGCTCCTCGCCTAGTTCCTTGATGATTTCCGTCCCGGAAGCGGGCTTGTTCCCGATGGTTTTCCGTCCAATCTGCGCTTCAAACGCATCTATGACTTCCGGCGGGAATCCCTGCTTGTAAACAGGAAAAGCCTGGTCCAGCCAGACGCCGGCCATCTCCCAATGTCCGGTCGTCGTATCTTTGCCCGGCGATTTCGTGGCGCCCTTTCCATAGGACGCCAGCGGCTTTTCCGCGGCGGGCAAGTGCGCCAGCGGAGCAATGTTTCCCAGCCCAAGCCTCTGCAGATTCGGCAGCCGCAGTGGCCGCGACTCCGCTATATGTCCCAACGTATTCCGGCCCACGTCTCCATACTCATCGGCATCCGGCAGCGCTCCAATTCCCACGCTGTCCAGCACCACCCAAATCACTCGATCAAACGCCATTGGGTTCTGTCCGGGGCACGGCCATTCTTGGCTGTGCTTCCTTCTCATCACCGCTGCACTCTAACACGCCGAGCGCAGGCAGGGAATTGACGCCAACTTCTGCCGGGCCTACGATGAAGCCAACTGCCCGTGAAACATTTACTTTCTATTTTGCGTACCAATCCTCAGAGGGATAACTATGTCCCGAGATGATCGTCTGCGCAGCAGTTCGGTGGTCTTCCCGCTGCTGCTCATCGGTTTCGGCGTTTTGGTGTTGATTTGGCGCGAAGTGCCGCACTTCCATCCCGGCCCTATTCTTTGGAAATACTGGCCGCTCCTGCTCGTCCTGCTCGGTGCGGGCATGTTCTTCGATCGCACCCGGCGCGGCAACGATCCTCAGGGTGCCCCGCACGTACCGGTGGGCACTACGCTCGGCACCGTAGCGTTTCTAATCATCATGGCAGTGCTGCTCTGGAATCATCGTGGCGATCGGCACTCCAGTTGGGTCAGCGCGTCGAGTGATTCGGGGCACCGGGGCAGCCGTGAAACCCAGGTCGTTGATCGCAAAGGAGCCAAAGCCGCGCGCGTCCTGGTCGATATGCCCGCAGGAGAACTGATTATCACCGGCGGTGCGGAGCATTTATTGGAAGCCGATTTCTCACAGGGTCCTTCCTGGGAAACTCCGAGTATCGACTACTCGGTCGAAGACGGCACGGGCACGCTGAACATCAACCAGCCGAGCTCCAAGAGTTTCATGAGCAATTCCGACAATATCTGGAAGCTCAAGCTCGATGACGAAGTGGCCATCGATTTGAAAGTGGACATGGGCGCTGGGAAGGGCGACCTCAACCTTTCCAAGCTGGACCTTACCCGCTTACAGTTGAACATTGGCGCCGGACAGGTCAATGTCGATCTCACCGGCGAACGCGGCAAGGATCTGGATGCCAGCATACATGGCGGGGTCGGGGAAGCCATCGTCCGTCTCCCGAAGAACATCGGCGTTGTCGCCAACGTTCACGGCGGCCTGGGTTCGATCGATGTCAACGGCCTCAAGGAAGAAGGCGGCCGCTATGTCAACTCGGTCTACGGCAAAGCTCCCAACACGATTCGCCTCACGGTCGAGGGCGGAATAGGCCACATTCGTCTCGACCAGGAATAGTCTTCGGACATCGCAAGAACGGCGTCAATTCAACGGCGGTCTCTGCCAGACAGATGCTGCTTTGCGGTTCCTGGCCTGCCACCTTGGGCAATCCTTATATGTCATTCCGAGCGGAGCGAGGAATCTGCTTTTCGTAGAATGAGCGGCCCGCCGTCAATTTGCTCCGTTTCCGCACCAGTCATATAATTTTAAGTTTAGGCAGTGCGCTGCGAAGCCCACTGACCAGGCTTATCCTTGGCCACGAACGAAACCATCGCTCCCGCCCCTCCTCAGCAGGAGGTTCTCCTCGTCCGCGGGGCCCGTGTGCACAATCTCAAGAACGTCACTGTCGAGATTCCGCATAACGCTTTGACCGTGGTCACCGGCGTGAGCGGCTCCGGCAAATCCTCCCTTGCCTTTGACACCATCTATGCGGAAGGCCAGCGCCGCTACGTCGAATCGCTTTCCGCCTACGCGCGCCAGTTCCTGGAGCGCATGGAGAAGCCCGACGTCGACGAAATCTCCGGCATTGCCCCGGCTGTCGCTATTCGCCAGAAGAACTCCACGCGCAATCCTCGGTCGACCGTGGCCACCGCTACGGAGATCTACGATTACCTGCGTCTGCTGTTTGCGCGATGCGGCACGACCTATTGCATCAAGTGCGGCAGCGAAGTAAAACGCGACACTCCTGATGAAATCGCGAACCGCATACTCGCGATGCAGCCCGGCCGCCGCTTCTACGTCCTCTACACGCTCCGTTTCGCCGGCGCCGAGGCTGCGGGGACGGCCAAGAAAGTCCCAAAAAAGAAATCTGCGGCGCAACCGCTGCCTGATGCGCGCCGAGCCGCTCTCGTGGAACTGCAAAAGCGCGGCTTCAATCGCCTTTGCCAGGGCGGCAGAGTGCACGAATTTTCTTCCCCGGAATCGCTTCTCGACATCGATTTCGCGAAGCCGATCTACGTCCTGGTCGATCGCCTTGCCGTCAATCCGGAATCCCGCGCGCGCCTCGTCGATTCCATCGAAATCTGCTATCGCGAAGGCGGTGGCGAAGCCATTCTCGAATTTGTCGCCGATAGTTCAGGCATTGCCACCGAACGGCTGGTCTTCAACGAACGCTTCGAGTGCAAGAATGACGGCACGCTTTACCAGGAGCCGGAGCCGCGTCTTTTTTCCTTCAACAATCCCTACGGCGCGTGCCCGCGTTGCCAGGGCTTTGGCAACACCATCGATTTTGACCTGAACCTGGTGGTGCCGGATCCCAGCAAATCGCTCGATGACGGCGCCATCGAGCCTTGGACAAAGCCTCGTTATCGCGCTCTGCTTCAGGATGCCCGCAAATGGGCCAAAACTCGCGGCATTCCCACGAACGTCCCCTGGCGCCAGCTCACCGCCGAGCAGCGCCGACTGGTTCTCGAAGGCGATCCGGAAAACAAGTATGAAGGGGTGAAGGGTTTCTTTGCCTGGCTGGAGCGTAAGAAATACAAGTTGCACGTCCGCGTGTTTCTCAGCCGTTTCCGCGGCTACGCCACTTGCCCCGAATGTGCTGGCACACGCCTTCGCTCCGAAGCCCGCGCCGTCAAAATTACGGGCAAGTCCATCACCGACCTTTGCAAGCTGACCGTCAAAGAGGCGCGCAGATTCTTCTCCGATCTCAAACTGACAGCAGGTCAGGCAAAGGTCGCCGACAAAATCCTCGAGGAGATTCAAACTCGCCTGCAATTTCTCGACGAAGTTGGCCTGGACTACCTCACGCTCGACCGCCTTACTTCAACACTTTCTGGTGGCGAATCGCAGCGCATCCAATTGGCCACCTCGCTCGGCTCGCATCTTGTTGGTGCGATGTACGTCCTCGACGAGCCTTCCATCGGCCTGCATCCCCGCGACACCCAGCGCCTCATCGACATCCTCAAGTCCCTTCGCGATCTCGGAAATACCGTGCTGGTGGTCGAACACGACCCCGATACCATCGAAGCCGCCGACCGCATCCTCGATCTCGGTCCCGGCGCCGGTGAACTGGGCGGCAAACTCCTTTTCTCCGGCAGTTACGACGAAATCCTGAAGGACTCCAAGTCCATCACCGGCCGCTATCTCAGCGGCGAATCGAAAATTCCTGTTCCCGCCAATCGCCACAAGCCCACTGGCAGGTTTCTCCGCCTCTTCGGCGCAACGTTGCACAACTTGCGAAATATCGACCTGATGCTGCCACTTGGCACGTTCACGGTGGTCACCGGAGTCAGCGGCTCCGGCAAATCCACGCTCGTTCACAACGTCCTTTTCCGCGCCCTCTCCGCGAAGCGAAATGGCGGTAGCGTCAAGGAATTCTGCGATCGCCTCGAAGGCGATAATTTCATTAAAGACGTGGTCATCGTGGACCAGTCCCCCATTGGTCGCACACCGCGTTCCAACCCGGCCACGTATCTAAAGGCTTTCGACGCCGTCCGCGAAGTATTTGCGGAAACTCCCGATGCCAAGCGCCGCGGCTTCACCGCAGGGCATTTTTCTTTCAATGTGCCCGGAGGCCGCTGCGAGACCTGTCAGGGAGACGGCACCGTCACCGTCGAAATGCAGTTTCTAGCTGATGTCGAACTGGTGTGTGAAGAGTGCCGCGGCCAGCGTTTCAAGAGCAGCGTTCTGGACGTGCGTTACCACGGCAAGAATATTCACGATGTGCTCGAGATGACGGTGCGAGAAGCTCTCGCCTTCTTCGTCAATGTTCCCAAGGTCACTTCCAAGCTGAAAGTGTTGAACGAAATCGGCCTCGGCTATCTGCGTCTTGGCCAGTCCGCCACCACTCTTTCCGGCGGGGAAGCGCAGCGCCTCAAACTCGCCGCGCACCTGACTCGCACAGAGAATCACGGCATTCTCTATATTTTGGATGAGCCAACGACCGGCCTGCATTTCGACGACATCGCCAAGCTTCTCGCGGCGTTCCGCAAACTCCTTGAATCGGGCGCTTCGCTCCTGGTCATTGAGCACAATCTTGATGTCATCAAGTCTGCCGATTGGGTCATCGATCTCGGTCCGGAAGGCGGCGAACAGGGCGGCAACATCATCGCTACCGGCACTCCCGAACAAGTGGCCCGTAACTCCCAATCGCACACGGGCCGCTTTCTTGCTCGCGTACTCTCCAACGGCAATGGCTCGAAACGTTCCACGAACGGCGATAAAAACGGAAATGGCACACGATCCGTTCCGGTCAGCAAGTCTCCTTCAAGCGAGTCCTCATGAAGGCCTCCCGTCTCGTCGTGTTATTGAGCCTTGTCATGGCGCCTGCCGCATCCTGCCTCCAGGCTCAACAGCCCGCAGCAAAGGCTCCCCAGACCGGTTCCCAAAAGGTTCGCAACCCGCTGAATGACCTGCTCGATGAGGCGCAGGCCGCCCTCGACAAGAACAACTTCGAAGCCGCCATACCGCCGCTTCAGAAATTCATCGCGGAAAAGCCGGACGTGGCCTTCGCGCATTTCCAGTTGGCCTACGCATACACAGCATTGAATCGGCCGGAAGACGCGCAAGCCGAGTATACGAAGTGCGTTTCGCTCGACCCCAAGATGGCGGAAGCGTATTTGAATCTTGGAATGCTTCTGCTGGACAAGAATCCCGCGCAGGCGGTCGCGCCGCTAAGCAAAGCCGTCGAACTCCTGCCTTCGCAGAGCCGCCCGCGGAATCTCCTGGGTCTGGCGCAGCAACGCTCGAGCGATTTGAAGGGTGCGGCGGAATCGTTCGAAGGAGCGAACCGGCTCGATCCCAAAGATATCGACTCGCTGAATCATTTGGGGCAGGTCTACTTGCAGATGGATCGTCCTGCCGAGGCCGAAAAGAAATTCCGCGCTGCCTTGAATCTGGATCCCAGGTCCCGCGAAGCGCTGCAGGGCCTGGCCTTCAGCCTGGACGCGCAAAAGAACCCCGGCGCCATCGACGCTTACCGCGCATATCTGGCCGTTGCCCCCGAAGATCAATCTGCGCGCACCAGAATGCTGCACTGCATGGTCGATCAAGGACAATACGACGCCGCCATCGCGGAAATCGAAAAGTCCGGGAACGGACAGACGAGCGGGATCGACCAGCTCAAACTGAAGGCCGATATCGAAATCGGACGGAAGAAATATCCCGAAGCCATTGCCACTCTCAAACAGGCGCTCACCCTGGCGCCAAAGGATGCCCAACTCCACGGCGGCCTCGGCCGCATTTATATGCAGACCCGCGATTTCCCCAACGCCGAACGTGAGCTCAAATCCGCCCTGCAAATGGACCAGAACAATCTCGTCTATTGGAAAGACCTCAGCACTACCTACTATCTCTCCGGGAACTATCAAGCCACCTTGGCCACCCTCGACGTGATTGCCAAGTCGGAAACTCCCGGAGCCGGACCATGGTTTATTCGCGCGCTCTGCTACGATAAACTTGGTCAGGTTCCAGCCGCTCTCGATGCGTACAGGAAATTCCTGGCCCTCGATGAAAACCAAAATCCCGACCAGGTCTGGCAAGCGAATCAGCGCATTCATGTACTCGAAAAGCTTCCCGAGAAAAAGAAATAGTAAGCGCTCCGCAGGGCTCGGTCCTGGGGGCCTTTTCCTTGCAATGTTTTTGCTGCTTTGTCCCGCATCTGGCGCGGACAGGGTGGGCGATCTCCAGAGCCACTTTGACAAGGAACCCCACGCCGGCACAAAAGTGAAACTGCTCGATAAACTGGCTGATGCTCAGTTCGAAGCTGCCGGCAAGGCCGACGCGCAAGGGGATTACATCGCCGTTGGCCTCACCTTCGAAAAATATCGAGACAACGTTCTCGCCGCTTTCGACCTACTTAAGAAACAGGAGCCCGACGCCGAGCGCCATCCCGGCAGCTATCGCCAATTGGAATTGCAGACTCGTAAGGGAATTCGCGAAGTGGAACAGACCTTGGTCGTCGTTGCGGCCGAACTGCGCCCGCCTTTGGAAATCGTCCACAAAGACCTGCTGGCTATGGACGACGAACTCATTCGATTGCTTTTTCCTAAACGTACTAAGGAACCCGCAAAGGTTCCGCCCGTCCCGGAGGAGAAACATGATCCGGCGAACTAGTGTTTATCGAGCGCTTGGCGTTGTCCTTCTGTGTTTCAGTTTTTCAGCCGGCAGACCGGCTTGCGCGCAACGCCCGGAGAAGGACTATCTCTCCGACATTGAGGCGGACAAAATCCGCGATGCCGAATCGCCCAACGAACGCGTCAAACTGTTTCTGACTTTTGCCGAAGACCGCCTCAAGAAATTTCAGTATGAACTCGAGCATCCATCCCCGACCCGTCATCCGGAAATGCTCAATTACCTGATGAATTCCTACAGCGGTTGCGTGGACGACGCCGCCGATCTCATCCAGGTCTCACTGTCGAAGCAGGAGAATATTCGCCAGGGTATTGACCTGATGGCTTCGAAGACCAAAGATTTCCTGGCGATCCTTCAGAAATTGCAGACCGAAGGACCCGAACTTGAGATTTACAAGGAGAACCTGGACGACGCCATCGAAGGCACGCAGGATGCTCAAAATGAGGCGGAGAAAGCCAAAAAGAAAGCGGCGCCCCCGCCGGTGAGGCGAAAGAATTGACCCGGAACAAGCCCCAAGCCGCGCGCGTACCCGGCGGCGAGGCCCTCATGCAGCGCATGTTCACGCGTCTGGGCTGCGAAGGCCGCCCGCCTTATTTTCACGTGGAGTTTTATCCCTACAGCAGCTTGACGCTTACCATTCGACGGCGCGGCGACACCATGTTCGTTCGCTTTTCCGATTTGCTCAGTCGCGCTCCACTGGAAGTACAGGAAGGCGCGGCTGCGCTCTTGCTGGCTCGCGTGTTTCGCAAGCGCACTCCCCGCGCACTCGTGCAGCCTTATCTTTCCTACGCCCGCTCGGACCGCACCCGCGGGCGGATCACCAAAATGCGCCGCCGCCGGGTCCGTCGTGTGCCTACTTTGCCGCAGGGCCGCCACTTCGATCTGGGCAAGTTATTTGATCAACTGAACGAACAGTACTTCTCAGGGCAGTTGCAGCGCCCGCATATCGGATGGAGCACCCGCGGGTGGCGGCGCCAATTCGGCTGCTATGATCCCGGTCCGCACCAGATCGTCCTCAATCGCCGCATGGACCGCCCTGGCGTGCCGCAATTTGTTGTCGAATATGTGCTATTCCACGAGATGCTTCACGTGAAGCATCCCACGCGCCGGTCCGGTTGCTCCCTGCTTTCGCATTCGCCCCAATTCCGTGCCGAAGAAAAGCGCTTCGTCCATTTCAATCTGGCGCGGAAGTTCCTGGATCGGCTGGCTCGCTAGCTACTCCTTCTCTTTTTCCTTGTCGATCTCCTGGTGCAACTTCTCGATTTTCTTGCGGATCTTGTCCGCGTCTTCCGCATGGGGGTATAAGTCGAGATACCGCTGGTAGGCTTTCACCGCGGGCTTTTTCTTTCCCTTTTTCTCATACGCCTCGCCAAGAAACCGGAAGGGAAGCGCATAGCCGGGCTTCGCTTCGGTGGCGTCTTGGAATCGGTCGATTGCCGCGTCCACGTCGCCTTTCTTCATGTACCACTTGCCGACCTCAAGATCTTTCTCGGCGCGCAGCGGATCCCATTTCGGTTGATCCTCGGCCGATTGCATCGCCGAATCCGTATTTGGCTTTGGCTTGGCCGGCTCCTGCTTGGCAGGAGGGGAAGGCGGAGAGTCTTGGGCGTGGGCGCAATTTCCAAATATCGGCGCAAACGCAAGCACTACGAACCACCAGGCCATCGCGCCGCAAGCCTTCGACATTGCCTTCTCCTCCTTTCTGTGATTCTTGCGATTCAATCGCGGGTTGCGCTCGCCTATTGACCCAGCAGTTCGTCCACCAGCTTTTGTGCTCCGTACAGCTTCTTCATGGCCTCGGTCATGCCGCCGGTGTGCACCGCCACGGCGCGATTCTGCGAAGAATCGTATACGAAGTCTCCGACGAGCGACTCGATATTGCCGTCGAAGATCAAGCCGACGATGTCACCGTTGCGATTCACCACCGGCGATCCGGAATTCCCGCCGATGATGTCGTTGGTGGTGACAAAGTTGAACGGCGTTGTCAGGTCGAGCTTATCCTTGCCGTCGAGGTAGCGCTTCGGCAGATCGAACGGTTCCTTGTAATCGAAACTCGCGGCGCGATCGTACAGGCCGTAGAACGTTGTCTTATACGGCGCAACCGTGCCGTTCATCGGGTAGCCCTGCACCTGGCCATACGACAGGCGCAGCGTGAACGTTGCGTCCGGATACGTATCCTTTCCATACACGGCAAAGCGCCCCTTGCCCAGCATCTCTCCCGCGCGTTCCGCCGCGCTCTGCACGTTGTCCTCGAACCACTTGATCTGCTCGCGTCGAATCGGATCGATACGCCGCGCCATCGCGATCATCGGGTCGGTGGACGCTTTCACCGCTTCCTCGCCGCCCTCGACCAGTGATTTGCGAAATGCCGGGTCGGCGACCTTTGTTCCCGTAATCAAGTAATTGGCCGCATCCTTCGGTGATTTGCCGTCTAACACGGCCTTCAACCAAACGTCGTCCGGGCCCAACTCTTTTTGCGATGCTTCCAGGGCGCTGGTCATCCGCGCCATCTCCATCCCCGGATAAATCGGCGCCGGCGAAAACAGCCGGTGCTTCAGCGAATCAAGTTGCGAGTCGTGAAATCCCGGAAGGCGCTGTCCGTCGGGCTTCTTCACTTCCGCAACGTAGGTCACGACTTGCACCGCAAGCGCAGCGAGCTGCGAGTCCGTCGAACGGAAATACTGCTGCTTGACCCGAGGTTGCTCTTTCTGAAGCGCTTCTTCGTCGATGGTCCATGCCTGCCCGTAGTCCTTCTTCCACTCCGGGTTGGCCATAATCTTTGCCTTGAAGGCTTCGTCCTCTTTCCGTTTCGTTTCCATCAGATTCTTGTCAGCAAGACCATCGCGCCGCCCTTCAAACACTTTGCGGCTATTTTCCAGACCGAAAATCATGGTCGTGGCCTGGCGAGCCTGCTCCGGCCCTCGCGCGGCATACTCTTTCAAAACGGCGATACGCCGCTTCAAGCTTTGAATAATCAGGGGAGTATCCTGGTCGCGAAGGGCCACCAGGTCCGCGTAGGTCGTCAGACGCTGCGTCGAGCCGGGATGACCGGAGACGAACACCAGTTCACCGTCGCCCGCGCCCTTGGGGTTCCATTTCAAATAGTCCTTACTGTCGATCGGCTTGCCACTCTCGTACACGCGGAACAGCGCCATATCCAGGTCATAGCGCGGATAGGTGAAGTTGTCCGGATCGCCGCCATAAAACGCCGTCTGCTGCTCGACGGCGAAGACCAGCCGCACGTCGGTGTACTTCTTATAGCGATACAGCCAATATTCTCCGCCCGCGTAAAGTGTCACGATGTCCGAGCGCAGCCCGGTCTTTTCCGTGCTTTCGCGCTCGATATCCGTGAGCACCGCTTTGCGCTTGGCGAACTCTTCTTCCGTAGTCTTCGCGCCCTTCAGCGCCGCATTCACCCGATCCGTAACGTTCTCCATCGACATCAGGACGTTTACTTCGAGGTCCGGCGACTTCATTTCCTGTTCCGGCGTCTCGGCGTAAAACCCATCCCTGACGTAGTCGTGTTCCGCGCTCGAGTTTTTCTGGAGCTGGCCTAAGGCGACGTGATGATTCGTCAGCAACAGTCCATGGGGGCTTACAAAGGAACCGGACCCGCCATCATTCAGCCGCACGGAAGCCAGGCGTAAATGGTCCAGCCATTGCTGCGTCGGTGTGAAATTGTATTTCTGCTGCAGGAGCTTGACCGGCGGATTATCGAAGGTCCACATGCCTTCATCGGCGGGAAGAGCGGGGCAGAGAACTGCAGCGGCCAACAGAACTGCGCCAATTTGCCGCAATAAAGGGATCGCTTTCACGGAAGAATCCTCTTTTCTATGGGGAATTATGCCGCGGAGCGCGGCTCACAAAAGTATATACGACTCTCGCGCAATGGGCATCGAACCAAACGCCGCGGAAGCCTCCATTCGCGCTCGCGGCGGTTTGGCCGTAAAATTGACATTTCGCCCGTTCGGCGGGCCGCCAGTCCACGCTCATGGAACCCCGAGATAAAGCAGCGCAGCTTCCGGAAAAGCCCGGCGTCTATTTGTTCCACGACGCCGGCGGCACGGTTGTGTATGTCGGCAAGGCGCGTTCTCTGCGCAACCGCGTGCGTTCTTATTTTCTGGAATCGCGCTGGATGGATGCGAAAACCGGCTCGCTGGCCCGCGAAATCGCCGATATCGAAACCATCGTCGTCGCTAACGAACGCGAAGCCCTCGCGCTCGAGAACAACCTCATCAAGCTGCACAAACCCAAATTCAATGTGATGCTGCGCGATGATAAGACCTACCCCTACATCAAGCTGACCATGGGCGAGAAATATCCGCGCGTCTATTTCACACGCAAAGTGAAAAAAGACGGCGCGCTGTACTTCGGCCCGTACTTTCCTGCGGGCCTGGCCCGGCGCATCCTCCACTTCGTTCACAAGCGTTTCCTGATTCCTTCTTGTTTTGTTGATCTGAGCCGCTCGCATCCGCGCCCCTGCTTGCAGTACTACATCAAGCGCTGTCTTGGCCCTTGCGTGGAGGGCCTGACCACGGGTGACCGCTACGCCGAAGCCGTTCGCGACGTGCGCATGTTCCTCGACGGCCGCCGCCACGACCTCATGAAGAGCATTGAGGAGCGCATGATAGCTGCGGCCGCGCAGGAGCGCTTCGAGGAGGCCGCGAGCTATCGCGACCTGCTCAAAACCATGGAGGATATCGAGGAACGCCAGCGCATCGCAGCGGCGCAAGGCGACGATACCGACGTGATCGCCTACTACGCGGAACCGCCTCTGGTGGCGGCGAACGTCTTCCACCTGCGCGGCGGCCGTATCGTCGATCGTCGCGAATTTTACTGGGAAGAGCTAGACCCGTTCGATCCCAGGGAGTTTGTCCCCTCGCTTCTGAAGCAGTTGTATCTCGAAGCGGAATACCTGCCAAAGATGATTCATGTTCCTGTCGATTTCGAAGAGCGCGAGTTGCTCGAAGAATCGTTCAGCGACCGGGCCGGGCACAAGATCGAAATCTTCACGCCGCAGCGGGGGAGCAAGCGCGCCATACTCGATCTCGTTGAGAACAACGCCAAGCACTCTTTCGAGCAGCGCTTCCGTGTCTTGAAGCCAAGTTCGAAGTCCATCGCCGAAGCTTTGCAAAATGCGCTGAACCTGCCGGAAGAACCGAAGCGCATCGAGAGCTTCGACATTTCCCACATTCAGGGGACCGACACGGTTGCTTCGATGGTCGTTTGGGAAAACGGCCGGATGAAGAAGTCCGACTACCGGAAATTCATCATTCGCGGAGAATCCGCTCCCGGCGGACGCGAGCGCAGCGAGAACGACGATTTCGCGAGCATGCATGAAGCAGTCACTCGCCGGTATCGCCGTTTGCAGGAAGAGCAGAAGCCGATGCCCAGCTTGATCCTGATCGATGGAGGGCTCGGCCAGCTTCACGCGGCAGCGCAGGCCCTTGACGCACTCCAGATCATCAATCAGCCCGTGGCCAGCATTGCGAAGAAGGAGGAAATCCTCTACGTTTTGGGCCAGGAAAACGAGCCGTGCATCCTCGACCGCCATTCGCCGGTGCTGCACTTGATTCAGCAGATTCGCGATGAGACCCACCGCTTCGCTGTCACCTTCCACCGCCAGCGCCGCGGCGCCCGGCAGACCCGCACGGAGCTGCTGGAGATTCCCGGGATCGGCGCCAAGACTTCACAACGACTGCTGCGCGAGTATGGAAGCATCGCGAACCTCAAGCGTGCGACCGTCGAAGAGTTGAGTCGCGTCATCACCCGGAAGACCGCCGAAAAGATCGTCTCGCACTACAAAAGCGGCGGAAGCGAGGCTTAACCCCTCTGGCCATTCGAACAGGTTATGCTCTATTGCCCACACTCTTGCGCTTATGTTACGGTTTTTTCTGGAGGTTGACCATGGCCGATAACGTTGGTTCCAAAGTGAGCTTTTTCCTTGTGGGCGTTGGCATTGGAGCGCTTCTTGGAGTACTGTTTGCTCCCAAGTCCGGCGAAGAGACGCGCGATTACCTAGCCAAGCGTGCCGATGACGGTCGCGAGTTTGCCCAGCGCAAGGCTCGTGAGTTGCGGGACCGCGCCGACGAACTCATTGAGCGCGGAAAAGACGTGGCGTCGCGCAAGCGGGATTCGATTTCCGCGGCAGTGGAAGCCGGCCGCGAAGCGTTTTTGCGCGAAACCAAGTCGTAATCTTCGGTGCTCAGCACCCCGGGTGGTTTCCGCGCAGAACTCGCGCAGAGGGCGAGGTGTGAATGCAATTCTGGATGGAATTCTTCAGCATCATAGCGGCGATCGCGCTGGTCGTGCAGGTCGTCATTCTGGTGGGCCTGTTTGTGCAGCTCAAGCGCACAACAGAGTCCATCAATAAGATGGTCACGGACCTCCACACCCGCATGGGGCCGATCCTTACCCGCACACAGATGCTCCTCGACGACACGCAACCCCGAATCACCAACCTCGTCGAAGATGCTTCGCACATCGTCTACCTCGCTCGTACGCAAGCGCAGAAAATGGACAAGGTTTTCACTGAGGCGTCCGACCGCTTGCGTGGCCAAATGGTGAAGGCCGATCGGATTTTGTCGGGTGCGATGGAAGCCGTTGAGGACGCAGGCTTCCAGGTACGCCGCAGCTTTCTGGGTCCGGTGCAAAAGGCGTCGGCGTTGATTCACGGGATTAAGATCGGCCTTGACGTGCTGCGAGCCGGGCGTGGTCGCCGGGAATCGGTGCCTGCCGAGGTGCTCGAACAAGAAGACGAACTGTTTATTTGAGAAAAATTCTCAGAAGCTTTCGACGCGGCGCATGCGACCCATGCGCCTTTTTTATTTGATCCAACCGCCGCCCAGAACGACATCCCCATCGTAAATCACCGCCGCCTGGCCGGGAGTGATGGCCCGTTGCGGCTCATCAAACCGGATCCTCGCTCGCAGGCCCGGCAGCGCTTCGACCTTTGCCGCTGCGGGTTCGTGTTTATGACGGATCTTCACCCGCGCGCAGAAAGCCCCAGCGGGCTCCACAATCGAAACCCAATTCACGTTCTCAATTTCAAATTCCGTCTCCTGCAAGGCCTCATCTTCGCCCACGATCACCCGATTTTTCTCGGTATCGATGGCCAGAACATAGATCGGCTTGCCGGTGCTGAAGCCAAGCCCTTTGCGCTGGCCAATGGTGTAGTTGTGCACACCGTTGTGCCGGCCAATCACGACGTTGTCGCGGGTAATGATCTCGCCCTCGCGGTCTTCCACCGGCTCGCCGATCTCACTGGAGTACGCGTGGATGAATTGCACGTAGTTGCCATTCGGCACAAAGCACAGTTCCATGCTCTCCGGTTTTTCCGCTACCGGCAGGTTCACGCGCCGCGCCAGCGCCCGCACTTCTTCCTTCGACAGCTCGCCGAGCGGGAATTCGCTGCGGCTCAACTGCTCCTGCGTGAGTCCCCACAGAAAATAAGACTGATCCTTGGAGTCATCACGCGCGCGCAAGAGTTGATGACGGCCAGTCGCCTCATCGTGGCGAATGCGCGCATAGTGTCCCGTCGCCAGCCGCTCCGCGCCAATCTGCCGCGCCATGCGTAGCAGCGGCTCGAACTTTACGTCGGTGTTGCAATTCGTGCATGCGATCGGCGTGCGGCCCGACAAATACTGCTCGACGAATGGGCGCACCACCCGTTCTTCAAACTGCTCTTCGAAATTCACCACGTAATGCGGAAAGCTCAGGTGTTGCGCGACTCTCTTCGCGTCATACACATCATCCAGCGAGCAGCAGCGGTGCTGTGCGGGCCCGTCGCCCTGCAGTTGGGGAAGCCGTCGCTGGTTCCAGAGTTGCATCGTCAGACCGACAACCGGCCGGCCCTGCTGCAACAGAACCGCCGCGACTGTCGACGAGTCCACCCCGCCGGACATGGCCACAGCCACAAGCCCAGGTTGCGTCTCCCTGCACGCGGGCAGGGAATCGAGTTGTTCTTGCGTGTTCATACCTATAGCTAGTTTACAGGGAAAACGTCAGTGATGTGCGGGCGCGGGCTTGGGGTAAACCGGCGATAGCTTGCGCAATTGCGCCACAGCGGCAGGAACAATTTCCAGAGCCGCGTCAATCTCTTCTGCCGTGGTGTGCCGCCCAAGGCTGAAGCGAATACTCGCGCGCGCGTCCGCGGAAGGCAATCCAATAGCGGTCAAAACGTGCGACGGCTCTACCGCACCCGAGGAACATGCGGCGCCGGTGGAACACGCCAGACCCTTTAAGTCCAGCGCAATGACCAGCGCCTCGCCTTCAATTCCAGTGAACGTAATGTTCGAGGTGTTTGGCGTGCGTAATGCGGGTGAGCCATTGGCTCGGCAGTCCGCGATCCGAGCGAGCAGCCCTTCCTCCAGCTTGTTGCGCAATGCCGAAACTCGCGCCGTATCCTCTTGCCTCGAAGTTCGCGCGATCTCCGCCGCCTTCCCGAGGCCGACAATTCCCGCGACATTTTCCGTGCCTGGCCGAAAACCCCGCTGGTGATGGCCACCATAAAGAAATTGCCGCAATTGCGTTCCCCCCCGGACATAAAGAGCCCCGACTCCTTTCGGTCCGTAAAGTTTGTGAGCGGAAATCGACAACAAGTCCAATTGCAGCGCCTGCACGTCGATCGGAATCTTGCCCGCGGACTGCACCGCGTCCGTATGGAAGTAAATCTCCCGTTCCGCCGCGATCTGTCCGATCTGCTCGAGCGGCTGAACGGTGCCGAGTTCGTTGTTCGCGTGCATTACCGTGATCAATTTGGTTTCCGCACGAATCGCCGAGCGCAAATCCTCGATGGCGATCAGCCCGGCGCCCGTAACGGGGAGGTAGGTTACGGACGCACCGCGCTTCTCCATCGCCTGGCACGTATTCAACACCGCTTCGTGCTCGATTGATGACGTGATGACGTGTGGCGCCGGGTTCGCGCCTGGCAACGGTTCCACAATGCCGAAGATCCCGTGATTGTCGGACTCGGTTCCTCCGCTCGTGAACACAATTTCCTGCGGTCGCGCGTTCACGAGCGCAGCGACCTGCTCCCGGGCTGTTTCCACCGCGGCCCGTGCGCGTTGCCCAAACGTGTGAATCGACGAGGCGTTGCCGTACTCAGCCGAAAGAAACGGCAGCATCGCTTCGAGCACCGCTGCGTCGACCGGCGTCGTCGCGTTGTGGTCCAGATAGATTCGCTTCATAACGCAGAATTCAGAATAGGAGCAAACGTTTCAGAGAGCAACGCAACCATCAAAAAGGAGCGAAAAAGAGGCCAGCGAATCGCACGGCCTCTCGCCTTCTTTTATGGAATCCGCAACCGGTTGCCTTCCTTCACGGTCGCGGTCTGTTCTCTTCCGTTGACCCGATAGATCACTGTGAGCACTTTGTCAGCGCCCGGTGCGGGATCGCCCCCCATGTTGTTGTTGTTGACCTGCACATCCAGGTAGTTCCCCTGAACCATGCGGCGCAAGCGGTCGGTCACATCGGAAGTTCGGTTGTTCAGCCCATAATATGCGCGCATGATTTGCAGCGAGCCGCCGGGGCCGGGATATCCAGGGCCGCCCGGGTAACCAGGACCAGGCCCACCTGGCCCGGGGTAATTCCCATAGCTATAGAACTGGCTGGCATCGATGTAGGAACCCTCCTTGTACGTAAACTGCCGCGTCTGTCCGCGTGAATCGCGCGCCGAGATCCACAGTGTTTTGTCGGCGCCTACCGCGGGATCGCCACCCATGTTCGTGTTGTTGACTTTCACCTGCCCATTGCCGGAGAGCAGCCCTCGCACGCGATCGGTCACGTTCGCGCGCCGGTTGCCCGCGCCCCATTCCGCCCACATCACTTGCCAGCCGGACCCGTTCCCGCCTCCCCCAATTCCTCCTCCGTAGTTATAAAACTGGCTTGCGTCAATGTAGCTGCCTTCCTTGTAGGTGAACTGGCGATGCTGTCCCTGAAAAGTTTTCGCGTGAATCCGCAGGATTTTGTCGGCACCGACGGCGGGATCGCCACCCATGTTCGTGTTGTTGACCTTCACCTGCCCGTTCCCTGACAACAGCATGCGAACGGTATACGTCACGTCCGCCCAGCGGTTGCCCGCGCCCCACTCCGCCCGGATCACTTGCCAGCCCGGGCCATACAGAACCGCATTGGCGTTGTTATCGTACTGCCCCTGGGATGCGTATTGCGCGCTTACCAATCCGGGGGAACATGCAATCGCTAAAAATGCAATGAACAATCCAAGTGCAGGCAAACTCCGCCTCATGGTCACCTTCCTCTTTCTGGGTACGCGAGCGGTGGGCGCTGCCCTGGGCCGAATGCAAAACAGGCAACCGCGGATTTTCCAACCTGAATCAACGCAAGACCAAGCGGGTGCGCGTCGGCTTGCGCCAAGACTGTGCGACGCGCGAAAAGTTAGCAGCTTTCCTTCGGTGCGTCAATTATGACTGCGCACATAATGTTTTACGGATTCACGGAGGCCGCTTGTGGATGCACGGCTTCGCGAAAGCGTGCCAACCGCGTCTGGATATCGCGGTTGTCCGGCGCGAGCTTGGCGGCCTGCTCTTCCGTTTCGAGGGCCTCTTTTGCTTGTCCGCTTTGCAATAATGCTTCGGCCAGCGTGTCCAGCGCCTCAGGTACGGCCGGGCTCGAATGTTGCACCGCCAAACGTGCAAGACGCAGCCCTTCCGTTAAGTTGCGGAAATGAGGATCATCCGCGGTCAGATAGATCCACGCTAGCTCGTTCTCGGCTGAAGGTAAATCCGATTTGAGCGCGAGAGACTTTTTCAGTTCATCGATGGCCGCGCTGTAATCTTTGTTCAGATAATGCACATGCGCGAGGCTCGCGAGTACCTTCTCGTTCTTGGGATCCTGCTCGAGATATTGCTGAAACTGCTCGATGGCGGCGTTCAGTTCGCCTTTTTGCGTTAGCGCCACTCCCAGCATTGCGACGCTGTTCGCCTCCGTAGGGTCGAGTTCCAACGCTTGCCGGTATTCCGCGATGGCTTCGTCCGTTTTCTGTGTCACCAGCAAACAGTTGGCCAGATTGTGATGCGCGCCCGGTGCGCTGCCATCCAACCGCACTGCCTCTCGATATTCTCCAATGGCCTCGGTGCAGCGGTGCTGCGCATAGAAAACGTTGCCCAGATTGTTGTGCAACTCCCAGGAGTCCGGCTTGAATCGCAAGAGATACGTATATTGTTGCGCCGCTCCTTCATATTGCCGGTCGTCGCTCAGCAAATGGCCCAATCGGTCCAAATCCGCTAGACGGGCCTCGACGAACGCACCTTCACTCGCCGCCACGTCCGACGAAGCCTGCAGCGATCGCCGCAATTCCGTAATGGCGGCGGCGCGATTCTGCTGGTCCAGCTGAATGGTAATCAGTGAACTGCTTGCCTGAAGATCCCTGGGCTGCAACGCCAGCAGGTCTTTCCACTGTTGAACCGCTTCGTCAAACCGCCGTTCGCGAATTAGAGCCTCGCCAAGGTACCTGTGCGGCAGGTTTTGATAGGGAACGAGGTTCACCGCGGTTCGATATTCCGCTAATTCCGCCTGGACCTGATGCTGCGTCTGATAGAAATGTCCCAGCGCCACGTGCAGCTCCGGACTTGCGGGTTCCAGCCGCAGGGCCTCGCGGATCTGGCTCCGTGCATTCTCGGGCTCACCCAGCAACATGTAGGTGAAGGCTGCGCCGAGGCGAACGGCAGCGAGATCGGAATAATCGCGCAACAGAGTCTCGATGTAAGCGCGGAGTTGCTTCTGCTTTTCCGGCGTCAAGTTCTCCGCTGGTGCAGGTTGCGAGGGCCAGCGATCGAAAATGGACGCGTCCATCGCGCCAAATGCGCCAGCCGGTTGTGCCTGTTCGAGTGCCGCGACTTTCTGCATCTCCTCTGCGCGTTCGGTACTCGGGATCTCTTCCATCGCCAGGGCCCGGTGTGCGCTCACAAGGTTCGGGTCCGCCGCCACGGCACGACGCAAGAGTTGCACACGCTCTTCCGGAGTGATTCCAGATTCGGAAAGCGCTCGCAGCAGCAACATCGGTGGCCAGGCGCTCTGGGGATTCTCATCCACGGAGGCGCGGCATTCGGGAACAGCCTGCTCAATGGCTCCGAGGTGAATCAGCTCACTGCATTTCGCCAGACGATCAAAGGGGCGCTCGTTCCGCGAAGCCTCAGTGCCGGGAGGCGGCTCGGCGCTCGTCAAGCGCTCGATTAGAATGCCTTCGCCGCCGGACAGCCGTACACGTTCCAGAAAATCCGCAGTGGGACTGAAACTGATTCCGCGCGCTTGGACCAAATGCGCAATGTAGCTGGCCGATTGGCCTTGGGCCAATTCGCCGAGGATTTGTGCGCGGTCCATTGGCCCTTGCTGCGCGCGGGCAGCCGGCGCAAGCATTAGACTCAGCGAAAGGATGCAAAGCCTTCGGTTCATGAATCGCCAATTAAACTGCCGGGGACAGAGACGCGCTGTGACGTCCGCACGTCTGCTTCACGATTGGAAGGTAGCGCCCCGGAGGGCACAATCAACCTTTCGTACCAGTGCGCGCAAAAGGACACTGTACGCAGAACTGGCTCGGCCTGTTGCGCTCGCCTCGCGCGTGATAGTGTGAGCGATAAGTACCTGTCATCGGATTTCCCCGGAGGCATGCAGTGGGATACGCGGATTTGCGTGATTTTGTGAAAACGCTCGAGAAAGAGGGCGAACTTCGCCGCATCAAAGCGGAAGTCGACCCCGTCCTGGAGATCACGGAAGTTGTTCAGCGCGCGCAAGCCCTCCCCGGTCCCAAAGGGAATCCCGGCGGCATGGCCCTGCTATTCGAGAAGCCGAAAGGCTCGCGCTATCCACTGCTGATCAACACCTTCGGCAGCGAGCGTCGCATGCAACTTGCATTGGAGGTCGACAAGCTCGACGACATCGCCGCGCGCATTCGTGGCTTCATGGACATGCAAACGCCACAGGGGCTGTTCGACAAGTTGAAAATGCTCCCCAAGCTGGCGGAACTTGGCTCTTTCTTCCCGAAAGGCGTCAAAGACGGTCCTTGCAAAGAAGTCATTCGAAAGGGAACAGACGTCAACCTCCACGATTTCCCAATCCTGAAGTGCTGGCCACAAGACGGCGGCCGGTTCATTACCTTTCCACTCGTCTTCACCAAGAACCCGGAAACCGGCAAACGCAACGTGGGCATGTACCGCATGCAGATTTACGACGAGCGCACCACGGGGATGCACTGGCAAACGCAGAAGCACGGGGCCGAGCATTTCCGCCGCGCGCGTGCCGCGAATCCCGACGGGCGCATTCCCGTCAGTGTGGCTATTGGCTCCGACCCCGCCACTACCTTAGGGGGCATTCTCCCTATCCCGCCGGACCTCGACGAAATGATGTTCAGCGGATTCCTTCGCAGAGAGCCGGTCGAACTGGTCAAGTGCGAAACCAACGAACTCGAAGTCCCCGCCAATGCCGAAATCGTCCTGGAAGGCTACGTCAACCTGAAGGAGATGCGCACCGAAGGTCCCTTTGGCGACCACACCGGCTTTTACTCCCTCGAAGGCGAGTATCCCGTCTTCCACGTGGAGTGCGTCACGCATCGGAAGGATCCCATTTACCTCACTACCGTCGTCGGCCGCCCGCCGCAGGAAGACTTTTACATGGGCTATGCCATCGAACGCGCCTTTCTTCCACTGATGAAGATGACGCATCCCGAAATCGTCGACGTGTCCATGCCCGCCGAGGGCATCGTCCACAATCTGATGATTGTCTCCATTCGCAAATCGTTCCCCGGTCACGCCCGAAAAGTAATGAACGCGATCTGGTCGCTCGGCCAAGCCATGTTCACGAAAGTTCTGGTTGTGGTGGACCACGACGTGAACGTTCACGATTATCGCGAAGTCGTTTGGAAAGCTCTCTGCGCGATTGATCCCGAACGCGACGTGCAGTTCTCTCTCGGTCCGGTTGACACGCTGGACCATGCGGCCCGCATGCAGGACTTTGGCTCGAAGATGGGAGTGGACGCCACCCGGAAATGGCCTACGGAAGGATTCACTCGGCCCTGGCCGGACGAAATCCTGATGGACGCGAACACGCGCGCCCAGGTCGATGAGCTTTGGAAGAAGTTGGGGATCTAAGAGTAATGAATTGAGGCGGAATCAAAAGGAAACGTGAGGCAGAGCAAAGAACAACGACACGAGATATGAGAGCACTGTAATGCACGCAAAGGATTACCGTCCTGCGGGACAGGGGGTAAAAGCTCGAAAACCACAATTAGTAGTAGCGTTGGTCGTCATCGGTTTCTATATGTGGGGAGACCTGCCTAGAATACCAGGTCAATTGCCTAAGATTGCCGATGTTTTTAGGACAACTCCCGACGAGAAGGGCTTGACGCTCGGCCCTGCCGGGTGACATAACGAGAGCAAGGCCGCGCCCTATGATCTCCTGTTCTTATGACATACGGGTGCGGGCACGCTGAATTTCTTCCGGCGTGTGGGATAGGATGGGCGTTCCTCGTGAGCGAATCGCGCGAAGTGATGAATGTGAGGCAAGCGTCTCAGTATCTGGGCATCAGCCCGGATACTCTGTACCGCTACATCACAGAGGGCGAAATACCTGCGTTTAAGCTGGGCAATCGTTGGAAACTTAGGAAGACGATCCTGGATCGGTGGATGGAACGCAAGATGAGCCAAGCGGTGTCGAAGCGCCGCTAGACTCGTTCGGGCGTGAGGGAAAGAGGCCGGAATATGCTGGGACTCGGGGGCAAGAAAAGCAGGCAGCTCGTTGGACTGGACATCGGCTCCAGTTCGATCAAGGCTGTTGAGCTGAAATCGACCAAGGCCGGGTATGAACTCGTCAGCTACGGCATGGAGTCCTTGGCGCAAGATACCGTTGTGGACGGCGCCATCATGGACGCGCCGCAAGTCGCCAACGCCATCACCAAAATTTTTGACGTCGAAAAAATCAAGACCAAGAACGTTGCCACTTCCGTTTCGGGGCACTCCGTGATCGTCAAGCGCGTCCCGCTTCCTCTGATGACCGAGGAAGAACTTTATGACCGCATCCCTTCCGAAGCCAGCCAGCACATTCCTTTCGATATCGCCGACGTGAACCTTAGTTACCAGTTGCTGGAAGCGATGGACTCGCAGATGGACGTGCTGCTGGTCGCCGTCAAGAAAGACAAGATCCTGAACCACACCAACGTGCTGGCCCAGGCGGGCAAGACTCCGGTTGTGGTGGACATCGACGCCTTCGGCCTTCAGAATTGTTTTGAAATCAATTACGAACCCGATGCAGGTCAAACGGTCGCGCTTCTCAACATCGGGGCCAGCGTTATGAACATTAATATCGTCCGCGGCGGCATACCGCTGTTTACCCGCGACGTCAGCGTGGGCGGCAACCAATATACCGACGCGCTCCAGAAGGAATTGGACTTGAGCTTCGACGACGCTGAGCGGCTGAAGAAGGGCGACACCCTGCCGAGCGTCACCGACGAGCAGAAAGGCCAGATCCTCCGCAGCGTTTCCGACATCCTGACCCTGGAAATTCAGAAGACCTTTGACTTCTTCCGCGCCACCGCGAGCGGCGAGAATATCCAGCGCATCATGGTGGCCGGCGGTACCGCTCGTGTGCCGGGCCTGGTGGACCTGCTCCGCGAAGAGTTTGCGATGCCGGTGGAAGAACTGAATCCTTTCCGCAAGGTGCTGATTAACCCGGGCAAGCATAGCGAAGATCAGATCCGGGAACTGGCGCCAAGATTGGTGGTGGCGGTGGGATTGGCCCTGAGGAGCTTCGACTAGCCATGATCCGCATAAACTTACTCGGACAAACGCGGCCCAAAGCCGCAAGAAGGCCGGTGGATACCGGGGCGGCCATGCCGTTGGTTTTCGTGGGAGCTGGTGTGCTGCTGGGCGGCCTCTTCCTCTTCTACTTCTATCACTCCTGGCAGACGCAGTTGAACGACGAGAACAACCGGATCAAACAACTCCAGGCGCAGAAAACGGAATTGGAACAGATCAAATTGCAGGTCGAAGCCTTTGAAAAGCAAAAGATGACCTTGCAGCAGCGGGTTACCACCATCGAGCAGCTCCAGAAGGACCGCACCGGCGGCCAGGAGCTTCTGGATCAGGTGGCCAACACGGTCTCCCGCGCGGAGAACCTGTGGCTCACTTCGATGAAGAAGAACGGATCAAACGTCACCTTCGAGGGCTCGGCTGCTTCCATCAACTCCGTCGCGAACTTCATCACCGCGCTGAAGCGCTCCGGATATTTCCAGAAGATCGAGATTAAGGAATCGAAGCAGGACGATAAGAGCGCCGTCCAGACTTTCCTGTTCACCATCAACGCGGAAATTGCTCCGAGTGGTCCGGCGGCTGGCACCCCGGCTCAAGCGAAGCCCGCCAATTCTCCCGCACAAAGTGCCCCGCCTGGCGCGGCACCGGCGAAGAAAGGATAAGAGGAAGCCATGGCGAATCCTTTCCGAGACATGTCGGTGATTATGCAGGGTCTGGTGGCTCTGGCCATCGCGGTGATCCTGGTGCTTGCGGGATTGTACGTTCCATTTTCACCGGTAGCCCAAGAGCGTTCCGCTTACGATCAGGCCGTGCAGCAGCGCGCCAAGCTGAATCAGGAAGTCCAGCAGCTTTCCGTGTACAAGCAGCGCTACGGCGAACTGAAGCAGCAGATGGATGCGCTCAACAAACAACTCGACACGCTGAAGACCATCGTTCCCGAGGAAAAGGAAGTGGACGAATTTATCCGCCAGATTCAGGGCGCGGCCAGTGCCTCCAACGTTTCGTTGCGTCGTCTGACCGCGATGCCCATCGCGCCGAAGGAATATCACTATGAAATGCCGTTCAGCGTGCAAGCGGATGGTCCATACTTCAACTTGCTGGACTTCTTCTCGCGGCTGAGCCGCTTGTCACGCATCATCAATGTCGGCGACTTGGAGTTTGCCGATCCGGTCTCCGCTAAAGGCGCCAAGTATCCGATCCGTCCCGGGGAAACGGTTAGTGGCGAATTTACCGTCACCACATTTTTCACCAAGCCGGCCGATACGGCGGCAGGAGCGGGTGCGGCTAAACCAGGAGCCGCCCCTGTGAAGAAGCCATGAGCAGGATAAACCTAGCTATGAGTCAGAAGATCGCACTGCTGCTTGGATTAGTTCTCGGAGCAACGGTGGTCTGCGCGCAGACGGCTCCGCCCCCGCCCAAGTCATCGGCGAAACCGGCGGCGAAGTCTGCTTCCAAACCTCCCGCCAAGAAGCCTGCGCCCAGCACTCCGGCGCCGGCGGGAGCTGAGCCGGACCAGAAAGTAGCCCGCCGCGATCCCTTTGAGTCTCTTACCGCGCGCCAAGACGCTGCGGCGAAAGCAGCGGCCATTCTTCCTCCCGGAAAGGCTGGCCTGCAAGTCGCCACTCTTCGCCTGGACGGAATTGTGCGCTCCCCCAATGGAATGATCGCCGTGGTTACTAATCCCCAATCACGCACATATTTCTTGCGCGAAGGCGACCAGCTTTACGACGGCAGCGTGGACAAGATTGCCATGGACAGTGTTTCGTTCCATGAGCTCGGCAAGGATGCGTTTGGGAAACCCGTGGAACGGCAAGTAAATAAGCGAATTTACCCCAGTGCAGGAGAACAGCAATGACGACGAACTGGCGGGCCTTTCAATGTGGCTGCCTGATAGTGGCGGGAATGGTTCTGGGCGCGAGCCCGACCATGGTCCGCGGGCAGGAGTCCGCTGGCGCTAACACGACGGCCGCGGTGATCTCGAGCGTTGCCGTTACGCAGGATATGCAGCGGGCGGCCGTTCGCGTCGAAGGGGCTGGGCATCTCGACGTCCACCCTGTGCGCATGCAGAATCCCGAGCGCCTGGTGCTCGATTTCGCCGGCGCGCGCATGAACGTACAGAAGTCGTCGATTCCCGGCGTTTCTGCTCCCGTGCGTGCGGTGCGCATGGCGCAATACAAGCCGGATGTGGCCCGGGTCGTCATTGACCTGACCAATTCCGCGCCTTTCCAGATTGCTCACGACGGTTCCGCGATCGTCATCTACCTGGAATCGCAACCGGAGAATGCGGCTGCTCCCGCAGCGGTTACTTCTACCGCCGCTCAAACCGCAAACGGTCCGCAGGAGGCGAAGTTCAAGCTTCCCAAGCAGGTGACCCAATCGGCAGCTCTGGCGGTTCCGGCACCTCCGGCGGTTCCGGAGCATTCGGAGTCCGCGCAGCAAGCGGCACAGCAGGCGGTGCAGCAAGCAAGCACTGCTGCTGCCACTGTGGCTACCCAGCAGGCCGGCTCCGCTGCCTCGACTTCCGCAGCGCCCAGCCGCTACACGGGCGAGCCGATTTCCGTCAACTTGAAGGATGTTGACCTGAAGGACTTTTTCCGCCTGATTCACGAGATCAGCGGACTGAACGTGGTGCTCGACCCCAACGTGAAGGGCACCCTTACGATCGTGCTTGACGAAGTGCCGTGGGATCAGGCGCTCGACATCGTTCTCCAGAACAACGGTTTAGACAAACAGCTCAACGGCAACGTGTTGCGCATCGCCACCAAGGATACTCTCCGGAGAGAAGCGGAGACTTCTCGCGACTTGCAGAAAGCGCAAGCCGAAGCTGTCGCGCCCGTCACGGTTACTCGTGTGCTCAGCTACGCCAAAGCGGCGTCGATGAAGGACACCTTGAAAAAGTTCCTCTCGACCCGCGGCGACATCTTCTCCGACGATCGCTCGAACCAGCTCGTGATTCGCGATATTCCCTCCGTCATTCCAACGATCGACAACCTGATCCGGCAACTCGACCGCAAGTCGCAGCAGGTGGAGATCGAAGCGCGCGTGGTTTCTGCGTCGCGTTCGTTCAGCCAGGATATCGGCGTGCAGTGGGGCTTTGCGGGCACCACCACCGGCGGCCGCTCGGTATTCGGCGGCGTGCCTTCGGTTGGTACCAGCCCGATCACCACCGGCGGCGGCATTCCGCAACCTCCGCTGACTTCCGCGTCAGGCGGAAGCGCCAATGGCACCCTGCCCTTCAACGTCAACCTCGGCGCCGGTGTGCCCACCAGCGGCTTCTACTTTGGTCATCGTTCGCCCAACTTCGCCGTGGACCTCTTCATTACCGCGGCGGAATCCAAGGGCGTCGGCAAACTGCTCTCCAAGCCGAAGATCATCACCCAGAACAACGAATCTGCTGAAGTGAAGCAAGGTACGAAGGTGCCGATTCAGACCACCATCAACAACACAATTTCCGTCCAGTACATCGACGCCGTCCTTCGTCTGCATGTAACGCCGCAAATTACTGCCGAAGGCACCGTCTTTATGGATGTGCTCGTCGAAAACACGCAGATCGATAACGGTATTCCGCGCGTACAGGGCATTCCTGCGTTGGATACCCAGTCGGCCGAAACCAAGGTGCTTGTCGCCGATGGTGGCACTGTGGTGATTGGCGGCATCATCGTTACGCAGCAACAAACCCAGGTAAACGAGGTTCCCATCGTCGGCAGCTTGCCCGTTATCGGTTACCTGTTCCGCCGCACCAACGTTACCATTCAGTCGCAGGAACTTCTGTTCTTCCTGACACCGCGCATCATCCCTGGATAATCGCGCGGTTTCGCAACGCACCGAGACATCATTTCAGTTAGAATCGAGGAGACTCCAGTCTCCTCGATTTTTTTTATGTCTGAGCCCTTTGCAAACAGGCGCAAAGCCGTTGTTCAGGAGTTGAAGCGCCTCCATTTGGATTGTCTGCTGGTGACGCATCCCGCGAACTGGTTTTACCTTACCGGGTTTACGGGCGAGTCCGGCGCCCTTGCCATTACGCCCCACTCTTCGACGCTGATCACCGATGGCCGCTTCACCGTTCAAGCACGAGAACAGTGCCCAGGCCTGCGCGTCGAGTTGCAGAAGGGCGCGCTCTTCTCGGCCGTCGGTCTGTGGCTCAAGGCCCACCGGATCGAGAGGGCGGGGTTCGATCCGGCGAAATGGACGATCGCTCAACTGAAAGCCACCAAGCGAGCCGCAGGGGCGAAATGCCGCGCGATTGAAGCGGGCAGCATCGTCGAGTGCTTGCGTATGAAGAAAGACTCGCAGGAACTTGCCGCAATGCGAAAGGCAGCCATCCTCGCGGGCGAAGTTACCGAACGCGCCTTCAGGCTCTTAAAGCCCGGAGTTCGCGAATCGGACATCGCGGCGGAAATCGAATATCAGATGAAGAAACTTGGGGCCAGTGGGCCGTCCTTCGAAACCATCGTCGCGTCCGGAAAACGCGCCGCCTTGCCGCACGCCCGGCCGACCTCCAAGCTATTGAAGAAAAATGAATTGGTCGTCCTCGACCTGGGTGCTATACTCGCCCACTATTGCAGCGACATGACCCGCACAGTTTTCGTGGGGCGCGCCCCGCGCCGCATTCGGGAGTGGTATCGGGCCGTTAATGAGGCGCGAGCGGCCGCGGTGGCGGCGGTCCAGCCAGGCGTGACCTGCGGGGATGTCGATGCTGCTGCCCGCGAGGTCCTGAGGAAGAGCGGTCTGGATCAGTATTTCGTGCACAGCACGGGCCACGGCCTCGGACTCGAAGTCCATGAAGATCCCAGGGTTGCCCGCGGCCAATCGATTCGACTTGCAGCCGGTAATGTGATTACCATAGAACCAGGCATTTACGTGGAAGGTTTGGGCGGTATCCGAATAGAAGACGACGTGGCCGTGCGCTCCCACGGGAGTGAAGTTTTGACCCGCGTTTCGCGGGATCTCATCGAGATTTAACCAAAGGCATGAAACCGAAAAAGGCGACGAAAGAGAGCAAGAGTTCATCGTTCGCGACGCCGGATCTTGGGCACATTGAACAGTTGTTGCAGTTCATGAGCGAACACAATCTTGAGGAATTTGAATATTCGAAAGGCGATTTGCGGATCCGGTTGAAAAAGCCGGGCTCCAACACTGTTTTGGCGGTTCCCCGGCCGGCGGAAATCATCGTACCCGGTGCGGTAACACCTCCTGCAGCGCCAGCAGCAAAAGAAAGTTCCGAAGCTGTCGCGGACGCGGATCTTCGTGGCGGTGAGGATCTTTTCCTGGTGAAGTCCCCCATTGTGGGAACGTTTTACGGTTCTCCAAGCCCGGGCTCGGAACCTTTCGTGAAGATCGGCAATCACGTTGACGCCGGGCAGACTCTTTGCATAGTGGAAGCGATGAAGCTCATGAATGAAATCGAGTCGGAAGTCAGCGGGGAAGTGTTGCGAATTTTTGCGGACAACGGGCAGCCCGTGGAATACGGCCAGCCCTTATTCGGGATTCGGCCGAGCCGAAAGAGATAAGCCCTCCAAACCATGTTTCAGAAAATACTTGTAGCGAATCGCGGGGAAATCGCCCTGCGAGTCATCTGCGCTTGTAAGGAACTCGGAATTGCCACGGTGGCCGTGTACTCGGAAGCGGACCGCAACGCGCTGCATGTCCGGTATGCGGATGAAGCCGTCTGCATTGGCCCGCCCCGCAGCAGCGAAAGCTACCTGAATATTCCCCACGTCATCAGCGCGGCGGAAATCACCAACGTCGACGCCATTCATCCCGGCTACGGCTTTCTTTCGGAGAACGCGAACTTCGCGCAGGTTTGCGAAGCCTCGGAAATCACGTTTATCGGTCCCAAGCCCGAAGTCATCGAGATGATGGGCGAAAAAGACCGCGCGCGCCGCGAAATGAAGAATGCCGGCCTGCCTACGATTCCGGGCAGCGACGGCGTGGTCGAAGGCGAAGAGCAGCTTGCGAGCGAAGCCAAGCGCATCGGTTTCCCGCTGATCCTGAAGGCGGCGGCCGGCGGTGGTGGCCGCGGTATGCGTGTGGTCCGCAACGATCAGGAACTGCTCAGCGCCTACCAGACCGCACGCAGCGAGGCACAGCAGGCCTTCGGCACGCCCGATGTCTACATGGAGAAGTTCCTCGAGCACCCGCGACACATTGAGATCCAGGTGCTCGGCGATCAGCATGGCAAGGTCATTCATCTCGGCGAACGCGAGTGCACCATTCAGCGGCGCCACCAGAAACTTGTCGAAGAATCGCCCTCTCCCGTCATCGATGCCAAGCGGCGAAAGGAATTGGGCGGCAAGGTGGTCCAGGCACTCGCCGACATCGGCTACACCAATGCGGGCACCGTGGAATTCCTGATGGATGAAGACGGCTCCATCTACTTCATCGAGATGAATACGCGCATCCAGGTGGAGCATCCGGTCACCGAGTTCGTTACCGGGGTCGACCTGGTCAAGGCGCAAATCCGTATCGCTGCCGGCGAGCGCATGGAAGAAGCCGTGGGCGAGATGACTTTCTCCGGCCACTCCATCGAATGCCGCATCAACGCGGAAGATCCCGAGACGTTTGTCCCCTCCGCAGGCCGCATTACTGCCTTCCAGCCCCCTGGCGGCACAGGCGTTCGCGTCGATTCCGCCGCTTACACGGACGCGGTGATTCCGCCTTACTATGATTCGCTGGTCGCCAAGCTGGTGGTGAAGGGGCGCGACCGCGCCGAAGCCATCGGCCGTATGCGCCGCGCTCTCGAAATGTTCGCCATCGAGGGAATTAAAACCTCGATTCCTCTTCACCGCCGGATCATGGCGCATCCCGATTTCAGCTCCGCCAAGTTCGATACGCACTTCATCGAAAAACTGCTCAACATCAACGGAAAATAGGCTCCCATGCCGCTTGTGATGCCACGGCTCTATGTGATATTAGACGCTGCATTGGTTCACGGGTCCGTCTTGGAATTAGCCGAACAACTCATGGACGCTGGGGTGCGCTTGCTGCAGTACCGCGACAAAACCGGGCCTGCCGCCTCCATCCTGCACACCTCAGAGCAACTGGCACAGCTCGCGCATAAGTCCGGCGCCACCCTTTTCGTGAATGACCGTCCGGACATTGCTTTTCTTGCGGGAGCCGGCGGCGTACACGTCGGGCAGGACGATTTGAGTGTCGAACAGGCGCGTTCGATCGTAGGCCCGGACGGCTGGGTGGGCGTTTCGACACACAACCCCGAGCAATTTGCCAAGGCTGCGGCAACTTCGGCGGATTATATTGCCATCGGCCCCATCTTCACGACCACCAGCAAGGCGAACCCCGATCCTGTAGTCGGAACGGAGTTGTTGCCGCAGTTGCGTGCGTCGACCAGCAAGCCCATCGTGGCGATTGGTGGCATTCGCCTGGAGCAGGCGGAAGCAGTCCTTCAGGCAGGAGCGCATTCTGTGGCGGTCATCAGCGACATTTTATTGGCGCCCAATCCGCGCGAGCGCGCCGCGCAATTCCTGCAGCGGCTGGACGCCGTGAAACTCCGCCACTGAGGCGCTCGACGAAATGGCCGATTCCATCTCCACACCGGTTGCCAGCAGCACCCCCAAGCCGCATGAGTTCGTCCGCGCCATCGGCCTCTACGACGGCACGATGATTGTCGTTGGATCGATGATCGGCTCCGGCATCTTCATCGTCGCCGCCGATATCGCCCGGCAAACCGGCTCCGCCGGGGGTTTGCTGCTCACTTGGGTCCTCACCGGTGTCCTGACGATTGCCGCTGCGCTGTCGTATGGCGAATTGGCGGCGCTGTTCCCTCATGCCGGCGGCCAGTATGTTTATCTCCGCGAAGCTTTTTCACCGCTTTGGGGCTTTCTCTACGGTTGGACGCTGTTCCTCGTCATCCAGACCGGCACGATCGCCGCGGTCGCCATCGGCTTTTCACGTTATCTCGGCGTGCTCTTCCCGGCAATTTCGCCGACTTCCTGGATTATTCCGCCCATCAATTTTTCTTCGAGATTCGCGATCAGCCTCTCCGTCCAACAGCTCGTTGCCATATTGATGATCGTCTTTCTCACCTTCCTCAATACCCGAGGCGTGAAACTCGGGAAGTGGATTCAGAATATCTTTACGTCCGCAAAGATGCTGTCGCTCGTCGGCCTGATCTTCCTTTGTATCTTTGTGGCGCGCAACGCCTCCGCGATCGCTGACAATTTCTCCCATCTCTGGGCGGTGCGCGGCGCCAATACTATCGAGCCGGGCGCAGGCTTCCTGAAATCACTTCTGCCCACCGCGAATGCCGGCAACGGTTGGTATGGTCTGTTGCTCGCTCTAGCTGTAGCGCAAGTCGGCTCGTTATTCTCCGCCGATGCGTGGAATAACATCGGTTTCACCGCCGCCGAAGTGAAAAATCCCAAGCGCGATGTGGCCCTCTCGATGGTCTTCGGCACCATCATCGTCATTTCGCTCTATTGCCTTGCCAACCTCGCCTATCTCTTCGCGTTGCCTCTGGCACAGATTCAGAATGCCCCCGACGACCGCGTTGCCACCGCGGCGCTCTCCGCGATCTTCGGCGCTAAGGGCGCGGTAATGATGGCCGTGGCCATCATCATCTCCACCTTCGGGTGCAACAACGGCCTGATTCTGGCAGGCTCCCGTGTGGCTTATGCCATGGCCAAAGACGGCTTGTTCTTCAAAGCTACCGGCAAACTGAACGGCCGCGGGGTGCCGGGGGTTGCACTGGTTTATCAAGGCGTTTGGATCGCCATCCTGATTCTCATGCGCACGCGCAAACCCGACGGCAGCTACGGCAATGTCTACAGCAACCTGCTCGACTATGTCGTCTTTTCCGCCTTGCTCTTCTACGTTCTCACCGTCGTCGGAATTTTTGTCCTTCGCGTCCGGCGTCCCGATCTCGAGCGTCCCTATAAAGCTTTCCTTTATCCCTGGCTGCCGCTCTTGTATATCGTTGCGGCCTCGGGAATCATGGGAGTCATCCTGTTTTACAAAACCAGTACCGCGGGCGGCGGTGTCGTGATTGTGCTGCTCGGCGTGCCCGTCTACTGGCTGTGGCATCGCCGGGCCGCGACCGCGCAGAAGAACTGATTTCGCTCGAGAACGCCTGCAACTGAAGGAGAAGTGCATGGGCAATCCGTTGTTTGGGAAGAAGTCCCTCGACGTACTGATGAAGGAAGCCGGTGATACCGGGGAACATTCCCTGAAGCGCGCGCTTGGGCCCGTCAACCTGGTCACCTTGGGCATCGGCGCTGTGATTGGTGCCGGCATCTTCGTGTTGACGGGTTCCGCGGCGGCTCTCTATGCAGGGCCGGCGATCATCTTGTCTTACGTTCTCGCGGGGCTCGGTTGCGTTTTCGCGGGCTTGTGCTATGCGGAATTCGCTTCGATGATCCCAATCGCCGGCTCGGCGTACACCTATGGCTATGCGACGCTCGGTGAAATCGTCGCCTGGATTATCGGCTGGGACCTGATTCTCGAGTACGCCTTCGGTGCCGCAACCGTCGCCAGCGGCTGGAGCAGCACCCTGGTAGCCTTCCTTCAGGACTATGGCATCAGCCTGCCGCCCGAAATCTGCGACGTGCCCGGCGCCAAGTGGGTAATGTTGGACGGACGGTGGGCTCCGTTAACGTCTCTGAGCCTTACCGCCGATCAGTTGGTCGGTTTGCCGCAAGCAACCGCCAAATTCAATCTGATCGCGTTTCTTGCCATCCTTGCTGTCACCACCATCCTGATTGTTGGAATCCGCGAATCCGCAAACTTCAATACCGGAATCGTCTTTGTGAAGCTGATTGCTGTGCTCACCTTCATTGCCGTCGCGCTCCCCTTCGTTCTGAAGCACCCCGCCACCGCCCACGCAAACTGGCATGTGTTTCTGCCGCCCAACGCGGGGACTTACGGCGCATACGGATGGTCCGGCGTCCTTCGAGGCGCGGCCGTGGTTTTCTTCGCGTATATCGGCTTCGACGCGGTTTCCACCGCTGCTCAGGAAGCTCGGAACCCCCAGAAGGACATGCCCATCGGCATTCTCGGTTCTCTGGTTATTTGCACGTTTCTCTACATTGTCGTATCCGGCCTGCTCACTGCCACGGTTCACTATTCGCGTTTGAACATCGGTGCGCCGGTATCGCTGGCCATTCGAGAGACTGGCGTCAAGTGGGGCAGCTATGTCGTGAACGCGGGCGCCCTCGCGGGCCTTAGCACTGTGATGCTCGTCATGTTGCTAGGCCAGTCGCGCGTCTTCTATTCCATGGCCCACGACGGCCTGCTCTGGAAATGGGCGGGTGACATTCATCCCCGTTTCCGTACGCCCTGGAAATCCACCGCCATCGTCGGATTAGGCGCCGCGATCTTCGGTTCTCTGGTGCCCATCGGGAGCTTGGGACAAATGGTGAGCATCGGAACGTTACTGGCGTTCGTCATCGTCTGTGCCGCGGTTTTGATCTTGCGTTCGCGCAGGCCCGACTTGGAACGGCCCTTCCGCACGCCCTGGGTGCCTTTCGTTCCGATCATGGGCATTCTCGTCTCCGTCGGCCTTATGGCCAGTCTGAATGGCATCACCTGGGTGCGGCTGATTGTCTGGCTGGTGATCGGACTCATCATCTACTTCACCTACAGCGTGAAACACAGCCTGGTCCGCCACCCCGAGTTGCGCAAGAACTCGCTGGCCAACCTGAAATAGTTCTGCTTTTGTCCAAGGTGCCATCCCGCACGCCGCGGGACTCGTATCCTCTGCCGCGAATCGGGTAAAGTGTCTTTGTAACCTCACGCTCATGAACGGAACCGCTAAGCCGCAAAGCTCCTTTTGGAAGAGCCTGTCCGCACTCGACTGGATTGCTCTCGTTCTTGCGATCTTTGCGATTGTCACCACTTTATCCACTCGCCCGCTGCCCGGGTTCCCCGGGTTGGGTTTACTGCGCTTTGCGGGATTGCTGGCCATTTTCTATTTGCTTTACCGGTTCTGGAGTCGCTGGCGCAATGAAGTGCTTTGGAGCCTGCGCAATCGCCTGATCGTTGCGTACATCTTTATCGCCATCGTTCCCGTTGTCCTGATCCTCATCTTCGCCAGCCTGTTGGGCCAGATTATCTATTCGCAGCTGGGCGCCTATCTTCTTTTTCACGACATCGAAGATCGCCTGGAGATGCTGGCCGACTCTTCCGCGGGCATTGCCGCCACGGAATCTTCCATGCCCGGCAACGTCGATCCCCGCGTTGTCGACAAGGCATTGGCCGAGCAGGTCTTGATCGCGGAAGCGAAGGAACTTCCCGGTCTGGTCGTCCGTTTTGATGTGGACCACGAAACCTTCTACGCCCTCGCCGGGCAAGGCCATCATTCCTTCACCGGCTTGGTACAGACCGGGCCTCAGCTCAATCTCGTGGCCATGCGGGAATCACTCTCCCCCCGCGGCACGCGCGTCATCCAACTCAACGTTCCGGTAACCGCCGCGTTTCTCGAGCAGGTTGCTCCCGATCTCGGTCCCATCGACATTACTCTCGCGCAAACGGTGGAGGACAGCTCCGGGCAGAGCGCCGTGCAAATTGGCGGAAAGGATTATCGTCGCGTCGGTTCGGTGAAGACGGAGAACCGCACTTTGCCACCCGCTGAATCATCGATGGATCCCGTTGTGGAGGGCTTTTCACAGCTGAAAGCTGCCTACTTCGATGGCGGTCAGGTGCGCGAACGCGATCATCCCGTTTTTGCTTTCTTCACCGCGCGCCGTTCCAGGCTCAACCACCGCATCTTCACCTCTCTTGGCGAATTGGGAGGCGCGCGTGTATCGCAACTGGAAGTCATCGGCGCGGTCTTTCTGCTCATCGAACTCGCCGCGCTCATTATCGGGGTGCGGCTGACCCGCGCTATCACCCACACCATCTCCAATCTTTCGCGCGCGACGCAATCGGTTCAACAAGGCAATTTCGCAGCCCGCGTGCCCGTGGAGCGCCGCGACCAGCTCGGCATGCTCGGCGAGTCCTTCAACTCCATGACCGCGTCTATCAGCCGACTCATCACCGAGCAGAAACAACTACAGCGGCTCGAAAATGAAATCTCCATTGCTCGCGAAGTCCAGGACCAGCTTTTCCCGCAGAATTTTCCGCAGGTCATCGGCGTGGAGATGGAGGCCATCTGCCGCGCTGCCCGCAGCGTCAGCGGCGACTACTACGATTTCATCCAGCTCAGCACAACCCAGGTGGCCATCGCCATCGCGGATATTTCAGGGAAGGGAATTTCCGCCGCCCTGCTCATGGCCAGCTTGCAGGCGGCATTGCGCAGCCAGTTGCTCACTCCCGGCAGCGACCAGCTCTCTACTGCCGAACTGGTTTCCCGCCTCAACAAACACCTTGTGCGCAACACCGGTGACGATCGCTTCGCCACATTTTTTGTCGCCATCTACGACATCCAGGCGCGAAAACTCCGCTACACCAATGCCGGCCACCTTCCCGGCTTTTGCCTGTGGGACGGCAAGACCAAGCACCTCGACGTCGGTGGCATCGTTCTCGGCGTGATGGACGACTACCCGTATCTGGAAGGCTGCATCGACGTGCCTCCGAACGCCGTCCTCATCGGCTACAGTGACGGCCTGGTTGAGCCGGAGAATGCCTACGGGGAAGAGTTCGGCGTAAAGCGGCTGGAAGCGGCCGCGCAGCGCGTGCGCCAGGCTGCGCCTAAGACCATCGCGCAGTCACTGATGACCGCTGCAGAAGAGTGGTCCGGAAGTCCGGAGCAGGCCGACGATATGACCGTGATCGTCGCAAAATTGAAGTAAGCTAGTAGATACAGGCAAGTTCACCGAGGACGACGAATGTCGCTGCGAAATCGAGTTGCAGTGGTGACTGGCGGTACGCGCGGGATCGGACGCGGCATCGCGCTGAATCTGGCGGCGCAGGGCGCGCGCATTGCCATCGCTTATCGCGCCAATAAAGCGGCTGCACAAATGGCGCTTCGCCAGTTGCAAGCCGTAGGTGCGGATTGTGTTGCGGTGGAAACCGACGTGACGCAGTCCGGACGCGCCGAACAATTAATCAAGACCGTTGCGGACCGCTACGGGCGTATCGACATTCTGGTCAACAACGTCGGCGACTTCCGCTGGGGCACGCTCGCAGAATCTTCTCCCGAAGAGTGGAAGAGCATCTTCGATTCGAACGTCAGCACGGTGTTTCACATGTGCCGTGGCGCGCTGCCCATCATGCGCAAGGGCCGCTGGGGCCGTATTATCAATCTCGGCGCCGTAGGAGCCGAGCGCGCGTTTGGCCAGGCGAAGATTTCTGCGTATGCCGCGGCGAAAGCCGCGGTGGTTGCCATGTCCCGTTCGCTGGCCCTGGAAGAAGCTAAGAACGGCATTACCGTGAACGTCGTCAATCCCTCCAGCATCGATGAAAAAGATCTAACGCTCGAAGAAGCCCGCAAGATGCGTGACGCCCGTTATCCCATTGGCCGCCCGCCCACGGTCGACGACGTCGCCGCCGCCGTCGCCTTCTTCGCTTCCGAAGAATCGGAGTACGTCACCGGACAGGTCGTCAACGTCAGCGGCGGCTGGATGCTCTGAGGCCGGGGAAACCGTCATGAAAGCGCTAACAGCGGCGGAAATGCGCGAAGTAGACCGCCTGACCACAGAGAGGTTCGGTGTGCCCGGCCTGGAGTTGATGGAAGCTGCCGGGCGCGGCGTGGCGGAAGAATTCCTGGAAAAATATGGGCACCAGAATCCGGAACCGCCCCGCCGGGTAGTTGTGCTGTGCGGGAAGGGAAATAACGGCGGTGACGGATTCGTTGTGGCGCGCTATCTGAAAGAAGAAGCCGACGAAATTGAAGCGTATCTCTTCGCCAAGCCCGAGGAGCTTCGCGGGGACGCGCGGAAAAATTACGAGCGCTGGCGCGATTTAGGTGGCGCGGTAACGATCATTGAAAATGAGACTGAGTGGCAGAAGGCCTGGTCAAAAATCACCACGTCCGAAGTCCTCATCGATGCGCTTTTGGGGACCGGCGTTCGCGGTCCGGTCACCGGCTTGTTTGCGCGCGCGATCGAAGATATTAACAGGCTGTCTGGCGGTGCGACCTTGTCTCATCCGGCCTGGATCGTCGCAGTCGATACGCCTTCGGGTTTGCCTTCTGACGGCGAGGAGACCAGCGGCCCGGTGCTGCACGCTCACCTGACCGTCACCTTCACCGCTCCGAAAATTGGTCAACTCGTTTCGAAACAAGCCCCGGCTTGCGGCCTGTTGCTGGTCCGCGGAATCGGTTCGCCCGATGCGTTGGTAGAAGAAGTTGGTCAGAGCAGCCTCCGCTGGGCCGGGCCCGACGAATTCGCGAACATGCCGCTCATCCGTGCTGCCGACGCTCACAAAGGCTCCTATGGCCATTTGCTCCTAGTCGGCGGCTGTGTTGGCAAAACAGGAGCGGCGGTTCTTGCCGGCCAAGCCGCGCTTCGCACTGGTGCTGGTCTCGTCACCATCGCCACTCCCGACCCCGCCCTCCCGGTTGTGGCCAGCGTTCAGCCCGAATACATGACCGAGCCCTTGCCCGCCACGCATTCGGGCTCTATCGCGAAATCCGCGTTCACCTCCGAGGCTTTTCGCACCGTTCTCAAGGACAAAGACGTTCTCGCCATCGGTCCCGGCTTGGGCCAGCATCCTCCAACGCAGGAATTCATCTGTCAAATCGTTGCGGAAGGTGCACTCCCTACCGTGCTCGATGCCGATGGCCTCAACGCCTTCAGCTCCGATGGCGACGCCCTCGCCCGCCGCAAATCGCCTTACCTCGTCATCACGCCGCATCCCGGAGAAATGGCCCGTCTTCTCGGCACCTCCATCGCCGAAGTTCAGAAGGACCGCGTCAAAACCGCCGTCGACGCCGCACGCCGCTTCAATGCTCACATCGTCCTGAAAGGCTTCCATTCCATTATTGCGTCGCCGGAAGGGAAGGTCTTCGTCAACACTACCGGCGGCCCCGCCCTGGCCAAAGGAGGCTCCGGCGACGTCCTCACCGGCCATCTCGGCGCGCTCATCTGCCAATTCGGCACCCAAGACCTGCATCGCGTCGTAGCCCTGGGCGTTTATCTCCACGGTCTCGCCGCCGATTTGCTCGCCGAATCCGCCGAACCCTCCGGCATCGTCGCCGGCGAAGTGGCCCAGGCCCTCCCCTACGCCCGCCGCAAGTTGCTCCAGGAGCTGCAGCAGCGTGCCTGAACCCGAGGAGATCATCACCCATTCAGCGGAAGAGACCATCGCCTACGGCCGCCGTCTCGGCGAGGCCCTCCACTCCCCCCTCCTCGTCCTCCTCACCGGCGAGCTCGGCTCCGGCAAGACCACGCTCACCAAGGGCATCGTCGCGGGCCTTCATGCCGCCTCCGAAGACGACGTCACTAGCCCCACCTTCACCCTCCTCCACGAATACGGCCCCGGCCGCAAGGTCTTCCATGGCGACCTCTACCGCCTCGAGAACTTCCACGATTTCGAGACTCTGGGCTTGGAAGATGCCTTCGCCCAGCCTGCCATCGTCATCCTCGAATGGAGCGACAGGTTCCCGCTCCAGACCCCTTGGCCGCAGCTCCGCATTCAACTGGAGCACCGGGGAGGGGACTCTCGCCGGATCCGTATCCAACACCCGTAGCACGCCGGTTCAGCTAACTCTCTGGCCACCCCTGTCCCTCCCCTTCCTTGCCCCCTACCCCCTGCACTGTTAGCGTGAAATCAGGACGGATAGGTGTCCCTAGGGGATGGCATGCCCACTGGCCTGTTCCAATCGAACGGCACGGATGCTACCAAAAGCCTGCTGAAGAGCTACAACGTAACCCTGCCCATGGGTTCGTTGACCATCGGCGTGGATAACATCCATCACGATGTGTATCTAAGCCCAAAGTTCGTCCAGGCGGCTCGGGATTACCTGTTCGACCTGATTCGCCAGAACGCCGCTTCCACCTTTCTCTCCGGTTTCGAATTTCGCAGCAGCAAGCCTGCGGATTCCACCGCTTTCCGTAAATTGCTCACCGACCTGCTGCGCAATTCGCTCACTACCGCCAAGCACCAGAAAAATGTCGAAATCGATATTCTGTTTCGCCTCGCGATTCTCAAATTCCTGACCTCGGAATTGCAGAACCAGTTCGCCAACGTGATCCTCGATGGCAAGGAATACATCCGCAAGCGCGGCGAATACTTCGAGCGCAGCCAGCAGGCGCACGTGTTGAAGGCGCGCCTGACGGAGATGCAATCCGCTCGCCGCGATGTGTTGCGGCTGGTCGGCCAGGTGGTCGCGCAAATCGTCGTGGATATCGAAGAGAACGTGATCGTCAAGGCTCGCCGTGCCCTGTTTGGCGAAGAGTTTCCCGCTTTCTACGACATGCTGAAGAATCGCCTCGTCTTTCTCGACGGCGGCAAGGACGATCTTTTCTTTCTCGAGCATTACGTTTTGCTCGGAAATTACGCGCGCGACCCCGACCGTTTCGAAGCCATGGATGCGCTCTTTCAGGATTTTCTGAAGGAGGTCGGCTTCGAGTCTCCGCAAGCAGGCACCTCGCCCAGCGCCAACGAGAACCACAAACGGCTCGCTTCCGAAGCCGAGCGCATTCGCGGCGAGATCACCACCGTAGAGAGTGAACGCGATGCCTTGCGCAAAAAGCTCGACGGCGGCGGCTTATTGAATAAGTTCATCAACTCCAGCGATCCCTCTGAGGTGAAGTTGTCTCTGACGCAAGCGGAAAAGCGCATCTCGGCACTTCACGAGAATCTTGCGAAGCTTGGCCCGCAACTGGAACTCGCCGAGCAGCAAGCCGATTTCGCCAACAAGGATATCCAGGGCAAGCTGGGCGATTTCCTGAACGAACCGGAAAACGCCAAGCGCCTCTTCGACGCGTCCGCCGCCGACGAGAGCGAGCGCCCCGTACGTGCGCGGCAGTTGGCTATTCTCGCCACGCGCCTGGAAGAGAAAGAACTCACTTCGCACATTCTCGCTAGCTATGAAGTCCGCCCCATCGCCAACGATTTCTGCCCGCCCGTGCACCTGCAGCAGCTGCGCAAGGCTCTGGTTTCGAAGGAAGAAGCGCGCCGCGTTGAAGAACTGCTCAAGCAGGTTCCGGCGAAGCGCCTGACCATGAAGCCGATAGAAGAGCTGATCAAGCGCATCAAACGCTACTCGCGCGACGAAACGCAGACAATCGTTCTGAAATTCGCCACCGATTTCATGCGCCTGCGCCGCGATCTGCGCGACGCCGAGCACGTAGCCGCATGCATGGAGCGCATCAACCTGGTCACTGCGGATAAGGTCCGCGAGCTCTCGCGCATCAACAATCGCCTCTACGAATGCGTGTTGCGAGAAGAGGCTCGCCCGGAGCACGACCAGGTCGTCTCCCACGTCATCATCAAGGCCGACGTGCGCGGCTCCACAAAAATGACCCAGGACCTGCTGGCCAAGGGCCTGAGCCCCGCTTCGCACTTCAGCCTGAACCTCCACGAGCCGGTCAAGCGCCTGCTCGACCGCTACTCCGCGAAAAAAGTTTTCATCGAAGGCGACGCCATCGTCCTCGCCATCTTCGAAACCGAAGCCAGCCGTGCGTATGCGCGCCCGGTGGCCAAAGCCTGCGCGCTCTCCCGCCAGATTCTTACCGTATGCAACTCCTACAACGATCAGGCCACGTCCACGCAGTTGCCTCCGCTCGAAATTGGCGTGGGCGTAGCGTTTCAGGGCTCCGCGCCCACGTATTGGACCGATGGCGAATCGCGCATCATGATTTCCAAGGCCCTCAATCTCTCTGACCGCCTCTCCGGTTGCGCCAAGATTGCCAAGCGCCTGCTCGCCGGGCAGAAAACGCTCTTCTCGGTTTTCCAGTTCCTCACCGCGATGGCCGGCGCCTCCGCCGAAGAGTTGGACGAATTCCTGGTCCGCTTCAACCAGAACGGCATCGAGTTGAACGAGGAAGGCTTCGCGAAACTGTCCGAGGAAATTTCGCTCGAAACCATTCGCACCAAGCTCGAATACCCCTGGGGCAAGCAGGAAGTGGAACTGTTCTACGGGGAAGTGCCGATGGGCGAGTCCGTCGAGCTGCTGGTGCTGCGCAAAGGCGTAGCCCGCCAGCTATTGCCCGATGGCAAAGTCGGCCCCGCCACCGACCACCTCTACTACGAAGTCTGCACCAACCAGAAACTCTACGATTTGGTCGCCGCTCTCAAACGCACCGAAGCCGTAGGATTTGAAGCCACCCGCGCCTGAACCGTATACTCACCTCGGGGGCGAAAGGGATCCGGTGATCTTCCCGGCCTTCAAAGCCGGCGACGCGTTCCTTCGCGGAGCGGGTGGTGGATTCGACTTCCACACGCCCCCGCCACATAAATCGGTAAACGTACCGTCTGTCCCGGCTTTCCAATGGACGGTTAGCGCGTTAACCAGGATTCATCGGATTATTTCCGCATATTAAACCAACCATGGTGTGGTTTGGACAGAATCCCTCTAAGCGGATTCGAGCATTGTCCTTTGCTCAAAATCGTCACTATAGGGAGGGTGTATGTCCCGGTCCAAAACCGTATTGCTTGTCATCTTGACCGTTCTACTTTGTCTGAGCCTAGAGCTTGGTGCATCCGACGAAGGGCAGCCGAGCAGAGGGCTCACGGGAGTTCAGGAATTTTTCACATCCGGCACGTTTACCGTCCCAAAGCACGTTACACACGTTATAGTGACCACGTGGGGAGCCGGAGGTGGAGGCGGTGCCGCGGCGCTACCTCCTCCGTTCTGCTATGAGGGCAGTACTGGTGGGGGCGGCGCCTATACGAACACCGTTGTGCCCGTTATTCCTGGCGAAACGTATAACGTCGTCGTGGGCATCGGTGGGGCAGGCGGCGAGAATCAGGGAGGTAACGGCGGCGATGGCGGCGATAGCCAGTTTGCACTGGGCGAAAAGGTCTTGGCATTCGCAGGCGGCGGAAAAGGAGGGGGCGCGGCGCCGCCGTACGGCAACGGTTTGGCAGGGGCCGGAGGGCAGGCCGATCCGACCGCTCAAATCAGCCATTCAGCTACGACAACTTATCTGGACCGACCCCCCTCTCGTTACCCCAAGCTCTCTGCCTTACGCTTACAATTTGCTTCCAAACCTCCAGAATGAATATGGCTCTGCTGGTCAGGGGTACGTCGGTTCTGGCGGATCAGGCGGAGGCAGTCCAACCGGGGTCTGCGGGTATGGGTACAATGGCGCGCCAGGATACGTCCTGCTTACGTACTGAACGAGCGGGTGTGAAGTCGCAATCAAATCCTTGGAAGTCGGCTAACCAGACAACCGGCTCATAGTTGCCTGTACCGACATTACGGGAGTTGAATTGGTTCGTCTGTCGGGTGGGAGAATTCTGCATTCATCAACTGTCGAATTTTGGCAAGTACCTCGTCAGGGTCATGCCCTTCGTTGGCATACGCTTTCGCTGCGTGCCGAGCGATGTCAACGAGCAACAGCCCCCACACATCCGCGTCCTTCCATGTAGTTCTGAGGGGCAATTGCTGAGGTTGGCCAGGAGCAGCCCACACCCTCAGCACTTCAACGGCCTGAGGATTGCTCGCCATCAGTGGAGGCTCCAAATCTCGCTTTGGCCTTTTGTTGAACATCGTTGCATCTCCTCGCAATCCAATGCGAGCTTATACCGGAATTGTCGGACAACTCCTGATTAGTTTGAATGTATAGGTAGCGGGAGGAGCGTTTGGTGTAAAAAAGCTGAACTCAGCGGCACGCTGATTCAGAACACCAAGGAGGCTCCCCCATGGAACCTATGTATTACATTGGGCTAGACGTTCACAAGCGTAAGATCAGCTACTGCGTGAAGGACGCCAGTGGGGCGGGTGGCCAACAGATTCCTGCTTAGGATGGTTTGGGTGCCGCATCCTTGCGGTCCTTGCTCCTTGCTAGGGTGCGGATTTTGACTCTCCTTGTCTGCATTGAATGAGCGAATATCGGTCTTACTCACTCTCCGAACCGGTTGAATCCGCAACGCGGCTCGTGCCATCCTAGCGCCCTCGCTGAACGGGATCCGATCCGACAAGGAGGTCCTATGGTGCGAGTTTCATTGGTGGTGATTGCGGCGTTTTGTGCGGGCTTGAGCTTAGGCGTTTATCATTCCGGGACCAGCCCAGCTTCCCCCGAAGATACACGCGCCGCCGATTTGGCGGCCATCGAGAAGCTCCACAAAGCCGACGTTGACGCCACACTGACGCAGGACCCGAGCTTGCTCAATAACCTGTGGTCGGAAGACGCTGTCAAACTCGACGTGCCGGGAGCGCCCGTGGTGGGGCGGCAAGCTTTGAGCGAAATGTACGCAAAATTTCGGACCAATTATCCGGACTTCAGGGTCGAGAAATATGCTCCCGCGATTTCCGAGGTGCAGATCGTCGACGGCTGGGCCATCGAGGTAGGCACGTTTGCGGCAAGCTTCAAGATGTCTTCGAAGGACTCTCCCGTCAACGTAAACGACAAAGGCGTGCGCGTTCTTAAGCGGCAAAGCGACGGTTCCTGGAAATTCGCCGTAGTCGGCCTGAAATAGTTGTGCTCCAACCGAGGCATAACCTTCGACTTTGCGCGCTTAAACAAGAAGGACGGTAAGAAGGGCAGGGGAATACAACGAGGTTGCACCCACGGCAGTCCAAACCGGCTTACAGTTTTTCGCTCTGAAAGCTGTAGGCACAGTCGCGCGCGGACTGCTCGACAGGTGCAACCCTCTTTTGACTAACCCGAATTCGGGAACGACTAAATCGTTGGCTGACTATGTGAACTTCCCATTCGCCAACAAACTGGCATTTCTGACAGGGAGAAGGGTGTTGTTTGTAGGCCCAGAAACGTGTCTCGGCGCTATAGCAGATGCTATTAAGATTTGACAGAGGGTTCGGTCGAGGCTATTGTCTCTACTCCATTCGCACAAAAGATAGCCGGCTTGGTGCTTTGCTGCAAAAGTTTTACTGGAAACGCAAAGTGATCGCTCCATTCGACGTGTTCCAACTCTGCAAGGCTGGCGATCCCCTCTGGCTCGCGGAAGCGCACTCCTTGTCCGACGCCCTGGCGTTCATCCGCACTAAAGGATCAGGAAAGTATCTGGTCTATTCGCAGAGAACCGGCCACAAGAATCTCTACGAAGTTACGGCCGACGGCCAGGCGGTTCTGACGCAACAACCCGAATCCTGATCCCGCGGCAACGGGTTCTCTATCACGCGGCCCAAACCTGTACGGCGTCTCGCGCATCAGATTCTTTCGATTTGCAAGCGCTGTTGCTGTGACCCGCGATGGTTTCCCTGTGATGCACTCCCGGTATCCGACTCCCACAGTTGAATACCCGCCAAAGGTCATGCCATGCTATCGGCCTTGCTGAACAGGACGGATTCGAATGAACCCGATCAAAAATGGAGACGCCGAGCGCGTCGTTCCCCAACCCGTTGCCGCGCCCCTCAGCCGTGCCGCGGTCTTCATGGTTGTCAAACTCAACGACGGGCCTGAGCATCGCGACACCATCCGCGCGTTCTGCGCTGACCTCTCCGGTATTTTCCGTGCCGTCGAATTCCGGGATATTGAAGCCAGCCTGTCCTGTGTCATGGGCTTCGGCTCTGGCGCGTGGGACCGGCTCTTCGGCTCCCCACGCCCCGCCGAATTGCATCCCTTCCGCGAGATTCACGCCGGCGCGCGCCATGCGGTTTCGACTCCGGGCGACCTGCTCTTCCATATCCGCTCGAAGCGCATGGATTTGTGCTTCGAACTGGCCATGCAAATCATGGCGCGCATTGGTTCCGCCGTTACTGCGGTCGACGAAGTCGACGGCTTTCGCTACTTCGACAATCGCGACCTGCTTGGCTTTGTCGACGGCACCGAAAATCCCAGAGGCGACGAAGTAATCAAGGCCGTTTTGATTGGCGACGAAGATCCCGCGTTTACCTGCGGCAGCTACGTCATCATCCAGAAATACCTCCACGATCTCGATGCCTGGAACGCCCTGCCTACCGAAGCTCAGGAACGCATCATCGGTCGCACCAAGTCCGCGGATATCGAATTGGACGATTCCGTGAAACCAACCTCTGCCCACAATGCTCTAACGGTGGTCGAGGAGAACGGTCAGGAAGTGAAAATCCTGCGCGACAATATGCCCTTTGGACGCCCGGCCCACGGCGAGTTCGGCACCTACTTTATCGGCTACAGCCGCTCGCCGCGCACCATCGAGCTGATGCTCGAAAACATGTTCGTTGGCAAACCGCCTGGCAACTATGACCGCCTGCTCGACTTCAGTCGCGCCGTGACGGGGAACCTATTTTTTGTTCCATCCGCAACGTTTCTCGACGCCGTTGGCGAGGCCGATCCCGCCGCGGATTCGTCGGTGCCGGAGCCAGCAGCGTCTGAGTCTCCGAACTCCCCTGCGCAGAAAAATGACGGCGCGCTGGGCATCGGTTCCCTAAAAGGAGTCACTTCCCATGAATAACCTGCATCGCGAACTTGCTCCCATTTCTGACGCGGCGTGGGAGCAGATTGAAGAGGAAGTTACGCGCACATTCAAACGCTATCTGGCGGCGCGGCGGGTTGTGGATGTGAAGGGCCCTTCAGGGACGATGTTGTCGGCGGTCGGAACCGGGCACCTGCGCTCAATTGCGGCGTCTAAAGACGGAATCCAAGCGAGGCAGCGCGAAGTGAAGTCCCTGGTGGAACTGCGCGTCCCCTTCGAACTAAGCCGCGAGGACATCGACGACGTCGAGCGTGGCGCCAACGATTCCGATTGGCAGCCTGCCAAAGACGCAGCGCGGCAGATCGCTTTAGCTGAAGACGGCGCCGTGTTTCATGGGTACGACGCGGCCGGCATCCCGGGACTTCGCCAAGGCACCAGCAATCCCAAAATGTCTCTTCCCGCAGACGTGCGGCAGTATCCCGATGCGATTGCGCAGGGCCTGAGCCAGCTGCGCCTCACGGGAGTCAATGGCCCATACGCGGTTCTGTTAGGTGCGGAAGCCTACACCGCTCTTGCGGAGACCAGCGATCACGGATATCCAGTGCTCGAGCATGTGAAACGGCTAGTGGACGATAAGATTTTCTGGGCGCCCGCTACGGACGGGGCTTTTGTACTGACGACGCGAGGCGGCGACTTCGAATTACATCTCGGTCAGGACCTGTCCATCGGCTATCTTAGCCATACGGATGCATCCGTGCGTCTCTACTTGCAGGAGACCTTCACGTTTCTGTTGCTGACCTCGGAAGCCTCCGTGGCGCTGATGCCGCCGGGGAAAGCGTAGACGAAGCAATCTGAATTGTTTAGCGGTTCTGCGTCACCGATTGCTGCGGCGCGCGTGACGCTGAGAAGCTGCGCACCACCAAAAATACAAATATTCCCAGGAACGCTGCAACGATCAACAAAGGTCCTACTGGATTCTGTCGCCTGGCCGCCATCAATTGCCCCCGTATGAAATTGCGCTGGATGAGCTTCATGATGAACGATGCTCACCTCTGGAGTGAACTGCCCTTGAGGGCAATTTCGGTTCAGGCCCCTTGAGGTTCCCTTCCTCCTGGCTCTCGCAACCCGGGTGGCTCGGCAACGCTACTCCGTGTAACATCTTTTTCATGGTTTCAGTTCTCTTTTTGGGGCCCGGACGGGTCTCTTGCCCGGCCATATGAGCCCGTTTGGCAAGTCTGCGGGCCGCAAAAGACTCCTGGCACTGTTGACCGCAACTCTGTTTTTCCTGCCACTGACGCCGCCGCGAGGGCAAAATCCGCCTTCGCCAATTCATTTCCAGTCCCGGGCCATTCCTTTCGTCCTCGACAGTTCGGAAACTCCGCAGCGCCATGCGCCCGAGACTATGGCGGGAGGCGTCGCCGTCTTCGACTTCGATAATGACGGCAACCTCGACATTTTCTTCGCCAACGGCGCGGACATCACCACGCTCAAGAAAGACTCTCCCAAGTACTCCGACCGGCTATTTCGCAACAATGGCGATGGCACATTCACGGACGTCACGGAGAAGGCGGGTCTCGCAGGCACGGGCTACGACGTCGGAGTGGCTATCGGCGACTACGATAACGATGGTTACCAGGACATCTTCGTCTCCGGCGTTTACCGCAACACGCTTTATCACAACAATGGCGACGGCACATTCACGGATGTCACGGAAAAGGCCGGTCTGGCGCAGCCTCCCGATAAGCAGTACGGTCCTTTCTGGTCTGTCGGCGCCGCCTGGGTCGACGTCGACAACGATGGCCTCCTCGATCTCTTCGTTCTGAACTATCTGCTATGGGATATACACAAGGAGACGCCGTGCTCTTTCGACGGCAGGCCCGACTATTGCCATCCAAAGCTGTACGGACCTACGCCCAATCAGCTCTTTCTGAACAAAGGAAACGGCAAATTTGTGGATGTCTCCGAAGCAGCGGGGATCCGCCAGCATCCCGGGAAGGCGATGGGCGTCGGCGTCGCCGATTACGATCATGATGGTCGTCCGGACCTGTTTGTGACGAACGACAAGCTCTTCAACTCGCTCTTCCACAACAAGGGCAATGCGAAATTCGAAGAAGTCGCCTTCGAGGCGGGCGTGGCACTTCCCGAACACGGCAATCTGATTTCCGGCATGGGCTTGGATTTCCGCGATATGAACAACGACGGCTATCCCGACATCGCGTTAGTGGCTCTCGATACGGAGACTTTCCCTCTCTATCAAAATGACAAGAAGGGCGGTTTCGTCGAAATTACCGGCAAATCGGGAATGTCCGTCCTGAGTAACTCCATGTCCGGCTACAGCGCCAACATCGCCGATTTCGATAACGATGGCTGGAAGGATTTGTTTGTCAGCCGAGGCGACGTGCAATCCATCAGCATGCAAGACCGGCGGCACATCCAGCAGCCAAACACTGTTTTTCGCAATTTGGCGAACGGGAAATGGGCCGCGCTGACAGCAGAAGCCGGCTTCACCGCATTGCCGCCTCAACGGCATCGCGGCGCGGCCTACGGCGACTTCAATCACGACGGCAAACTGGACCTGGTGGTCACTGCGCTCAGCGCGCCGGCGGAAATTTGGATCAATGACAGTCCGGATCGCAATCACTGGCTGGAGCTGGCGCTGCAAGGTACAAAAAGCAACCGCAACGGGATTGGCGCTCGCGTCAAAGTGACCGCGGGCGGTGCCGCGCAGTTTTGGGACGTGAGCACGGCTTCGGGTTACGCTTCCAGCAGCGCAGGACCCGTCCATTTCGGCCTGGGTGCGGCAAAAATCGCCGAGGAAATCCAGATTCGCTGGCCTTCGGGCGCGGTTCAGGTGCTGAAGAATGTCGAAGCGGATCGCATCGTGCCGGTGGTCGAGCCCAAGTAGGTTGTTACAGACAGTGGACTTAATGGGGAGCAGTCGCGATCTTTTCTGTAACGATTTTCGATTTGCGACACGTCTAAAATCTAGGCGTGCTCGCCCAGCATGGCAGATCGTGTTTGCCTGCCAGCGTGCTTCCCCCGATCGTCAGGTCGTTCATTCAGGAGCTGTCTAGGATGGGTTTTTCGCGAAGTGTGAGTAGTGTAGCAATGCGAGCGATCTGCGTGCTCACGCTAGTGATAAGTGTTTCTCTCGGTTCGTACGAGCTAAATGCGCAACAAGAGAGCTCGGCCACAGCGCAGAAGGCTGCTCCATCGCTAGGCACCATCCAAACCATCACCGATAAGGCGCTTACGTTGAAGACGGATTCCGGTTCGGAATTGAACGTCCAGTTCTCTCCGTCCATGAAGATTCTGCGGGTTGAGCCCGGCTCGAAAACCCTGAAGGACGCCGTCGCTATTTCGTTGTCGGACCTCGCGGTAGGCGACCGCATCTTGGTGCGAGGCGAAGCAACCGCCTCCCAGCCCGCCACCCTAAGCGCCAGCACCATTGTCGCGATGAAAAAGGAAGATATCGCCAAGAAGCAAACCCGGGAACGGGAGGAGTGGCAGCGTCGAGGTGTCGGTGGCCTGGTGAAGAGCGTCGACGCAGCTCACGAGACGATCACCGTGAGCATCATGAGCGCCACCGGCTCGAAGGACCTCACTGTTCACGCGCCTGTCGGAACCATCCTCCGCCGCTACGCGCCGGGCTCCATTAATTTCGACGACGCCAAAGTCGCTCCCCTCTCTGAGATTCAGCCCGGCGACCAGCTCCGCGCCCGGGGCAGTCGCAGCGCCGATGGCAGTGAATTTACCGCCGACGAGATCGTCTCGGGTACCTTCCGCAATATTTCCGGAACCATCGCTTCCATCGATGCCACGAAGTCCACGATTTCCGTCGCGGACCTCGCGACCAAGAAGAATGTCGAGTTGAGCGTCACTTCGGACTCGCAGATGCGCAAGCTTCCCGCGCCGATCGCACAGCGCATCGCGATGCGGCTCAAGGGAGTCTCGCCAGACGCCAACGGCTCCAGTTCAGCTGCCGGGGGAACCCCTCCGTCCGCGCAAGCAGGAGCACCACAGCCAGGGCAGGGAACTACGCTTGCTGCAGGCTCGGGACCTGGCGGCCCGGGCGCATCGGCCGCCGGCAGTGGCCAACGCGGTGGCGGCGACATGCAGCAGATGCTCAGCCGCCTGCCGGTCAGCCCGCTTAGCGATTTCCAGAAGGGCGATGCGGTGATGATTGTTGCAGCCCCCGGCGCCGATGGAGGACGTTCCACTGTGATTACGCTTCTTGGAGGCGTCGAGCCTATTCTGCAGTCCGCCCCGCAAGGGCAGGCGTCATCAATCTTGACGCCGTGGAGTTTGAATTCTGGCGGCGGTGCCGACGCGGGCACGCAGTGAGTCAAACGAAGTCCAACTTACGATTTGCTCAGAGAGAGAATAACGACTGATGAGGGTTCCGCCTTATAAACTTTTGACCTTCGCGGCTTTCACCGCGGTAATCCTGTTTCTAGTGGCAGGATTCGCCGTGGCTCAGACGCAAGTTCCGAACGGGTCGCTTCGAGGTCAAGTCACCGACCCATCCGGCGCCGCAATTTCCGGGGCCACAATCCTGCTGACCACGCCCTCCGGCGCCTCCATGGACACGACCACCAACAAGGATGGTGTTTTCGAGTTCAAAGATCTGGCGCCAGGCAATTACCAGATCAAGGCTGTGGCCCAGGGCTTTGCGCTTTTTTCCAAGGATGGCGTCGCCGTCGCAGCAGGCCAAGTCACACGCAGCAACATCTCTCTCTCCATCGAAATTGAAAAAGAAAAAGTGGAAGTGAATTCTGCGACCACCCAGGTCGACGTCAACCCTTCCAACAATGCCAACACCATCACTCTCCAGGGCAAGGACCTCGAAGCTCTGTCCGACGATCCGGATGAGCTTCAATCCGAATTGCAGGCGCTGGCCGGACCTTCTGCCGGGCCGAATGGCGGCCAGATCTACATCGACGGGTTCACAGCCGGGCAATTGCCGCCGAAGGCCTCGATCCGCGAAATCCGCATCAACCAGAATCCGTTCTCGTCGGAATACGACAAGTTAGGCTATGGCCGGGTGGAAATCTTCACCAAGCCCGGCACGGACAAGCTGCACGGTCAGTTCATGGTTACCGGCAACACTTCCGCGTTCAACGCGCGCAATCCCTTCGAAGTGATCCCAGAAGGCGAATCAGCGCCCGACTATCACTCCACGCAGTACAGCGGCAATATCGGCGGGGCGCTCACGAAAAAAGCCTCGTTCTTTTTCAACGTGGAGCAGCGCGACATTCAGGGACTTGGCATCATCAGCGCAACCGTCCTGGATCCCGACTTCAACATCGTTCCGTACAGCGCCGCGATAACCAACCCGCAGACCCGCACGAACATCAGCCCGCGCATCGATTATCAGCTCACCCCTTCCAATACTCTGACAGGCCGTTATCAGTATTGGCGCGACTCCGAAACGAACACCGGCATTGGCCAGTTCAACCTCACGGCCACTGGCGACAACGAGCTGAATCAGGAACATACCTTCCAGTTGACGGATACTCAGATCATCAACGCCACGATGATCAACGAAGCGCGTTTCCAGTTCGTACACGAAACCACCGCTACTACCCCGCTCAACACCGCCACCGCCCTCAACGTTAATGGTGCTTTCAATGGCAACGGCAGCGGCGGCGGAATCGAATCCGACACCCAGAATCGCTTCGAATTTCAGGACGTCTTCTACAAGAACATAAACAAACACGCCTTCAAATTTGGCGGCCGCATCCGCTCCACCAACGATCAGAACTCCACAACCTCCAATTTCAATGGCACGTTCACTTTCGGGGCCCGCTTGACGCCGGGATGTGTCCCTACCGCTGCAAACGACTGCCAGATCACGCCCATCGAGGCATATCAGATTACTGAGCAGGGCCTTGCCAACGGCCTGACCATTCCGCAGATTCAGTTGCTCGGTGGCGGCGCCAGTTACTATTCCCAATCCGCCGGCACTGCAGGCCTCGGTGTCACCGTCGTGGATGCGGGACTTTTCTTCCAGGACGACTGGAAACTCCGTCCGAATCTGACCATCAGCTACGGCCTGCGTTTCGAAACGCAAAACAATTTCAGCGACAAGACGGACTTTGCTCCCCGCCTCGGCATCGCCTGGGGAATCGGTGGCAGCGCCAAGAATCCTCCCAAAACTGTTCTACGCGCCGGGTTCGGCATGTTCTACGACCGTTTTACTTACGGCATGCTTCTCAATCAGGAACGCTTCAATCTCACCGGGGCTGACCAGCAACAATATTTGGTCCAGAATCCCAGTTTCTTTCTCAGCGGCAACGTCGATCCCCTGTGCGTACCTCCTCTCCCCACTCCTCCCCCCACGCAGTGTACGAGCACGCCCATCACCAACAGTGCCACCGTCTATTCGAACAATAACAACCTTCACGCGCCCTACACGATTCAGACCGGCGTGACCGTGGAACGCCAAATCTCCAAGTCGGCGAACATCGCCTTCACGTATCTCAACTCCCGCGGCCTGCACCAGTTTTTCACGAATAACATCAACCCGCAGGCCAATCCGAACGACCCGGCGTACACACCGCCCTTTCCGAACGTTGGCAATATCTTCCAATACCAGTCCGAGGGCACCTTCAAACAAAACCAGCTCATCATCAACGGCAGTCTTCGCATGGGTGCGAAGCTCTCCCTCTTCGGCTATTACACTTTGAATTACGCCGACAGCGACACCAGTGGCTCTGCGTCATTTGGCGGCTCTCCAGCTCTTGGATATCCTTCCAATCCCTTCGACCTACAGCAGGATTGGGGGCGAGCTGCCTTCGATATTCGCAATCGCGTTTTTCTGGGCGGCACGGTCGGCCTGCCGAAAGGCTTTCGCGCCAGCCCATTCGTCATCGTGAGCTCCGGTATTCCGTTCAATATCACCACGGGCGCGGATCCCTATCAGGATTCCATCTTCAACGAACGTCCGGGATTCGCGCAGTGTGCTTCCGGCACGCAAACGAAGTACGGCTGCTTCAACGGGAATCCCTCTCCGGGTTACGCACCTATCCCGATCAATTACGGCGAAGGTCCCGGCCGCTTCACTTTCAACCTGCGGCTCAGCAAAACTTTTGGCTTCGGGCCGGTGGTGGAAAGCAGCGGAGGGCAGGGGGGCGGCCCTTCCGGAGGGGGCACTTTCGGTCGCGGTCCCGGCGGACCCCGCGGCGGTCCCATGGGAGGTGGGCGCGGCATGGATGCGGGCGCAACCAACCACCGTTATGCGCTGACTCTCGCCGTGATCGGCCGGAACATCTTCAACAACGTGAACGTGCAGGCCCCAATCGGGAATCTCAGTTCGCCGCAATTCGGGGAATCCAACGGCTTGGCCGGACGGCCCTACGGCGATAGCACATCGAATCGCAGAATCGATCTGCAACTGAACTTCACTTTTTAAGCGAACTTGCGTTCAACGAAAAGCTCGCCAGAAGAAATCTACTCGAATCGAAGTGCAGCTTATCGGTGATGCACAAAGTTCTTCGACGGGGCGCAAAAAAAGGCCTCCGCATGCGAGATGCGGAGGCCTGTGTTTCGTGTGGTGGAATTAATCGTCGTTGTGGCCGAACAGGTCGGACATCACCGCGACGCCCTTGTCGCAAGCGTGATTCAGGCAGGGAAGCCCGAAGCCGGCTTCGAGCGTGCGCAGCAGCGAGAAGCTGTTGTAGTAGGTTCCGCTGTGTGCTCCCTGTTTTCCATGATTGGTCTGTACCGTGAGGACGACTTTGTTCTGATTCTGCGGCGGGAACAGCGTGCCCGCCGGAAGTGCATCCGTGATGCCGCTGTAGTCGTTCTCGTCCCAAACGATCACGATGGCGTTGCGGCCCTCGTGCCACGCCGGGGATCCTTCGATTGCTTCCACCAGCCGCTCGATCGTCACATCGCCCTGCTGAATCAGACCCGGGTTTAGACCTGCTTGGAGCCCGTCCGAGCCGGGATCGCCAGCGCAATAGGCGCTTTCGCCACCCTTGCCGTGCTGGTCGTTGCACTGGTTCGGCGCGATGAAGGCAAGCGACGGAATTTCGCCGGCTGCCAGGTCGGCGTAGAGGCCGCGTGGACCATCGAATCCGACGATATTGGCTACGCCGTTATCGCGTGGATCGCCATCCTGCACGCTCTTGAAGTACGCGAAGGGATTGTGCTTCACGGCATACAGCGCGGTAAACGAGGTCAGGCCCGGCAGATTCGTGAAATCAGAAAGATTGCTAACCGTGCCGTTGCTGTTGTCCACACCGTATGCGCCGCCGACCGGAAGACTTTCCTGGTAACTCTTCCAGCTCAAGCCTACATGGGTAAGTTGGTCGGCAATCGATTTGCCCACGGTGTGTGCAGACGGTACCGACTTGATTCCGTCGATGTCCGCGAGGAAAAAATACGGTGCTTCCACTTCGTTCCAATTATCGACTGCAGGCGTATCCGCGTCTTTGCCGACTCCGGAAATCGGGCAGATCACCCCGCTTGTATCGAGTACGACGCCAGCGGGCGGGTTGGGAAGACCGGGGTACGGTCCATCGGCGTTTACGGTTCCCGCTACGATATTCGACGAGCAGGACTTGTTGCCCCAGTCCGGCGAGTTGTCGCTGCGCACCCCGAAGTTGGACCCGCCGACGATCTCCAGATAATTCGTGAGGCTTGGATGTCCGACGGCGAAGTAGTTGGTCGCAAAATTTACTTTCTTGTCCGCAATCAGGCTATTCAAATAGGGTTCGTTTGGATTGTTGAGTACCTGAAAATATCCGTGATTTTCCATCATGATTACAAAAACGTGGTCCAGGCGGCCCACGCCTTTGGGAACAGGCCCTTCCTGCGCGATGGCAGAACCTGCCAGCAATGCGGCTAGGCATGCTACTCCGGCTGCTTTTTTAAGCATCAATTTCATCCTTTGCTTCGATTTGAAGAGTGTCGCGCCTCGGGGCTGGCACGACCCGTGGTACTGTCGGCGAGTTGTGTTGCTGGATGGTTACTCTGGCACAAAAACTTTGCAAACGACCGACACGGCCGACTGAATTCGTGTCGCCGCGGCTTTGCCCGTTAAAATAGCTTGCGATAAGATTCAGAGGTTTACGGGCATTCGGGTCGTTTTCCACAGGGGGGCAATGTGTCGGAACACGAAAGTGATCGCCATCTCGGAATGAGTAAGGCAATCGGCCGGAGAGATTTCCTTAACGGCATGAGTGTTGCGCTCGGCGCGGCAGCCGTGGCTCCGGGCACCTTCTGGTCGGATGTGCTCGCCGGGGAAGGGAAGCCCTTCGCCCCTGAAAAAGACCCTAGCTACTATCCCCCTGCGAAGACCGGCATGCGCGGCAGCCACGACGGATCCTGGGAAGTGGCCCACTCCATGATGGATGGCAAGCAATGGAGCGACCCAGTCACGGATGCCGAGACCTATGATCTGATCGTCGTGGGCGCAGGCATCAGCGGTTTGTCCGCCGCGTACTTCTACCGGCAACAAGCGGGTCCAAACGCGAAGATTCTCATCCTCGACAATCACGATGATTTTGGCGGCCACGCCAAACGGAATGAATTTCGCAGCGCCGACCGCCTCATTATCGGCTATGGCGGAACCCAGACGATTGCTTGCCCGAATCTTTACAGTCCGCAAGCCAAACAGTTGCTCAACGATCTCGGCGTCGAAGTTAAGAAATTTGAAACCTTCTACGATCGCAGTTTCTACAAATCTCGCGGCATGGGCCAGGCGATTTTCTTTGATAAGGAAACTTTCGGCGAAGATCGTTTGATACCCGGCGCATATCAGACTCCTTGGCCCGAGTTTCTGGCCAAATCGCCAATGTCGGCTGCGGCGCAAAGAGATGTGGCGCGCCTGTATATGGAAAAGGTCGATTACCTCTCGGAAATGAACGCGCAGCAGAAAAAAGAATATCTGGCGCGAACGAGCTATCAGGATTACTTGCTGAAGAACGTCAAGATTGTTCCTGATGCGATTCCGTTTCTGTTCACGTCGATGTACGGACTCTATGGAGTGGGTATCGACGCCATTCCGGCTGGAGATATGGCCGGACTTGGGGAATCCCCTGGTTTTGCGGGCTTGGGCATCACCGACAACGACGGTCCAGGCATCGGCTGGGAAGTGACGCGACAGGACCACGAGCCGTACATTTATCATTTCCCGGACGGCATCGGCTCTGTTCCGCGTCTGCTGGTTCGCGCCATGATTCCACAGGCCGCGCTGGGCCAGACAATGGAAGACATCGTCGTGGCGAAATTCAACTACGCGAAGCTCGATGACCCGGCATCTCCTGTGCGCGTGCGGCTCAATTCCACTGTCGTTCACGCGCAAAACGAGAAAGGCGATTCACCAGCCGGTGTGACGGTCACCTATGTTCGTGGCGGTGAAGCGCGGCGCGTCAGGGGTTCAGCTTGCGTCCTCGCGTGTTGGAATATGGTGATTCCTTACATGTGTCCCGGCATGTCGGACAAACAGAAAGACGCGCTGGCGTACAACGTGAAAGTTCCTCTCGCTTACACCAACGTGCAAATTCGCAACTGGAAGGCGTTCGACAAACTGAAAATTCACTCGGTACACTGCCCGGGTTCGTTCTTCAGCTCTGTAGATATGGATTTTCCCGTCAGCATCGGTGACTACAAATTCACGCAGAATCCCGACGACTCCTGCCTCCTGCACCTCCAATATGTGCCAGTTGGTCCCGGCAACACCGCTCGCGAAAAGCAGCGCACCGGCCGCATGAAAATGCTGGCCACCAGTTTCGAAACGTTTGAGCGCAATATCCGCAGCCAGTTGAACCGGATCCTCGGCGGGGGAGGTTTCGACGCCGCCAGCGATATTCAAGCCATCACCGTCAATCGCTGGCCGCACGGCTATGCCTACGAATACAACTCTCTCTATGATCCCGTTTGGGCTCCCGGCCAGGCTCCGCACGAAATCGGCAGGCAGCGGTTCGGCAGAATTCACATCGCCAATTCCGATGCGGGCGCTTTCGCCTACACGAATGAGGCAATCGATCAGGGCTATCGGGCTGTGCAGGAAATCATAACGGCGAAGGCGTGAACGTGAAGCAACGCAAGAAAAAACTCGACAAAGGAACGGAGGCACGCCGTCGCGCGCGACAGTCCGGTTTGAAGCCGTCAACCACCCGCGTCATCGAAGACAAGCGACGCCGCCCGCCGAAGCACAAACGCGACCCGCTTCGCGACTCCGGGGAACTTTAAGTTCTTTCTGCAGGTCCGGACCGGACCTAATTTTTCGAGCCTCACCCAGGCTTATAAGCGGGGATGACTTCGTCGGGCTGAAAGAGCGGTGCCGCCGGCAAGTTCGCCTGCGATTCCAGATCGGCCGTCATTTTCTCCAGCGCCGCTTTGTCGAACCCCATGCACTCGATTTTAATTTTTCCGTTAGGCTCAATCAGAAACACGGTCGGCACGTTTGTCAACGCGTATGCGTTTGAGACCGGGTAACCCGAATCATCCAGCAAGACCGGGAACTCCACGCCATATTCTTCGCAAAACTCTTTGGTATCGCGAGCATCATCCTGCGAAACTCCGATCACCGCGGCGTTGCTCTTCGAGAGCAATTCGTGCATCCGCTGCAAGAATGGAAATGTGAACTGGCACACCGGACACGAGACCTTGAAGAACGCCAGCACCACGGGCCCCTTTTTCAATAACGCCGAAAGCTGCTGTGGCGCTCCCGCGTACGTTTTCAATGTGAAATTCGGTGCCCTCATTCCCGCTTCAAGATGTGCCAACGTTGCCTCCCAGCCGACCCAACGCGAAATCCTTTTGCGCAACGACATACAACTAGTTTAACGCAAAGTGTTTCGCGCGGCCGGAAGACGAAAAGAACCCATCCCTCCAGCCGAAGCCGGAGGAATGGGCTCGAACTTACTCGATCCAGCTGTCTTTACTTTGCTTGGGAGGCAGTGTTTGGGTTGCTCGCGCTGGTTCCCTCGATCTGCAGAATGGCCTTTTTCCCGCCGACATAAATCGCGGTCAGCGACTTGCTTCCGTCCGCAGACGCGTTCGTGCTGTAAGCGCTCGAGCTGTTGGTGGTAGCCTGCTCGGTGAGTTGCGCCGGGAAGGTGGCAACTTGCTGTTTCCCCTTGCTCACGGTTACCTGAACGTTCGGGCCATTCCCCGTCCATTCCACCTTGTAGGTACCGGGCTCGAGCGTCTTGCCCTCCACCGTCACTTTATCCGCAAGGCTGATGTTCGTCTTGTTCGGTTCTCCCGCCATCGCACCGGTGGAGAAAAGAAGAGCGGCCCCAAATAGAATTGTCGCGATCTTCGACAGTTTCATTACAGCTCCTTTTGTTGTTTCGAATTTTTCCGCGGCTGTGTGTAGCACAGCTCTTGCGAAAATATTTTTCTGTGCTCACTTATTTAGACGAAATTCGCGCGGAGAAGTTGCGGCAATCGGCGAGGAACTTATGCGTAGCGTTGAGCGATTTTTTCGATGTTACCGGCGGGTGAACGACGCATCCAACCTAAGAAGCTCACACCACTAATGAATCGTTTTCGTTTTCCGCTGCATGTAGTCCATTAGCAAATACTGACCTAGCGTGTAGGGCGTTGTGAAATACGCTTTTCCCCGGCACATTTGCGTGATTTTTTGCACGAATTGCACGAGGCTGTAATCTGTCGCGAGCATGAATGTGTTAATCATGATGCCGGCGCGCTTGCATTTATTTACTTCCTCAAGGGTTTCCCCTACGACAAATGGATCAAGTCCGAACGCGTTCTTGTAAATCCGGCCGTCTTCCAGCGTGAGTGCCGAAGGTTTTCCGTCCGTAATCATGATGATCTGCCGCATGTCTTTCCGCTGGCGGAGCAAAATCCGTTGCGCCATGCGCAGCCCTTCGCGCGTGTTCGTGTAATACGGCCCGACCTGCACCCGCGCCAACTCCGAAAGAGGAATCTCTTCCGCGGAATCGTGAAACAGCACCAGGCTCAGCGTGTCGCCCGGATACTGCGTGCGGATCAGATGCGACAGCGCCATCGCCACGCGCTTCGCCGGCGTAAATCGATCCTCTCCGTACAAAATCATGCTATGGCTGCAATCCAGCAGCACCGCCGTTGCGCAGGAACTTTGGTATTCGCATTGGTGTACCGTTAAATCGCGGTATTGCAGATCAATCGGCACTTTCGCGCCCTCGCGCCGAATCGCGTTTGCCAGCGTCTCGCTGATGTCCAGATTCAACACGTCGCCAAATTCGTACGGTCGCGAAATTCCGCCGGATTCCACGCCGGTCGAAAGATCGCGCGTGTCGTGCCTGCCGAAACTGCTGCGGCCCAGTGAACCGAGCAGATCCTGCAGGGTTTTGAATCCGAGAAAATCGATGGCCTTGTCCGTGATTTCGAATCGCGCTTCTGTGTTGCGCTGCTGCGCCTGGCCCAGCCTTCCGCCCGGCGTCATGTCTGGGGGCGGAGTCACCTGCGGCGGCTGCTGCGGATTGATGAATCCCTCCTGTGACAGCCTCTCGATCAGTTTCTCAACCAGTTCCCGGATTTTTTCGTGGTTCAGTGCGCCGGGATCCTGCAGCATCTCGCGCATTTCGTCGGACAGCAAATCTTCAGGAATCAGGTCACCTTCCTGAATCGCGCGTAGAATCGCGTCCCGAAGGGCTTCCAGCGAACGCGACGCATCGAACTCCGAAAGGCCGTAATACTGCGACTCGAAACCACTTTGCAGCAGGAAATCGCCCAAACGCTTCATCAACTCGTCGAGATCGACCGCGTCAGCAGGCTCGCCCGTATATTTTCCGTACCGGACAACTTTCATTCATTCCCTCAATCGCTCTACACAAACCTTTAGTTGTAATTTCGTCTCGGCGGCCGGTTCGGGTTCTCCCGCTCGCGTTCCCGCGGCTCCTGCGGACGCTGCGGCTTCTCTCCGTAAAAGCCGCGCTCTTCGCTCCGCCCGATTCTACGGTGCGCCCAGAGTCCCTCCAGAATCATCTCCGCCGCCGCTGCCGCTGCGCCTTCATTCTTTCGGTCCGTCACGCCAAGCTTCCCGACATGCTCCATCAAATTCTGGATCTGGCTCAGCCTCTGAAATCGTTGTCCGGTCGACGCGGCGTCCGGTATCTTCAATTCGCCGCCCGCCTCAAACCACTGTGTCACCTGATGCAGGTTGCATTCTCCCAGGTGCTTGCTGAACACGCGCCCGATCGCCGAGCGAATCAGTTCCCGCGCGATGACCTCCGCGCCTTTCAGCTCGCCTTCGTACTCCAGTTCCAGTTTGCCCGTCACGGCGGGAAGCGCGGCGTATACATCCGCGACACGCGCCACCACCTGCGACTCACCTGTTCGGGCGGCGCGCTGTTCCGCGCTGCTCACCACACTTTCCAGCGTAGTAATCGGCAGCCGCTGGCTCACTCCCGAACGCCGGTCCACGCGCTTGTCCTCCCGCGCCTGAAACGCGATCTCTTCCACCACCTCGCGCAGGTACTCCGGCACTTCCACACGAATATCCGAGTCGCGATTGGCCCAGGCTTCCTGGCCTGTAATGGTCATGCCCTCCGCAACGGTGCTCGGATAATGCGTCCGAATCTCCGCGCCGATGCGATCCTTCAGCGGGGTAATAATCTTCCCGCGTGCCGTGTAGTCTTCAGGATTCGCCGTGAACACCAGCAGCACGTCCAGCGGCAGCCGCAGCGGGTAACCTTTAATCTGGATGTCGCCTTCCTGCATGATGTTGAACAAGCCCACCTGAATCTTTCCCGCAAGATCGGGCAGCTCGTTGATCGCGAAAATGCCGCGGTTCGCGCGGGGAAGCAAACCATAGTGAATCGTCAATTCGTCGGACAGATCGCGCCCGCCCCGCGCCGCACGGATCGGGTCCACGTCGCCGATGATGTCCGCAATGGTCACATCCGGCGTCGCAAGCTTCTCCACGTACCGTTGGTCCCTCGGCAGCCACGCAATCGGCGTATTGTCGCCCTCAGCAGCCACACGCTCGCGGCACGACCGGCAAATCGGGTTCAGCGGATTATCGTTAATCTCGCAGCCGGCAATCACGGGAATTTCCGCGTCCAGCAACTGAATCAGCCCGCGCAGAATGCGGCTTTTCGCCTGCCCGCGCAATCCCAGTAGAATAAAATTGTGCTTCGAAAGCAGCGCATTGATGATCTGCGGCACCACGGTGTCTTCATACCCGTGTACACCTGGAAACAGCGGCTCGCCGCGCTCAATCATCCTCAGCAGGTTCCGGCGAATCTCGTTTTTTACGGACAGAGCTGTGGTTTTGGCGTCAAAATCCGGTATGCGTTTCCACTCGCCAATCGTCCGAGGCCTTGCGTGACCTCCCGGATGATACGACGTACTCGCTGACATAGGGCCCCAATCCGCGGACGCTCGCCTCGCCCGCCCAGGTCTAGTTCAAACCCTGACCATTTCCCGCGCTGCGCGCTCGCAACACGCCTACCTTCTGTAGATGCAGCGCCCACTCCCGGAGGTACCTCGCCAGCCGTTCCTGCCGCTCCTGCTCCGATCGCAGCTCCAGGATTCGCTGTTTCCACATCAAATCAATCGGCAGCGTCGCGGCAATCGAAAACGAAACCGAGCCCGACAGCGCGCAATCGATCTGCTGCGGCATTCCGGAAAACACCAGCGTGTAGCACGTCTCATACAAGCTCATCAATTCCTGGGTCGTTCGTTCGCTAACCGGCGCGTCTTTGTCTTCCAGGTGGTCCACCGTGCCTTCCAGCAGCGGGTCGTCCTGAAACAGCTCCACCACGCGAAACGGCTGCTTCCCAATCGACAAAATATCCATCCGCCCGTCGTCATACCGCTTGGTGACCAGTTCGATCTCGGCGGTGCAGCCCACATGCACCACTCCGTCCTTCAAGGCCAGCAGCATCCCGAAGGGAGAACCTTTTTCCAGACATTCGTGGACCATGCGCCGGTAGCGCGGCTCGAAGATGTGCAGGGGGAGTTGTTCGCCGGGAAGAAGAACGACGTTCAGAGGGAACAGGGGAATGCGGTCCGGCTGCATGAATTCCAGGCCATGATACCAGAGCGGGCCGGGAAGTAAATCAGCGCCCGGCGGCAAAGCTGGCGTTGGGCACGCCGTGCGACCGCACCGAATAGCGGATATTGAAGAACGATGCGGCGGCCAGTTCGCCCTGGAAATCCAGGTCGTCCGCATAGCGTCGCTTCGGCACGCGTCGCGCCAGGATGGCGATTTCCAGGGGATCGCGCCGGAAAGGATACGGGTCGATGGTCACCTGCTTCGATCCCACCGCGCGCACCGCGCAGTCTACTTCGTTGCCCTCGTCGTCCAGCGGCACCGCCTCGATCGTCGTGTTCTCTTCCACGCCCATGCAGAAGTACAACGACAGCCGGTCCAGCGCCTCTAGCCGCTGCGAGTTGATCTTGATCAGCTTGTCGTCGACGAACGATTTCATCGAGGGGTCGTTGCGCAGGTCCACCTTCAGGCGAAGCTGCTGCAGCCGCAGCCGCTGCACGAAATCGTTGGCCACATGCTGCTCCTGCGCCTTCACGTATTTCGCGGAATAGCCGGGGATGGTCGCGCGCGTGCGGTCGTACAATTCCATGCAATGCGCCGCCACCAGCAGTCCCGCGTATAAGTCGACTTTCACGAGGCGGTCGATCCCGCGCTGGTACAGCGCAATGTGCTCCTCGGTCGGCACCGTCATGAACGTGTACGGCGTGAACGTCTTCGCATCGACTCCCGCGGCCAGCTCCCATTCCTGCCAGCCGTTATCGTGCTCCGCGGCCGCCAGGCAGAAGGAGGAAAACGGCTCCGGCTTCGTGAACCGCTCGTTTCCCCATTCCCGCGCAAAAAATCCGCTCAGGAACGCATGATCCGTCTGCCGGACCACGGTCATCGGATCGTCTTGCTGCTGAATAATCACAGGCCTTCCAGTACGAAGTGCAACGCGGGCGGGAAACCTTGCCACCATTATCCACGTTGCCGCTGGTAACGTAAACCCAAGCCAAATGAGCCGGAGCAGGGGGGCGCAGTAGTCGCGCTCACGTGGCCGCGCCCCTTTTTTTTACCCTAGTACCTCAATGGAAGGTTAGCGCTGCCGGCTCAGATGGTCGACGCAACACTTGCTTGGAGTTTATCTGCAGGCGTGGCGAATCCTAAAGTTTTTCTGGGGCGTTGATTCAAGAGCAGCTCGACCTGGTCGAGCTGCTCTTGCGTGATGGACGACAGATC
>DATJZF010000073.1:0-80765 GCA_035499255.1 Dongiaceae bacterium | reverse complement strand
AAGAACGCGACTCCGAATCCGGCCTTGATAACTTTGGACTTAGGTACATGACTAGCAGCATGGGCCGATTTATGTCGCCCGACTCCATCGCCAATGACTGGGAGCTAGCCAATCCCCAGACGTGGAATCGCTACGCTTACGCGCGCAACAACCCGCTCATTTACGTCGATCCTGATGGGGCCGCAGTCGAACTTATATGTACTGGCGGCAATTCCGATCAGTGTGCGGCACAGCGCCAAGCTGCACTTGAGACGCTTCAAGACGCTGTGGGGAACAAACAGGCGGCTGGTAGCCTCTATATCAATGAAGTGAAGGACGGGGACAACACGCGGTATTTCGTAGGGATCAAAGGCGACGTTGGCGATTTTGAAAAACTGAGTGGGGGGGCAAAAGACCTGGGCGAGCTCGTGGGAGCCAAACAGGTCGTGGAGTTTGGAGTCACCGATAAAGAGCTCCCCGGAAATGGTGCCGGACAGGGTGCCTACACGTATAAGCCAGGGGAGATCGGAAATGCGAATCCACGAGTCCTCGTTAATCCGCAGGCTGTGGCCAATGATGACGCAAAGTTTCAGACCATCCCGATGCTCCGCTGGAAGTTTGGAGAAGGCATTTTGCACGATCTCACGACGGGCATTGCTGCGTGGCACGAGTTCGGACACGCTTGGAAGATGTGGCAAAACATCAACGCCGCTGGGAACGGCGTAATTCCAGGTGCGAGGGGGATAGACCCTGCGCTAAACACAGCGAGTGAGGCCCTCCGCTGGGAGAATCGTATGCGACAAGAGGTGTACGGGCCACTTGGGCCAAATAACGCCCCGCGCATCCAGCACTGAGGCCCCGAAGGAGCAAAGATGCGCTTAACATGGAGTATTAGGTTTTGTATAGTCGCTGCGTGTCTGGCAACTTGCCTATTGGTCTGGTTTTACGCAAGCACCGAGAAGCACATACCCATGCACTATCTCAGATATCTTTCTTATGTCGGCTTTTGGACGGGGTCGAAACTATTCCATGGTCCGCCTATGTCAAAAACGGTTGAGGTTATCTCGAACCTGTATCTTGTCGCATGCACTGCGCTAGAGGGCTTCCTTGTCGGCGGCGTGGTCGACCTCATTCGCGCCAAATTGAGCACAAACACGCCTACGACGCGCTGACCTTCATGTATGACGTAACGGTCCAACACGCACCCTCGACCTACAAATTCACCGGCAAAGAGCGGGACTCCGAATCCGGCCTCGACAACTTTGGGGCAAGGTATAACTCGTCCCAGATGGGCCGGTTCATGAGCCCTGATCCCGGCAACATCGGGGTCGACCGCCTTAATCCGCAGAGCTGGAATGCATACAGCTATACCCTCAACAATCCACTGGCCCTTACCGACCCGACCGGGCTGTACGTTTGCGAGGACAGCACCGAATGTGACTCAGAGAATGATAAGAAGTTCGCGGCGAGTCTGCAGGCCGCTCGGGATGCAGCGAACAAGCTGACTGGAGACGATAAGACTGCGCGCTCTGCGCGCCGTAGATGCCTACGGCGAAGAGGGCGTCGACAACGGAGTCAACGTGCGTTTCGACGCAAATATCAAAGGCGGGGATGCTGTCACGGAGGTCAGTGGCGTAGCGAACGGAAACAAGAGCGCCGACAATCCCACCGGTCAAAATATCAACGTAACCTTCAAGCCTGACGCTGTGCGAGGCGAACTAAGCGGCTCTCTCGTGGCTCACGAAGGCTCGCACGTTGCAGATGGCTCCGACTGGGTCAAGTCGGGGTTTTCTGCAAGCATGAATCCCACTCACAACCTAACGGAAATGAACGCTAACCACGTGCAGTTCAACATTATGAACGTTCAGCTTGGAATGCTGTATCCGGCTGGTTATACAGCGAGTCTTTACGGTGGCAGCGTCAATTGGAAGAACGGGGATACTTTCAAGATGATTACCGCGGACTTGCAAAAGGCCATTCAGAAAGCGAACGCCTCCTACGACACAAAGCCAGCCTTCTCGAAAGGATGGCGTCTGCAACCATGAGGTCTCCAAGGCATCTCCTGCGCTTGACCATCTACTGCTCGTTTTGTCTCTTCACTGCTCAGCGGACTGCGGCTCAAATGAATAAAGAAGACATTCGTATCGATCTATCGAAACCGTATGTATATCTTGAAATGGACCATGTCGGCCCGAGGAAATCACTGCGTGACGGCGAGCCGGATATGGGAATCTGGCTAGTCTTGAAAAACAACAGTCGATTACCAATCGTGGTAATTTCGTCCAAAAGCTCGAACGACCGAACGGACGAGCCACTTTGGGTGGGGGACGAGGTTGTCCCGAATGTACCACCAAGCGGCACAGAATCCCCAGGCGCAGGGATTGGCTACCAACCCGGGCAAGAGGAGCTGACGGACATATTCCTTTGGCCTAATACGAACGAGGCGGAGATTAGAGGCGCTGAAGACGCAATAAGAAGCGCACAGCGAACCCCGGATAAGAGCGGCAGTGCGAAACGCCCGCACGGCTACAACGAGGGACACCAACCAGGGCCACAGGTGCTTAGAGTCGTCCCCCCCGGAGGGAAAATACTCTTCAATGTGCCAGTCAATCACGTTAGCAAGACCTGGCATTTCGAGATTCCTTTTCGTCTAGCACTTCCGAACGGAAGCCGAATAAGGCCACCGTACAGCTACTTGGCGTTTTACCAGGAAGACCTCGACCGAGCCTCAGGAAAAGCACCTAAACCTACGACGCACTGACCTATATGTACGACGCAGCAGCCGAGCACGCCTCTTTGACCCACAAATTCACCGGCAAAGAACGCGATTACGAATCCGGCCTCGATAACTTCGGCGCCCGCTACAACGCCTCCTCCATGGGCCGCTTCATGACGCCGGATTGGTCTGCCAAGCCGCAAGGAGTGCCCTACGCTGTTCTTGACGATCCTCAGTCTCTCAATCTTTACGCTTATGTGCGAAACAATCCTCTGACTCGGACGGACCCTAATGGCCACTGCGATGTCGAGGGACAGCATCACAGTTTTTTCTGGTGCGTCGCGCATTCGGCGGGGATCATCCAAACCCAAAAAGAAAAGGAGGCAGAGAAGTTAAACCAGCAAAAGAGAGAACAAGCGAGTTGGGAGAGATTTCACGCGTCACATCCGAACTGGTCCTATGCCCAGTATCGGCTCTTCGTGGCTATGGCAACAATGTTGCCAGGACCAATGGAGATGAGCGTGGCCGGCGAGGGCGCTGAGGCGCTCGGCGGCGCGGCAGCAAACGCAAATAAGCTGTTTCATATTTTCGGGAAAACTGAGCCTAATTTAGAAGGGCTTATTGCCAAGTTCGGCTCGCAAGAAGAAGCCTACAAGGCTCTCCTGCAGGCGACCGAAGCCGTCGTCAAGCAAGATGGAGTCACCGGCGTTTTTGAGAAGACGGTGCAAGTTGCGGGAGAATCGATCACAGTGCGCGGCAACGTCATAGACGGCGTCGTTCATATCGGTACGGCATTCAAATGAGTAACCTAACAAGCCTTGAGAACCAGGTGCTCCAAAAACTCTTGCAAGGTGACGACGAAGCGCTGGGCGTCCTCCGCGACCAGGCTAGCCATGCGGAGGTGTCCTCCCGCGAAGCGACCGGAGTGGGTTTTTTCACGAAATTCTCCCTTCCGCCTGGAGCTCCGCGTCTCGCGGGCCGTCCAACGTTTAAGCTCGGCGACGTGAACGGAAAGGCCGATAACCTCAAACGTGGGCTCGGTTTCCTTCTCTACGTGGACGATGGGGCGATCTCCACACTAGAGGGATATACTTATGACGAGCCGTGGCCGGACGAAGTCTTGGGGTTGACACTAACTTACTCTGCAGGAGACAATCGCGACTTAAGTTGGGCCAAGGGTTTGATCCACAAAAAATAGGGTTGATTAAATGACGGTGTCGGCTCCCTCGACCGAGTAGACTTGGTTGCTGTTGGGCGACCAAGGGGGGCTTGTCCCGGTCAACATACCTATAGCGGACCCCTCGGGATCCATGGACCAATTTCTTAAGCTCCTCCGCAAATGGCGGGCCTGCCAGCCTGCCGCCAAGCGCACAAGGAGCGGCGTCTTCGACGCCGGGTGGGGGATTGGACACGTCACCCCGCAACGGGCGCTGTAGAGCGCCGGACGGCGCTCTAAGTTAACTTCCTCACGTCGCGCAGCTTACGAAATCTGCGGCGCTCTGGAGCGCTCCAGGGCGCTCTCCGTTAACTTGTTGATTTTCCAGCCAGAGTAGCAAACTATCTACCTGTCCCCCCGGAGGCCCTGTCCGATGCCTGCCGACCAACCGCGCACGCGAACCGTAGGCTCTGCAAGATGACCGACAGCGAATATGAAAGGCTTAGAAACTGGGGACAGGCGGGACGTTTCCTGATGTCTGATCGCTGATGTCTATCGTTGTTACAGCGTGGCTTCGTGACGTGCGCCACGGACATGCGGCAGAATCAAGGGTATGGGGACGGCTGGCGACACGGCATGGATTGTGGAACGCGCGAAGGCGATCGGGTTCGAGCTGTGCGGGGTGGTGCGGGCGGAGAGGTTTCCGGAGTTGGAGCAGTTTCAGGAATGGCTGGGGCGGGGGTATGCCGGGGAGATGAAGTACCTTGAGGATCCTCGGCGGCGGAATCCGGCCGCGCCGATGCCGAGCGCGCGCAGCGTGATTGTTTGTGCGCTGAATTACAACACCGCTCACTCGTATTCGACGGAGGCCGCCGCTCGTCCCGCAAATGCGAACGACGAGACTCGCGGATGGATTTCGCGGTACGCGTGGGGCGACGACTACCACGAGGTGATGTGGGAGAAGCTCAACGCGCTGGAGGCCAAGCTCCACGAACGATTTCCCGAACTGTTCCAGGCGCGAGCCTATGCGGATACGGGGCCGGTTGCGGAGCGAATCGCGGCGAAGTATGCGGGGCTCGGCTGGCTTGGCAAGAACACGCTGTTGTTGAACACGGAACTGGGCTCGTGGCTCTTTCTTGGAGTGATTCTGACTTCGCTGGAACTGGTTCCGTCGCTTGGCGAGTCGGAACTGCCGCCCGCCGATCTTTGCGGGAACTGCCGGCAATGCCTGGATGCGTGCCCTACGGAAGCGCTGGTGGAACCGTATGTACTGGATGCGCGGCGCTGCATCTCGTACCTGACCATCGAACTGCGCGGCGCGGTCCCGGAGGAGTATCGCGAACGCATTGGCTGGCACGTGTATGGTTGCGATATTTGTCAGGATGTTTGCCCATACAATCGAGCCGCGCCGGTGACTAACGTGGCGAGATTTGAGCCACGACAATTCTCGCCGGATGATTCGTTGTTGCTGCCACGGCTGGAATGGCTGGCTTCACTGGACGAGCGGGAATTCCGGGAACGATTTCGCGGAAGCGCAATGAAGCGCACGAAATGGAAGGGCCTGGTTCGGAATGCGTGCATTGCGCTGGGAAACGCGCAGATCAGAGCAGGGAGCGAAAGTTATGCGAAGCTGGTTTCGTTGCTGACGCGGTTGTGCAAAGCGGAAGATCAGGGCATCGCGGTATCTGCCGAATGGGCGCTTTCCTGCATCCAAAGAAAACCGGCCCAATCCCGTGGTGGACCGTAAGGGAAACGCGGTCGAGTTGAGCCGATTGGCTGCTGGCGCTATACTTCCGCACGCAAGCCCTATACGCCCACCTGACTGAGGAGACCCATTTGGATCGCAGGAAATTTCTCGTCAGCAGTGGAATTTTTGGTGCAAGTGTTCTCGGGGCAAGGGCTGCAATGCCGGGCGTGCTCCAGGCCACGGCCCGGTTAGATTCAGATCCCAATCTCATCTTGGAGGAAAAACCTGTGGCATTTACTGTGCCCCCTTTGTCGTACCCGTTCGACGCGCTGGAGCCCTATATCGACGCCAAAACGATGGAAATCCATCATGACAAGCACCACGGCGCCTACGTGACTAACCTCAATAAAGCCCTGGAAGGACATGCGGACCTGCAGGCGAAATCGATCGATGATCTGATGAAGAATCTCGACGCGATCCCGGAAAACATCCGCACAGCTGTGCGCAACAACGGTGGCGGGCACTGGAACCACTCGCTGTTCTGGCAGCTCATGAAGAAGGGCGGGGGAGGCGAGCCCAAGGGTGATCTTCTGGCGGGGATCAACACGACGTTTGGGTCCTTCGCCGGGTTCCAAGAGAAGTTCAAGGCCGCCGCGACCGGGCGCTTCGGCTCAGGCTGGGCCTGGCTGCTGGTGAAGGATGGCAAGCTGGCCATCGATTCGACAGCGAATCAGGACACGCAGTACCTCGCCGGGGGAAAGGCCGTGCTGGGGCTCGACGTGTGGGAGCACGCGTATTACTTGAAATATCAGAACCGCCGGCCGGATTACGTGGATGCGTGGTGGCACGTGGTGAACTGGGACAAAGCGGCGGAGCTATACGCAGCGGCGCGCAGCTAAGAAGCGAGCTAGGAAAAAACAAAACGCCCGGCGGGAAAATGGTCCCAGCCGGGCGTTTTAATTTGGGTGCCGAATCTCTTAAGCCATCATGCGAGGCCGAGCGAGTGGAAGCACCTTCCCGCGCATCGCGTCTTGTGCGAACGAAGGAAACTGCGGAGCCGTATTGCCGATCGCCGAAGGAAGCGGCTTCATGGCCTGCTGCGAAGCTTCGCGCATCAGTTCCATGCGGCTGCGAACCTTGAATTTGGAGAGCAGCGAAGAGACGTGAAACTTCACAGTGCGCTCGGAGAGATTGAGTTCCGAAGCGATCTCCTTGTTCGCCAAACTGCGGAGAATACCGTCGAGCACTTCCTCCTCGCGGCGGGTCAACTTCACACTGGTTTTGACGCTGTGCCCAGCCTCGAGCAGTTGCTGAGCTTTGAGAGTTAGATCGTGGAGGTTCTCGGGAGCAGCGGGAACCATAATGAGGTAATCGGTGGGGGACTGGCCGCGCACCATGCAATGCATGGCGAGCAAACCAGCGGCGTGGTCCACGGGGAGTTCCCCGTCTGGCCCAGCTTCGACATGGAAATGCGCCGTCCCCGTAGTCTTCTCATAAAACAGGTAGACGCTGTGCGCGACAGAGGATTTAGGCTGGGGCATGGACTGCGTCGCTACGTTTCTGCGGATTAACTTCACGTGCACTCCTCCGTTGGTGCCTCGTGGTGGGAACGAGACGGCCTTTTTAAATTGGTGTTACAAAACCTCGCAAGGAGGCTGGCCGGACTTACCGACAAGCGATAGGGCACAGAACCCAGGTGGCACCCTGAAAGAACCAGACTAACTGTGTACTACCCCGGGGTTCGAGAAGGAGTCCCGACCGCTTGCTTGCAAAAGCTACACCTGACCGAGATACGGTTTAGCACCCAGAAGGCCTTACTGGAAGTAATTAGGGGCTATGATTTTTCAATAAGTTAGGAAGTTTTTTGCACACTTCTGTCTGAGGGTAGCGAGTAGAAATTGCCTGCCCCTCGAATTTTTTTCTCCTTTTGCGACTGTGGAAAAACTCAACAACGAGCGTGAAGGATCAGCGGTTGAGGACGCGCGTCTGCTCTGTGGAAATCAGTTCATAGTTGATGCCGCGCCAGCGGATTTGCCTGCCAATCGAAGAGGCGGCGAAGTTCGCCAAGTACAAAAACGGAACGACGACCGCGAGGAGAATATAGATCCAGGATTGCCCCATGATCTGGGAGCGGAAAGCGGGAAGAGCCTCGGTGGCGCCAATGACGCGGAGCGCCCCGCGAATGGCCGCGAGCAGAACAGGAAGTGCGAGCAAGGTAGTGACCTGAAACGCGGGCCGCGAAGCGATGGTCAATTGCAACCAGAGAAGGGTTCCGAATACGAGAGTGACGCAGTAGAGAAAGTGAGTTGCGAAAGCGATGGCCCAGGTTTGCGGGCGGTAGACGCGTGTGATGCGGACCTGACGGGTCGTGAATTCGAACAGTCCCTCGAAATCGGTCTGCGCGAAAGACGGAACTAGGCATTCCGGCAGGAAGATGATTTGGCGGCCGGTGCGCTCAATCGCGGTGGTCAGGGAATAATCATCGCTGAAAGCGTGCTGCCAGGTCTCGAGCATTTCCATCTGCTCGAAGACGCCGCGGCGAACCGCGGTGCCGCCGCCCCAGCAGAAATTCTTGTTATGCGATCCGAGCATGGTGACGACCGCGGCATTCCAAGCCGCCAGCAATGCCGTGGACAGCGAATTATCGTTGGGGATGAACCAACGCATGGTAGTGGTGGCGCCAATACGGGAATCCGCAAGTGGGGCGACGAGGTGATGCAGCCAGGACTTGCCCGGGCGGCCATCGGAATCGGCGAAGACGAGAACTTCAAACTCCGGCGGAAGCTGCTCGATGGCCACTCGGAGGTTATTCACCTTTTCGCTGCAATTTTGCGCTTGCCCGGCGATGACCACAGTGGCTTTAACCCGGGATGAGGCAGCGACGCGCTTGACGGTACTGTAGGCAGGGTCAGATTCGGAGGCCAACACAAAGAAAACTTCGTAGTTCTGGTGATTGAATTCGCAGAGGGAAACGAGATTGCGTTCGAGTCCCGGCTCCATGCCGCGGCACGGGCAAATGACGGCGGTGCGTGGCGCATAAAAGCCGGGATCGGTTTTCAGGCGCTTTTGGACATAGGTCAACCACTGGATTCCCTGCCAGAGCAGGAACAGGCCCGCGGCGATCTGGCCGATCGCCAGAACGTCAAAAAGGGTTTCCATGTAAAGCGAGAATAGCAGAGACGGGGGCCAACGGAATCGGGTTGTGTCGAGGTAGAATCGCAGCGGTAAACATCTGCTGCGCCGAAAGGAGCGCAAAAATGACGGGAAGAGTAGATAGCTCAATGGTAACGTCCGGGAACGATCTGCCGGGGTACCGGGTGGTGAAGAATTTTGGGATTGTGCGGGGCATTACGGTGCGGTCGAGAAGCGTGCTGGGTAATCTGGCGGCCGGAATACAGACGATCGTCGGCGGGAATATTACGGTGCTGACCGAGTTGTGTGAGAAGGCGCGGGAAGAAGCGTATGAATTGTTGTTGCAACACGCGGCGCAGCACGGAGCGAATGGAATTATCGCTATGCGGTATGACGCGAACGAAGTGATGCAAGGCGTGACGGAGGTGCTGGCCTACGGCACAGCGGTGCAAGTGGAGCGCATCAGCTAAAACACGAATCCGTTTTCATCCGCCCGGAAACAGAATGGTAGAATCGCGTTTCCATGTACTGCACCTCTTGTGGCAGCGCTGTCTCTGAGAAAGCCCGTTTTTGCGCGAAATGCGGCACGGCGGTGGGCGCCGATCCCAATGCAACGGTGATGGGAGACGTCGGGATCGATGACTCCAATCTGGAGACGTTAGCCCCGGATGCACCCGTCACGCCGCGCGCGAGCGGAAGGCCGACCACTCCTTCGGCGGTACGCGCCCGGTCAGGAGCTTCCAGCAATCCTGTCCTGACTTCTTCCGACCCAATCGGCGGTGGACGCTTCGTGCCCGGGGCGATGGTCGCGGATCGCTATCGAATCGTCGCGCTGCTGGGGCGCGGGGGAATGGGGGAGGTCTACCGAGCGGAAGACCTCAAGCTGAGCCAGGTTCTGGCGATCAAGTTTCTGCCAGAGAAATTGTCACAGGATCCGGCCGCGCTGGCGAGATTCCATTCGGAAGTGCGGGTGGCGAGACAGGTCTCGCATCCGAACGTGTGCCGCGTGTTTGACATTGGGGACGCGGACGGAATTCCGTTTCTGACGATGGAGTACGTCGACGGTGAGGACCTGTCGTCTCTGGTGCGGCGAATTGGAAGGCTGCCGCAAGACAAAGCTGCCGAAGTGTCGCGCCAGATTTGCGCAGGCCTTGCCGCGGCGCACGAACGTGGCGTGATTCATCGGGATCTGAAGCCGTCGAACGTGATGCTGGACGGGGCGGGAAAAGCGAGAATCACAGATTTCGGCCTGGCCAGTGTGGCTGCTTCGATTGAAGGGGCAGAGGCACGTGCGGGAACGCCTGCGTATATGGCGCCGGAGCAGTTGAGCGGGAAAGAAGTAACCACAAAGAGCGACATCTATTCGCTGGGCCTGGTGATGTATGAAATCGTGACGGGCAAACGCGCTTTCGAAGGTGGCACGCTGGCGGAACTGGTCAAGTTCCGGGAGTCGGGCAGCATCACTACGCCATCTACGATTGTCAAAGACCTCGATCCTGTAATTGAACGAGCGATTGTCCGTTGCCTCGACCCGGACCCCGCGAAGCGGCCGTCGTCGGCGCTGCAAGTGGCCGCGGCGCTTCCCGGCGGAGATCCGCTCGCAGCCGCGCTGGCAGCCGGAGAAACGCCATCGCCGGAAATGGTGGCTGCGGCTGGCAGCGGCGAAGGAACGCGGCCGAGGATTGCGGTAGCGTGCCTTGTTGCGGTGATTGCCCTGATGCTGGGATCCGCGGTTATTGCGATTCGAGAGAACGGGCTGGAAAAAATGGCGTTGCCTTACTCGCCGGAAATTCTGGCTCACAAGGCGGGAGAAATGGTAACCAGCCTCGGCTACCGGCCGCCGCGAGACAACGCTTTCGGGTATTCGTACGATTTCGACTATCTGGATTTCTTGGAGAAGAAAGACCGGCCTGGCTCGTCTTGGGGCAAGGTCTTAGGCGAGCGGCCGCCACTACTGCGATTTTGGTTCCGGCAGAGTGCCGCGACACTGGTACCGCAGAACTTCGATTTGACCCCCGGGATCGTGACTGCGAACGATCCGCCGCAGACATTTTCGGAAATGGTGAATGTTGAGACGGACCCAGATGGGCGGCTGCTGTTTTTCCAGGCGATCCCTTCGGAAAAAGAAAGCGGCTCAGGTGGCGGAACGATTGCGGACTGGACGCCACTGTTCAGAGCCGCAGGATTGAGCGTCGACGATTTTCATGCGGTTGAGCCGTCGTGGAATTCGCTGGCGTCTGCGGATGCAAGAGCAGCGTGGGACGGGAAGTGGCCGGGAAGCGAGCGCCCACTTCACATCGAAGCTGGAGCGCACCGAGGGAAGCCGGTCTATTTCAAGCTGGTGGGAGCTTGGACGAATGCCGAGCGGATGCCGCCGCCAGCAGAAACCAGCTCCGAGCGAATCAGCCGGATTTTTGGAACCTCTTTTGCGCTGCTGTTGTTTGCAGGTGGAGCCTGGCTTGCCTATCGAAATTATTCGAAGGGCAAGGGCGACCGGCGCGGCGCGGCCAGGCTAGCGATTGCCGCGATACTGGTGGTGATGCTGCGATTTGTGGTGCGAGCCCACTTGTCGTTTTCATCCGACGCGCTCGGGTTGCTGGTAATGGCGCTGAGCGCGGCGCTGTTTGCCGGGGCAGTTCTGTGGATGCTGTATCTGGCTTTAGAGCCGTACGTCAGGAGCAAATGGCCGCAGACGATTGTGTCGTGGTCGCGGTTGCTGGCGGGGAACTTCCGCGACCCGCTTGTGGCGAGAGACGTTCTCTTTGGTTCGGTGCTGGGCCTGGCTTGGGTTTTTGTTTTCTATCTTGGATACCTTTTTGACATTCGGGTCGGCGAACGGCCGCTTCTCCCGGTGACGGAAGTGCTGAGCGGGCTTCGCCCGAGCATCGGTTTGTGGCTGAACAACGTTGTGGGAGCAGTGTATGGAGTGTTGATGTTTTTCTTTGTGCTGGTGCTGCTGCGGGTGTTGGTGCGGAACCGCTGGGTGGCGGCAGCGCTCTTCGTAGTGCTGTTTACGTTTCCTAAAATCCTGGGAAGCCATAACGTACCGGTGGATACGGTGGTATGGGTGATTATCTACGCGATTGCGGCGTTCGCCGTCGTGCGGTTCGGTCTGATTGCGCTGGCCATGGCAACTTTCACGGCAAACGTGCTGTTGAACGTGCCGTACACTCTGAACTTTTCGTTGTGGTATGCGCCGATTGCCTTGTGTGTCGTGGCTAGTTTCCTGGTGCTGGCGGTATGGGCGTTCTACGTCTGCTTGGCGGGCCAAAGGATTTTTGAGAAAGATCTGTTCGAATAATCCAACTCATGCTTTGCGAGGCGCCGATAAGAAGACTTCCTTGACGAGCCTGTCCGACAACCGCTCCAGGTCGGTGAGCGCGCGACTGGCGGCTACGCGCGCATTCTCGAGAAACGACGAATCGAGCAAAAACCCGCAACGGTCTACAAAAGGATGATTTACCGCTTCAAAAGGCTTTCGCCGACGTTTCTGTTGCGCCGCTTTCAGCAGAATCGCCTCGTACATTTGCAAGTCGGATTGAAATTCGAGGGCGCCGCCTGCATTCCATTGCTGCAAACGAGCCAAAGCGGCGAGGAACTTCTGGCGAAAAGCCGTGGCCTCTTTGCGGGTCATGGATGGGAGCTTGCGCATGTCATCGGTGATCGTACCGTTGCCGAGGATTTGCAGGGCGTGCGCCGAAGCAGCGAGCAGGGCTTCCCGTTGGATCAACGTAAGAAGGTCGCGATAGAGCCCGGCGTGGACCTGTAGCCCGTAGCGTCCATGCTCGACGACATAGGAATCGACGAACCGCGGTACGATTCGCTCACGAAGCAATTCCTCGCTGAGTTTTTGCGCAAAGAGTGAGGCCCGGTCGGGTGCAGAGCGCTTTGATTTAGCAGGCGCAGGCATGGCGAGTCCAATAGTAGCAGCAGTGAGCGTGCGCGAATGCTGTACCGTCGTACGGAAAACCGGGGAGCAAAAGCAAAGGCCCGGTTTTCAGGCCGGGCCTGCTGTTCAGGGATTTGATCGAGGATCAATGGACCGCGCGGGGCGAATCGCCGACACCGGGCTGCTGCGGTTCCGGCTCCGGAACCACGGGCGCGATGGGATCCTTTTCGAGCGCATGCTCAAGAACCTCGTCGAGCGTGCGAACGTAGGTGATCTTCAAGTCGCCGAGAATTTCCGGCGGAAGATCGGCCACGGCGTTGGGCTCGTTGTCGGCCGGCAGCAGCACGTGAGTGATGCCCGCGCGCTTGGCGCCGAGCACTTTCTCCTTCACGCCCCCGATGGGCAGAACCACGCCGGAGAGCGTCATTTCACCGGTCATCGCGAGGCGGTTCTTCACCGGCCGGTTCGTGAGCAAGCTGACCAATGATGTGACCATCGCCGCGCCCGCTGAGGGGCCATCCTTAGGCACAGCGCCCGAAGGCACGTGGATGTGGATGTCCTGCTTGCGGAAGAAGTCCGGATCGATGCCATAACGCTCGGCGTTCGAGCGGGTCCACGTGAGAGCCGCGGTCATCGATTCCTGCATAACTTCGCCGAGATGGCCGGTCATGGTGAACTGCTTGCCACCACGCATGCGGCTAGCTTCGATGAAGACGATGTCGCCGCCCACAGGCGTCCAGACGAGGCCAACGGCCACGCCCGGCTTCTTGACGCGCTCCTCGACTTCCTTCTCCGTGCGGAACTTCGGCACGCCCAGGAATTCGCGAACGACTTCCGGAGTGACGGTCATCTTGTCGGTCTTGCCTTCCGCCATGCGGCGAGCCTGCTTGCGGACGAGGGTCGCAATCTCGCGCTCCAGGTTACGCACGCCGGCTTCCCGCGTGTAGCTATGGATGATCTCTTGCAGCCCGGCTTCGGTGAATTCCAGTTGCTCGCCAACCTTGATCCCATGCTCGGCTGCCTGCTTCGGGATCAGGTACTTGCGGGCGATGTGGATCTTCTCTTCGCCGGTATAGCCGGGAAGCTCGATAATTTCCATGCGGTCGCGCAGCGGCTCCGGAATGGGGTCCATCCAGTTGGCAGTGGCGATGAAGGTGACCTTGGAAAGATCAAAGGGCACATCCAGATAGTGATCGCGGAAGGTCGAGTTCTGCTCCGGGTCGAGCACTTCCATCAGCGCCGATGACGGATCGCCACGGAAGTCGCGGCCAAGCTTGTCGACTTCGTCGAGCATCATGACCGGGTCGTTGGTTTCCGCGCGCTTCAAGCCCTGAATAATCTGGCCAGGCAGCGCGCCAATGTAGGTGCGGCGGTGTCCGCGGATTTCCGCCTCGTCGTGCATGCCGCCGAGGGCGATGCGCACGAACTTGCGGTCCAAAGCGCGGGCGATGGACTTGCCAAGCGAAGTCTTACCCACGCCTGGAGGCCCAACGAAGCAGAGGATTGGACCCTTCATACCCGGCTGGAGTTTCTTGACCGCCAGGTAGTCGAGGATGCGCTCCTTGACCTTCTGCAAGTCGTAGTGGTCTTCGTCGAGAATCTCGTGGGCCTTGGGAATGTCGATCTCGGTGCTGCCAGACGATTTCGCCCAGGGCAGAGAGGTCATCCATTCGAGATAGGTGCGCGAGACCATGTACTCGGCGGAGGCCGGAGTCATCTTGGCGAGGCGCTTGAGTTCGCGGTCGCACTCCTTCTTGGCTTCCGCAGGCATGCCGGAGTCTTCGACTTTCTTGCGCAACTCTTCGATTTCGGCCTGCGCGTCGTCGACCTCACCCAGTTCCTTCTGGATGGCTTTCATCTGTTCGCGAAGCAGGTATTCGCGCTGATTCTGGCTCACCTGCTCCTGTACCTGCTCATTGATTTTGCTGCGGAGTTCCAGAACTTCCAATTCCTTGGACAGTTCGCGAATCAGGATTTCGAGACGCTTGCGTACATTCGAGGTTTCGAGCAACTCCTGCCGGAGCAGGGTAGAAAGGCTAGGCAAAGTACCGGCAATGAAGTCCGACAAACGCGAAGGATCGTCAATGTTCATCGCTACATTCTGGAGGTCGTCCGATAGTTGTGGCGAGTGGCTCACCACGTCGCGGAACAAATCCTGGGCATTGCGTTCCAGCGCTTCCAGTTCGTTATCTTCGTCTCCCGTGATGTCGGGTTCGGCTGCGACAGCAGCGCGAAGGAACGGGCGCAGACCGAGCAGCTCGACGATGCGAATGCGCTGCAGGCCTTCCAGGAAGACCACCACATTGCCGTTCGGCATTTTGACGGTCTTGTGAACCTTAGCCAGCGTGCCAACCTTGTGCAGGTCGGCAGCGGCAGGATCCTCCACACGGGGATCCAACTGGGCAGCAACGCCCAGCAGTTTTTCTTCACCCGTCAACGAATTGACGAGGGCCAGGGAACTTTCACGGCCGACTGTCAGCGGAAGAACCGCGCCGGGGAACAAAACGGTGTCCCGAACCGGCAAGATCGGCAGCGTTTCTGGCAAATTGTGTTTTTTCTCAGCCATAAACTCTCCTCAAAGGTTGGGCGAGGGGGGGCGCCTTGAAACAGTTAGATGCAGGGTGAGCAGAAAGGGTGCGTGGATATGCATCTAACAGCAGCAATAAGTATTAGTCAATCGCACTCAAGTATACTCCCGAGCTGTCTGGAAGGCAATGGCGTCGACAAGGTACTAAAAAGAATAGCCTTACACTCGGCATGGGTCTCCCCACAATCCTTTTATCGGCTAAGCCTGCTTTGAGGATAGTGGTGCCGCACGAAGGCCATGGCTTGCTCCCGAGAAGCGACGGTGCCCTCCAGTTGGGCGTCCTCCAGTGAAGCCAAGATTTTCTGATAACCCGGGCCTGGAGCATATCCCATCTCATTTAGATCGTCGCCTGTCAATAACCTTGCAGGCCGGACCTGCTCCAGAGGGGTGGTGGCCAGGAAATCCCGTACAAGGTTGTAGGCGTCGACGCGGCCATGGCTGGCGCCGCAGTCGAGACGGTGCAGTTCGAGGTGCTCAGCGAATCTGGGCAGTCGCACGAACCGCTTCAGGGTCGATTTACGCATCTGGGCCACGTCTTTGAATTTCATGTGATTCGCGACGAGCGCCTGGATCTGGCCGGCATCATCGTTTGAGAATTTCAGGCGTCCGCAAATTTCGCCAGCCATGCGAACACCGACCTCGACGTGAGAATCGAAACGGATGCGATCGCCGGTTTCCGATGCTGGTCGAAAGGTCGGAGGCTTCCCAACGTCGTGCAGGAGGACGCCCCAAGCCAGCGTTCGAGACGAGCCTGGCGGCAGTTCTTCGAGCATGAGAAGCGTGTGGATCCAGACGTCCCCTTCGGGATGAAATTCCGGCGGCTGTGGGACGCCTTTCATCGAGGAGATCTCCGGCAGAACATATGGGAGAAGGCCAGATTCGTCGAGCAGTTCGAAGGCGCGGCGCGCGGCACCCTCGGTGAGCATCTTGCTCAGTTCCTCCTGAATCCGCTCGGCGGAAACGACATGAATCTCGGCGGCGCGAGCCTGAATTGCGGCCAAGGTTTTGGGCTCGATTGCGTAGCCAAAGCGAGCGGCAAAGCGAACCGCGCGAAGCATGCGCAGCTTGTCTTCGCGGAAACGGCGCTCCGGCTCACCAATAGCGCGAATCAGACGAGCCTGGAGATCGGCTTGGCCGCCGACGAAATCGAGGACCTCGCCGGAATCGTGCCGCATGAGCAAGCCGTTGATGGTGAAATCGCGGCGGGAGACATCCTCCTCGGGTCTTGACGCGTAGCGAACCTGATCTGGATGGCGGCCGTCGGAGTAGCCCAGGTCTTCGCGGAAGGTAGCGACTTCCACGGTGGTTCCATGCCCCTTGACGAGAACGACGCCAAACTGCGCGCCGACGGCGACGCTGTCACGGAAAAGTAGCAGCACCTGATCGGGCTTGGCGCCGGTAGTCACGTCGTAATCGGCGGGCTCGCGGCCGAGCAGCAGATCGCGCACACAGCCACCAACCAAGTAAGCCTGGAAGCCGGCCCGTTGCAAGGCGTCGCAAATCGAATTAGCCAACTGGCGCGATTGCATTTGCTGATTATGCCCCTGAGAGCGTTTGTGGCCGGCAGGAAAAATCAGATGCGGACGAGAACGTGAACGTTACTCCACCTGCAGGACGAGGCAGGTGATGTCATCGGATTGCCGGGTTGCGCCGACGAAATCTTCGACGCTCTTCATCAGGTATTGAAGTGTGCCCTGCGCGGAGAGTTTCGGCAGCGAGCGAATGGTGTTCAGCCAGCGGGTATCCGAATACTCCTCGCCGGAAGCGTTGAACGCTTCGACGACGCCGTCGGTAAAAAGCACGAGGGTGTCGCCGGATTGCAACTGGATCGACGCGGAGGGGAAGACCGCGTCAGGGGAGATTCCAAAGGGCAAAGCCGAAGATTCGAGCCGCTCGGTGCCACCATTCGAATGGCGGATTACGGGAGCATTGTGGCCGGCATTGACGTAAGTGAGCTCGCGGGTGGATGGATCGTACTCGCCGATGACGGCGGTGGTGAAACGCTGCCCACCCAAACTGTGGGCGCTGGCGTAGCGGTTCAAACGTTCGGCGAGCTGCGAGAGCGGCGGATCATCCGTGACCAATGTGCGCAGGCTTGCCTGCAGGGTGGCCATGAGCAGCGCAGCGGGGACGCTCTTCCCCGCAACGTCCGCCATAACCAGCGTGAGCTTACCTCCTTCGTCGCCGCTCTTTTGCGGGTAAAACGCGTCGTAATAATCGCCAGCCACGGAATTCTGCGGGCGGGTCCAGAACGCGACAGCGGCTTTCGGAATCGGGGGCGGAGCCGAAGGGACAAGCCAGGTTTGAATCTCCCTGGCGATTTCGAGGTCGCGTTTCATGACGACCTTGTCCGCGAGCTCCAGAGAGAGTAGTAGAAGGAACAGAAGAGCAGCTACGAATTTGAAGTCGATCTCGGAATTAAATTGATCTGTTTGGACCCTCATCCCGGAAAGGACGAGCAGGACCAGGGCGATGAGGAGAATCACGCGCCGAGCCGGAGTCAGCTTGTTCATCATGGCCCAGAACAGTTGGCCTGCTACGCGGAAGGGGCGCTTCCACCAGGGGAGCTTGTGTACCTCATCCCAGTCAATGTCCTTACCGTAGAAGCCGTAGCTGGAACGCGCGTCGGCGGCGAATTGGGACCACAGGTCGTCGATGGCGCGACCTTCGCTGACACGTTGCCAGAAGCCGGGCGGTCGAGGAGTGGTTGGATCAACTCTGGGAGTAAATGGCGCGGAAGAACTCATAGTTCGTCTCTAGGCTATCACGCTCGCGGATTGGCATATGTGACCTATTACGAATCTTCGCGGCGCAAAGACCCACCAAATTGTACCGACCCGAAGCCGAATTTATCGCGCAGGCCGTCGGCGGCCTTGGTCAGCCTGTCGAGCTTGTCTTGGCGATCCGCGTCCAGCAGGTCGAGTTGACCGGTTCCGTGGGTGAATTGGGACAGGGCGGTACCGAGGAGACGAACCTTTCGTTTGGGATCGCGGTGGGCGCGGAAAAGTTCGAGGAAAATGCCATGGATGTCGACGTCCAGATGAACGGGCTCCGTTACAGTTTTCGAGCGCGTGTAAGTCTGGAAGCCTGCGTAGCGGATCGTCAGGGTCAGTGTGCGCGCGTATAAGCCGGCTTCCCGGAGCCGTTTGCAAGCTTTCTGCGACAGGTGGCTCAGCATGGATTCCATTTCCGCTTTGTCGGCGGTGTCTTCGCCGAAGGTGTGATTGTGTGAAATGGATTTGGGTTCGGCATCGATCAGGAATTCGTAGGCGTCGCCGCCGCGCGCTTTGCGGTAGAGCGCGGTGCCCCACTGACCGAAGATCTTTTCGAGGTTCTCTTGGGAGTGATTGGCCAACTGTTCCACAGTTTCGATACTCAGGGCGCGGAGAGCTCGCTCGGTGACTTCTCCAATGCCGGGAATCTTCCGGATGGGCAGAGGCGCGAGAAAGCGCGCCTCCATGCCAGGAGGAACCCAAACGAGGCCCCGTGGCTTGCCTTGATCGGAGGCGACTTTCGCTACGAGGCGAGTCGAGGCGAGCCCGGCGGAGCAGGGAAGTCCCGTTTGCTTCGTGATGGTGCGAAGCAGTTTGTCAGCGGCGGCGAGAGGCGGACCGCAGAGGCGTTCCGTGCCGGCCAGATCGAGATAGGCTTCATCTATGGAGACCATCTCGACGATCGGAGAGAACTTCGCCAGGATTTTAGCGACGCGATCGCTCCATTCGGAGTATTTTTCGTGATGGCCATCGAGGAAGATGGCATGAGGGCAGAGCTTCCCCGCGGTGCGCAGCGGCATAGCGGAGTGGATTCCGTATTTGCGGGCTTCGTAGCTGGCGGCCGAGACTACTCCACGCTGATCGGGGCGACCGCCGACCACGACCGGCTTGCCGCGCAGTTCTGGGCGTTCGAGGAGTTCGACGGAAACGAAGAACGCGTCCATGTCGACGTGCAGGATGGAAGAATGCAGCGGTAAGGGGTGGTCTTCCGCTACATCCGGTTTCGCGCGGAATCTGGCAAAATCCGGCATGGCATAAGCCTACGACTTCGCTTTGAAACCGGCAATCACCGAGGGAGACATGAACCGACAGACCGCCGTTAGGATCTTGCTGCTCGTTATGTTGGCGGTGCCCTTGCGAACGAAGGCGGAGCCGTTGCCATTGGGCAGCGTTGTGACGCCGTCGACGGTGATCGAAAAGAATGGTGAGCCGGTGATGTTCGCGATTCACGGGTACGTTGAATTCAAGTCCTTGAAAGATGCGTTCCAATACATCGAAGCGCAGAAGCGCCGCTGGCACGGGAGGATCAGCGAAGAAGACGAGCGGCAATTGGGCTTGAGCTTGGTTCGAGAGGCGGTTGAGAGTCGCGTGGTTTCCATGAGCGATGAACGCCCACTCGAAGCGCTGGTGACGCACACGGCGGAAGAACTGAAAGCAATAATTGCAGAAGTGAAAGAGCCAGTGCCGGCCGGGTATGAGGGCGCGTTCTTGGCGGTTCAGGCGAAATGGAAGCATTCGTTGAACTGTTGGAGCGCCTCGCCATCGATTGCGGGACGTGTGCTTTCAAACTGGTACCCGATTGAAGAGGGAATCGAGCTACATGGTGCCGTTTACAACTCGACGGAACATTTCTGGCAGGCGGTGAAATACCACCCAGAGACTACGATCCGGGACCTCGATGCTCTTCTGGACGAATTCGGCAAGCAGGACTGGAGTGCGTGGCTAAAACGGCTGGATGAAGACCCGAAATTGTACCCGCCGAATGCGTATGCGATTGAGTTTTTGCGTTTCAATCTGACGCGCGCACGGTTGAGGTGGTTTCGTGAGCAACTGAGCAGTCACGGGTTGCAGGCGGAGGACCACGTCCGAAAAATCCAGGAACGAGGTTCCATGCCGCCGCGCTTTACGGCCCTGGAAGAGAAAGTACTCTGGGGCGACCTAGCGGATCTTTTTCATCTGGTTTACGTGCTGTCGACGCCGGGAGAATCATTGCGCGCAAGGCTGGAGGCTGCGCATTTCGACGGCATTTATCTGGACGGCAGAAAAATGGGCTTCCTCAGCGAGGAGTTCCGCCGGCAAATGCTGGAAATTTGGAAAGTGAAATACCTGCGCATTCCGCGCTTCCGCGAAGTCATCGCTGGAATTCCAGAAGAAATCCGTCTGGAACATTTCCTGAATGATGGGGATTCGCCGGACATTCCGATTCCTATTTACGTGAACTATCTGAATCGAATCCGGGAGATGGCGCGAGCGCAGAAGCTGAATTGATAGCCATGGTTAAGGCAATCGTTCAGCCGAGAGGACCCTCGGAATACCGGCGAGGTCGTTGGTGACGCCGATGTTCGTCCACTTGCCAGGATCGAGAAGCGGCTGGACGGTTGACAAACTGTCGTAACCCAGTTCGAGAACCAGCAGGCCGGTAGGATTTAGATGCTTGGCCGCCAGGGAAATCAGTTCGGCGTAGAACTCGTAGCCTTCTTCCCCTCCGTAAAGAGCTAATTCCGGTTCGTGCCCGCGGACCTCGATGGAAAGGGAACTTGCATCCCTGCGGCTGACATAGGGCGGATTGCTAACGATGAGGTCGAAAGAGAATGGCGAGTGGCGCGCGGGGAGTGACAAAAATCCGGAGAACAAATTTGATTCCACAAAATGAATCCGCTCGGCGAAGCCCAGGCGTTCCGCGTTTTGGCGTGCAATTCTCAATGCAGCAGGGGAAATGTCAGCTGCATAGATCGTTGCTCCAGGCAGCTCTTTCGCCAAGGTGATGGCGATGCAGCCGGAGCCGGTTCCAATATCCGCGATAGTGATATTCTCGCCCGTCAGACGCGGCGGACGCCCCGCACGAATTTCGCGGACGGCGAGACGATCGAGAGCCACTTCGATCAGGTGCTCGGTTTCGGGCCTGGGAATGAGCACATCGGGCGAGACGGAAAACTCCAGGCCCCAGAACTCCTGTTTGCCCGTGAGATGCTGCGTAGGCTCGCCCTTCGTGCGGCGAGCAATAAGTTGCAGGTAGGCTGCCGCGTCGGATTCGGAGACCTCGGCTTCGGGATGCGAATAAATCCAAGTGCGATCGCAGCCTACGACGTGAAGCAGCAGTAATTCCGCCGCGAGAGTGTAGGAAGAAACGTTGGCGTCCCGCAGAAGTCCGATGCCTTGCTTGAGCAAGGCCCTCAGCGAACGATCGGCGGAAACCTCAGCCATTATGCTTCCGCGAGTTCCTGCTTGAGCCGTTCGGCTTCGTAGTGGGTAACCAGGCCATCGACGAGCGGAGCCAGCTTGCCGTCCATCACCTCCGTGAGTTGGTGGATGGTGAGGCCGATGCGATGGTCGGTGACGCGATTCTGCGGGTAGTTGTAGGTGCGGATTTTCTCGGAGCGATCGCCGCTTTTAATCTGGCCGCGGCGTTCTGCGGTGATAGCCGCTTGCTGCTTTTCCAGTTCCATCTCGTAAAGGCGGGAGCGCAACACGCGCATGGCCTTGGCGCGATTCTTGATCTGGGACTTTTCGTCCTGCTGCGAAACGACGAGGCCGGTTGGCAAGTGCGTAATGCGGACGGCGGAATAAGTGGTGTTGACGGACTGGCCACCGGGACCGGAAGAGCAGAAGGTATCAATGCGCAGGTCCTTCGCTTCAATCTTGATATCGATTTCGTCGGCTTCGGGCAGAACGGCCACGGTCGCGGCGGAAGTGTGGATGCGTCCCTGCGTTTCGGTGGCCGGCACGCGCTGCACGCGGTGGACGCCGCTTTCGTATTTTAGCTTCGAATACACCTTATTGCCTTGGATCGCAGCGACGATTTCTTTCACGCCACCCATTGAAGATGGTGAGCTTTCCAGCACTTCAACTTTCCAGCGCTGCGATTCGGCATAACGGGAGTACATGCGGAACAAGTCGCCGGCAAAGATGGCGGCCTCGTCGCCGCCAGTTCCGGCGCGAATTTCGAGAAGGATGTTCTTGTCGTCATTGGGATCTTTGGGGAGCAGCAGCAGCTTCAGCTCATGCTCGACCGCAGTCTTGCGTTCGGTGAGCTGCTTTTCTTCCTCCTGGGCCATGTGGCGCATTTCGGCGTCTTCGGATTCGACAACCATCTGGTGCGCGCCGGACAGGTCCTTTTCGATTTGCTTGTATTCGCGGTGCTTATTGACGATGACTTCCAGGTCAGCGTGCTGCTTCGCGAGCTTTTGGAAGCGCGAAGAGTCCGAGATGACTTCCGCCGTGGAGAGGTCGCGGGTCATCTCTTGGTAGCGAGCATCGAGTTGATCCAACTTTTCCGTCAGTGTGAGTACAGCCATGAGATTCCTCGCTTTGCGAGCCTTCGGCTCGATCAGTCATAAATAATTGAATCGAATGCACCAACGCGCCCCCGGTCGGGAGCAGGATAGGAAGGCTAATAGAAAGGAACGTGCTGCATTGACTTGAACCTCTTACAGAATACGCGGAGTCTTGGGGCAATTCAAATGCCCTAGCTCCCCTCGAACAATGCGCAGAAGTCGGAATCGTTATAGAAGGGTTCGAGATCGTCTTCCTCGCTTTGGAACTTTGTTGGGTCGTTGGGGTCCCACAACATGCGCAGCAGGCTTTTGAGCTGCGGCTCTAGCTGAATCGCACGTCGGCAAGCTTCCAGGGCGCGGTTGCGCGTTTCTGCGAGGATTTCCTGTCTGTTTCCCTTGATCGTTTCCCACTTATATTTTTGCCCCAGCGCGGCGGCGAGATAGGCCCAGATGCGGGCACTGGCGTTCTCAGGCTCCTCACGAATGTATTGTTCGGCGTACTCAATTGCCTTTGAGAAACCACCCGGAGGGTCGTCATACAGGGAGTTGTAAATCAGCCTCTCGTAGAGCGCGCGTTTGATTTCCTTGGGAGTGTCTGAGCGGATCGCTTTCACGCCTGCGACAAGCGTGGCGGTTCCAGCTCCTTCGGTGGTGAGGGCCAGCACGATTTTATTTCGCGCGTCTGCCGCAGCCTTTAACGCGGTGGCCAGAAATAGCTGAGTCAGAACATAGCCTGCGAAAAATCCGAAGATAAAAGAACTTAATACGATTAAGACGGGCAGGACAGAACTATTCTCAAACTCGGGCTTGAAATATTCGCCGAGCCGGCCGAGTTGATATGGCAAACGAACTAGCTGAGTCAATCCCGCGCCCAGGATAATTTTCGTTAACCAGTCGGAAACCTGTTCCAAGTTGGGTGTTATCGCCGTTTTCAACGGCCGCTTGATCCTGCGAATTCGCCGGACCGTGGCTATCGCCCTTGTTTGCCGCGTTCCTTTTCTGCACCAGCCCTCTGGGAATTCCGAACAAGAAGCCAATCAAGCCGCCAATTGCACCAAAGGCGAGCGCCAACATCGTCTCGTGGCAAAACAAAGAGAGAGCGTCGGTGAGCCCTGACCGATTCCAATCGAGAATGAGTAATCTCAGAGCGCAGAGGAGAAGCACGCACAAGCCGCCGAGAAGCCAGAGGAAAAGAAAAATCCCGGCCAGCCTGAGATTGGATCCTTCCCGGTCGGCCGCATCGATTGAAAACCACGCCGTTAAAGACTTGAAATTCATTGCAAGAACCACATGATCGCGAAGATTCTGGACGAAGCGACCAGTTTTGTGCCGCGTAATGTACTTAACGAGTAACCAAGCTGTTAAGTGATAACCACCGAAAGCAGGCATGGTCTCAATGTTTGCGGGGGCCTTGGCCCTGTACTACGATTCGGGAAGGACCTGCGGAGCAAGAAACAGAATGAGCGAGACGGCCCAAACCGCAATGGAGCAAACCGGAGGAGTATCGGGACAGGCGGACGCGCGACTGGACGCGGGTTTTCTGTGGGATTTCTGGTATCCGGCGCTGCGCAGCGCGCAAGTCCGCGGGCGCGAACTGGCTACAGCGATGCTGCTGGAAGTGCCACTGGTGTTGGGCCGCACGACCGAAGGCAAGTCGTTCGCGCTGCGAGATTCCTGCCCACATCGTGGGATTCCCCTGTCCTATGGGCATTTTGACGGCAAGAATGTGCAGTGCAGCTATCACGGGTGGGAATTCGACGCCTGCAGCGGGAAATGCGAGCTGATTCCTTCCCTGACGAGTCACGACAAGCTAAAGGTGGATCGAATCAGCGCCGGGCATTTTCCGTGTGAAGAGCGCGACGGGTACGTCTGGGTGTTCATGAACGCGCCGGGCGGAAAGACTGCTGAGGCCGTGCCTGCGGCGCCGGAACTACCGAAATTCAGCGACAAATTCAAGATTACGCGCCTGGAATGCGAACTGCCGTCGCACATCGATCACGGAATTATCGGGTTGATGGACCCGGCGCATGGACCCTTCGTGCACCAGTCCTGGTTCTGGCGCAGCAAGAAGAGCATTCACGAGAAATCCAAGGCATTTGAACCGATCCCGTTTGGCTTCCGGATGAGCAAACACTCTCCATCCACGAACAGTTTGCCATACCAGTGGCTGAAGAAAACGACGGGCGAGCCAGTGACGACAACGATTGATTTCGTGTTGCCGAACATGCGATTCGAGGAGATTCGCAGCGGGAAATTCTGGTTTTCGAGCCGGGCGACGGTCACACCGGTGCGCCGCGATTGCTGCCGAATCGATTTCGTGGCGGCGTGGAATTTGCCTTTGCCGATTTCCGTATTTCGCATGTTCGCCAAGATCTTTTTGCGGCAAGACCAGCAGACGATGATTCAGCAGGCGGAGGGACTGAAGCACAATCCGCGGTTGATGTTGATCGACGACGCGGACCGGCCGGCCAAGTGGTATTTCGCTCTGAAGCAGAACTTGCTGGAATCGCGGCGCACTGGCGCGCCGATGGCCCACCCGATGGATGGCCCGGTGACGCTGCACTGGAACAGTTAGCCAGCGAAGTTAGCGGACGGAAGCGAGATCGAAATCGAGCACAAGCTGGTCGCCCTCCGGCGGATCAATCTGGACGCTGACTTCGTTGGTGGGGAATGAACCGGCGTAAAACTCGAACTGAAGGGTCGCGCCGGTCAGAGTGCATCCGCCATTGTCGCCGCATAGATAGTTCGGATGGCCGGAAGAGGTAAACGGCCGAAGTTCATTGTCGCCATCCAGAAAATGAAACTGCAAATCCGTCCAGAAATCGTACGGGCGGGCCACGAAACTAATTGGCGAACTGGAACTGGCGCGCGCGGGATCCGGGATAAACGCAGGATAGGTTTCGGTCAACTGGACTTCGACGATGCAGAGGATCGTTTCTTTGCGGTTGCGATGGTCGGCCTGCGCCTGCTGTGCGCTGTAGTTGCCGATACGTTGGTTGGTTTCGAGAACCACTTGCGCATAAGGAGTAAAAATCGCGACGGAAGAGATATAAGGGCCGGATTTCGGGGCTGAAAGATGCTTGACATACTTGTCGAGGAATTTGCCCATTGCCTCGTCATGGCGCTGGCCCATGAAATATGCCTCACGGATGGCAGTGTCCGACAGCGGGGTGTCGAACGCAAAGGATTGGGATGGTATCGCGACCAACGCGGCCAGAACACAGGAAGTCCAACGGAGCCGGGTAAGCGCCATGGCGATTCCTTTCTTGCCTATAAGACGTAAGTCTCAGCGGTTGCGGTTTCAGATGCGTCGCTGAATATTCGGGAAGTCGAGCCAGACTTTCACGCCGCAAAAGTGAGAGCCTTCCGTGCAGATGGGCGTGGTGATTCCGGCGCGCAGATGACATGGCGGGCCGATGTAACGGGCGAGTTGCGGGTGGACTTCGCGAAGTTGAGCAATCTCGTCCATCGAGGCGTTGTAGATTTCTTCCTGGGCGTTGAAACAGGTGCGCATCGTCCATTTGTGAAGGAGATGGAGAAGCGAGCCGGTTTCGACCAGGCGAACGGATTTGGCATTTGGCAGAAGATAGAGGGCGATTTCGGGAGGAACGCCGCGATCGAGTAGCTCGCTCTTGGCGTCCCAGGCATCGCGCATAGCACGCTCGTAGACCTCGAGGGCACGCGGATTTTCCTTCAGCAACATGGGCGTGATGTAATCGGGGTCGCGGGTGTCGGCCAGGGTTAACAACGGGCGCGAACCCGGGACCATGCGGTGGCGCTGATCCTGGCTGTCGGCTGAGTGACTGATCCTCTTGGCAAAGGTGTAATTGGCATGCTGAAGGGCACGCATGGCGGGCGCGTGAACGCCGATGTTAAGGGTCTCCAGACGATAGAGATTGCGCGCGGGATTCAAAAGGCGGTCAATCGCGTCGGCATCAGGACAAGCGGACTCTGGCAGGCCGACTACTGCGCGGTAAGACTCTGCCATGACGCGAACGGCGTTCGGAGAGTAATCGATGAGGCAGGCGGTGCGGCCGTTCAGACGGGCATCGAATTCGCGGATGAATTCGGTTGCGTAGGTCGATGCGACTTCGGCCTCTTTCCATTCCGGCAGTTCCTCAAGTGGCGCGGTGCCGAAGCGGTCAAAAAATTGCGGATCAATCTGCCGGACCTGCGACACCATTTCGCCAATTACGGCGCGAGCTTCGCTGGGAGTGTCGGAAGCCGAGCACATGCGCCAGAGCCGGTGCAGCACGATGCCGGATACGGTATGCACCATAGTGGTGAACGCGGCAACAGGTAAAACGTAGCGGGCGATCTCGATGGCGCGTTTTTCAGCGGAGCGCTCGATTTTTTGAAGGCGCTTTGGATGGGACATCGGGCCGATGTGCCAGATGTCGTTGAGAATCGTGCGCGCATCACCCACCAAGAGCAGGGAGAGTTCCCGATAGTAGGACCAGGCACGCGCAATCGCCCGCTCATAAACGTTTTTCGCCTGCTCATTGAAATATAGATCGACGGGAGGGATGTAGGCCTGCGAGCGATCCATTTTCACGTAACGCTGGCTCTGTTGCTCGGAATTATAGAAGGGATGCGCGTGAAGAAACGACCAGACGAATTGGCGGCTGACGTTCTCCAGGCCAAACTCGAAATGAGCGTGCTGGTAGACGGTGTGATGGCCGCTGTAAAAGGTGCCGGCCCCAATGTTCAGGCGCTGCTTGTCGGTAATCTCTTCCGGGCCGATCAGGCGGGAGGAATAGCAGGTGCGTGCAGCGGCGATTGCTGAATCGAAAGGGTGCTGAAAGGCGTTTCGCAGCGTCACGCGCGGCGGAGCGGTTTCCACGGCGTCTGGCTCAGGAGCGCCCTCGAACATGCGGGATTGAGTAGCCACGTTGAGAGTCGATTCTACACGGAGTGCGCGAACGCAACAAAAGAAGTCAAAAAGAAAACGGACCGGGCAGAGCCGGTCCGTTGGAAAACGCAGAATGGCGGGGCGCGTTACTTCTTGCCCGCCGCGGCGGGAACGTTGGCGTACTTCTTCTGAAAGCGCTCCACGCGGCCGGCAGTGTCAATCAGTTTCTGCTTGCCGGTGAAAAACGGATGGCAACTGGAGCAGATTTCAACGCGCAGCATGTCGCCCTTCACCGTCGAGCGGGTCTGCCAGGTGGTGCCGCAGGCGCAGTGCACCGTAACGTTATGATAGTCGGGGTGGATACCGGATTTCATGATTCTCCATTCTGTCGTGTCCGGTCTGCGCGGCGTCTTGAGAGGCTCAAGACACAACCAGCCGCGTCGCTAGGTCACGAGGCAAACGTCAATTATACGTGAGTATAACGAGATTGCAAAACAGGCGGTTACGTGGACGGAATAACGGCTGTCACCTGATTGGAGTGCACACTTTCATTACCTGACCCGTCCACGGCAGTCACAACGTAATAGTAAGTGGTGCCTAGCGAAACGCCGTCGTCATCGTAGCTCAGGATGTTGAGAAGAGTGCCATTCAGAGCCGTGAAGGTGCCGCCGACCTCGCTGCGGTAGACGCGGTAGCCGGCGACACTGCTGGTGCTGGCGGCCCAGGTCAGATGAACCGTGTGGGATGCAGGGGGTGGCGGAGGCGTACTTCCTCCGCCTCCGGCCGAACTTGAAGAGACTCCATCTCCTGTTAGCGACATGGTCTCTGGAGAGGAGAGATTCGGGCTCAAGAAAGAAACTGTTGCGGAGGCAGCGCCGGTTTTAGTTGGTGTGAACCAAACCTGGAAGCTGAACCCTTGATTTGGTGCGAGGGAAAAGCCTGGCGAAATACTGTAGCCGAAGCCAGCTCCGACCATGGTGATCCCTTGAATCGTCACGGTGACATCACCCTTATTTTGAATGGTGACGTTCTGCGTGCTTTTGCTTTTGACCGTGAGATTACCGAAGTTGATGATGTTGGGCGTCAAAACCAGATCTGCGTACGCCTTTTCGCCGGAACCGCTGAGAGCGATGCTATTAGCGGTGGTCTGAGCGTCACTACTAATTTGCAGCGTGCCTGTCGCGCTACCTGAAGTGGTTGGAGCGAACGAGATCGTGTAAGTCAGGCTGTTCGCTGGAAGGATGGTGCGTGGAACCGATGGTCCAGTGATTGCAAATTCTTTGTTCGAGATGGCCAGGCCTGTGAGCTGAACAGGAGATTGACCGGAATTTGTGACCGTCAGTGTCTGGTTGACGGTCTGGCCGACCACAACGGTTTTAAAATCAAGCGTGGAGGCCGAGAGAGCGAGCGCTCCCGGTGTGAGCTTCGGAGCGGAAGGACCCGAGCCGGCGCAACCGGAAAGAGAGAACAGAATCGTGGCAACGCATGCAAGAGTGAAGCACGCGCGCCTGAGCGGGAACAAGCAGCAGCTGGGCTGAAACAAGGGAATCTCCTCAGTTATTAGTAGGAAATTATTACCTGGACCTGTGGGTGGGCAACCTGTCCGCGGTACAGAAATGGGACAGGGGATGCCTTGGCCGCTCCTGTCCGACAGAACAGGTGGGAAATTTGGATTTGCGCGAGGTCAGAGGTCTTCAGGAAACGAACTGGCAGCCCAAACGAAAAGTGCCTTCGTGCGTCTGGCGATTCCAGACCGGCCGAAGGAGCACGCGAACTGGCGGCAGGATGGGAACGTGCAGGACCGCGACCATGTTGGAAGGGAGCTCCTCGGGTTTCTCCAGTTCAAGCGCGACTCCCCCAAATCCTAAGTCCAGGACCCGCGCGCGGCGAGACCCGTTATCGCCGAGGACTGCGTAGGCATTTGTGCCGGTCATCGAGACGCGTTCGGCCTTGCGTTGCACGGCGTAGACGACGGGAGGCTCCGGTTTTGGAGCTATCTGCGTGGTGATCGATCGCGCTGCAACTGAGGTTGCGTCTTCAAAACCGGTTGTGCCTTTCTCCGGTCTCCCCGCGTTGATCGGGATTGGTCCGCTGTCCGAGGGCGCGGCCGGCGGAGTGACGGTCGAAGAAGACTTGGTGTGGTTGGCGTGCTTCAGACGATACAGACGTTCATCCGCGACCCGCACCATCTGATCTGCTTGCTCGCCATCCTGCGGATACGTGCTGACTCCGTGATCCATCGTGACGGGTACGCCCAATTGCAAGGGCGACAACACTTCCGCGAATACGGTCTCCACGCGGCGGCTGATGGCGATGGCTTGAGGCGCGTCGGTCTGTGGTAGAAGCAGGGCAAATTCATCACCGCCGATACGGAATGCGGAGTCGGAAGTTCGCAATGCTTTTTGCAGCGTGGAGGCTACTGCTCGCAAGACATCGTCGCCACGAGGATGGCCGTACTGGTCGTTGACTTCCTTGAAGCGATGAAGATCGAGCATGACAATGCTGAGGGGAAGCCCGTAACGGCGTGCGCGGTTCAGTTCCTTTTCGAAGGATTCCGCGAACAGACGGCGGTTGTAGAGGCCGGTCAGCGGATCTGTGACCGCGCTCAATTGAAGTTTCTTGTACTGCTCGTATTCGAGAATTACAGGAACGCGGACAAGGCCTGCGGAAGAAAGCACATCCATCAGGACAGTCTTGAGCGACACAGAACGCGCCAACCTTTCGGACATTTCTTTGCGGCGCGTGAGCATTTCTTCCCAGAGCTGCAAACACTGACTCTCGCGGAGGTCGAGATGGGTGGTGGTCTGAAAATAGCGTTGGAGAAACTGGCTGCGCGCAGGAATATCCATCTGCTCGAGCGTGTCAGCAAGTAGCTCGAGATAGGCGTCTTCGAATGGCAAACGCGGGGCCGCCGAGGCTCCGTTGGGCATGGCTGGGTTTTCCCTACAATCTGCCTCCCCGCGGGGTATGGGGCGGCACTACATCAGATGGCTGTAAAAAGAAGGTGCAAGCCTAGTGCCACTCAGGGACCGCTCTGCCCGAGGAGAAAGGCTCCGGGACGGCGGCATCTTATTACAAACCGGGCAGATAAGCGAGTGGGAGGGCATGGCCAAATCGGACCAGGGATAGCCGATTACCGGTCACATTTCCAGGAAGTGGCAGAGATTTACTCAAGTGGGCGGAGGAATTCCAATCCAAAGACTCGCAAATCTCCCAGGTCCTGCTGGCGCCGGACTTTTGCGGTGATTGGGGGAGTCTCGCTCGGGACCATACTGGAAGAGGCGGGTGCAGGGGCGGGAATGGTCAGGTGAACAATTTGATTAACACGCAGATGATGAGAACAAGTTATGCACGCCCCGCGAGCGCTGATATTCAATGTGCGCGTGAGCTCGATGAAATCCACACCTGCGGCATCGGTGCCGCGGAGAAACACAGGGACCTGGAGCCGAATCCGGGAAGCGTTGCGCGAGTACACGGGTTCAAGATTGGGGCTACCAACCGAACGATTCAGTTTGAGGTCCGAATTCATAGTACTCCGGCACTAGTACAGTACAAGCAGGTAAAATGCCAGTTGCTCTGCAGCAAACTCAATCTAAAAAACTGAAAGAAAAGCGCTTAATGGCGGAGCGTCGGAACCGCTGCACCAAAAGGTGGCACTTTTCAAGGAACATTACCCACAGGTTTTCCCGAAATGAGCAAATGGAACGCTTTTGCCATTGACAGCCCGATGGTGGTTTGAAAGGATGAACGACGTACCAATAGGAAAATAATTGCCATAATTTTTCAATTTCTATGGGAACAATATTATCCACACCCAGCGGCATTCAGAAGGACAGCGCCAGCGTTTCCGTTGAACATGTACGTAATCTGTTAGATCGGCTGGATCGCGGCTTCATTGTTGCGAACCGCGAAGGCCAGACGTTAATCCTAAATGAGCGGGCCAAGAAATATTTCTCGTCGGTGGGTATGGATATCGAGAATCCGCCGAATCTCCTCAGAGAGCTATTCAAAGTAGAACCGAGCGACATGTTCGTGCGTAGTGAACAGGGCGAGAAGAACATCGCATTAGAGGCGACACTGGGCGGCCGTCCTTGCCGAGCCCGTTTGAACTGGATTCCGCAATCGGACTGGCTGGCAATTGAAATGGAAACGGATAGCACCGGAGGGGAGGGAGCTCAACCCACGGTGCAGGAATTGTTGCAGGAGCGTGAAATCACCTATCGCAACCTGCTGGCCGCATATTTGAAATTACAGGAAGTAAACCGGCAGAAGACGGTGTTTCTCGCCTCCGCAGCGCACGAATTAAAAACTCCCCTCGCGGTGATCAAGGGTTATTACGATTTGCTTCTGACCGGATCGCTCGGAAAGCTCACCGAGAAACAGCGCGATATTCTGGAAGAATCGAAAGAAAGTTGCGAGAGGCTGGTGCGGCTTGTCTCGATGTTCCTGAACTACTCGGCATTGGAAAGCGGGAAGCTGGTTTTGCAGTTGCGCGAAAACGATCTTCGCGACTGCGTTGCCGAGATCGGAAGCCGGTGGTCGGAGGCGTATCAGCGGAAGGGTGTCAAGCTGGAGAGCCATCTCGATCCGTCGATACCGGCGTTCAAATTTGATTATCAGAAAGTGCAGCAGGTCGTTTCGAACCTTCTGGACAACGCGTTAAAACACACGCCGAGCAACGGAACGGTGTCGCTGCGCGCGCGGCCGCACTTCTGGGAACGGCGTGTTGCGCATATCGCGCCGGTGGAGGAGCGCCGGAGGTTCCGCTTGCCGCGCCCCAACAGCGTCGAAGTGAGCGTAACCGATTCCGGCCCTGGCATCGCGCCGGAGCATCACCAAGAAATATTTGAAGAGTTCATGCGCGTCGACAAGAACACTTCCGGGATGGGCCTTGGCCTGGCAATCGCCAAGAGGCTGATTCAAGCGCATCGCGGAAAGATCTGGGTCGAGAGCGTTGCACACGGCGGAAGTTCCTTCGCGTTCTTGTTGCCGATGGATCAGAACTGAAGTTCAGGGGTAAAGGGAGAGCGAGATGGCAGTAAAGGAAAAGATTCTCGTAGTAGACGATGAGCCCAGCATACGGAAGTACCTCCAGACCTTGTTAGAGGTGGACGGCTTCGCCGTCGAGACGGTGGGCAGCGGGAAGGAAGCGATCGACAAAATCGCCACCGGCGAAAGACCGGACTTCATCATCCTGGATGTGCTGATGCCGGAAATGGGCGGTCTCGAGACGCTGCAGGAATTAATGCACTTGGACCGCAGCCTCAACGTAATCATGCTGTCCTGTTTAAACGAGGTGGGCACGGTGGTGGAGGCGATTCGCCTCGGTGCACATGATTACCTGACGAAGCCGTTCGAGAAGACGGAACTGGACGCGGCGATGTTGAAGTCGCGTCAAAAGAAGCAACTGGTGCAAGAGAACCAGACGCTCAAGGACTACTGCGACCAAGTCACCGAAGATCTCAGTTTTCTGGCGGCCAGCCCGCAAATGGTGCGTATTCGACAGCAAATCCTGCAAATCGCGCCGGTCGATGTTCCGGTATTCGTCTGCGGCGAAAGCGGCGTGGGCAAGGAAGTGGTGGCAAGGATGATTCACTTGCGGTCGAAGCGCCGCAATCAGCCCTTTGTTAAGGTGAATTGCGCTGCTCTGCCGGGAGAATTGCTGGAGTCGGAATTATTCGGCTTCGAGCAAGGCGCTTTTACGGGAGCGGTGCGCGCCAAGCCTGGAAAATTCGAACTGGCCAACAAGGGGACAATCTTCCTCGACGAGATCGCGGAGATGTCCGTGCACCTGCAAGCGAAGTTGTTGCACGTGCTCCAGGATCACCAGTATTCCCGCCTGGGAGGGCGGCATCTGGTGGAAACGGATGTGCGCGTGCTGGCTGCGACCAACGTTGACGTGCACGAAGCAATGAAGACCGGCCGGTTCCGCGAAGATTTGTATTACCGGTTGAATGTGTTGTCGATCAATGTGCCTCCGCTGCGCGAGCGGACTTCAGAAATTCCGCTGCTGTTCCGCCATTTCCTGGAAAAGTACAGCGAGAAATTCGGGAAGACCCCGCAGAGCCCGTCAAAGCACCTGCTGGATGCGGCGATGAGCTATCCGTGGCCCGGAAATCTTCGGGAACTGGAAAATTTCGTCAAGCGTTATGTCATTCTCGAGGATGACGAAGGCAGCCTCCGCGAATTGATCGAGATGTCAGCCTCGCGGCAGCGCACTTCACCGCGTGAAGAAGCCCCGGTGGCGCGTGAGCAGGGTCTGAAAGCCCTGGTACGTGGCTTGAAAGATGAAGCGGAAATGGAAGCGATCGCGGATGCGTTGGAAAAGACCCGCTGGTGCCGAAAAGACGCCGCCAAAATGCTCGGAATCAGCTATAAGGCTTTGCTGTACAAAATGCGCCAATTCAATTTGGACACGCCGCGAAACAGGCGCGCTCCTGCCGCGAAGACTTCGGACGAGCCGACGCCCGTTTAAGAACAGGCGGGCGATCTCTGTCCCTCCAATCGCGGAACGTTAAACCCGCATCTTTGAACTAACTGCAACTACGAATAACCCAATCTTATCGCGCTGATTCTGTGGGCGACGGCCGACGGACTGGGACGGGCGTTGCCGAAGAGCCAGGGATTCGGGCATGTTCTAGTACGAGGGATTTGCGCTCAGGCAATCACAGTAAAAAGAAAACTTGCGATAAGAGAACGGCGTGAGGTATCGTGCGCTCCGATAAGTACAAGCGGTTGAGGCGTCACGCCGGTTCAGGTGTAGCGTCTCGTCAGGGCTTGCAGGGTTGGGAAGTGAGCCGGGGCTCGCCAGGGAATCGGGCTGGATTGCCGTTCAATTCCGTTTCATTGAGGGGTTTTGATTGCCGGCCCTTGCAGTTCTTCCCGCACCCAGCATGTACGGCACTTCATCAGGATAAAATTCGATTGGTGGCTGCGACTGGATGGCCACCCACGGGAGCCGAGGATGTCTGTAATGACAGAACGCCGGACGGCGCGGCGCTATGACTTGACCCTGCCCATCAGCATACGCTTTGCAGCGGAAAGCCTGGTAACTCGGCAGGATGGAAGGACGCGCGATATTTCGACACGCGGCCTGTACTTTGTGGTAACCCGCGATCTAGAAGCGGGCTCAGACCTAGACATCACCCTGACACTACCTGCGGAAATTACGCGCGGAGGTGACGTGTTTGTGCGCGCGCAGGGAAAAGTCGTGCGGGTGGAACGTCGACTCGAGGACGGGGAATCGCGCATGGGCGTTGCGGCTGTGATTGAGCGGTACGATATTATTCGCGGCGAAATGGCGCGGGCTTAATACCGCAGGAGACTAGTTCCGCTCGGCCAAGGAACCTCGTAAACGATTGGTAACGTCGTCCGGATGGGAATATTTGTTCTCATCCGATTCCTCAGAATTTCCTCTTCCTAGCTCAACCCGATGCCCCTATGGCAGCCGTGGTACTACAACTGGCTCGTCCTGTATCTATGTATCTAGCCAGAAACAAAGGTCTTAGTTTTTGGACGAGGAAGTTTGCCGGGGGAAACTTTTACACAGGTGTGGTTGGCGGTTTGCACTTCAGTGGGCAAGCCCTATGCCCAAGGAACTATCGGCAAAAGTGAAGTATTCCGATGCGTGGAACCCGACTCCACCGGATGAGGTGCTATTCGGCAGGACCGTCGGCATGGCGGCACTCCGCACGCACGTTGATAGAATCGCGCGGACCAACATTCCCATCCTGCTGACAGGAGAGGGGGGCACCGGCAAGGAAGCGATAGCCCGGTGGGTCCATAACAATTCCGGCTACGCAACGGGCGAATTCGTCAAAGTGAACTGCGCAGCGATTCCGGGCGCGCTGCTCGAGAGCGAACTTTTCGGTTACGAAAAAGGAGCCTTCACCGGCGCGAATTTTGCCAAGCCGGGACGGGTGGAGTTGGCACATTGCGGGTCACTGTTCCTGGATGAGATCGCGGATCTGGACCTGAACCTTCAGAGTAAATTGCTCCACTTTTTGCAAGACGGAACGTTCTCGAGAATAGGCGACAGCATCGAGCGGAAGATTGACACCCGACTGCTTTGCGCCACGAACAAAGACTTGGAGAAAGAAACGCGGGAAGGCCGTTTCCGCCAGGACCTTTTTTACCGAATCCACGTATTTCGGCTCAAGCTTCCCCCGTTGCGTGAGAGGCTCGAAGATATTCCTACTCTTGTGGAATTCTTCCGGCGAAATTTTCAGAAGCAATTCGGCATGCAACCGACGCAATTTCCCCCAGAAACGTTCGAGTATCTGCAGAACCTGGCGTGGCCGGGAAACATTCGGGAACTGTCCAACATGATTGCGAGGTACGTTCTGATCGGACCGGAAGCGGCCGCGAATGCCGAGAGTCTCGCCAAGAAAAGCCGAAATCCGCGAGTCGAAAACCCGGATGGCAGCGCGTTGCCCTTGAAGAAGCTGGCCCGAGACGCCATGAAGCAGATGGAACGCAACGTGATTCTGGAGACGCTGCGCGCCAACCAATGGAACCGGCGGAAGACGGCACAAGAGCTGAAGATCAGTTATCGGGCCTTGATCTACAAGATTAGAGATGCCGGGTTGATTTCCCGTCGCCATACTGCGAAGGGTCCCGGCCATGAACCAAACGCTCCCCTGCAAACGCCGGCAAGCGACTGAGCCAGGTTAGAGCGCGACTCGCCACCAATTTAAATAACTGCAAACAGAAGCCTTAGCTTTTACAAGGTGCTTGCATGTGACGCTTGCACACCGTCTGCCCCCTTGTACAGGTTGAACACAAGGGCAAAATCCTTGTAGAACGCCGAACAGCCGCTTCGCCTGTCCTTCTTTTGTTCCTCCCACCAGTTTTCCGACCTTCTTCGAGTGCCTACTCTGAATCTGGGGCATGGAGGGTGGTCATGATCGGTCGGAAGTCTGTGGACAGCACTCGAAGTGGATTTCGCGGCGAAACGAGTCTGGTGCGAAAGTTAGTTGTCGTTGCCCTGGTGATTCCGGCGGTACTCGCGCTTCATGGCTGCGCCGGAGTGGTCACGGCAAAGAACACCTCTGGCCAGACGACCGAGTCGTTCCAACTAAGTCCCGCCAGTGTGGCCTTTGGGAAAGTGACGGTTGGCAAGCAGTCCACGCAAACGGTCACGGTGTCGAACACGGGAAACGCCTCGCTTAGCATTACTTCGGCGCAAGTTTCCAACGCACAATTTTCAGTGAGCGGCATGGCGATGCCGCTGGGCCTGGCGCCGGGTCAGTCGGCGAACTTCACCGTGGGTGTGACGGCGACGGCTGCTGGCAATCTAGCCGGTACGCTGACGGTTTCGGGCGACAGCGGGAGCACGCCAGTCGTGGTGAACCTTTCGGCGACGGCGGTCAGCGCGAGCAACACCGGTGGACCACAACTGTCCGTGAGCCCGACTTCGGTTGACTTCGGGAGCGTGTCTACTGGCACCAAAGGCACCACAAATGTGGTGCTGTCGAATACCGGGACTAGCAATTTGACCGTCTCCGTATTGACCTTGACGGGAGCCGAGTTCTCCATCAGCGGGATTACCACTCCAGCCACCATCGCGGCTGGGCAATCCGCCAATGTGGCAGTGACCTTTAGTCCGACCACGGCTGGCAGCGCGACGGGAAGTCTCTCGATTACGAGCAATGACACCGCGAATCCGACTGTATCGATCCCCCTGAGCGGAACCGGCAGCGCGGCCGCGTCTGGAAGACTTTCGGCTTCGCCTGCTAGCTTGGCGTTTGGAACTCAGTCAGTGGGCAGCAGCGCTAACCAGCAAGTGGTGGTCACGAACACCGGGAATGCCGCAGTGAAGATTTCCAGCGTGACAGCAAGCGGGACGGGCTACTCGGTCACGGGACTGGTAGCGCAGGCAACTCTGAATCCGTCCGCGTCCGCCACTTTGACGGCGACCTATGCGCCTGCGGCAGCGGGCAACGCCTCCGGGTCCATTACGATCGTGAGCGACGCATCCAATTCCTCGCTGACGATTCCCTTGAGTGGAACGGGAGCCCAGGCGGGCCTGTCGGTTTCACCGTCGACATTCAATTTCGGCAGCGTGGTCGATGGGCAGACCAAGTCGCAGAGCTTCACGGTGACGAATACCGGCACAGCTTCGCTGACGGTGGGGCAGATCTCGGTGAACGGCGCACCATACAGTGTCAGCGGATTGAACACGCCGGCTACCATCGCGGCGGGTGCGAGCACCACCTTCAGTGTGCTCTTTGCTCCGACGACGGCGGGCAGCCTTGCAGGCAGTGTGAGCATTTCCAGCAATGCGCCGAACTCGCCGAACGCGGTTGTGCTGGCAGGCACCGGAGTTGCGGCAGCGGTCACGCTTTCCGCCAATCCGGCTAGCGTGAGCTTTGCCAACGTAAATGCGGGAACGAGTACCTCTAAAAGCGTAACGGTGACCAACAGCGGCAATACCAGCGTCACGCTCTCCCAGGTTTCCGTGAACGCAAAAGACTTCAGTGTCTCCGGGATGTCCACACCGGTGACGTTGAATGCCGGACAGAGCGCGGCAATGACCGTCAACTTTCAGCCGACCGCGGCGGAAAATATTTCCGGGAATATCACTGTTTCCAGCAGCAGCGGGAATTCGGCGGTCATTCCCGTGAACGGAGTTGGCGTGCAGCCGGCCTTGACGGTGACCCCGGCAAGCGCGAGTTTTGGCGACGTCACAATGGGCGCGCCTAGCACGCAAACGGTGCAAATTACGAACAACGGCACCGGCACATTGACGATATCGCAGGTAAGCGCAAGCGGCAGCGGATTCAGCACCGGTTCGCTCTCCTTGCCGATCTCCCTGGCGGCGAGTCGATCCACGAGTTTCAACATCGTGTTCTCTCCGGCGTCCGCTGGTGCGGTCAGCGGCGCAGTTACGATCGTCAGCAACGCTCCCAGTTCTCCAACTTCAATCGCACTGACGGGCACGGGCGTTGCCGCGTCGCAGACGCTTTCCTTCAGCAGCACGAGCCTGGCGTTTGGCAATGTGAACTCTGGGGCATCGTCCACGCAAACCGTTACGGTGACGAATAGCGGAAACAGCAACGTCACCATCTCGAGCATTACGGAGAGCGGGGCGGGGTTCACTCTGAGCGGCGCAGGCGCGCCGGTGACACTTTCGGCGGGGCAACGTCTCAGCTTTGGTGTCGTTTTCTCGCCCACTGCAGCAGGTGGCGACACTGGCAGCGTAACCGTGACCAGCAATGCGACGGGCTCACCCACGACGATTTCGCTGTCAGGAACCGGCGTGGCGGTCACACCGCATACCGTGGCGCTCAGCTGGACGGCAAGTACCTCCACGGTGAACGGCTACAACGTGTACCGCAGTACGACGAGCGGCTCGGGTTACGCAAAGATCAATTCGGCGTTGGTGAGCGGAATATCCTACACCGATTCATCAACGCTACAGAGCGGCACGACCTACTACTATGTGACCACGGCAGTCGATTCGAGTGGGAACGAAAGTAGCTACTCGAATTCAGCCAGCGCGGCCATCCCGTAATTTTCACTCTGGAATCGTTTGCACGGTTTTTTCTCGGAGCTCGGCCGACGCGGCCGGGCTCCGATGTATTTTGGCGTAGACCCACACCGCGGTTTGAGCGAGCAGCGCGCCTATGCCATCGATGAAGACATCGCGAAGCCGAGGTTCGCGCATCGGCACAAACGATTGGTGCCACTCGTCCAGGCCGGCATACGCAATGGCGATGGCCAGCGTCCAGATGGCCCAGGAGAGCTTCCAGCCGGAGCGGGGCCCGCGGACCCCGTGAAACACGGCGATGCTGAAGGCGGCGAATTCCGTGATGTGGGCCGCCTTGCGAATCAGAAAGTGTGCGAAATGCAAAGCGTGGCGATTGGCGAACGGGAAAAGCCAGTGCAATATCGGGAAGATGACACGCGCGGTCTCCTCGGCGCTGAAATATCTGGTCGAGAAGGCCGAGATCAAAACTGCAATAACGATAGCGGGCAACCAGTACTTCAGTCGAAGGCTCAACTTTTCGTCCTTGTAATCCGCTGAAAGCTCAACTGGCCGGCTTTTCGATAGCGCGCCGGGCTTGCTCCGCGATTGGCGATTTCGGATCAAGACTGATCGCTTTCTCCAACTCCGCTTTTGCACGAGCGGGATTCTGCAGCTGTTGGTAAGTGATTCCCAGGTGATAGCGATAGGCCTGATTGTTCGGGGTGGCCTTCACGGCTTCTTCAAAGAGGGGGGCTGCCGAAGCATATGCGTGATTGTGATAATAAGCCCAGCCCAACGTGTCCGCAGAATTTGGGAGATTCGGAAGTACTTTGCGGGCTGTTTGCGCCAGGCTGAGGGCCAGGGTTATGTCTCCGTTGTGTTCCAACAAGAGGTAGGCGAGGTTGTTCGCCGCAAAGGGATCATCCGGCTTGATCGCGAGTGCTTTCTGGTAAGCCTCTTCAGCGTGTTGCCAGTCGCCCGTCCTTTCATAAAGAGCGCCTAGAGCCACGAGCAAGCGTTGGTCCCTGGGTGAGAGCTCGATTGCCTTTTGATAACTGGCGATCGCCCGGTCGGGTTGATTCAGACCAGCTTGCGCTTGCGCGAGGAGGACCAAGGCGCCGACATTCGAGTTATCCAATTGAACCGCATGTTGCAGAGCGGACACGGCGTCGTCGTTTTGTCTCAAACGCAACAACGTTTCTCCCTGCATCAGGTACAGCGCCGAAGAATTCGCATTCCTGCTGATCTGTTCCTGAAGGAATTTGACGGCCTCGGGAGCTTGATTCTTTGCCAGATCGACATCGACGATGCCGCGTGTCGCCTCGATGGAATTGGCGTCGTGCGTGAGCGCTTGCCGAAAATAGCTGTTGGCCTCGTCGAAACGTTTCTGTGCCAGGCGCAGTTGCCCCAACTTGATGTAGGGCACGGGTTGATTTGGCGCGGCCTGGACAAGCTGTTTCAGGTCCGCCTCGGCGCCCGCGGCGTCACCTTGATTGAAGCGAGCGGTGGCGTGAAAGAGGTAAGCGTCCACGGCGTTTGGCGCACTTTTGCGCAGTTCGTCACTGATTTGTTCCAGGCCTCGCCAATCGGAGCGCTGCGTAGCACTTGTGCCGAGCGCGACCCAAGCCTCGGCCAGATTGGGCCGTAAACGGACCGCCTCGCGCCATTGCTGCTCTGCCTGTTCTGCGCTGCCTTTCTGTTTATAAGCCAAGCCGAGTTGATAATGGCCGATCGCGTTTTCGGGCGCGCTCTTCAGTGCAGATTGAAGTGTTGAAATTGCCTGGTCGGTCTGGTTCTGGCGGAGTTCCGTCTGGCCGCGGAGGATCAGCGCTTCCGGATCCTGCGGCGACTTTTTCAGAATCTCCTGAGTCTGGTTCTTGGCGTCTTCTATCCTGTTGCTCAAGATCAAGAGTTGCGCGTAACTCTTTCGGACCATTGAATCGTCGGGATGTTTCGCAACGAGATCGGCGAATTCCGCGAGCGCCTTATCGGACTCACCACGCGCCAGGTACGATTCGCCGAGCAGGCGGTAGGCATTGGGGTCGCTGCCCAGTTGCTCTTTTGCCTGTTTCAGAACACCTTCGGCCGCATCGGGTTGCCCCTGGTTAAAAAACATTCCGGCCAGCGCGGCGCGCGGAGCGACATCCTTCGGCGCCGTGTCAATTGCCAGTTTGAAGCACTTCTCGGCGTCGACCCAGTTCCTCTGCTGTTGGTAGAACTTGCCCAAAGTAATCAGGGGCAGCGGCGAAGTCTTCTCCAGTTCGACCGCTTTCCTAAAGCTCAGCTCCGCTGCGGGCAGGTCCTTCATTCTCACCTGGATGTGTCCGACGTTCATGTATAGCATCGGCTTGTCTGGTGAGAGGCTGATCGCGTCATTCGCTTCCTGGAGCGCTTCGGTCAAGTTGCCCAACGCGACATTTGCGTCGGAAAGCAGCATCTTCGCCTCAGCATCCCGGGGATTGTTTTTCAGGATCAGCAAAGCGCGGTCTTTGGCGTCTTGCGCCTTGCCTCCAGCCAACTGCATCTTTCCCAAATCGAGTTGAGCGGCCCAATTGGCGGGCTGCAAATCAACGGTTCGCAGTAGTTCCTGGAACGCCGAAGCCCAACTGCCGGTCTTCATGTAAGTCTGAGCGAGCTTGTAATGCGCTTCCGGGAAGCGAGGGTCCAGCTGAAGCGCCCGGCCGTAATAGATCATCGCGTCGGAATACTTGGCTTGATCGAAAGCTTGATTGCCCTGAGCAAGGAACTTCTGCTTGCGCACGCTAGGATCTCGGGAGCAGGAGTGTAGAGTCAACAGAGGGGCGAACAGCAAAAGAAGGCAGATTCGGCAATGCGTCGAGTGACTCATTCGGGGTCCCGGGCTGGCGTAAGGGTCATAGTAACAAGGAATACCGTCCTGGCGCGTTGCTTGTGTCGTAGACGAGACCTCCGTGTGACGATAAGCTAAAGTACAGCAAAGAATTAGAGGGACTTGTCGAGATGTCGTCCGTATCTGGCCTGGAGTGCGCTATGTCTGACTGGCCTCGGGGTCAAGGTGGAGATTTTCGGGATAAATGGGATAGATTACTTCCACCGTTGCGTCGGAGGAGGGCATAGCAGCGCGGGACCACTCCGGAGAAGCATGCGGGGCCTCTGGCAATAAATTGAGGAGAAAGGGTTTAGCGAAGGACCGGTGGATGGGCTCGAGACGAAGGCGACTGGCACAGGCCTTGCAACTGTCACTTGAAGGTCTCCGCGTTTGTGCGGTGATGCCGAGAACTTTTTGAGGTAAAGTGATCCAATGCTGAGGAATGGCGAAATCGACACTCGGGAAATCAAACGCATCTTGCGGCGGTTCTGGTGGGTGCTGCCTACCACGACGTTTGTCGCTGCTGCTATTGCCTTGGCCGCGACTTTTGTTTTGCCGAAGAAGTACACGTCTTCCACGATGGTTCTGGTCGAGCCACCCGCGGTTTCCAAGGAACTCATTCCGATGCTCGCCACGGAGGATCTTTATCACCGGCTGGCGTCAATGAAAGAGCAAATTCTCAGCCGCTCCCGCTTACAACCGATTATCGAGAAATTGAACCTGTACGCCGAAGACCGCGACAAGAAGCATATGGAAGACCTGGTGGATCGCCTGCGTCAGTCCATCGACGTGTCGCTGATGGAACCGATGGCGGGATCGATGGACCGGCAACCGCCCGGCTTTCGTGTGAGTGTTACCTTTAAAGACCCGCGAATTGCCCAGCAGATTTGTACCGATATCACATCCATGTTTATGGAGCAAAACGCGCTGAGCCGCACCCAACAGGCCGTCGTTACCGCAGAGGTGTTGACGCAGCAGGTCAATGACGCCAAGGGGAAGTTGGACGAGCAGGATGCCAAGCTGGCGCAATTCAAGCGCCAGTTTCTGGGCTCGCTGCCAGAAGAACAGCAAAGCAACATGAGCATGTTGACGGGGCTGTATACGCAACTGGAAGCGGCCAACCAGCAGCTGAGCCGGTCGCAGCAGGACAAAACATTTAACGAGACGCTGCTGAACCAGCAAGAGGCCACTTCGCGGGCTGCGCAAACGGGAACGCAGAGCCAGGATTCGCTCGATCAGCAACTGAGCGCCGAGCAGTCACAATTGGCAGAACTTCTGGCCAAGTACACTCCCGAGCATCCGGACGTCATCAAGCTCAAAGCACAGATTGAAGACACCAAGCGCCGCATGGCGGCTGGAGCGGACCCGAAGCCCGCAAGCGGGAATCCCGGCGTCACACGCGAGTCTCCCCAAGTGCAACAACTCCGCGCCAAGATCAAACTGGACGAGATCAGCATCGCGGATACAACGAAGCACCAGGCTCAGGTTCAGGACCAGATTCGAATGCTGCAAGGCCGCGTGCAAGCTAGCCCGATGGTCGAACAGCAAATCAAGGAATTGACGCGTAATTATCAGACCGCATCGGACATGTACAACGATCTGCTGAAAAAGCAGCAGAATTCATCCTTCGTCCGTGATATGGAAAACAAGCAACAAAGCGAGACATTCCGCGTTTTGGATCCGCCGAGCCTGCCGATCAGCCCCTCCTTCCCGAAGAAAATCATGTTTCTAGGCGGTGGGGCAGGAGCTGGCCTAGCGTTGGGGCTCGGCATTCTTTACCTGGTCGCCCTTACGGACAAAACCATGTATAGCGAGCGCGACGTTGAACTCTGCTTGAAGCTTCCCGTGCTGACGATGATTCCCAGCCAGGACATGGCGATGTCGGGGATGGTTGTCCATCCTAAACCGTAACAGATGAGGAACCGATGAGTCGCATTCACGAAGCTCTGAAGAAGGCCGCGCAGGAACGAAATGCGCAGCTGGTCTCGCCAAGCGGGCCGGATTTGGTGGAACTGGAAGCCGAAGCATCGGCTAGGATCGCGGTTGCGCCTTCTCTCGAAGTTGCAGACCTGACGCTCCCTCAGCAACCGATCGTTCACGGAGTTCCGGGACGCTTTGAGCGGCTCGTCCAGAAATGCAATTCAGTGCAATGGAAGGTGGAGAGCAAGTCCAGCATTTTTGTGCGGGAACGCGAGAATTTTCTAGTCGCCGAGAAATTCAGGACGCTTCGCTCGCGCCTGTACCAAATCGCAGCGGTACAGAAGCTTCGTTCTATCGTGGTGTCCAGCAGCGTGCCGGCGGAAGGCAAAACATTTGTTGCAGCGAGTCTGGCGGTTTCGTTTATTCGGCAGGCCGACAAACGCGTCCTCTTGATCGATGGCGACTTGAGAGCTTCGCGGCTTCACCTGCAGTTGGGAGCACCCGAGAAGCCGGGCCTATCCGATTTTCTTCGTGGAAATGTCACAGAGACAGACGCAATACAAGTCGGTCCGGGTGGGAATTTGTGTTTCATTCCGGGCGGAAGCGACGTGACCAACCCGAGCGAACTGTTGCACAGCGAGCGGATGAAGAACTTCATCGATCGCATGTCTGAGATATTCGATTGGGTGATTATTGATTCGCCGCCCGCAATTGCCGTGCACGACGCCAGTATTTTGGCGGATATGTGCGACGGTGTGTTGTTCGTCGTTCGCGCCGGCTCTACGGATTTCGAAGTTGCGAAAAAAGCTTCTTCAGAATTCCGGGAAAAGAACCTTCTTGGCGTCGTGCTCAATCGCGTGGACCGGGCCGAAACCTATAATTCGTATTACTACGGGTACAGTGGAGGAAAAGAGCCGCAGGATTGATCTCTTACGCAGGCTCTGCCATCTTCCGGAATGCGGGCGTTCCCTCGCCTCTGCGGAGCAGCTGGTAAACGGGAATCAGCAGCGCCAACCCAAGCAAAAAGAAAACGACTCCTCCCCGGTGGTGAAGCTTTCCATAGAGAAAATCCGGATTCACGTAATTTGCAAGGAGAGTCAGGCTGGCGATTCGAATTCCGTTCTTGATCACCATCATCAACAGGCCGGCGCCGACGAACGCTGCCTTCTTCCAGAATGGCCGAAACGAAAAATGCGAGACCAACACCGCCAAGATCAGCAGGGCGATACTAGAACGAATTCCGCTGCATTCCTGTGCCACTTCGATACTGATCCGCGGGAGCCGGAACACGAAACCTTCACGCATCACCGGGAACCCACTTAACTCGAAGAAGAATTCCGCTACGGCGGCCGAGCCCGCTTGCAGCCAGTAGATGAATCTCTGAAGAAGGAATGACGGAAGGGGAATGGCAAAGAGCAGGAACGCCAAAGGAAACCAGGAGCGACGAGCTCCGGTCCGGCCAAAGAAGAATACAAATCCGGCGGTTACGCATAAGAGCAGCGTAAGGAGCGGAAGAGTCAAGTTCCCGGAGAACGGCCCCGCATTCACGTACCAATTCCACCCGGTCAGGAAGACCGCAGGCAAAAGAAAGAGAAAAGCGCCGTAGAAATCCGCTTGCACGCCCGCGGGCATTTCTTTCTTTTCGAAGATTAGCAGCCAGACTGAAATTAACGGAACTACAAATACATGCGAGACGTTCTCGTCACTTAGACCGACATGCCACAGAGTCAAGAGCGGTCGCCAGAAGAGTGCCAAGCCAACGACGCAGTAGATCGCCAGGTAGATCCAGCGCACGTCGATTCGTTTTCTCTCGAGATTCAATGCCTAGTCCTCGGGCGCGCTTCGGCTTGCCTTGACATGCGAAACGATGATCCGGTGTCCGTAATTCCGTTCATAGAAGCGGCAATACTCTGCGGTACGCGTCCTTTCCAAAAACTGGGCGTTGGCTTCATACCACTTGACTGTCGAGCGTAGACCCTCTTCGAAAGGAATCTTGGGTTCCCAGCCCAAGTCGCGGCGAAAACTCGAGCTGTCCATGGCGTACCTGCGGTCGTGGCCGAGGCGATCGGCGACGTGCCGGACCAGTGAAGTTGGTTTGCCGAGTATCCGCAAAATCTCGCCGGCAAGATTGAGATTGACCATGGGATTGTTCGCCGAAATATTATAGACGCCGAGGGCTTCTGGCATTCGTAAGGCGCATAGAAGAGCGGCGCAGAAATCCTCCACGTGCATCCAGTCCCTTTCATGGAGGCCGTCGCCGTAGATCGGGAGCGGTTTTCCATCCAGGGCGTTTGCGATGACTAGCGGAATGAACTTTTCAGGAAATTGACGCGGCCCATAGTTGTTTGACGGGCGTAAGATCAGGCACGGCAAGCCATAAGTTCGAGCGTACGCGGAAACCAAGTGGTCCCCGGCCGCTTTGCTGGCAGCGTACGGGCTACTTGGCGCCAGCGTGGCATCCTCTCCTCGAAACTCGCCCTTCTGTACGCTTCCGTAAATCTCGTCCGAGCTCACGTGGATAAATCGCCGGATGTTGTGACGGCGGGCGCTTTCCAACAAGACCTGTGTTCCTAAGACATTGGTGTGGAGAAACGGCGCGGAGTCCAGAATGCTGCGATCAACGTGGGTCTCGGCGGCAAGATTCACAACCGAATCGACTCCAGCCTGCAGGATGGAGTCGACGATACGAGCGTCGGCGATATCGCCGAGCACAAAGCGATACCGCGAGTCCGCAGACACGTCTAGGAGGTTGTCCGCATTGCCCGCATAGGTCAGTTTGTCAAGGTTAATGACTTCGATCTCGGAAGCATTCCGAAGCAAGTGCCGCACAAAATTCGAACCGACGAATCCTGCGCCTCCAGTTACAAGCACTCTCACGGAATCCTCGCGATAAACAAATTGCTAAGTTCGAGAGTACCGTTGAGCAGGTGCAATAGCCACTTTCACGAGAAGTCCACGTGTCAAACAGGCAAAGGTAGAGAAAAGCGCGAGCCCGCCGGAGGTGGGGCAGAACTTTACCACTTAGTGGAACCCGAGGGGGTATCCACCGATTCGGGTGGCATTCCGCAGCGTGGTTTTCTATATATATTACTTATTATCAGCTACTTACGAGAGCCACTGGCCTGAGGCGTTCGACCGCTAAGTGGTATGCAGCTTGCATTCACCAGTTATAAGGCCTGCCGACTTTTGTTAGCCGGGCCCCACAGAAGCGCCCTTGGGACCGGTTTTCGAGAAGAAACGTGTCATTGTGCAAGTCGAGATTCCAACGAAGCGTGGATTGAACGAGGTGCCCGGCTTCCTGCTGGGTGCGTCGGGCTCGATTCAGGCTGTGAATGCGATGGTCGAGCAGTTTGCCCGCACGACCATCCCGATCCTGCTCGTCGGCGAGAGCGGCACCGGCAAAGATGTTTATGCGCTCGCGATCCATCAAGTGTCCGGAGGAGAGGCGGCGGGGTTCAAAAGAATTTCATGTGCGGCGATGGAACCCGGTCAGTTTCTCCGGGCGCTAGCAGATTTTTCTCAACAGAACAGCAACCAGACGGTGCTCAGCCTATTTCTTGACGAAATCGAAGAGCTCTCGCCGGAGTGCCAGAAACTCCTGTTGAACTGTGTGCCGAATGGAGAATTCCGGAACGGAGAAGGCTGCGTTTCGGGCCGCCTTATCTCCGCCACAACCCGCGAACTAGAGCCCGAGGTTACGGCGGGAAAGTTCCGCCGTGAGTTGTATTTTCGCCTCAATGGCGCGTGCCTCCGGCTACCCCCGCTACGCGAACGAGCCGAAGATATAGCGGCATTCACGGAATATTTCCTGGGCCGTCATTCGGAGGAATTAAAGAAAGGTGCACCCGCGCTCAATAGAGAGACGATCGAACTGCTCATGGCGTATCATTGGCCCGGGAACATTCGAGAACTGGAAAACGTCGCCAGGAAGATGGTTGCGCTGGGTGATACAAGTCTGGCGATCAGTGATTTGAGGGTTGCTCGAATGGGCCCTGCACCAGGGATGGAAGCGGGTAGGGGCTCGTCGCTCAAAATGGCGTCGCGGGCAGCCTCGAGACAGACCGAGCGGGAACTCATTCTCCAGGCTTTGCAACGCACGAAATGGAACCGCAAGCGTGCTGCTCGCGAACTCCAGATTAGCTATAAGTCTCTTCTGTACAAACTCAAGCAGATCGAAACCCTGGGCACCACACGCGATAAGTGAGGAATCGGAGATGACAAAGAGACTCGCCTTGGTGTTGATAATGATCGTGAGTGCGGCCGCAGTTGGAGTGGCCCAGGAGCCTGCGAAGAAAAGCGAGTCGCCGGCACCGGCCCCAGGGGTGTCGGACAGCTACAAGATTGGTCCCCAGGACGTCTTGCGCATCGATGTATGGAAAGAACCGGATATCTCCCGAACGATTCCGGTCCGACCGGATGGCAAGGTCTCATTGCCATTGCTGAATGACGTGCAGGCCGCCGGTCTGACTTCCATGGAACTTGCCGGAGTCATTCGTGAAGGGCTGACGAAGTACATCACGAGTCCGCAAGTTACGGTTACGGTCACGGAAATTAACAGCCGTCGTGTCTATTGCACAGGCGAGGTTCTCAAATCCGGGGCGTTGGCGCTGCTGCCGAACATGACCGCGTTGCAGGCTATCTCCAGTTGCGGCGGTTTCACGCAATTCGCCAGAACAAAGGGCATTTACATTTTGCGAAATGAAAATGGTGCGCAAAAAAAGTACCCGTTCAATTACAAGGACGTTATCAAAGGCAACCACCCGGAAGAAAATATCGTTCTGCAGCCGGGTGACATCATCGTTGTGCCTTGAGGTAGGTATGTTTATGAGTGGTCGGAAATATATCGTGAAATTGATGGTGTTGGCTCTGGCGTCCATGGCTGTAACCTTCGCGGCGTCAGGCCAGGATCCGCAAGAGCCACAGCAACAAGATGCGCCTGCGCCGGGCAAGCCCAAACCCGCCGCGCGCGGCATCCCATCTATCAGCGATCCTGACTCGACTATCGAAGACCAAAGCCGGACCCCGAGTTGGCAGCCCGATGACAGCCCTGCTACCGGCTTGCAGGTGCCTGGATTGGGCGCGCCAGAGCTGGCTCATAGTTATTGGGTTCCAGGTTTGGAATATGGCAGCACGATTCAGTCGCAACCTCTTGGCCAGCAGGCGACGAGCGGCTGGTATGCCAACAATTACGTTGGAGGGAACCTCAGCCTTCTGGAATCGTGGGGCAGGTCGCAACTCGCCCTGAATTACTCCGGAGGTGGCTTTTTCAGTACATCAAGCCAACTGAATAGCGGCACTTTTCAACAGCTCTCTTTTGGCTCAGGTTTCAATTTGGGCCGGTGGCAGATTCAGCTGTTTGACTACTTTTCTTATCTCCCAGACTCGCAATTCGGGTTTGCGAACGGAACAAACCTGGCACTTCCTGGCATTAGTGGCGCGCTCGGTCCGACGATCGCCTCGCTCGGCCTCGGGGTGCTGCCCAGTCAAAGCATCTACGCTGCAGTGGGCCCGAGATATAGCAACGCAGGCGTGGCTCAAGCTACCTACCTGTTCAGCCCTCGGAGCTCAATTACCGCTGGGGGCTCTTACGGCCTCTTGCACTTCACACAATCAGGCAATGTTGACAGTGACATGTCCATTGGCTCGATCGGTTACAACTACGCGGTGAACAGGAACGATTCCATTGGAGTTGTCTATCGATTTACCGGGTATCACTACGCAGGGGAGCCGCAAGCACTTGGGAATCACGTCGTGAATTTCGTATATGCAAGGAAGATCAGCCAGCGGCTAGCTATGAGCCTGTCTGCCGGCCCGCAAATCACCACGTATCGCGTCCCGATCGGAACACAAACACAGGATATCAGCGCGTCGGGCGGAGCAACGCTCAACTATGCGATTCAACGCGGCGGTATAGGTGTTTCTTACTTCCACGGTTTATCCAACGGAGGTGGCGAACTGGTCGGCTCGAATATGGATCAGGTTTCCTCGAACTTCACCCACGGACTTGGACGAGTGTGGACCCTGAATGCCAACCTCGGATATTCTCACAACACTCAGCTGCCGGGTCTCTCGAATAGTCAGTCCTTTAACGACTGGTATGTTGGAGGAGGCGTCAGCCGCCCGTTCGGCCGAAATGTCGATTTTGCGGTTTCCTATTCGGCACGTTTCGAAAGCTCGAATGCGTCGACGTGTACTGGGCCGGGCTGCAACACCGACTACACCCAGAATCTGGTCTCTCTCAGCTTACAGTGGCACACTCGGCCGTTCGTGCTTCCTTGAATAACAACCCAAAAGGCATAAGAGGCAAAATCGCAAGTTTCACGGAGTTTACCCCTAGCTGTTAAACTAAAAGTAGACGAAATCTGGGCAATTAAATGTACAAAAGCTTTTTCGGCCTGAAAGAAAACCCGTTTAACGTGAATCCGGATCCTCGGTACCTGCTCCTCACGAAGCAGATCGAGGAAGCTCTGACCGGCCTGATGTACGGGATCCAGACACGCAAAGGGTTCATCACGCTGACCGGAGAAGTTGGCACCGGCAAGACAACACTAGTCAACCGGCTGCTGGACTGGCTGCATCACCGCCGCGCGCGTACCGCCTTCCTGTTCAATTCGCGGATGAATTCCAGCCAATTGTTCGACTTCATCCTGGCGGAATTCGAGATTCACTGCGACTCCAAATCAAAAAGCCAGCAATTGATGAAGTTGAACCATTGGTTGCTGGACCGCTACCGTGCCGGCGAGACCGTGGTGCTCATCATCGACGAAGCCCAAAACCTCACCTTTCCGGTACTGGAAGAGATTCGCCTGCTCACGAACCTGGAAACCGCTACCGAGAAGCTGCTCCAGATTGTTCTTTCCGGGCAACCGGAGCTCGAAGAGAAATTGAAACTGCCGGAATTGCGGCAGTTGCGGCAGCGCATCATGCTTCGCTGCAAAACCAGTCCGCTCACGAAGGAACAGACGCACGAATACATCGAGGAGCGGCTGCGCATCGCGGGAGCCAGCTCCACGCCGATCTTCAGCAAGGCGGCGATGGACATGGTCCATCTTTATTCGCTCGGCGTGCCGCGTGTCGTGAATCTTCTTTGCGAGCACTCGCTGGTGAACGGCTTTGTCGACCAGCAACGTCCCGTCGGCCCGAAAATCGTCGAAGATGTGGCGCGGGAGTTCCAGTTGGATGAGGTCGAGCCGATTGCGCCTCACGGAGGCGCTCGATCGGCCGCCGATGTCTACAATTCGGAAGCGTTCATTCAGAACCTGGGCGAAGCACTCTCTAAGTTTCGCGTCACCCCCTCCAGCAAGAAATAAGCCTGATTTGAGGCCCCAATGGGCCGTTCTCCGCGGTGTCATTTTATGTCCATTGGCGACCATTCCGTTCATAGTGGTGGTGGGAAGGCCCTTTCCACTTTTTCCCCTGCCATTGCCGTAGGGGTCGTCCTAGGAAGCCCTTGTTCCACGGTAAGTACGGCAAAAGAGAGCGGTTAGCTCCAGAAGAGCAGCTGCCTCCATTTGGTCCCAAAGGTGCATCTTCCCTTTCCACAAGTCTGCTAGCGGCATTTTGCCCTATCGACTGTTGAGGCTCTGCAAGGTGTTTGTATCCAGCAAGTTTCGCCAGGACCCGGAATCCCAAAATGGAGGCGGCCGGCAGACCAAGTCGGCTTACTGTCAATGAGAAAGTACTATCGATTCGTTGAGGGCTTTCGCCGGTTCGCCAAACAGCGGATGACTCCGGATGAGGCGATTGAGCTGGCGAAGAGCAGCATCAAGCGTCGCGTGTCCACGCGCGAAGAGAATTTCCTCAACTTCGTGGAGAAGGGTGTTTTCCAGTACTCTCGCAGCCCCTACCTCAAGCTCCTCGAACCCAAGAAGATCTTGTTCAACGACCTCAAGAACTGGGTCGGGAAATTAGGGATCGAGGGCTGCCTGCGCACGCTCGAAAGCGAAGGCGTGTTTTTCACCGTCGACGAATTCAAGGGCAAGGTTCCAGTGGTCCGGAACGGGGTGGAATTCTGGTGCCAGGAAGGGATGTTCGACAATCCGTTCCTGTCCTATGTGTATGAAGTTCGCAGTGGCGCCACGCGCAGCGCCGGTACGCGCGTGCGTATCGACTTCGACTATCTGCACCAGCGCTCTTTGTACGATGCTCTGCTGTTAAGCATTCATGGTTGCCTCAAAGCACCCATCGCGAACTGGTTCCCGATTTTTCCAGGCGCGCCCGGAATCAATTCGAGCCTGCGGTTTGCACATATTGGCAATCCCGCGCGGAAGTGGTTCTCGCAGGTTCCGGAAGACCGCTTGAATGTGAACTGGGAGAAGAAGTGGGGCACAAAGCTGATCTTCACTCTCGGTAAGATTCACGGTTGCCCGCTCGCTGAGCCGGAATACGTGCCTCTGGACGAGGCGATCAAGATTGCGCGTTGGGCAGATCAGATGCTGAAGGAGAACGAGCGCTGCGTGATTTATACGTTCGCAGCGTCCGCGGTACGTATCTGCATTGCCGCCGCCGAGAACAATCTCAACCTGAAAGGCGTGAAATTCCTGTGCACCGGGGAACCCCTGACGCCTCAGAAGCGCCAGGAAATCGAAGCGATGGGGGCCTTTCCGGTTCCGGTGTACGGCATTTCGGAGGCCGGAGTGATCGCGTCTGGTTGCGATCATAGCCACGGCGATAGCGACCACTGCCACCTCTACAAAGATACAACCGCGATCATCTCGCACCGCCAAAGTGTTCCGCACTCCGACCTGTTCGTTGACTCCTATCTCTTCTCTACCCTGCTCTACGAGTCTCCCAAGCTCTTGCTCAACGTTGGTATGGGCGACTACGGCAACCTCTATGAGGGCGACTGCGGTTGCGCCTTTGGCCAAGTCGGCTTCAACGCGCACCTCAGCGGCATCCGCAGCTACGAAAAGCTGACCGGCGAAGGCGTGACCTTTGTGGACACGGATTTCATCCGCATCATCGAGCGTGAACTGCCGAGCCGATTCGGCGGCCGTAGCACGGATTATCAACTCGTCGAAAAAGAAGACTCTCGCGGCCTGACGCACCTTCAGCTGATGGTGAGCCCGCGGGTGGGCGAGATTCAGGAAACGAATGTACTGGAGACCTTTTTGAATTTGCTGAAACGGGCGGAAGACAGCCCGGAATCGTGGTCGCAGTCCGGCACCGAAATGTGGAAACAATCGAACATGGTGCAGATCGTCCGTGAATATCCGATCGCCACGGCCAGCGGCAAGATTCTTCCGTTCTTTATTTCCAAGTCCAAGAGCGTTGCCAGCGCAGTACCGAACGTCGCAGTTCCGAAGCGGTAGAAAGGAATTCTGAATCTTATGGAGCGTGTTCGAATGAGCGTCCAATTACAGGAAGATCTTCAGGGAGTTGAGCGGAGTCAGGAACCAGCGCGCAATGGCGGTTCTGGCTTTCCCGCACAGCGGTTGCGCAGGCTCCGCAAGAGCGATTTGTTTCGCCGCCTGGTTCGCGAGCATTCTCTTTCGATCGACGACCTGATTCTGCCCTTGTTCGTTGTGCCGGGCCATGGCGTAAAGCACGAAATCAATGCCATCCCGGGCAATTATCACCTCTCGATCGACATGCTGATCGAAGAGGCGAAGGAAGTCCGCGACCTGGGTATTCCTGGAATTCTGCTCTTCGGCGTGCCTGATCCCAAGGAGAAGGACCTGCAGGCGACCGGTGCTTATTCTCCGACCGGCATCGTGCAAGAGGCCGTACGAGCAGTGAAACAACACGTGCCGGGCCTGCTGGTCATCACCGACGTGTGCCTATGCGAATACACGCCGCACAGTCATTGCGGCATTCTTGAGAACGGTTACCTCCTGAACGACGCCTCCAAGGAAGTTCTGGCTAAGACTGCGCTTTCCCATGTCCAGGCTGGCAGCGACATGGTAGCCCCGGCGGCGATGCTCGACGGCCAGATCCGCGCGCTCCGCGAGACCCTGGATGACAATGGCTTCTCGAACACGCCGATTATGGCGTACTCCGCCAAGTATGCCTCCAAACTCTACGATCCCTTCTTCAAGGAAGGCACGCAGTCCGCGTTATCGCACGGGGACAAGAAGACGCACCAGATGGATTCCGGCAATTCGGACGAAGCCATGCGCGAGATCGCCTTGGACATCGCAGAAGGCGCGGATATTGTGATGGTCAAGCCGGCGCTCTACTACCTCGACATCGTCTACCGCGCCAAGACCCAATTCCATATGCCACTGGCTACGTATAACGTCAGCGGCGAATACGCGATGATCGATGCCGCCGCGCGCATCGGCCGGCTCGACCGCAAGCTCATCATGATGGAAGCGTTGACGTCCATGAAGCGTGCGGGCGCCGACATCATCATTTCGTACTTCTCGAAAGATGTCGCCAAGGAGTTGAAGTAGACCGCTCCGGCCAGTCCCCGGTGCGTCTCTTTGCAGAATGGAATTGTGGGCGGCCGCGCGAATAAAGCCCGGCGCCACCGCTCGGAACACTGAGGCATAGAAAGGCCGGTCCCTAAGCCCAAGATGGAAATCGCCCTCATCGGCATCAGCCACCGCACCGCGAGTATCGAACTGCGCGAGAAGCTGGCATTCCGGGTCGAGCAGGCCTGCGAAGCAGCCGATCAATTGCGGGCACGGGGTATTTTGAAAGAGGTCGTCGTCCTTTCGACTTGCAATCGAACCGAAGTCTACGGGGTGACCCGCGAACGCGGAGCAGATAACCTGGGCGCGATGGAATTATTCGTCTCCTCGTATCACCAGGTTCCCGCGGCGGACGTGAAGGCCGCGCTTTACCGCCATTCAGACCGCGAGGTTGTCCGCCATATCTATCGAGTAGCCGCCGGTCTCGATTCGATGCTCCTGGGAGAATCGGAGATTCTCGGCCAGGTGCGCGAAGCGTATCGCGTGGCGATGGACCACGGAGTGACCGGCCGCGTGCTGAATCGGCTCTTTCAGTCGGCGCTCGAGGTCGGCAAGCGCATTCGCACCGAAACGCAAATTGCCACTCGGCCCATGTCGGTCGCCTTTGCTGGTGTGAAGCAGGCGGAAGCGCTCTTGCGTGGGCTGGAGAATCAGCGCGTCATGATCGTCGGTGCTGGCGCCACTAGCGAGCAGGTTGTCAAGCACCTCTGCGATCGCGGTGTACCGCAACTGAGGATTTTGAATCGTACGCTGGAGAACGCCAAAGCCCTGGCTGCGCGGTATGGCGGCGAAGTGCTGCCCTGGGACAAGCTGCCCGAGGTGCTGGATTGGCCCGATCTCATCGTCAGCTCGGTGACCACGCCGGAGCCCATCTTGACCCGCGAAATCGTTGAAGCGGGGATGCGGGCGCGCGGCAACCGCCCCCTTATGATCATGGATCTCGGGGTGCCTCGAAACGTCGCGGTCGACGTTAAAGGCATACAGAACGTGTACCTCAGCGACATCGACGGACTGACGGAAATCGTCGAGCAGAACAAGAAAGCCCGCGAAGAAGAAATTCCCCGCGCGTTGGCGTTGATCGAAGAGCAGATCGATGGATTCATGCGCTGGCAAGCGGGCGTGGCCGCGTGCTCGATTTCTGCGGAGTTGCGCAACGTCCCTGAACACAAGCGCGAAGCGATTCTCCGCCAGCATCTTGCGGCGATGATCAATTTCACGGAGCAGGAGCGCACCCACTTCATGGGCCTGATCGCTAAATTTGTGAATGGCCACAAAGTGGAAACGGAATCCCTGGTCCCCGCCGATTCGCGAACCCGGCAGGCCTCCTGAACGCCGCCCTAATTTGCCGCTTTTGAACTAAGCACCTCTTTGAAAAATCCATTTCACGCGAATTCTCCCCGCCTCTAGACTGCCATTAGGACTTCGTGTGGCCGCCCCAACCGATCTTCGGTCGTTCATTGAGCAACTCGACGGCTCTGGGCAATTGCGCCGTGTTGCGCAGCAGGTCGATTGGAAATACGAATTAGGGGAAATTACCCGGGCCGAACTTACGCCTCTGCTGTTTGAAAACGTAAAAGACTATCCGGGGCAGCGCGTGCTTACCAACGGCCTCATTGATGCGGGCGCGATCGCGACGGCTCTGGGCCTTCCGGCTACTACCGAGCGCAAAAATTTGGTTCGGGAACTGCGGAGTAGAGTCTCCACACCGATACCACCGAAGCAAATCGACAGCGATCCCATGTTCGACCAGGCGGTAAGCGGCCGCGATATCGATCTATTGAAACTTCCTGTGCCTTGGTGGAATCGCTCCGATGCTGGCCGTTACATCGGCACTTGGCACGTCAATGTAAGTCGCGATCCCGACGACGGCTCCTACAACCTTGGTGTCTATCGCATGCAGGTCCTCGGACCGACGCAAGCAACGATCAGCACCTCACCGAAAAGCCACCTCGGAATTCAATTCGCGAAGGCGGAAGCTCGCGGCAAACCACTCGAAGCCGCCGTAGTAATCGGAGCCAGCGAAGCTGTGTTCATGGCGGCGGCAGCGGGTTACCCTGGCGGCAAAGATGAGTATGAACTCGCGGGCGCCCTTCAGCAGCAAGCCGTGCAACTCCGAGAGTGCCATTCGATCAAGTTGAGCGTTCCGGCAAATTCCGAAATCGTTATCGAGGGATTCCTGCACCCAGGCGTGCGGGTCCTCGACGGGCCGTATTTTGATTATGCGGGTAAATCTACCTCTAATCCGCGCGCCTATCTTTTCGAGGCCACCCGATTGGCGTTTCGTGGCGCTCCAATTTTTCGTGGCGCGATCGTCGGGCATCCCCGGGCGGAAGACATCCAGCTATTCTCCGTGTTGTCGGAGGTCGGATTATTCGATTTTCACGGTTCCCGGTTGAGAAGGGCACTACAAATACTTTTCTTAAAAGAAGGCTTCTTCCACGCATTCCAGATTGCGGGGCAGATCGGGCCGGCCATGCTTCGACGGAAACGCGAATCAGAGCCTTCGCAGTGATGGCGTGCCTATCCGATGTGCGGGTAGATGAGACGGCCAGCCAGGACCAGCGCCGAATCCGGAAGCATTCGGAACACCTTCGATGCTGCTCGCATCTTCCAGTTGTGGGGTCCAGGTTGCGAGGAATCGGCAGGGAAGAGCTTGTGCATGAGCGGCGTTTGTTCGGTCCCGAAATGATCCTTGAACCGAATCAATCCATGGTGCTCAAAGTCCGACCGCCCGAAATCAAAGACGCTGGCGCCCATAGCCTTGGCATCTTGAATTGCCTGCCAGAGCAGAAATGGCATGGTTCCGAGATTGTGAAAGCGCGCATCGCTAGCACCGTACTTGAACAGCATCTTGTCCTTGTACGCAAGCGTCAGTATTCCGCCCGCCAGTTGGCCATTTCTCGTTCTTGCGAGGCGGATTTTTGCGTCGTCTCCCACATTGCTGACCACGTTTCGGAACCACGCTGACGGAGGAGGAGGTAACGCCTTGCGCCTTCGGGTCTGAAGCACGAGAGCAAAAAATTGTTGAAGCAGTTCCTCGGAGCGGCCTTCTTCGTATTTCAATTGCTCGCGCTCGGCTCGCCGAATCTTGCGCTGCGTGGAGTCTTTGTTGAAACCGGCAAACAGGGCCTGGACGCTTGGCGCCAAATTGAGTTTGTGAATCACGAATCGCGGCCCGTCGTGAAAGCCTTGTAATTCGCCCGAGTAGCCCGGAGAGCGTAGCTCGATACTCGTCCAACGGCCTTCTTTCACTCCCCTTACCAAATCACTCAAGACTCCGGCCAAATCCTCTTTGCCAGACACCAACAACTCCGTGTGGTCAGAGAAGGGCAGTGAAACCAGCCTGGGCCGTACTAGCCAGCTTTTCACTTCGCAAAAGACCACTCCGTCTCGAAGGGGCTGCCCGCCGAGACTCGTCGTAAAGACAACGGGCCTGTAACCATAGGTCTCTTGGAGGGCTGCCAGCCACCCCCGCGAATGAAATACAGAAGCCTGAGGGTGGCGGCGCAGAAACTCCGGCCACCGCTCATCGGTGAGAGGGTCGAGTTGGTCCACCCGTGGCGTAACCGCGAAACGATCAACGCCTTGAGCTCGGGCCGTAGGTGACTGTGTAGCGATCAACGTACTCCCAAAAAAACGAACCCCAGTGTAAGCCTGCGTGAGCAGATAAACATCCCGAAATCTCGGTAGTGCAGGCTCCCCATGCGTCTGTATCGAGGTTCGCAATCCGCCAGCCAAATCAGCGAGCGAAGCTGTGGTCTTGTGGAAAACCACCCGGGAAGAATCGCTTAGAAGTAATTGAAATCTAATCGGTTATCGAAGTCGTACAAGTGTGTGGATGGTGCGATAGCGAGCCGCGCACCGAATCTGGTGTCGTTTGATCCGATTAGACCATCTCGACGACGCGTTGTGGAAAAAATTTGTCCCTTTGTCCCGATTTGTTTGCTGGGCATGCATGGCAGCTGGCAAAGCTGACAAATTTCGACCTTCGATTAAATGTGGTGCTCTAATCGCAACATTCTAAGCAGTTTAATGCAGAGTGAAACGTCAAAGGCTGTCCATCTGGGCGGACGTAGATTGGCACTCCGGGGAACCCCGTGTTCCGGCGGGGTATAAGGCCTAGGAGCAAAGCTTCCTCGGTGTAGATAAAGCACGGAAATGCCTTTAAATTCAGATGATTACAGGCTGTTCACAGGACAGGGTGCGGGCTCAAGTTTGGAAGCATATTGCAACATTCGGGTAGCGGTTTTCTCTTGCCAATGCGGGTACGCGATTGGACTGCCACCGGGCGCGATTTCTGGCGGCTGGCCTTGTTGCTAAGGCACAATTTTTCAATAGATTCCAGCCACGGTCGAATCGACGTCGATTCTTCTGAGCTCTCGCGTCGTTGGCAGGAGAATTGCCTTTCTTCTATGTGCCTGACGGTCCTATGGGAGCTTAATGGCGGTAGCCTACCAAGCCCCTCACGACCATCCGCCCAAAGGCCTGAAGCGAGGAGCCCCAGTTTGAGCCTGTTTTCGAACAAGGACGTGTTACCGGCAAATGGGCAGCCGGTTTGGTATGCCCTCCAAGTCTGGTCCCGCAAGGAATCAACAGTTCTGAGCCAACTCCAGTGCCAGGGTTATGAGTGCTTTCTTCCCACGTATAAGTCGCGCCGCCAGTGGTCTGATCGAGTGAAAGAACTGGAGCAGCCCCTGTTCCCAGGTTACCTGTTTTCGCGGTTCGATTTTCAGAATCGGCGCGGCCTGGTGATGACACCCGGAGTGATTCAGATTGTGGGTAACGGCAAAAGCCCCCTGCCCGTGGCTGCTGAAGAAATCGAGAGATTGCAAATTGCGGTCGCGTCGGAGAGTGCCCGCCAGCCTTGGCCGTATATCGAGGTTGGCCAAAAAGTACGAGTGAATCAGGGAAGCCTTCGTGGCGTGGAAGGCATTCTGATCAACATCAAGGGCAGCCACCGGGTCGTGCTGTCCGTCAGCCTCCTGCAAAGGTCGGTGGCGGTCGAGGTGGATTTGTCCTGGGTGACCGCGATTGAGAAGGAGAAGCGCCAACCAGTGGTTCCCGAGTCTGTTCGCGTGCCGGTGACTAGTTACTGATGATCGATCCCAAGTTGAAAGACAGGCCTGAAAGAAGAACGATGAGCGCATTAGATACAGCAATACCTCAGCCGAATTCTCCCCGGAAGCTTGAAGTCAAAGCTCATGTCTCCGTGCCTCAGACGGAGAACGCCCCCGCCCGGATTCTCCTGAACGAAGACGCCTTCGTTTCCATGCTGTACCTGGAACGGCGCCGCGCCGAACGGACGCAAAAGCGTTTTGTCCTCGTGCTGATGGATGTGAGCCGGGTTCTTGCAGACGGCCAGAAAATCCGCACCGTGCAGAAGCTGGCGGCCGGAATTTCCGGAGACACTCGGGAAACGGACATTATTGGCTGGTATGTGGAAGACAGCCTTATCGGTATCATCGGCACGGAACTGGGCGAGGCCACCCAAAAGGTGATCCAGGAGCGTTTCATCGTGAAGCTTCGCGACACCTGCGAAGCGTCGCTCGGCAAAGAGCGAGCCTCCGCGATTTCGGTTTCTTTCCACTTCTTCCCGGAAGAAGTGGGAGACGGCGACAAGGACCACTCGGCCAACATCGCTCTATATCCCGAGTTTGCCCGGCGCGAAGAACGGAAGCGTGTTGCACTGAATATCAAGCGCGCGATAGACATTTTCGGCAGCTTCGCCGCTCTGTTTTGTTTCTCTCCGTTTTTTGCCCTGATTGCTATCGCGATCAAGATCAGTTCCAAGGGCCCGGTTCTGTTTCGGCAGGAGCGTCTCGGGCAGCATGGGAAGAAGTTCACTGTCCTGAAATTCCGCTCGATGCGTACAGACTGCGACTCGAAGATTCATGAAGCGTATGTGAACCAATTCATCGCCGGGAAAGCAGACAACTCCGCGGCAGGCGCAAGTTCGGAGAAGCCCGTCTACAAGCTTCAGCGTGACCCGCGCATCACGAACGTCGGCCATTTCCTGCGCAAAACCAGCTTGGATGAGCTGCCCCAGTTCTGGAATGTTTTTGTTGGCGACATGTCGCTGGTCGGGCCCCGTCCTCCGGTCGCCTACGAATACCGTGCTTACAATGTCTGGCACCGCCGTCGAGTGCTGGAGATCAAGCCCGGGATTACCGGCCTTTGGCAAGTGGAAGGCCGCAGCCGTACCCGTTTCGATGACATGGTTCGTTTGGATCTCAAATATGCTCGCTCCTGGTCGATCTGGCTGGACCTGAAAATTCTGGCTCAGACGCCTGCCGCCGTTCTCATAGGCGACGGGGCGCATTAGTTCGCGCGCCCGCGGCCCTTTCGCGGTTCGGATGTACTTCTGGTCATTCACCCCGACTCCCCTGGTTTAACTCTCGATTTGTGACTAATCCTCTATCGGTCTGTCCGGTCGGCGATGTCCTCGCACCGCCACGGGCCCTCAGAAAGTGAAGGATTCTATGATTCGCATCGGTGTAATCGGTTATGGCTACTGGGGCCCCAATATCGTTCGCAATTTCCACACGCAAGACGGTGCGGAAGTGCGGATGGTTTGCGACAAGAGCCCGAAGTGTGCCGATCGCTTGCGCAAGGTTTTCCCGGCAATGCCGTTCAGCATGGATGAGAACGATATTCTAAGCTCTCCGGAAATCGACCTCGTCGCCGTGGTCACACCGGTTTGGACGCACTACGAACTGGCTAAACGCGCCCTGGAAAACGGCAAGCACGTTTTCGTGGAGAAGCCATTTACGTGCAGTGTCGCGCAAGCCGAAGAGCTTATCGAACTTGCCGACAAGAAAAACTTGAAGATCATGGTGGATCACACCTTTCTGTTCACCGGCGCGGTGCGCAAGATCAAAGAGCTGGTGGACAAGAGGGAACTGGGCGAGCTCTATTACTACGACTCGCTCCGCGTCAACCTGGGACTCTTCCAGCACGACGTCAATGTCATCTGGGACCTCGCCCCGCACGATCTCTCCATCATGGACCACGTGATCTGTGAAAAGCCGGAAGCGGTTGTCGCCACCGGCGAAAAACACCTGAATGGCGTGGAGGACGTGGCGTTTATCACCGTCTACTTCCCGAAGCGCATCATCGCCCACGTCAACGTGAACTGGCTCTCGCCCGTAAAAGTCCGCACCACACTTATTGGCGGCGAAAAGAAGATGCTCGTCTGGAACGACCTGGAAGCTGACGAGAAAATCAAAATCTACGACAAAGGCGTGAGCATGTCCGCGAACCCTTCCAATTTGCATCAGTTGTTGGTCAGTTACCGTTCGGGAGACATGCACGCTCCGCAGGTGGAACAAATCGAAGCGTTGCGCGCGGAGACTGCGTATTTCCTGCAGTGCATCAATGAAAACAAAACTCCATTCAACGATGGAGTCGCCGGCCTCCGGGTCGTGCGGATCCTAGAGGCCGCGGATAAGTCCATTCGCAGCCGCGGAGAGGCTATCACCCTGTGAACGAATTCGTTTGTATTGCCCCGACAGTCAAGCTTGGGAAGGACGTGAAGCTCTCGAAGTTCATCAATTTGTACGGCTGCGAGATCGGCGATGAAACCAAAATCGGGGCATTCGTCGAAATCCAGAAGAATGCCACGGTAGGCAAGCGCTGCAAAATCTCCAGCCATACCTTCATCTGCGAAGGCGTGGAAATTGAAGATAACGTTTTCATCGGGCACAGCGTTACGTTCATCAACGATGCGTACCCGCGGTCTACGACGGAAAGCGGCGAACTGCAAACCGAAGCGCACTGGAAGGTCGAGAAGACCCGCATCTGCAAAGGAGCTTCCGTAGGATCCGGTTCCACGATTTTGTGCAATGTCACCGTCGGCGAAAACGCCATCGTTGGCGCAGGCAGTGTCGTCACCAAAGATGTCCCGGCCAACGCCATCGTTGCCGGAAATCCCGCAAAAGTTCTGAGATACGTCACAGAGGAGAAAAAGTAAGTCCATGGCAAATCCAACGAAAGTCCCATTCCTTGATCTGGTTACACCGCACCAGGAACTCGAGCCTGAACTGCTCGACGTCGTCAAGAAAGCATTCAGCAACGCCGGGTTCATTGGCGGGCCGATGGTGGAGGGGTTTGAGCGCGATTTCGCTAAATTCTGCGATGCGAAATTCTGCGTGGGCGTCAATAGCGGTACCGACGCGTTGCGGTTCGCCTTCATGGCGGCGGGCACTCAGCCTGGCGACGTCATCATCACCGTGGCTCACACGTTCATTGCTACGACCGAAGCAATTTCCCAGGCGGGAGCCAGGATCGCCTTCGTCGACATCAACGAGAAAACCTATACATTGGATCCGGAGAAGCTCCGTGAATTCGTCGAGCACAGCTGCGAATTCAAGAATGGCAAGCTCATCGAAAAGAAGTCCGGCGGCCGCGTCGTCGGTGTGGTTCCGGTTCACCTCTACGGCCAAACGGCGGACATGGACCCCATCATGGAAATCGCGAACAAGTATGGCCTGTTCGTGATCGAAGACGCCTGCCAGGCGCACGGAGCGAAGTATTTCTCGAAGAAGGCGAATGCCTGGTTGACCGCCGGTTCCATAGGCAAGGCCGCGGCATTCAGCTTCTACCCCGGCAAGAATCTCGGCGCCTGCGGCGAAGGCGGCGCGATTACCACCAATGACGAAGCGATGGCCCAACGCATGAAAATGATCCGCGATCACGGCCAGGCCAAGAAGTATTATCACGACATCGAAGGCTACAATGGCCGCCTGGATTCGATTCAGGCAGGCTGGCTTACCGTGAAGCTTCGCCATCTGGCGAATTGGAACGAATCTCGCCGCAATCTCGCGCATCGCTACCATCAACTGCTCGCGGAATCCAAGGATTCGGTAGTCGTGCCGGTCGAGGCCGCATGGACCAAAGGTGTCTATCACCTTTATGTGGTCCGTGTATCCGATCGCGAAGCGCTGCAGTCGGCTTTAGCCGAAGCGGGCGTTGGCACGGGTATTCATTATCCGATTCCTCTCCACCTTCAGAAGGCTTACGAACACCTCGGATACAGAAAGGGCGCATTCCCGGTGACGGAACGCGTTGCCTCCGAGATTGTATCTTTGCCCATGTTCCCTCAACTCACGCAAAGCCAGCAGGACTTGGTCGCCAACAAAGTGCGTGAACATCTCGACGCAAGAGTCCCAGCCGCGCGTTGAGTTGCCTGATCTTGAACTGAGAACCACGTCTGCGAGCGCGTCTGTGCGCGTTCGCCGTTGAACCAGTCTAACTATGCCTCGTCTGGATCGCATACTGACGCTTTATCTCTGGGGGCCCCTCCTGCGCCTCGCGGGGGGCCCTGCCCGGAACTCTGTGCCGATCCTCGCGTATCACAGTATTTCCGAAAACCTGTTCGGGTATTCGCATCCGTACTATCAGATCAACACCTCGCCCGCAGCCTTCGCCCGGCAGATGCGCTGGTTGCGGAACAGCGGTTACCGTACGCTCGATTTGCACGAGCTATCCTCGGCTCTGGAGAGTGGAATCGACCTGTCCAAGCACTTTGTCCTCACCTTCGACGACGGGTACCGCGATATCTTGACCGAAGGAATGCCGATTCTCCAGCAATGCGGCTTCTCCGCCACCGTTTTTCTGGCTACGGATCGCATTCAGGATTGTCCGCGCCGCATCGAGGGCGTGGACTATCTAACCTGGAACGACGTGCGCGAGCTGCAAAGCCTGGGGCTCTCCTTCGGGTCACACACTGTTTCTCATCCGGACTTGCGTTCGCTCGAGCCGGAAGAGATCGATTACGAGCTGGGCTATTCCAAGGAAGTTATCGAACAGACCCTCGGCACTGCAGTGCGGTCATTTTCGTACCCGTTCCCGTTTCCAGAAGAGGACGAGAATTTCACACGGTACTTGGCTGACGCACTGCAGAATCATGGTTTTCAGATCGGGGTATCGACGGTGCTGGGAAGGGCATCGTGCGACAGCAGCTTACTTTTTTTACCCCGGCTGCCCATCAACTCCTGGGACGATCCTGCCCTCCTGGCCGCTAAATTGCGAGGAGAGTATGACTGGATGCACTTCCCGCAGTGGCTTTACAAGCGGATTCACCACAACGTAACAACCATGCAACGTACCGACGAACACCCCGGTGTGGCGTCTAGGTGACAAATTCTAATCATGTACCAGAAAACCTTTACTAAAGAAATTGAAGAGCGTCGTAGAATAAAAGAGATTCAGCAAGGCCCAGTGTCTGGCCAGCCCACCCGCCTGCCCGGCCAGAGTGGCTCAACCGTGCACGACCCGTTCAGGCCAAAAATGACGAACTCCATTCCGCGCAAATCCGCTACGGTGGCAAAGAAAGTTTGGATTGACCTCGACAACTCGCCTCACGTTCCGTTTTTCCTGCCGATTATCAAGCGGCTTAAAGAGGACGGTTACGAGGTCGCACTGACGGCTCGCGACTCCTACCAAGTTTGCGAACTGCTCGATTTTTATCAGGTAAAAGCCAACGTTATTGGAAAGCACTACGGGAAGCACAAGCTTCTGAAGGTTCTCGGTACCGTACTTCGCGCACTCCAGTTGATTCGTTTTGTCCGGCGGGAGAAGCCCGACATTTCCGTGTCCCACGGGTCTCGCGGCTGCGTAATCGCCTCAAGCCTGATGGGCGTGCCATCCGTGGTTCTTGGCGACTATGAATTTACCAACAAGGTGAAGCTACTCGGACCGAAATGGATGATCTTTCCCGAGATGGTTCCCGATGGGACAATTTCTGGCGGGGGAGTGAAGGTTCTAAAGTACCCTGGCATTAAGGAAGATGTGTACGTTGCGAATCTTCGGCCAGACCGCGGGTTGCGGCAGCGGGTTGGTGTTAGCGAGTCTGACCTGCTGATTACGGTTCGCCCGCCGGCGACCGAGGCCCACTATCACAATCCAGAGAGTGAAGGCTTATTGGATGAGGCCCTGAGGCGGTTCTCTGGAAGGCCGGGTGTGAAAATTCTGCTGTTGCCTCGAAACAAGCGCCAGGAATCGGAGCTTCGCGACGCGTGGCCCAAGGAAATTGCGAGCGGCGACATTGTAATCCCTTCGCACGTGGAAGACGGCCTTAACCTGATCTGGAACTCGGACTTGGTGATCAGCGGAGGCGGCACAATGAATCGCGAAGCCGCCGCCCTGGGCGTGCCCGTCTATAGCATCTTCCGCGGGAAGACCGGCGCCGTGGACCGTTACCTCGTGCAAACCGGTCGCCTCACGATGCTGGAGACCATTCAGGACGTGGACACGAAGCTGGTTCCGGTGCGGCGTAGCATCACTGCTGATTTCCGCTGCGAATATCGTCCTGCGTTGGAAACCATCATGGGGTATGTCGAAGCGATTATCGAATCGCGCGACCCCTTGTTGACTCCGAAGGTGAAGGAAGAAATCGCTTCAGTCGTGTGATTTCTCGCGGTGGTCGCCGCAAATTCTCGAGTTCTGGTCTTCAACTGAAGAATTAGCAATTCCAGGATCCACAGATGAAAATCCTAAGTGTGGTCGGAGCGCGCCCTAACTTCATGAAGGTTGCGCCTATCATCGCCGCCATAGAAAAGCACAACGGCAAAGGCTCCTCGTTGCACGGCGAAGGCACAATCCAGCATCTTCTGGTGCACACAGGCCAGCATTACGGCGATTTGATGTCTGACTCTTTCTTCGCGGACCTCGGGCTGCCCAAGCCGGATGTGCATATGGGCGTAGGTTCCGGCACGCATGCCGTTCAATCCGCCGAGATCATGAAGCGCTTTGAGGAAATTCTTCTTTCCGAAAAGCCTGATGTTGTGATTGTGGTGGGGGATGTCAATTCTACCCTCGCTTGCGCCGTGGTCACCGCAAAAATCTCGTTCGACACGAACGGCACACGGCCGTTGATCGCCCACGTAGAAGCGGGCCTTCGTTCATTTGACCGCGCCATGCCGGAAGAGATTAATCGGGTTGTCACCGACCATGTCGCGGATCTCCTGTTCGTCACAGAAGAGAGTGGTGTTCGCAACCTGAAAAACGAGGGAATTTCTCCTGACAAGATCCATTTCGTCGGGAATACGATGATCGACTCGCTTTTGCGATTCCGTACGAAAGCAGACTCATCGAAGAAATTGGAAGAGTTGGGCTTGCGCCAAAGGTCTGCGGACAACGGCCATGCGTCCACTACCCCGTACGCCCTCCTTACGATGCATCGGCCTGCCAATGTCGATGATCCTGTGGCCTTTCGGGAAATTCTTAGCGGTCTGGAAGAGCTTGCCGCGGACTTCCCCATCGTCTTTCCCGTTCACCCGCGCACGCGCAAGCGCATGGAAGAATTCGACGTTAAGTTGAAGGTCAACCCGGCATCGGGGAAAGCTGGGCACGGGCTTGTCCTCACGGAACCGGTCGGCTATATCGACTTTCTGTGCCTGATGAAGAATGCCAAGATCGTTGTCACCGACTCCGGAGGCATTCAGGAAGAGACAACCTGCCTCGGAGTTCCTTGCGTGACGGTGCGCGACAACACCGAGCGGCCAGTGACTGTCGACAAAGGCACCAACGTCATCGCCGGCACGGCATCCAGCGGGATCCGTTCAGCGATTCGACGCCAGCTTATTGGTTCGGATTCAGCCAGCGTTCCCGAATTGTGGGACGGGCATGCCGCGGAACGCATTGTAGAAGTTCTTAATCGCGTACGCCAGCCGAATCTGGTTCGGGCGTAGGCCTGGCTCGTCGCACCTGAAGCCGTGAACATACCGAAATCCACACTTGGAAGTAAGACGCGAGCGAAAGATGCGCTCCTCAAGTTGCTCGCGTATTGCCGCGCGACCGATTGGGCCGGCTACGACCCTTATGATGCGCTCAACAGCCGCCTGTTCGTGGCTATGCCCTTGCTGAACTCACGTTGGCCTCGACTGATCCTTACGCAAGCATTGAAGCGGAGCCCGGTCAATTTGCGCCGCCTCCTCGCGGTCCCCAAAACGCAAAACCCCAAAGGCTTAGCGCTGTGCCTTTCGGCCGTCCTGAAGCTTTCGCAGGCGGACGTGGCCGATCGGAACAACCTGGTCCGGTATTTTATCGATCGCCTTGACGCTTTGCGTTCTGCAGGCTCCCCGTACGCTTGCTGGGGTTACAGTTTCCCCTGGCAGACTCGCAAGGAGGTCGTGCCTGCTGGCACGCCAAACCTCGTTTGCACAGTTTTCGTCGCGAATGCGCTCCTCGGTGCTTACGAGCAATTCGCCGACGAACGATGCCTTGCGATGGCTGCCAGCGCCGCGGACTACGTTGCAAACGAACTCTATTGGACGGATGGAGCGGGGTGGCACAGCTTCAGCTATCCTTTGCCATCAATTCGCGTGCAGGTCCACAACGCAAACTTCCTGGCTGCCGCTTTGCTTTGCCGTGTCGCGAAGCTGACGGGTAACAGCCAACATCTATCGAAAGCCCTGGACGTGACTCGCTGCTCGGTCTCCAAGCAAAAGCAGGACGGCTCGTGGGACTACGGCGAGGGGCCGAAGCAAGATTGGATCGATAATTTTCACACCGGTTTCAACCTCGGCGCGCTTGCGGACATTGATCACTACACCGATTCTGAAGAATTCGCCGAATCGATTCGCCGTGGTTTCGAGTTCTATCGAACGCACTTCTTCCGCGACGACGGCGCTCCCCGTTACTTTCACGACCGCACCTACCCCATCGACATTCACTGCGTCGCGCAGAGTCTCATCACGTTGACGCAGTTTCAGCACTTGGACCCGTCCAGCGCGCTTCTGGCTGAGAAAGTGGCCGCCTGGACTCTCGATCACATGTGGGATAAACGCGGTTTCTTCTATTATCGTGTGCTGCGCTCGATCACCATCCGGACGCCGTACATGCGCTGGTCAGAAGCGTGGATGCTGTTGGCGCTGGCTGTGTTTACCGGGGATCAGACCGCGCTCAAAAACTCCGCCCACCCTGCAACCTGCAGTCTGGTGACATCAAATTGACGCCTCGACTCACCTACGTGTTAGTCACACCAGCTTGGAATGAAGCGCAATTCATAGAGCTGACCTTGAAGTCTGTCGTATCGCAAACTGTGCGTCCGGCTCGCTGGGTCATCGTCAGTGATGGATCTACAGACGGCACGGACGATATCGTGCGCAAGTATTCGGCCGAACACCCTTGGATTGAACTGATTCGCATGCCGGAGAGCCGGGAGCGGAATTTTGCTCGCAAAGTGAATGCCTTTAATGCTGGCTACCGAGCTTTACAGGGCGTCGATTATGATGTCATTGCCAGCTTGGATGGGGATATCTCTTTCGATGCCGACTATTTTGCGTTTCTACTCCAAAAGTTGGAGGAAAATCCTGGGTTGGGGCTGGTCGGGACGCCTTTCAAAGACGGGTCGAAGGACGTCTACGACTATCGATTTGTGAGCATCGAACATGTTTCGGGAGCCTGCCAGGTTTTTCGTCGTCAATGCTTCGAAGAAATCGGTGGTTACGTTCCTGTAAAAGGGGGTGGTATTGACCTGATTGCGGTGCTAACGGCTCGAATGAAGGGCTGGAAGACCCGCACGTTCACGGAGAAGATTTGCCATCATCATCGCGAGATGGGTACGGCCCAGAACAGCTCTTTGTCTGCGTGGTACAAGAACGGGGTCAAAGATCATAGCTTGGGTTGCCATCCTTTGTGGGAACTCTCTCGGGTCATTTATCAGATGTCAAAGCCACCCTACATCTTAGGTGGCTCGTTGCTTCTGGCGGGATATGCTTCTGCGACGATTCGCCGGTCTCCTCGCGCGGTGTCGCCGTCACTAATGGAGTTCCGCCGTCGCGAACAAATGGAGCGGCTGCGGCGGTTCATTTTTGGGCAGAAGCCTCCTGCCGAGCAGTCGCATGCATCTCAAGAGACTGTGCCGCACCGCAGAGCGAAATGAATCCAGGACCGAACTCAGGCCGGACCCTGCGGATGGAAGCCGCGGAGGCCATCGCGGATGCCCGAAAGACAGCCGGCGCTCTCATCATTAACGCAGACGATTGGGGCCGAGATGCGTCCACCACAGATGCCATTTTTAGGTGCGTTCGTCGAGGCACGGTTTCTTCGGCAAGCGCGATGGTGTTCATGGCGGATTCGGAACGCGCTGCCGTTATCGCCAGAGAACATAATGTTGAAGTCGGTCTTCACCTGAACTTGACGACAGATTTCTCTGCGCCAGGTGTTCCTCAGAGGCTTGTCGAACAGCATCGGCGAATTTCGAGCTATCTGCGAAATAATTCTGTCGCCAGGGTTTTCTACAATCCGTGGTTAAGTCGGTCTTTCGAGTATGTGGTCAAGGCGCAGATCGAAGAATTCACGCGCATGTTCGGCACGTTGCCGACTCGGATTGACGGCCACCATCATGCCCATCTCTGCTCGAACGTTCTTGTGGGCGGTCTTCTTCCTCGTGGCGTGTCGGTAAGGAGATATTTCTCCTATGAGCAGGGGCAGGACGTCCGCAACCGGCTATTTCGCAGCCTGACGGATAGGCTCCTGGCGAAGCGATACCGTATGACTGATTTTTTCTTTTCACTGCCTCCTATTTCGTCACCGGACCGTCTCTCGCGGATTTTTTCCCTTGCGAGCACACATGTGGTCGAAGTCGAGACGCATCCGATCAATCCTGAGGAGTGCGATTTTCTCATGGGCGAGGAGATCCTCCATTGGACGAAGCTCTGTCCAATCGTTCAGGGTTATGTCGGAAAGTGTTTTCAGCAAGGTAAGGTCCAATTGTCAGCCATTCCCAAGCCGGGAACTGGGACAAAATCATGAACAATTCTTTGCCTCATATCAGTGTTTGCGCTTGTACTTATAAACGACCTGAGTTGTTGACGCGCTTGTTGAACGAACTAGCGAAACAGGAAACCAGAGGCCTTTTTACATTTTCCGTCGTCGTGGTCGACAATGATCAGACTGGCTCCGCAGAGGCGGTAGTCGAGGCGTTCGCGTCCACCTCTTCACTCCCGGTGACCTATTTTCTTCAGCCAGTGCAGAATATCTGTCTTGCGCGGAACACTGCCATCGAAAACGCCACCGGCGAATATGTGGTGTTCATTGACGACGATGAATTTCCGCAGGAATTGTGGCTGGTGTCGTTGTTTTTGTCCGCACAGCCAGCCGAAGTCGACGGCGTGCTGGGTCCGGTTAAGAGTCACTTTGATCAGAAGCCGCCGGATTGGGTGATTCAATGCCGATTTTTCGAGCGGCCAACCCACCCAACGGGATTTGTAATTGACTGGAGGGAAGGGCGAACCGGCAATGTTCTGCTGAAGAGACGGCTTTTCACTCCCGGTGAGCCGGCGTTCAATCCCGATTTTCACAGGGGCGGCGACACGGACTTTTTCCGCAGGAAGGTACTGCAGGGCCATCGATTCATCTGGTGTGACGAAGCAGGGGTCTTGGAGGTGGTTCCGCCAGCGCGCTGGAGCCGGGGCTTTATGCTTAAGCGGGCTTTGCTGCGAGGGTCCATCACCGTCAAGAGTCCTTCGTTCAGGCCACAAAGTGTTGCGAAGTCGGTGGTTGCAGCCGGTTGTTACATCGTTGCTTTGCCCTTTGCTTTTCTGCTTGGACAAGATCGGTTCATGAACTTATTGGTCAGGTGCTGTGATCATCTGGGCAAGATTTTGGCTTTTGTCGGCATCAACCCGGTGAAAAGTCCGTACGTGACGGACTAAAAAAGCGCGGATCTTCTTTCTGGAGAGAACTAGTGTCAGTGGAGAATATCACCGAGATTTACATCAAAGGACAGTGGGTCAGAGTCCCGGGAGTGGACCTCGCTGGAAAAACGATTGTCATGAGCAACCGTCGCCTCCTGAAGATGGCGATCATCCGCAGCGAGGAGTGGTTGGATACGGAGCTGGACAATCCTGAGGCGTGTATCGAGGAACTCAGGACGCGCCGCTTCAGCGGCCGCCGCGCCGACATCTTCACCTTCACGCAAAAACCGCCGGTCACCAGCCCAAAGTATTCGTACCCTTACGAGTTGGAGAGCGTTGCGGTTGCGGAGCTGCCCAGCTTCAACGTGTGGTGGGAAAGTCTCCCGCAGGAGACGCGCAAGAACGTCCGGCGTTCTCAAAAAAGAGGGGTCGTCGTGAGTGTTCGTGAATTTAACGACGACTTGCTTAGAGATTTGATTCATCTGAACAACGACACTCCTACCCGCCAGGGGCAACGGAACAATCAATACGGAAAAACGTTCGAGCAGGTTAAGAAAGACTATTCTTCCTTTTTGGATCGCAGCACATTTGTCTGCGCCTATCACGAGAACCAGTTGGTTGGGCTTTTGAAGTTCGTCCGCAGAGGGCAAGTTGCAAGCATATTGAATCTCCTTGCCAATCCGCGCCACTCCGACAAACGGCCTGCTAACGCCCTGGTTGCCAAAACAGTTGAGATTTGTGCCGCAGAGGGGATCGGGTACCTAACGTACGGATTGTTCGATTATGGAAATAAGGCTGACAGTCCGCTTCGAGAATTTAAGGTTAGGAACGGTTTCCGAGAGATGCTGATCCCGCGCTACTTCGTGCCGCTAACTTCGTGGGGGAAGCTGTGCATGAAAGCAAAGGTTCACCGTGGGCTGCTCGGCATTCTGCCCCATCGTTTGATCGTGTTAGGCTTGGACGTACGCACGAGATGGTACAATCTAAGGTCTCGCTTAGCCGGTGTAGCTCAACGTTAGAGCGGCCGAATCGTATTCGGCAGACGGAGCGTTCAATTCCTCCCGCCGGCTCCAACCTCTTCCCCTCAATTCCGCCGAATTGGCTATTTCATCTTCGAAAAAACAACAGAAAGGTGCTCCGCGCCTGGTCCGTTTACGCGTCGGAAACTAGCTAATTATGCCCGGAATCGTCGGTCTAGTTACTCAAATGCCCAGCGAATGGGCCAAGCCGCAACTCTCTCGCATGCTCCAATCTCTTTGTCACGGGCCTTCCTATGTCACAGGCACGTGGACGGACGAGTCCCTTGGCATTTACGTCGGCTGGGCCGCACGAAAGGGCTCTTTTTGCGACGAAATGCCCCTTTGCAACGAATCCGGCAGTGTATCGCTTATTTTTTCTGGCGAGGAATTTTCGGACCCCGACACCATCGAACGGCTGAAAGCCAAAGGGCAAGATGCATCGTATCTTGTGCGTTCTTATGAGGAAGATCCCAACTTTCCAGCCGGATTGAATGGACGGTTTCACGGCCTCGCTATCGACCATACCCGGGGGATAGCTACTCTCTTTAACGACCGCTACGGCACCCACCGCATCTACTACCATGAAGCGAAAGAAGGACTGTATTTTTCGGCAGAAGCGAAGGCTATCCTCGCGGTACGTCCCGAGTTGCGGTCGGCAGACCCGCAAGGGCTAGGCGAACTCGTTTCGCTCGGTTGTGTTCTGGAAAACCGCTCTCTATTTAAAGGCGTACGGGTTCTGCCTCCGGGTTCGGTGTGGACTCTTGCCGGTGGTGCCGTCACCAAGAAAGCTGTGTATTTCGACCCATCGGAATGGGAACAGCAGGCTCCGCTTGATCCGGAGTCCTATTATCAAGAACTCCGCCAAGTTTTCTCCCGCAACCTGCCGCGGTACTTCAAAGGACGCGAACGGATTGGCCTGTCCTTAACCGGTGGACTGGACACCCGGATGATCATGGCCTGGTGGAAGGTCCAGCCAGGCTCTATTCCTTGCTACACGTTTCGAGGCATATTTCGTGATTGTCAGGATGTCATTATTGCCCGCCGGGTCGCGCAGTTTTGCCAGCAACCCCATCAGGAGATTCTTCTCGGTAAAGAATTTCTGTCGCAATTCGCCCATTATGCCGAGCGCAGTATCTACCTGACGGATGGGTGCGTAGATGTAAGCCGCTCTCCGGTCTTGTACACCAATGAACGTGCGGCTCAAATCGCACCTGTCCGATTGACGGGCAACTACGGAAGCGAAGTACTGCGAAGGTTGGTGGCGTTTAAACCTGCCGAACCTCCCGAAGGACTTTTCGATAGCAATTTGCTTCCGCACGTCCAAGAGGCGCGCCGGACCTATGCCAGACTGCTCCAGGTTCACCCCGTCTCCTTCATCGCGTTTCGGCAGGTTCCCTGGCACCACTGGGGCCTTCTGGCGCTGGAGCAGACTCAGCTGTCGCCACGTTCACCTTATCTCGACAACGATGTTGTTCGTACTGCATTCCGTGTCCACGACTCGTCTTTAGCCAAAGGTGCCATACGCGCGGACAACGATGATTGTTTGCGGTTGATCTCTGACGGAAACCTGGCACTTAGCCGGATACGCAGTGATCGTGGCCTAGGAGGAGTAGGCGGGCTGAGATCCGCGCTTTCCAGGGCATACCTGGAGGCCACTTTCAAAGCTGAATATGAGTACGACTACGGAATGCCGCAGTGGCTCGCGCAATTGGATCACGCGGTTTCCTGGCTTCACCTGGAGCGCGTTTTCCTGGGTCGGCATAAGTACTACCATTTTCGTGTGTGGTATCGAGACGCGCTTTCAAAGTACGTTCAAGAGATGCTGCTGGATTCGCGCACGCTTTCCCGTCCGTACATCAATCGGGCGGCCCTCGAGTCTATGGTGCATGCGCACATCAACGGAAATCGCAACTACACGGTCGCCATCACGAAGACGCTTACGCTCGAGCTTATCCACCGCCTGTTCCTCGATGGAAACTGAGCACGGAGAATTTTCTCAATGAAAGTCGCCTATCTGGTCATGACCCATGAGAATCCAAGGTTGCTTCAGAGGACCATTCAGGCTCTTTCTTTCAACGACCCTGATTGCGCTTTCTTTATTCACCTTGATCTCAAGACGCCCTTCGACAAGTTCTCCGGGGTGTCCGGGCAAAATGTGCATTTTATTGAGAACCGCATACCCGTGTTCTGGGGAGAATTTTCCCAAGTGGACGCTACGCTCTCGTTGATTCGCGAGGCGATAGCGAGCCCGAATCGCTATGACTACTTCGTTTTGATCACCGGCAGTTGCTATCCGTTGAGGTCCGGCGGCTATATTCGCCGATTCTTCGAGGCTGGAAACGATTCGGAGTACATGGAAATTGTGAAGGTTCCCGCTCCGGGTTATCCGCTCGCTCGATTCGAGGCAATCCGATTTCCTTCCAGTAGACCGGCACTTCGCTTCCTTTTCCGGGCGTTGGGAAGAATCGGCTTGGGCCGGCGCGACCATCAGAAACGCCTCAAGGGGCTGAGTCTCTATGCAGGAGAAGGTGCATGGGCACTATCCCGTCGCTCTTGTGAGTACATCCTCCAATTCGTCGCGACCCATCCTCACGTTGAGGCCTATTTCCGCAATTCCTTTGCGCCGGACGAATCCTTCGTTCATACCATCGTTGGCAATTCAGATTTTCTGAACCACGTGCAACCCAACATCGTGTACGCCGTATGGCCGGGCCCTTCGAATGGTCATCCCGCGATCATCACGCTTAAGGAGGTCGCCAAATTTGAGCGCGAGAATTGTGTCACAAGCGATCGCCCCGGTGAATTCCAGGAGATGCTGTTTGCGCGTAAAATCAATGACCGAAGTCCTCAGATTATCAGGCGTATTGATACGATGATTGAGCGAAAAGAAGGTATCGAATTACCCTTCTCGATGGATTTCAGTTCAGAAGAGCACCAGAGGATTTAGCGATAATTGGAATTTCACAATATAGATACCGAGTCCCGCCCCGGCATGCATATGCTAGAAACCCGGGAATAGTTTGAATGCCCCCAATCGTTGCCAGTTTCGTTTTTGTCTTCATCGTCATTGCACTTTTCTGGCTTGACCGTGACCCGGAAGAGCAGGTCTCCAAGGCCATCCTCTTGCCCCTGGTCTGGCTGTGGCTTCAGAGCTCGCGGACCGTCACGGAATGGTGGGCGATTCTGGGGCACGGAGCACCGCTTTCCGCCAGCCAAGAGACGATGTACATGGAAGGCAGTCCGCTTGACCGGAACGTGCTGATTGTCCTCATGGTTCTGGCGCTCGTCATTTTGATCAAGCGACGCAAGCTGGAACCCCTCCTTCGCGTTAATCTCGTCATCGTCGCGTATCTGCTCTACGCTCTCATGAGCGCCTTCTGGTCTGACTTCCCGGATGTGACCATCCGCCGTTGGTTCAAGGCTGCTGGCTGTTTGCTCATGATCCTGGTCGTTCTAAGTGAGCGGCACCGGGATGCGGCCACCAGAAAACTCTTCGTCTGGGCGGGCTTTTTACTGATACCGCATTCCATCCTTCTCATTAAGTACTACCCATCCATCGGACGGTCCTACAACCGTTGGACTTGGGAGATGTCGGTCATCGGCGTGACGACGCACAAGAACACGCTGGGTGGCATCTGCCAGCTGTACGGCGCGGTTTTTCTTTGGTACTTCATTGCGGCTTACCGGAATCGCGAGATGCCAAACCGAAGCCGTCGCTTGCTCGCGCATGGTGCCGCGTTAGTGATGGTCGCGTGGGTATTCCTGCACGCGAACTCCGTGACTGCTCAATCCTGCTTTCTTCTTGCTGCCGCGTTGATGGTCATTGGTACAACCCGGGCCGTGGTGCGCAGTCCGTGGCTGATTCATGCCCTCACGGCCGGCTTGGTTGCTGTTCCTTTCACCATCTTGTTTCTCGGGATTGGTGGAGGGGCAATCACAGAAATGGGTCGAGATCCTACTCTGACTGGGCGCACCAACATCTGGCCCCGCGTGATTGCGCTAGTCGATAATCCCATCCTCGGAACGGGCTTCGAGAGTTTCTGGCTCGGTCCCCGCCTGGTGAAGATGCAAAACTATCAATTGGGTCTTAACGAAACCCACAACGGCTACTTGGAGACTTGGGTCACTCTGGGATGGATTGGCGTCTTTCTGCTGGCCATAATGGTGTTTAAAGGGTATCGGAGTCTGATCGTATCTTACCGGGCGGATCCCGCCTCCGGCAGTCTTAAACTGGCCATTTTTTTGACGGTTATAGTATCCAGCTTCACCGAGGCCGCCTTCAAGACGGGCAGCATATCTTGGATCGCTTTCTTGTTAGTCACCATGTCGATTCCCAAGGAACAGCTCGTGGAAGCGCCGGTCGGTGTGCGAGTAGGCTGGAAGTCCGGGGGAGAATCGGGCTTCGACCGCGACATCGAGATGCCAAAACCTCCAGGGCGTTTGCCGGCGCCTAAACCAACACCTGCGTCCAGCGCTCTATCGCCGTTGGCCAAGGTTCGCGGCAAAAGATGAATACCCCCGTCGACACGCCAAGAGACTCCGCCCCCGCTGGCCTTGATCCGCTTGGGAAACCACCCGAGCGGACTAGCATCTTCTTTAAGCCTTTCAATGCTTCAGGTGAGTTCCTGCTTTCGGCGCAAGGCCATGAAGTTCGCCGTCTGGCTGTCAAAGGCGCAGGCGCGACGACCGTAGCGCAGGCGCTCGGGTTGCTGATACAAATTGGCTCCACGCTGATTTTGGCCCGTTTGCTGACGCCTACGGATTTTGGCCTGGTCACGATGGTTACCACGTTCAGTCTGCTGTTCATGAATGCTGGCGGTAACGGGTTCACGGAGGCAATTCTTCAGCGAAAAGACCTCGATCACGCTCTTGCAAGCAACCTGTTCTGGATAAATGTTGGCACTGGCCTGGTGCTCACGATTGTATTTGCATCCGCGGGCTCGCTCATGGCGAGATTCTACGGGAATTCCAGAGTGGTTGCGATTGCCGCAGGTCTATCGCTTACCATTTTCATCACAAGTACTTCGGTGCTCCACCTGGCGCTCCTGATGCGAGCGATGCGGTTCCCGATCGTCTACGCCAATCAGATTTTTGCTCGGTTCGTTTCCTTGACAGGGACAATACTGTTGGCCCTGGCGGGCTGGGGCTACTGGGCTCTCGTAGGTGGCGCCGTCCTACAGCCGCTGACCGAGTGCATCGGTGCCTGGATTCTCTGTCGGTGGACTCCCGGCTGGCCGCGCCGGGTGGCTGCAACGGGCTCCATGGTGCGGTTCGCGATTCACGTGTATGGCCGGTTCAGTTTTAACTATTTTGCGCGAAACGTCGATAATCTCCTGGTGGGCTGGCGGTTTAACGCGCAGTCGCTCGGCTTTTACAAGAAGGCCTACGATTTGTTTTCTCTTTCCTCGATCTTGCAGGCCTTCACGCCAGTTGCCGTTTCTGCATTGAGCCGGTTGAACCAGGATCCAGCGCAATACAAACGGCACCTGCTCAAGGCGATATCCGTTTGGACGTTCCTCGGCATGGGAGTAGGTGGGGCCATCACTCTGGTTGGCAAGGATCTCATCCGCGTCTTGTTGGGACCGAAATGGGGTATAGCCGGTGAGATTTTCACGTATTTCGGACCTGGTTTCGGAATCATGTTCATTTACGGAATTCACGGGTGGATTCACCTTTCCCTAGGCAGACCCGGTCGATGGTTTAAGTGGGGAATTATCGAGTTCACCGTCACGGCGTTGATGTTTGTCCTCGCTTTGCACTGGGGGCCGGCGGGAGTGGCGGCGAGTTGGAGTTTGTCGCTCTTGATTCTCACTTTGCCAGCGATGGTCTACGCTGGCCAGCCGATCAATCTGAAGGTTAGCGAGCTGTTTTCGGCGATTTGGAGGTTCCTGGTTGCCGCTATGCTGGCAGGCGGTGCAACTGCGGCTGGTGTGCTGGTATTGGCCAACCAGCAAGGGTCAACCAGCACGGCAATGGCGGCGGTCCGCATGATCCTGATTTCTTTACTCTTCGGGGTGCTCTATACGCTCGGCGTAGTGCTGCTGCACGGGAACTGGTCGCCCTTGATCCAGGTGCGTAACCTTTTGAGAGAGATGTTGGATCGACGTCGCTCCTCGCAGGTGCTGGCCGCGCCAGAAAGCAGCGCGCCGGTCAACCAATGAGCCAAGCCTCCTCAGCGCGTACCGCAATGGCATCTAACCAATTCATCGCAAGACTGCAAGGTTGGTATATCCGGCGTTCGGCATCGTGGTTCTTTCGGCGTCTCGTGCCGATCCGCACATCTGTTCCACTTATTTCTTTCACCTTTGACGATTTTCCACGATCCGCCTTGTTGACGGGCGGGGCAATTCTCAAGCGCTATGGTTGCCGCGGGACCTACTACGCTTCTCTAGGATTGATGGGAAAACAGGCTGCTACCGGACCAATTTTCTTGCCTGAGGATCTGGAGGAACTGTTGGCACAAGGCCATGAACTCGGTTGCCATACCTTCGGCCACCATGATTCGTGGAAGACCAACTCCTCGATATTCGAGAATTCCTTAGCGGAGAACCAAAGAGCGCTCCATTCGCTTTTGCCTGGAACGGTGTTCAAGACTATGTCCTACCCCTACAATCCTCCTCGTCCAGCGACGAAAAGAAGGGCGGGTCGGCACTTCGAAGCTTGCCGCGGGGGAGGTCAGACACTCAACATGCAATCGGCGGACTTGAACTACCTTTCCGCATTTTTCCTCGAAAAGAGCAGAAGCAACGCAGCGGCTGTCCGGGCCTTAATTGATCGGAACCATGCGGCGCGCGGGTGGCTTATTTTAGCGACGCACGATGTTTGTGATTCTCCCACGCCCTTCGGGTGTACACCCTCTTTCTTCGAAGAGATCGTGCGGTATGCCGTAGAGTCCGGAGCTAAGATTTTGCCGGTGTCCGAAGCGTTGCGGGAGCTATAGATATTTGCCCGCTTGGTTGATCACGCGTTGGGCTAGGCGCCGTCAGTTCACGGTCGCGGTCAAGCCGGTCGGCGGATTGGGCGCTGACGACGTTGGTGGCGGCGGGGGCGCGGAACTTGATCCGGAGGGCAGAGCTCCCAAATCGGGGTTCGCCCCATTCAACACCACGTTCCCTCGCGAGTCTTTATAGAGGTAGACTCCCGCTCCGCTGCTCCAGGAAACCGGTGAAGTCAGCGTAATCGTGTTATTCGCGTAGTTCACGGACGCGATCTGCGCGGTCGTGCTTGACCCGATGCGGATCCAGTCCGCAGTAACGATACCCGCGCCGTCGTAAAAAAAGGATGCGTCGGCCACGGTCAGCGAAGTACTGGCGGAGCCATTGTTCGATGCGGTGGTGAGGTACGTTCCTGCTCCGATCGCCGGTGAGCTTGCCCCGAGGCGGTAATCGTCTCCCGAAGCGTTCACAAACTGTGGATTGACGTTGAGCTTGCTAGCCGCATCCGTGGAGATCAAATCCTGAAACGAACAGGTTCCGGTGCTGCAGAAGGCCAGGTTGTGGCTGCTCGTAAAGCCCGTCTGCGCCCCTCCATAGGCCGAGTAAGGCGGTATGGTGACGGCTTGGCAAAAATAATAAATCGAGTTGATTACCGATCCGTTCGTCGAGTTATCACCAAAATAATCGGCGCCGTCGTTGTTGATGCCCACGCACGCAGACGTATTGTTGTAGGTCTTGACATACGTGTACCCGCCTAGCTGATCCAAAATCCCATATCCACCTCCGGTGGCGGAACCTAGGTGTGCGGACACGTTATAGCGAATGATCGTATGAGAACACTGCCCATTGCAGCCGTCGCCCTGGGTTAGGAATGTGTGATTATTGCCGCCACCGCCGGTATTGTTCCGGACTGTATTGCCCTCGTAGAGGTTGTACTGCGAGGGAGGAGTCGTACCAACGACGGGTTCAGATTCGATGAAGTCGATATGGCAGTTCGAGGAATGCGAACCACACTCGCCAGTCAGCGTGTCGTGCATCGTGTTTCCGCGGAACACACTGTAATTCGCGTAGTTGGTCATACCGTCGCTGACGTGCGAAATATCGTTGTTCTCAATCAACTGATGGTTTCCGTCCAGAAAGATTCCGGTGCACGTGTTGGGAGCGGAGGCCGTCGAACAACCGTAGGTCAGGGTGTTTCCCTGAATGTAGCCATAAGTGACGCCGGTGGAACTTAGAGGCTCACTGATCATGGACTGCCCGTTCCCGCAAGACGTCATTTTGTTGTTTGTGATGTAGAAATCGGTAGAACCGCTATTCACCGACACACAGGCGTGGCTGGCCGGAGACGATGGGTTGGTGATGTTGAAGCCGATAATTTTTACGTGGGATCCGATCGTGAAGCCATACACATTTACCGTGTCGCTTCCATTCACGTTCAGTATCTTATAGTTCCCGGCCGAGCCCGAGCTTACGGATACGACTTCGTTGTAAGTCCCGGCATACACGGTGCAGGTATCGCCGGCGGCCATCGCGTTCGCACACGCTTGGATCGTCGCGTAATCGCCACCGCTAGTCTTCACGGAATACGTCGTGGCCTGCGCCCTTGCACTAAACGCCAGCAGAACTGCCAAGAAAACCAAGCGATATTCGCGTCGCATAAGCCTCAGATAGACGGTTCGTTCAAATTTAGCCGGCTTGGAGCCCCACAAAAATCCAGTAAAGATAATGATACTGCACCGACTTAGGTCCTCCGTCTAGGATAAGGCTACTCGCGCCCCCGGAAGCGTCGCAACTGCCGTAAGAGACAGATTGAGACCAAGGCCGTTACCTGTACTCAAGGTCAAACTCGCCAGGGACCTTTTGGTTGAACCTTAGTTATACTAGCTTGCCGTACATGGTCGTAATCTTTCCCGCGTCCCTATCCGGGCTTGGAGTCCAACCGCTTTGTCTTCACAATTCGACAGCCGAGTGGCCTCTTCACTTCAGGACTCCCTCACTGTCAAACAGCATCTTATTCAAGACCAAGACCTTGTTTCCCTCGTCTCGCGGGCCGTGTCCCTCTGCTTGCAGGCGGTGAAGGCAGGCAAGAAATTGCTGCTCTTCGGCAATGGAGGTAGTGCCGCTGATTGCCAGCATATCGCCGCTGATTTTGTCGGCCGGTTTGCTTTTGACCGTGCCGCCATGCCGGCAATTGCACTCACGGTGAATAGCTCGAGCCTGACAGCGATTGCGAACGACTATGGTTTCGAGCAG
>DATJZF010000072.1:0-2507 GCA_035499255.1 Dongiaceae bacterium | reverse complement strand
AAGGCGCCGAGCATTCCGCTGAAGCAGTACGCGTATCAGGAAGCGCGTTACACGATGCTGGTGCGGAGCGATCCGGCGGCCGCGGCAGAGCTGCTTGGCTTGGCGCAGGAAGATGTGGATCGGCGCTGGCGGATCTATGCGGATCGCGCGGCGCTCTCGGAAGGGCACCCCGAAATTTCGCAGGAAGGCGTGCGGGCTGCGGTGAAGACGCCCGCCGGAAACGGAGACTCGGCATGATCGACCTAACGACGGGATATATGGGCTTGCAGTTGTCGAATCCTTTGGTGGCTTCCGCAGGGCCACTTACGGAATCGGCCGACAACGTGCGGCGGTTGGAGGACGCGGGAATTTCTGCCGTGGTGCTGCCGTCGCTGTTCCAGGAGCAGCTCGACGTGGAGAGCGCGGGCCTGGATCAGGATCTAGAGCGCGGCGGCGATGGATTCTATGAGGCGCTGGGTTATTTGCCGAACCTCGCGAACTACAACACTGGGCCCGAAGGCTATCTGGAGCGCATCGTGCGCATCAAGCGCGCCGTGAAGATACCGGTGATCGCGAGCCTGAATGGAACGACGCCGAGCGGATGGATTCGCTATGCGCGCCAGATGGAAGAGGCCGGCGCCGACGGGATCGAACTGAACATCTACGCGATCGAGACCAATCCATTCCGCGCGAGCGACCAAGTGGAAGCGGATTACATCGCGCTGGTGAGACAGGTAAAGCTGAACGTGCACGTTCCCGTGGCCGTGAAGCTCACGCCATTCTTCAGCTCGTTGATGCACATGTCCAGTTGCCTGGTGAAGGCCGGGGCGGACGCTTTGGTTTTGTTCAACCGGTTTTATCAGCCGGATTTTGATCTCGAGGCGATGGAAGTTGTGCCATCGCTGCATCTGAGCACGCCCGACGAATTGCTGATGCGGTTGCACTGGACCGCGATTCTATACGGCAACGTGAATGCAAGCCTGGGGATCACCGGTGGAGTGCATAGCTCTGAGGACGTTCTGAAGTCGGTGATGGCGGGTGCGGACGTGGCCATGACTACGTCGGCGCTGCTGAAGAACGGGATCGGGTATGCGCGGCACATCCTGACCGGGGTGGAGCGCTGGATGGAAGAGCACGAGTACGAATCGATCCGGCAGATGAAAGGCAGCATGAGCCACCGGTCGGTAGCGGATCCTGCGGCGCTCGAACGCGGCAATTACATGCGCGTGCTGAGTTCTTATATGCTGAGGACTCATTCGTAAGCAATCTTCTAGAATCGTCTGGACGCGAGAAGAAAATTTGAGCGGCGAATTCAACGTGCAGAGGGCGCACTCCAGATAAATCGATTCAGTACTACAACTCGCGTCAGTTCGTTCTTCCAAATTCCACAAATTGCTTGACAATTAATGTCACCGGACTAGAATCACGGGCAAATTGTGGTGTAGGCGTTTGCGGGGTGGGGACAGTGAGTGTGTATTCAACTCGAACCTCGGGCATTTCCTTATCCAGTCGATCCACGCGTCAACAAAATGTCGAGTGTTGCGATGAAAAAGCTGATCGCGTTTTCGGCTTCATTGCTGCGCATGTGCCTGCTCGTCGGGCTGCGGGAGATTTGGGAATTCGGTGCCGCGGTGGCGTTCCGCCTGCATTGGTTCGAAACCGAGGTGGTGACGCGACTCGCTTTGTCCAAACCGGGCCAGCAGAACACTCCAGACATATCGGGCAGAATGTATGAGTTTTGTCATGCGAAAGAGAACGCAATCGTAAATCTCGAGATGGATACAAAAGGAGCCCCCATGTGGTCCTTCCAAAGAATAGTCCTATCGTTGCTTCTTGTCGCCGGTAGTTCGGTTTCCCTCTTCGCGCAGAGCGATACCGCACGCTTGCAGGGAACGATAACGGACGCGCAGGGCGCGGCTATTAAGGGCGCGACCATCACGGTTACAAGCAAGGAGACGGGACGGCCGTCGACTGTGGCGAGCAACGACCTTGGTTATTATTCCGTCTCGGCGCTTCCGGCGGGCAATTACCACGTGGAGGTCTCGCAGAAAGGATTCAAGAAGGTTACGCGAGACCTGGAATTGCAGGTGGCCCAACTTGGCGTCGCCGACTTCCAGTTGGAGGTAGGTGAGGTCACGGAAACGGTCAACGTCACCGCGGGATCGCCCGTTATCGATGTCCAGGATTCGGCGATCGGCGAGGTCGTGGAGGCCCGCCAAATCGAGGAGATGCCGCTGAACGGCCGCAATTTCACGCAGCTTGCTTTGCTCGTACCGGGCGTTGTTCGTGGAAGCGGCAACGCTACGGGTTCGTCTGGCAATGCGGAAACATTCCGCTACGGACAAGAAGGCGGGGCGTCACTGGTGGTGAATGGAATCCGCGCCCAGGCCAACAACTTCATTTTGGACGGGATTGATAACAATGAAGCGCTGGTGAACACCATTGTGATTTTCCCACCCGCGGATGCGATCGAGGAATTCCGGGTGCAGACCAACATCGCTCCTGCCGAGTTCGGGCGAGCTGGCGGA
>DATJZF010000071.1:0-38221 GCA_035499255.1 Dongiaceae bacterium | reverse complement strand
CGGCAGCAACACGGCAAACGCCTGCCATACTTTTTCATACAGTCCCGCCCTCCGGATTTCCTCCACCACCACGGCATCAGCCTCCCGCAGGGTATTTAACTGGTCACGGTCGACGGCCCCCAATAACCGCACGGCCAACCCGGGGCCCGGAAACGGATGTTTCACTAATATTTCCTCTGGTAACCCCACGTCCCTTCCGATTTTCCTCACTTCGTCCTTAAACAGGTCCCGCAGCGGTTCGATTAATCCGAAGGGCATCTTCTCAGGTAATCCCCCTACATTGTGGTGCGTCTTAATTGTCGCCGACGGGCCTTTAACCGACACGGATTCAATTACATCCGGATACAGCGTCCCTTGCACAAGCCACTTGATATCACCATGCGCGGCCCCCTTCTGCAACTTCTCCCCCTCGTCGGCAAACACCGAGATGAACTCATTCCCTATGATCTTGCGCTTCTTCTCGGGGTCACTTACCCCTTTTAACTTCTCCAAAAAGTGCTCGCTTGCGTCTACACCCACTACCTGCAGGCCCAGCCGCTCCCGGTACATCTCCAGCGTGTGCTCAAATTCGTTTTTCCGTAGCAGTCCGGTGTTCACGAAGATGTTGGTCAATCGATTGCCTACTGCTTTATGTACCAGTACCGCTGCGACCGTGGAGTCCACACCCCCGCTCAGCCCGCAAATCGCATGGTGCTCCCCAATCTTCGCCCGGATCGCCTGAACTGTCTCTTCGATGAAAGCGGCCCCGCTCCATTTCGGTTCGGCTTTACAAACCTCAAACAGAAAATTCCGCAGGATCTCGGTCCCCCGCTCGGTGTGGTTCACTTCCGGGTGAAATTGAACCGCATAGATTTTCTTTCCCGGGTTCTCCATCGATGCCACGGCATTGTCCGTTTTTCCTGTCCCGCTGAACCCTGCCGGCAACGACAACACGTGATCCCCATGGCTGGCCCATATTTTCAAATTCGGCGGGAGATTTCGGAAGAGCTCGTTCCGGGCTTCCTCGATCTTCAGCAGCGCCGGGCCATACTCCCGTCTTTCCGCCGGCTTCACTTGGCCGCCCATCTCTTTCGCGATCCACTGCATCCCGTAGCAGATGCCCAACACCGGAATTCCCTGCTGCAACACCCTCGGATCGCACTTTGGCGCATCCGTGTCGTATACCGAACTCGGTCCGCCAGACAGAATGATTCCCGCTGGCTCCAGTTGCCGAATTCCCTCTACGGAAGTCGTGCAAGGCAAAATCGCGCTGAACACCTGCTGCTCTCTCACTCTGCGTGCGATGAGCTGTGTATATTGTCCGCCGAAATCCAACACCACGATTCCGCCGAGCTCCGTCTTCATCTTTCCGACCTGCTTCGCCGATTGCATTTGCGCTGCACCTTCCATCGATCCAACCTCCCGCTACGAACCTTGAGGGTGCCCCACCCTTTCTGCGCAGTTTGCAGAAAGGGTGGGTCTTCTCTTCCGTTTTTGCCTGGCCCTTCTTTCACTTCACCACGATATTCAGCAGCTTGTCCTGCACAAAAATAACCTTCACGATCGCCTTTCCCGCCAGGTGCACCGCTACGCCCGCATCCGCTTCGGCCAACTTCGTCACTTCTTCCTGGGAAGTGCCAGCAGGCACCTTCACTTTCCCGCGCACTTTCCCGTTCACTTGCGCCACGATCTCGACCTCTTCATCCTTCGCCAACTCCGCGTTATACGCCGGCCAGCTCACCGTCCACAGTCCACCGCTGTGCCCCAACATCTCCCACAGCTCTTCCGCCAGGTGCGGCGTCAACGGCGCCAGCATCAATACAAGGATTTCCAGCGCTTCCCGTTTCACTCCCGGCCGCACGCTCTCTTCTGCCGCATACAGCGCATTCGTCGACTCCATGATCTGCGCAATCGCCGAATTGAAATGCCACCGGGTATCGAAATCCGCAGTCACTCTCTTCAGTGCCTGGTGCGTCTTCCTCAAGAGTGCTTTCTCCGCTTCGCTGTAAGTCGCCACCGGCTCTTGGCTGTTGGCTGGAGACTGTCGGCTCTCCGAGTTCTTTTCCACCAATCGGTACACGCGATTCAAGAACCGCCATGACCCCTCGATGCTTTCCTCGCTCCACTCCAAGTCCTTCTCCGGCGGAGCCGCAAAGAGCGTGTACAACCTCCCCGTATCCGCGCCAAATTTTTCCGCCATGTCGATCGCACCCACAACGTTCCCCTTCGACTTTGACATGGCTTCCCCGCCCTTCAACACCATCCCTTGTGTAAAGAGCCGCTGAATCGGTTCATCGTGCTTCACCAATCCAATGTCGCGCATGAATTTGCACCAGAAACGCGAATACAGCAGGTGCAGAATTGCGTGCGTTATCCCGCCTATGTACTGATCGATGGGAAACCAATATCCTACTTTGCCCGAATCGAATGGCGCCTGATCATTCTTGGGATCGCAATATCGATAGAAATACCACGACGAATCCACGAAGGTGTCCATCGTGTCCGTTTCGCGCCGGGCCTCTCCTGCGCATTTCGGGCACTTCACATTCACGAAATCCGGATCGGTCGTCAGCGGAGATTGCCCTTCGCCCGTCAATTTCGGATTTGGCGGCAGTACCACCGGCAAGTCTTTGTCGCGCACCGGTACCATTCCGCATTTCCCGCAATAGATCACCGGGATCGGCGTTCCCCAATATCTCTGCCGCGATATCCCCCAGTCCCTCAACCGGTAAATCGTTTCTTTCTTCCCGAACCCCTTCGCTTCCGCATCCGCGGCCATCTTCTCGATGGCTTCCTCACTGCTGAGTCCAGAATAGGGCCCTGAATTCACGCTCACCCCGTAGTCCGTGAACAGCGCCGCTCCCTGTTCAGCGATTCTCTGCGAACTCTGCGCCTCTGCGTTATCTTGTCCTTTGCCGTTGGCCGGCATAACAACAACGGGAATTTTCAATCCAAATTTCGAAGCGAACTCAAAGTCTCGCTCATCATGCGCCGGCACCGCCATGATCGCGCCCGTTCCGTACTCCATCAGCACAAAATTTCCCACCCAAATCGGAAGCTTTTCTCCGTTGAACGGGTTCACCGCGTACCTGCCCGTAAAGAAGCCATCCTTCTCCGCCGTAGCCAAATCTTCCATCTTCACGGAACTCCGCCGCATCTCCTTGAGCTTCTCTTCACGCGCCGCGTCGTTGCTTGTGTAGTGGCGGGTCTTCAGACCCGTGCCCTCCGCGTCCGTGTCATCTCCCCCATCCGGAGCACCGGCCATCAACGCATCAACCAACGGATAGTGTGGCGACAAAATAATCGCGCTGGCCCCATAAATCGTGTCAATTCGCGTAGTGAAAATCTCAATCTTCGTAGCGCCGGCATCGTGCCGGCCAGTCGAGGAACTTCTTTTGCTTTCGGCGGGTGCCCCAGGTTCGGTTTGTGAACCTGGGTCTTGGGATTTCTGGCTGTCAACTGTCGACTGGCGGCTGTCGGCTACCTCAAACCAAACCTTCGCCCCTGTACTCTTCCCAATCCAATTCCGCTGCATCGTGATGACCCGGTCCGGCCATCCCCCCTCCAACTGCTTCAAATCCTCCAGCAACTGCTCCGCATACGCCGTCGTCTTCAGAAACCATTGCTCGATCTCTCGCGACTCCACGCGCGTATCTTCGTGCCGCCAGCAGAAACCTCCATTCACCACCTGTTCATTCGCCAGCACCGTGCAGCACTTCGGGCACCAGTTCACCCGGCTCTTTTTCTTGTACGCGATTCCCTTTTCCAGCATCCGCAGGAAGAACCACTGGTTCCACCGGTAATATTCCGGCTCGCACGTCGAAATCTCCCGCCGCCAGTCATACGAAAACCCAAAGCGCCGCAACACCCTTTGAAATTCCGCAATGTTGTTGTTGGTCCAGGTTCTCGGATGTGTGTGATTCTTGATCGCCGCATTCTCGGCAGGCAGTCCAAACGCGTCCCACCCCATCGGATGAATCACGTTGAATCCCTTCATCCGCTTCACTCGCGCCACGACATCCCCAATCGTGTAGTTGCGCATGTGTCCCATGTGCAGCGTTCCCGACGGGTATGGCAGCATCTCCAGCACATAGTATTTCTTTTTCTTGGAATCTACTTCGGACTCAAATACTCGGTTTTCGTCCCACTTCTTCTGCCACTTCGCTTCGATCTCCTGCGGCTTGTAGTCCCCCACGTGTCCCCGTCCCCCTGGAGTGCGGCTAGCCCTGAGTACCGAGGGGCGCTTCATCGCCGCCATTCACGAACCAAACTCTTTCGCAGATCGCTCCTCCATCGCTTAGATAAGAATACCTGTCATCCTGAGCGCAGCGAAGGATCTCAACCCATCCGCCTTGGCCCTCAATGCAAAGTCGTCTTCACTTCATTGATTCTTCTTCCTCTTGAGGGTGCCCCATCCTTCGCGCCTATTGCGAAGGGCGGGTCTGCTCCTACTTTTTGGCCTTCGTGCTCTTCTTCACTTTCTTTCCTGGCAAATGCCGCGAACTCAGCTTCTTTCCCCTCTTCGCCATCAACTTCTTCATCGCGAGCGTCAGCATCGAATAGCCCTTCTCCGCCGCCGGCCCTTCCACTCCCGCCAATTCCCACAACTGGGCCACGTTCTTCCGGTCGTCGCCCGGATCCTCGATCGGCGTCTCCAGCAAAAACGCACGTCCCGCCAATCCTTCCGGAGGCATCGATCCCAGCCGCGGATGCCTCAGTATCCTCGTGAAAGCCTCCGCGCCAATCTTTCCGCGCCCGATGTGGTCGTGCCGGTCCACTTTGCCCCCCAATGCCACCTTTGAATCATTCACGTGCAGCACCGGCACGCGATCCAAGCCAATCGTTCGGTCAATCGTATCGATTGTCTGCTCCAACCCCTCGGCGCTCTTAATGTCGTAACCCGCCGCGAACAGATGCGCCGTATCCAGGCACGCCCCGGCTCCGATCGCGTTCAGCCCGCGCACGATTGCGCCGACTTCCTCCAGCCGGGAACCCACCGCCGACCCCATGCCTGCCGTGTTCTCGATCAGAATCTGCATTTTCCCCATCGGCACTCGCCGCGCGGCCTGCTTCACGCTCTCAATGATCGTCGAAATCGCGTGCTCCATCGACACGTCCCCGCGCGCTCCCGGATGCACCACCACGTAATCCGCTCCCAGCGCCAGTCCCCGTACCAGTTCTTCATGAAACGATTGGATCGACCGTGTCCGCAGCATAGGCTGCGTTGCCGCCAGGTTCACCAGGTAATTCGCATGAATCACCAAGGGCCCCAACCCCAGTTCCTCCCGCCGCGCCCGGAATTCCTTCGCATCCTTCTCCGCAATTTTGACCGTCGCGCCCTGCCACATCCGCGGACTTGCAGAGAAAATCTGCACCGCATTCGCGCCCAGCTTCCTCGCAGACTCCAATGCGTTCACATAGCTCCCGCTGATGGACGTATGAATCCCGATCCGCACATTCCCGTCCATCCAAAGCGGTGCCTGCGGCTCTGGTTCCGGCCCAGGGATATACTCCTCGTCCGGCTCAAATTCCGTGTTGTCCACCAATGGATATTCCGCCATGCCCACTCTTCCCTCTTATTCTTAAACCTCCTATTCTAACACACGCCTATCTTTCGTGAGATTCACTCCGGGGCGGCTCTATGCCCCCTTCCAGCGATTGTTTTTTGTACGGCCAACTGAGATCATTTGCCCGGGCGCGCCAGCCACCCGGTTGGCGCGTCTAAACGCCATAGCCCAATCTCTACGACTTAATCTGTTCTTGATTTCTCGCACATGCTCCGAACGCCTTGGTACTCTCTGTCCAGAGATTTCGTCGTTTCTCTTACCATTTTCTTTGCCTACTTCCTCCACCCCATCCCGTCCGGGTCCTTCCCCGTTTCAAACGTGCTCACTTGTTCCAACGTCTTCAAATCCAGCACCGCCAAATGATTGTCTCCGCTCACTGCCACGATCGCCCGAGCATCATCCGGCAGCATCAATATCCCCTCTACGCTCGAGCCCAATTTCACCCGTTTCACTTCCTTCCGCGCCGCTGCATCCACCACCACAATTTCTCCCGCGCCCAGATCCGAAATCAGCGCCAATTTTCCGTCCCGCGTAAACTTCACTCGGTTCGACCGCTTCGTCCTCACATCCACCGCGCCAATCACCCGGCACGACCCTGCATCAATGATTGATACGGTTCCATCTCCCGAATTTGCCGCCCACACTTCCGCTCCATCTGGCGCGATATCGATCCCTTCCGGCCCTTTTCCGACTGCAATTTGCGAAATCTTGTACGTCCCTGTTTTTTGATTCACCCGGATGCAACTTACCGAGTTCGATCGAATATTCGCCGTGAAAAGCGTTCCGCCATCCGGCGACCCCACTACCATATGCGTCCCTTCCTGACTCGTACTCGCGCGCCAATCCACCTTGTTTGTCGCCACGTCGTACCGTGCGATGGCGTTGCTTCCCTCCGCCGTGAAATAAAATTTCCCGCCCAGGTACATCACCCCATGCGGCCCGCGCAACTCCTCCAACTCCACGCGATGAATTTCCTTCTGTGCGTCCAGATCAATCACACTTAGCGTCGTCCCATTCCGCTCCGGTCCGTAATTCGTCGCCACCGCGATCTTCCCGTCGTCGCTCACCGCCACTTCATGCGGCGTCTGTCCCGTGGGCACCCGCCCCACCACCTTCCAGGTCGCCGGATCGACAATCGCCAACTCACTCGCGTCCTTGTTCAACACCACCAGCGCCGGCCTCGGCGTCTGCGCAGCAGCCACTCCCGCCCACACAGCCAGAATCGTTCCAACAATCACCGACTTCATTCCCCACCTCCTGATTTGTACCCCCCTTACATACTCCAGACCACGTAACGCGCAAAGAAAAAAGGCGCGCAGCTCAATGCTACGCGCCTCCATGCTACTGCCTTGGCAAAACTGGAGCACCAACCGCCGGTTGGCTACTCTTAGCTGTCGACTGTCAGCTAACGGCTGCCCCTGTGCGTCAGAACCTTATGAACGGCCCGAACGTCACCGCCAAATTGTGGTGCGCCCCATGGTTGAACACCATCTCGTCGCCCGCATCCAGTCGCAGGCCCACCGGTCCAATGTGCCCTTCCACGCCGCCACCCGCCAGAAATTCCGGGTTCACATTGTCGGCGCGCAGATGATCCACTTGAGTCGAGAACGTGCTGAGGTTCGCGTTTCGCGCGTCGAACATGTAGTTCACGAATCCGCCTTTCGCGTACAAAAACGGATGAAACGCACTGTGTCCCAACTCGAACTTGGGTCCGAATGACCCGTGCAGCACGCGCACCCCCGTGTTCTGGAAATTGACCGCACCGCCGCCCGTGTTCGTGAACCCTTCGGTGAACACCTGGTTGAAGTCATATGCCATCTGCCCTTCCAATTTCACGTAGCGCCACGTTCTGACGCCTACGCGTGCTCCCACACCGAACATGTTCGTGTCCGTGGGATTCGACCGGAAGTAGTCAGCGAATACGCCGACTTGCACATGGTCAAATTCCTGAGCCTTCATTGCCGGGACGAACAGAAACGCGCACCCCAGCGCCAATAAAAATCGCCTCATTGGTTTCTCCTGCTCCGTAGTGGATTTTTCCCTTGGGTTAGCTGCAAACCAGCAGGCTGGAACACCGCAATGCGGTTGTGCTGAAGGGCGAGTCCGCTTCCCCTACCGATGGATGCCGGGCGTAGCAGTGGGGTTGCTAACTTCCTTGTTTTCACCTACTAACCTTAGATACTGCACCTGAAAAAGCGATCGGATCTTCCCTAACTCGGCAAAATTTCCACCTGATTTAACGGCGTTTCACGTCATCCCGAGGAGTGTTCTGTACGAAGAGCCATCTCAACCGGGTGCGTCTTGCCTCGCCTTTCCTTTGCACCTGATACTTTTCACCTTTCACGGTTTTTCTTCTAAACTGGTTTTCTCAACTCCCATCGAGGCTCGCCGATGCTTATTGTCATGCAGTCCCATGCCACGGAAGAACAGGTCCGCGCCGTCTGCGACCGCATCGAGTCGCTCGGCTTCAAAGCTCACGCCATTCCAGGCTCCGGCCGCACGGCCATTGGCGTTACCGGCAACTCCGGCTCCGTCGATCTCGGCACCCTCGAATCCATGCCCGGCGTCATCGAATGCATCCCCGTCACCAAGCCCTACAAACTCGTATCCCGCGACGTCAAGGAAGAAGACTCCGTCATCAAAATCCCCACTCCCTCCGGCGATGTTCTCGTCGGCGGCCAGCACATCGCCATGGTCGCCGGTCCCTGCGCCGTCGAAACCGAAGAGCAATGCTTCACCGTCGCCCAGCAACTTAAATCCGCCGGTGTGCGCCTGTTTCGCGGCGGCGCCTACAAGCCCCGCACTTCCCCCTACTCCTTCCAAGGGCTCGGCCTCTCCGGCCTGAAAATCCTCTCCATGGTCCGCAAGCAGTACGGCTTCGGCATCGTTACCGAAGCCATCGACAACGAATCGCTCGACCTCGTCGAAGAATACGCCGACGTCATCCAGATCGGCGCGCGCAACATGCAAAACTTCTCCCTCCTCAAACGCGCTGGCCGCGCCAAGCTTCCCGTCCTTCTCAAACGCGGGATGTCTGCCACCCTCGACGAATTCCTCATGGCCGCCGAATACATCCTTTCCGAAGGCAACTACAACGTCATGCTCTGCGAACGCGGCGTGCGTACCTTCTCCGATTTCTCCCGCAACACCCTCGACCTCGCCGTAGTGCCCGCCGTCAAAAAGCGCAGCCACCTCCCCATTCTCGTCGATCCCAGTCATGGCACCGGCAAGCGCCACAAAGTCCTGCCCCTCTCCCGCGCCGCCATCGCCGTAGGCGCCGACGGCCTCCTCGTCGAAGTCCATCACCAACCCGAAAAAGCCCTCAGCGACGGCATCCAATCCATCGTCCCCTCCGAATACGCCGAACTCATGTCCGAAGTCCGACAAATCGCCCAGGTCCTCCACCGCTCCCTCAACTGACGTAGCGCCGCGCCTTCAGGCCTGCATCTTGCCTGTGCACTTTGCCTGGTGCCCCAGGTTCGCCACTCGCCACTAACCACTCGCCACTTCTGCTATCCTCATTTCAACCCATGTCCCATTCCCGAAACTTCCGCGTGTACTTCGCGTTTGTTCTCCTCCTCGTCTCCGCCACCGTTGTCATCCTTCGCGAGCATCGCCCCTCTTTCCTCCGTCCCAATCTCCACATGTACGCCTACGTCTCTTCCGCCGATGGCACCATTACCACCATCGACCTCGCCCGCCTTCAGGCCGTGAACAAACTTGGCGTCAATTTGCCGATGCTGCCTCCCGCCACAATTGCAGATCTTCGCGAACATACCAAACGCAACGAAATCTGGGGCGCCTGTACGAATGGTAATTTCATTTTCGTTCTCGATACGCCAAGCAATCAGGTCACCCGTATTCCTGTCGGCGCTGCTCCCTATTCCGTCGACTTCTCTCCACTGGGCGACCGGGTGTACACCGTGGCATCTGGCTCCGATCAACTCATCGCGGTCGATACCATTTCCCGGCAAGTCTACGGCCGTGCGCACACCAACGCGGAGCCGGTCCAGGCCCGCATCACTCCCGACGCGAAGAACATCGTCGTGGTGAATCGTCGCGCCAATACCCTTTCCATCCACGACGCTCGCACCTTGCAATTTCTTTCGTCCGTGCCGGTAATCGCGCAACCCGACGAAGTTCTCATCACCCCCGACTCTTCCCTCGCCTTCGTCATCTCTCGCACCCAAACCCGTCTCTCGGTCGTCGACCTTGCCCGTTCTGTTCTCATTACCAATCTCGAACTTGCCGGCGCTCCCACGGAAATGCTCCTCAAGCCCGACGGTGGCGAACTCTACGTCATCTCTCCGGCGGCGCACGGATTGCAAATCATCAACACCTGGACGCACGAAGTGGTGGATACCATGCTTCTTGGCTCCGCCCCCGCTTCCGCCATCCTCTCCAACGACGCCGGTCGTATGTACGTCGCCGATCGCGCCTCCGGCCGCATCACCCCCGTCGACATTCTCAATCGCCGCGTCGCCAAGCCCCTTACCGTTGGCGCGTCGCCTTCCGCCATGCGCTTCGCCCCATCCGACCCCGAAGAAAAGCCATCCATGCTCCTGGTCGTCGACGAATCCTCCAACGACCTCGCCATCCTACGCACCCGCACCGACTCCCTCATTACCGTGATCCCCATCGGCTCCCAACCCCAGCGCCTCGCCCTCAAAACTTTCTAGTCGTTCCGCACATTTCCGTAGAGGACGCTTCACGCGTCCATCCCGTGTTTGGTTCTGCCATATCCGTTCCCCGCCCTCGGTGCCCCTAACGCTGCCCCATCCTCTGCGCCTTTTGCGAAGGGTGGGTCTGCTCTTCGGTTTTGTTTGTGACCGGCGGAGACCAACCAGTGGGAGAAATTGAAAAGTGTTCTGTCATGCTGAGCGAAGCGAAGCATCTCAACCTCTGTATCTTGCTTCGCATCCCCGCTTCCTCTGCGTCTCTGTGTCCTCTGCGTTAATTCTTCGCTTTCACTTTTTCACCCTTTTCCGGCCCATTGCCTTCCTCTCCAATCTTCGCTAGCCTGAACTTCTCCAGCCTCGCACCCGCCCGCAACGAACCATCCAAGGAGCTTCTATGTCCACGTCCCCGGCACCAAAGAAATCCAGCCCCTCGCCTAAATCCAAGTCGAAACTTCCCTTTCGCATCGTTCCCCTCCACCCACACGTCCGCGACACCGCCGCTCCCACACCGCAGCTCACCTATCGTGGCGGACCGCTGCTCACCAACGTGGAAGTGTTCACAATCTTCTGGGGAAGCGCCTGGCAGGATCCTGCGAACGCCACTCTGGTCACGCAAATCAATTCGTTCTTCGACGAGATTCTCGCCAGCTCCCTCATGGATCAGCTCGCTGAGTACAATGTCGACGGCAAGTCCATCGGTCGCGGCGTGCTCATCGGCACCAACACCTTCACCGACACCGAACCCGCCAAATCCATTGCCGACTCTGCGCTTCAAACTTTCATTCAATCGGGGATCACTGCGGGTACATTCCCGGCGGTCACCGCCAATACCCTCTACTTTCTTTACCTGCCGCCCGGCGTCGCCGTGAAACAAGGCACCGCCGCTTCCTGCAAAGACTTCTGCGGCTATCACGATGCCACGCCTTCCGGCGGCGTCTACTACGCGGTGATGCCGTATCCCGGCTGCTCCGGCTGCCTCGGGGGACTCGACACCTTCCCCGCGCTCACTTCGACTTCCTCGCACGAACTCTGCGAAGCCATCACCGACCCCGTTCCCGGCCAGGGCTGGTACGACGACAACAACGGCGAAATCGGCGACATCTGCGCCTGGAACACCAGGCAGCTCGGCAACTACACCATCCAGCTCGAATGGTCCAACAAAGCCGGAGCCTGTATCTAATCTTGTCGGGGCGGGTCTTTAGACCCGTCCGTGCAGGCCTTCAGGCATGCTCCACCCCGCCAGTTCCACTTAATCTTTAGTGAAGGGGATGAAACCGGACTTCTCGGAACTCCTCGGTCTTCCGGCTACCAACTACCGACTACCGACTTCTGTCTTCCTCACGGATTAAACCAGAACTTCACCGTTGCCGTGGTTCTCGTCGCCACCGGCTTGCCACCTTGCGTGCCCGGCGAATACTCGTAACGCTTCAAGGCGGTGATTGCCGCTTCGCGCAGCGCCTTGGGCCCGGAAATGACCTTCACATCGCTCACCTTGCCATCGGCGCCGACGGCCACTTCTGCCTTCACGTCTCCGGTGACGTAATTGAACATGGCGTCTGGCGGATACACAGGAGCTGCCGCATGCACCAGCTTTGGGCCAACCACCGGCCCATCTGCCGCCGCTGTTTCCACCTCTTTTTGTTCCGGCGCACTCGCCGCTTGAGCCGTTCGATTCCTCGCTTCGATCCGTTCCCGGGTGTTCACCGTCTTTCTCGCAATACTCGGTTCCGGCCGCTTCGGCTCCGCCTCATTTTCTACGGGAGCGCTTGCCACGCTTTCCGCAGCATCGCCCGACCCGGATGTCGCATTCGTTTCGTCCTTCGTGGGAGCCGGCGCTGCCTCCGCGGTGCTCCCTGCAGCGGTCCCAACCGCTGCTGCCGATTGCTCCGCATTCGTCGGCGTGTTCGTGGAACTGCCCGAGGCTCCTGTTGGCAGACTCTTCGTCGCACCGCCAGCCGCCGGAACGTTCGCTTTCGCGCTGCCGCGCTTGCTCGCCGCATTCTTCACCTGCTGCGCCACACTCGCAGCAGCTTTCTTCAGGATCGGAAGCGCCGTCCACACTTTCGCGTACGCCGCAAACCCAACTGCCGCCACCAGCGCCACCACCAACGCAATCTGGCGCATCTTATGCGGCGGAATTCCTTTCGCTATATAGGACGACTGCGGCTGACCGTGACCCGGATTCACCGCAGTCGGCACTTGGGAAAAGTCCAACTCCGGCTTTGGCAGCAACTCTTCCGAAGCATCTCGCTCCGCCGCCGCTTCTCCGGCCGATTTCTGACGACCCGGCAACGCCATCGGCACAGCCCATCGCGGTGTTTTCTTTTCCGCGGGAGCCGCCGAAGGCATCAGCAGTGATTCCCCGCTCGTCGCTTGCTTCGGCACAGCTGGTTCCGTTCCCGCGGCCGTGCTTCCACCCGCTGTCGGAGCGGGCGTCACCGCAAGCGAGTCATGGGCCGCCCCTTCTTCGCCTTTCCGTTTCTCCAGTTCTTGCACCTGCTCCCGCAGCGTGTCTACTTGTCGTTTCAGCTGCTCGATTTCCTGCTCGCTCCACGGCGCTGCAGCAGTCCTTTCTTCTTCTGTTTTTTCTTGTTCCTCCACATGTTCAGCGACTTTGGACTCCACCGGCCCTGCCTTATCCTTCGAGAACGATACGCCCCAAAATTTCGGCTTGTCCTCCGTGAACTGCACTTCCACATAGCACACCGTCGGCCGGAACACCCGCTTCTGCAGGATCTGGCACACCACTTCTTCTTTTGTCTTTTGGTTGGTCAGGAACAGCAACTGCCCGACGGCCACTCCCGCGGCGAGTTGGATCACCGCTCCGTCCACGAATACTAGGATCGTCCGCGTTTCTTCCGTGAATAGGTCTCGCGTGCCTTCGCTGCTTGGCCGCGCACCGGTCACCGTAACTGCTGCTTCCAGCGCCACCGGATTCGGCCGGTTCGACGGCGTGGCTTCGCTCTTTTCGGCGCTCGTTACTGCCGGAACTGTATTGGTCCCCACTGACACTGCTGTTGTCCTCGCGCCCGTACGATCCGGAGTCTCTTACCGCCAGGCGCACCAGTCCCTCCGCCTCGGCGGGCTACCCTCCCATTGTTTCTGTCGACGCGGAAAACTCGCTATAGTACGCCAGTACAGGCGTGACGTATTCTCAACCGTCCTTCGCCTCATTCCTTTTTTTCGCAAAGACCGGGCATGTATTTTCGCAAATGCTATACTTTGCCTCGGTGTCATGGGCCCGCCGGAAAGCTTATTTAATGTCGAGCCACGTCCGCGCACTTCTCAGCGCAAAATCCCTTCTCACCACAGTACTGTTTGCAGGACTGGCTTTCGCAATGGCTATGTTCTGTCGTGACCATGCCGTCAAAGCCGCTGTTCCGGTCATCTTCTTGCTCGCCTTGGTTCCTGCTTTGCTGATCGCGGGCCGTATGGCCAGCCTGTTGGTTGCATTGATGGCCAGCTTCATCTTCGCTGCGTTTCTATTTGAGCCATACGGAAGCGTCGCCATTCGCAGCTCCGCCGATCAAATCGAGCTAGTCTGTTTTCTTCTGGCCGCGGTCGGAGTGGTCTGCTTCTCCCCAGGTGCTGCTTTGTCTGGGGGGAGGGATCGTGTCATCAGACCTTCAGACCGCATTGAGGGTTGGATCGCGCCCGTCGGTTACGCCGTGGTGCTGACTGCGATTGTCACTATGCTGCTCCAGATGTGGACTTCGATGCGCTACTAGCGTTCCCGCCACTTCCGTCACTGACATCCCGGCGCTTTCTCCGTACGTTAAATGCGGCGTGCGCCGCCTTGGATCCGCTCCAAACGCCGCCCAGGAGTCGCCCTATTCTTGCCCAAACCACTGCAACGGACACGATCTCTGTAAACGAAAGCCGGCCCCCCATCCACCGCGTCGCCTCCGTCGATATTTTCCGCGGCCTCAATGTCGCTCTGATGATCTTCGTCAATAACCTCGCCGAGGTATCTGGCCTGCCCTGGTGGACCTACCATGGCGGCAACGTCGATGGCATGACTTACGTCGACATGGTCTTTCCCGGCTTCCTTTTCTTGATGGGCATGTCCATCCCGCTCGCTCTGGATGCTCGCCTCCGTCGCGGTGAGAACAAATTCCACCTCTGGCTTCACGTTTTCTGGCGATCCCTGAGCTTGCTCGCCCTCGGTCTATTCATCGCCAATGCCCTCAACCCTCTCGCTCGCCCCTTATACTTGAGCCACACCGGGTGGACGCTCTTGGGCCTCGCCGCCATTGCCTCGGCTTGGCTCCGCTTTCCAGGCGAAAAGCAGCACAGGATTTTCTACCGAACACTCCGCACGGTTGGTTTGGCCTTGCTTGCCGCACTCTTTCTTCTCTTCCGGAGAGAAACTCCTCAAGGAAACACCGCCGGGCTCGACTTTTCTTACTGGGAAATCCTGGGTCTGTTAGGCTGGGCCTACTTGCTGGTCGGCACACTTTATCTGCTCTTCGCGAAACGTCACAAAACTCTGCTGACAGCTTTTGTCGTTCTGGTGTTCCTCAACGTGGCCTCGACTTTGGATTGGCTGCGAAGTCTACAAACAATTCCGCTCTACTGGAATCCTTTTGAAGCCGGCTTGTCTTCGCTCACTCTGGCTGGCGTACTTGCCTCTCTCATCATTCTCCAGGATTCCTACGCCACGACCTTTGAACAGAAGATGCGCTGGATTCTCGCTGCTGTCGTGATTCTCTGCGTGGCAGGATTTGTGCTCCGGCCGCTGGGCATTTCCAAAAATCACGACACTCCCACCTGGTGCTTGTACTGCACCGCCGTTAACCTGCTGATTGCTCTGTTCCTTCTATGGATCGCTGACCAGAAGCGTTGGACAGCTTGGGCGAAGCTTGTCACGCCCGCCGGCGAAAACCCGCTGTTGCCTTACATGCTTGCCTATGTTCTGTTCCTGTTTCCCCAGTTGTCTTGGCTCACTCCCATTGGCACACAAGGCTCCTGGGGTGTACTCAAGTCCGCTCTGCTCGCTGCCTTTGTCTTGGCCGTTTCTTCCCCACTGATCCGCCGCGGCCTCCTCCTCCGCGTCTGAACCCCTCCGGCCTTTCGGGTGCCCCAGGTTCGTCTTGTGAAACCTGGGTCCTGGGGTACGTTCCGGCGTTATGACGTTGCGACGTCCCGGCGGTCTTCCACCGCTCCCGCGCTGTGCCCCTCGCACTGCAATACACCCAGATATGCACTCCACGGGCCCACGAGTTCTCGATACTGGTGCGCCATGATCCGCGAAATCTGATGCAGGTGCGTCAGATCATGCGTCGCCCATGTCGCCAGTAACTGCGACAGCGTCACTGGCCCGAACCCCGGATGTGTGCCTCGCTTGGCTAACTCTCCCGCGCCCAGCTTCCAAGACCGCACTTCCGCCAAATTCTGTTTCCGCAACCGTGCAAACTCGTCCAACAACTGCTCCAGCGTCTTCCCCTCGCACTCCCGCTTATGCGCAAAGCGGTCGAACCTCTCAAACGTCTTACTCTCGCCATGCTCCAGAATCATTCTCGCCCGCGCCGTCCAATCGGCCCGCTCGCCATGGATCAGGTGCCCCAGCACGTCGAATACGGTAAACGTGTCTCCCCCTTCATTTCTCATCGTCCACGCTTCAGACAATCCGCGGGTCAACGCATCCAGCGCTGGCGGCGTTCGTTCCAGCAACGCCATGCTCTGTCCCAGGTCGTGTTCCACAGTCCACCTCCAACGCGCGGCCACAAGTCTACTCGTCGGCACCCGCACACACCCGCTCCATTTTGGCCGCTACCGTCCGGCCGAATCCCAACCAGACTCAGGCATATTCAAGAAGTTTTTATCCTGAGGAGCCCGCTGCCCGGGCCACGAAGCCTCACACCGACCGCCTTGCCGCACGAATCTCAATCGCCGGGCCCCAGCGAGCCGCAACAGAAACTCGCAACGCAATCTGTTACCTTAAACCTTGCACCTTATACGGTTTTGGCTTCTTCCTCGCTTCTTTACTTCCTTACTCTCTTACTTCCTATTTCTCCAAATCCCACGCCGCATTCTCCTCGCCCAACATCACGTCGAGATGCCCTTCCGCTGGCATCACATCGATCGGCAATCCCCCATGCCACAACGCCACCCCGAGCGTCAGCTTGTTCCGGCCCTTCAAATCGAGCGCGCACTTGTGTACTGCGACCTCTAGTGTCCGGTTGAACGCCGCGGCCGCGATGCTCTCCGGATTCAGCAGGCACACGCGCTTCTGCTCCACGGCGAATTCGACCATTCGTCCGCGCTTCAGATTCACGACCAGCGTCAACTCTTCGTTTCCGCCGATAACGATCCGAAATTCCGGATCTTCCAATTCCGACAACGACTCCTTGAAACATTCCACCCGCACCACAAATCGCTCTTCCTCGAATCCGTACCGCAACTCCTTAAGATAAAACACTCGCCCATGCATCGCGCCGCCGCGCTGTTCCGGCGAATACACTCCTGCGCCCAGCCACTCGAAATAACTCGAATCGATGCCATCGATCTTCACCTTCAAGTTCGCCGAAGGCGGCAACTGATACGCGCGTTCCGGTTTGCGCTTGATCGGCTGCCCCAGCTCATCGGGAGCCACTTGCCCTAGCGCGAGATAAACTCCAGTCAGGTGCTTCCGGTAAAGCGCGTCGAACTCCGCGTCATTCGCGGTGCTGTGTTCTGGCCCGAACCACCAGCACCAATCACTCCCCTCTGCCGCCAGCAGCGATTCTTGCGCACGCTTTAATCCGTCATCGCTCGGCGCATCCGCTCGCCCTTTTTTTCTCGCGTCCTCGCCCTTGGCATACGCTTCCCGCGCGTCCCAAAGCAATTCCCACGCCTCCACATCTTCTGCGTGCCCGATCCACACGTCAAAATTTGCGTTAATCCACGATGCGGGGAAGATTCCCGGCGTCTGCGGCAGCTCTCCCGCAGCAGCAATAGCTTCGCTTGCGGTCAGCGCCCGAAAGTCTCCGTCTTCCGAAATCCGCCGGTAGAACTCGCGCAAGAACTGCCGCCCATTCCCCGGGTAGTACTCCCACGCGTTCTCCCCGTCGAGAAACAAGCTGATCGTCAGCGGCTTTTCGCCCCCGGCGGAATTTCCGAGCTGTCTCAGCCGTCCATGTAGGTCCGCGGCTGCCGCCGTGCTATCCATGCGGCTGTACACAAAACCTACCAGGTCAGACAAATGGTGATCTCGGAACAGTCCCGTAATCCCCACATTCGGGTTCGCCATCTGCAGGCGCCACGGTTGATACAAACGATCGGCGTTCGCCGGAACTCCTGCGGCATCGCGGAAAAAGCCGATGTTCAGCGTCCGCCCGAGCACTCCTTCATCCGTTCCGAACCACTGGAACCCTTCTTCCGCGGCGATCGCCATCGACTGGTCCGATACCGACCCTTCCGACGGCCACAAGCCCAGTGGCTTCTTCCCAAATGTCTTTTCGTGATATTCCTTCGCTCGCCTCAATTGTTCCCGGGCATCCTCCGGCCTGCGATAGGCCCTCCGGGGCAGCGGCGTCCCTGGATTCGCCACGCGCGCAATGTCTGAGTCGCAAAGCAGCGGCAGAATCGGGTGGTAAAACGGCGTGGTGCTCAGCTCCACCTGTCCCCGCCCCGCTGCTGCGCGATACTCCGGCAAGACCTTCCCCACCAGCTCGAGTTGTTTGGCCTTCAAGTCTTCCTTGTCTTTTTTCGTGAAGTCTTTTCCACGATTTGCCAGACGGCTCACCACCGGGTCCGTGGTGAACCACTCTTCGTCCATCCACGCCAGTTGCGACAGCACCTGCAAATCCTGCCAGTCTCTCGGCGTAAACGTGATCAGTGCCTGCGCCCCACCCGCTCCGCGCGACCATTCGTGCAGCTCCACGAACCGCGGCCACCTCGACATCAGCCGCTCGTGATTTACTTGGAACGCACGGTCCAGAATCTCCCGTTTGTCCTCGCGCGTCAGCGCTTCCACCGGCTTGCATGCCACCGTGAACCAAGGCTCGTTGAACTTCCCGCTTGCGTACTCCTCAAGCTGCATGCACAGCGACGGCACCATGTTGAACGTCGCGTGAAACTTCGGAAACTCCTCCAGGAGTTTCACCATCCCCCAATAATCCTTGGTCGCGTGCAGCCGCGTCCACGGCAGCACGTACATTCCCGTTTCCGGATCCCGGTACTGCGGTTGGTGCATGTGCCACAGCACCGCCAAATGAATTCGCGCCATTCCCCCGTCTCTCTTAAGCCCTTATGTCGCGCTGTGCGCCCTATGCGGGTCGTCAGCGCTGCCAACCTTCGACCTTTCACCTTCTACTTTATACGGTTTTTCTGAGCAGTTTCTATTTCCGGCTTTCGCTATTGCTTCCTTACTTCGTTGCTTCCTTACTTCGTTGCTTCCTTGCTTCTTCTTTCTCCATGTTACACTCACCTCTTGCGCCATGCGCATTCTCGACCGCTACATCGCCCGCGAAGTCATCCGCCACGCTCTCCTGGGTTTAGTCATCTTCACCTTCGTGCTGTTTGTCCCCAAACTCGTCCGCCTGATGGAGATTTTCGTCCGCCACACCGGCTCGGGCTCGCAGATCGTCACCCTCTTCCTGTGCATCATTCCGAGTGTTCTGGTCTTCACCATTCCCATGGCGGTCCTTATCGGTGTCCTCCTTGGCCTCGGCCGCATGTCCATGGACTCGGAAATAATCGCGCTCACCTCTCTGGGCATCAGCCGCCGCCGCATCCTTGTTCCCGTGGGTATTCTCGCGTTCCTGGGCACGGGCCTCACCCTGGCGATGAGCCTATGGCTCGCTCCCAACGCCCTTCGTCTTGGCCGCAACACGGAAGCCACTCTTGTTACCTCGCAAGTGTCCTATCTCGTCCAGCCCCGCGTCTTCGACGAACACTTCCCCCACACCGTTCTGTACATCAACGACGTTTCCGCCTCCGGCACACACTGGAACGGCGTCTTTCTTGCCGAAGCTGGCAGCGAAAGCGGTTCCCAAATCACTCTTGCGGAAAGCGCGATTGTCATTGCCGAGCCCGCTCTCGGTAAGCTCGAGCTCCATCTTAACGGCGGCACCACTCACGAATTCTCCCGCGACATCCCCGACCACTATTCCCTCACATCCTTTGGCCGCAGTGACTGGCCCATCGACGTCACCACCGCCGCCGCTTTCAAACAGCGGGCCGTCATCAATCAGGAGCGGTCCTATTCCGAACTTCGCAACGACAACGGCCCACACTGGCGCGACGCCCGCGTCGAACTCAACCAGCGCTTCGCCTTCCCTGCCGCCTGCTTTGTCTTTGCCCTGATCGCCGTTCCTCTCGGCGCGCAACCTCGCCGCGGTGGCCGCGCCGCCGGCTCGCTCCTCGCTATCGTCATCATCTCCGGCTATTACCTCATTCTGGTTACCGGCGCCGGTTTCGCTCGTCAGGGCGTCGTCTCACCCGCTATCGGTGTTTGGGCCGCCGACGTCGCGGTTGCTCTCGTCGGGCTCGCGCTTTTCCCTCGTCTTGAACGCTATCGCGGCGAAGCTCCCGTTCCGACCATACTTTCCCGCTTCGCCGCGGTTTGGCGACTCCTTCGCCGCCGCAAGACCCGCGCCAAAGCTCGCGTTGCCCGCGCCAACGGCCAGGAGGCTCCCTCGTATTCCAGCCTCCCTTCCATTGTCGACCTTTACGTTTTGCGTCGTTTCTTCTATTTCTTCATGGTCATCATGATCGCTTTTCTCTTCCTCTTTGAGATCTTCACTTTCTTCGAACTTGCCGAAGACATCCGCCGCCACGACGTTTCATTCCTGGTGGTCATCAACTATTTCCGCTACCTCATTCCCTATTCCGTGTACCAGTTCACTCCTCTCGGAGCGCTCGTCGCGGTCCTGGTCACTCTCGGCATTCTTAGTAAGAACAACGAAATTGTGGCTTTCAAAGCCAGTGGCATCTCGCTTTATCGCCTTGCTCTGCCGCTTCTCATCGCCGGCTTTTGCATTGCCGTGGCCCTTCTCGCCCTCGACGACACCTATCTCCCCTACGCCAACCAGCGGCAGGATGCCTATCGCAACATAATTAAAGGAAAACCGCCGCAAACCTATTCGCGCCCGCAACGCTGGATTTTCGGCGAGAATTCCAAAATCTATAATTACGATTTGTTCGATCCCGCGCAGCAGCTCTTTGGCGGGTTGTCCGTCGTCGAACTCGACCCTGTCTCGTTTCAGATGAAACGCCGCGTCTTTGCCAAGCAAGCGCGCTGGCTCGACGCCGAAAATACTTGGGTGCTCGAATCCGGTTGGGTCCGCGATTTCTCCGAATCCAAAGTTGAGCGATATGTTCCCTTCAAAGTCACCACCCTCCCCGAACTTACCGAACCTCCTTCCTATTTCAATCGCGAAGTGCGACAGGCCTTTCAGCTTAGTTGGCGAGGTCTACGCCGCTACATCGAAAGCCTTCGCCACGCCGGCTTCGATGTTTCCACACTGACCGTGCAATGGCACAAGAAAGTCGCTTACCCGCTGATCGCTCCCATCAGCATGATGCTTGCGATTCCCTTCGCTCTATTCGTTGGCAGCCGCGGCGCTATCGGTGGTATTGCATTGGGAGTCGGCATTGGCATCACCTATTGGGCCCTTGCCGCCCTGACCGAGGCCATGGGCGGGATCGGCCAGCTTCCCCCATTTCTTGCTGCCTGGTCTCCCGACCTCATCTTCTTTTTCCTGGCCCTCTATTTCTTCTTCAAAATGCCCACCTGATCCACCCGAACGTCTGAATGCTCTATGGAGCGGACGCGTTACGCGTCCCCTTTTAGTGGAGTGGCACTGCTCCACACGGGTGTGAAGGGGATCGTCGAACCCACACCTTCATCCGAGAATTTTCCCAACGATAAAAATGAGGATGTTGTCATCCTGAGGAGCGTTTTGTGCGACGAAGGATCTCAACCGTCCCGTCTTGGCTCGGTCAAATTTCTATCACGCAGTTCAAACGAATTTCGAGTTTCGAATTTCATTTTCGGTCTTGATGAGGCTGCCGACTATTCGCTCGCAGCTGTCGACTTCTTCATTCCTTCCACCACCACATTCCGCTCCTCTCCCGCCCCAATCTCCACCTTCATTCCCTTTTCCCGGAACGGTTTCAGCACCGCCGCATCTTTCCACTCCAGCTCCCACCCGTCCTCTATCGCTACCAAAACATACTTGCCTGGCAAGATTCCCCCCAGCGTAAACGTCCCATCACTGTCGCTCTGGTCCATCCGCACCAGTTCCCCCAATTCCGATTCCGTCAGGTTCTCGGCTTGTGGTACCAGCAAAATCATTACTCCCGCTACAGCCTTCCCATCCATTCGAACGATTCCCGTTACGCGTCCCTGCCCTCTTCCCATGGTGACCACCAGCTTCACCTCGTTCGTGCCTTCAATTTTCACTGTCCTGCCGGACATCTTTGCTCCGCTCCCCGCGACCTTCGCTACGTAATCCCCATTCGTCGCCGAGTTGATCTGCACTTCATACGTTCCCTCCTCCACCCCGGTGAAGTGAAACGTCCCGTCTTTCCTCAACATCGCCGACACCGCTTCTTGCTCGGTTTTCCTCAGCACCACTTCGCCTTGCATATCCAGCTTGTTTCCATCGACCCCAATCACAGTTCCGCTGACGCTTGCCGTCGCGTCCTGCGTATTTGCATCGACGGTTTCCCCTTCCGCCGCATTCACCCGCACTCCGTTCGTGCCCCATACCTGATCCTCGCCGCGATTGATCATCAACCGCACTTCTCCCGGTGGCAGTCCCGTCACCTCATATGTCCCAGGCGAAATCTCTGCTGAATTCACACCCAACGGCACCACGGTAGCGCCGAACGGTCGTTGAATCGCCACTACGCCAACGCTTGGCCCGTTTTTCGTGCCGCGCCGTTCGACATTCGTCAGCAGCACGTGGATCGACGGCACTGCGATCAATCGCACATTGGCCTCCAGCACATCTCCCGCTTTCGCCACCAGCTCCGCTGCCCCCTCTGGTTCCGTCGCCCCGGCGAAATACGTCACCGGGTACACCACGTCGAACAGTGGATCTTGCGGCGGTTCTGGCACTCGTGTTGCCACCACCGCTTGCTCCCCTTCCGGCTTCGTCTGGTACCTGAACCCATTTTCCGCGTACCACGGCCGCGCAAGCACTCCTACGTAATATTTGCCCGGCAACAGATGCGCAAATCGGTAGCCACCTTGGTCATCCGTCTGCGCGTGCGTCCGTTCTTCGATCTCACGCTTACCCGTGTAGCTCCCTTCGGCAAAGAGCCACACCGTGGCTTGCCGAACCCCATCTCCCCGCTCGTCTGTCACACGCCCAGAAATCACCGCTTGCCGGTGCAGCTTGAAAATCAAGTGTTCCGAATCCAGTCCGCTTCCTACAGCAATCCCCGTGAAAAACCCGCCGTGCTGGTTGTAGCCTTCCTTTACGTATCCTGCGGCCGTGGCAACCAGCGGATACTTGCCCGCTTCCACATCCGCAAACACAAACCGTCCCTCTCCGTCCGCCACTGTTTTCAGCTCGATCTCTCCCGCGGTCGTCAACTCTGCCCCCGGTACCGCCAGCCCGCTCGTCGCGTCTACTACCACGCCGCTGATTCGAAACTCTTCCGCCACGGCTTCATCTTTCTTCCCGTCTTGCTGATTTGCGCCTTGCGCCAGCAAAGCAATGGCTGCGCACAGCCATAGTCCCGTGAAAATGCAAGCTGCTCGCACTATCTTCACGGCTCCGGCTCCACGTCTTGCACTTCCACCTGCAGGTTCATCTGTGTGTCGGGTGCCAGCGTTACACTGGTGGCATTCGCCAGGTACTTTGCCATCCCCGCCGGATTCTTATATTCCAGCTCCGCCAGTCCGGGGGTTGCAATCAGCTTGTAGGTTCCCGGAGCAAACATTCCCAGCCACGTCGTAGAGTTCGGAAACGTTTCGCGCGACATCGAGCGCTTCGGGTACTCCTCCGAATAAATGACCACCCGCCCCACCACCGGCTTTCCGTTTCGCACCGCGCTCGCGGTCAATTCTGCGCCATCGCTCCGTACGCGCACTTCAATTGGCGCCAGCGACGTTCCGGACTCCACCTTCAATTCTTCTTTCAGCAAATCTGTCCCCGCGCATCGCAGCGACGCCACATAGCCCTGCCCGAAAGTGAATGCCTCTACCGAATACGTCCCGCTGGCCACATTCTCAAAACCGCGCGGTCCGCGCGCCGTCGGCGGGGGCGCCACAAACTGCTGCGCGATATTCGGGAACTCCGGCGATTGCAGCGTCACCTGCACCTGGGCAGGTCCTTCATTGGTCTTAGCTCTCTCGTCTCGAACCTGCACAGCCAGCGTCGACCCGTGTCCCAGAACCATGCCCAGCCCGGATATATCTCCATTTACCTGCACCGTTGTTTGCGCTACCAACTGCGTTTCACGCGTTGTTCCTCTGTCTGCCACTGCTTCCTGTGCACTCACTTGCAGCAAATACCTTCCGGCAGGAACCCCTTCAATTCGAAACTCTCCCGTGCTCGGGAACACTTGCGCACGGCCCCGCATCTCCCCTCCACCTCCCCCTCCTCCTCCCGCCATCAGCATCACGTTGAATCCACTCTCCGTCGGCGCCCCTCGCACCACTCCCGAAACCTCGTACAGGCGCAGCCGCTCCAATTTCTGCTGGATCTGCACTGGTGCTCCAGGTCGTACGTGTATGGTGTTCGCGGTCGCCGCATCCGCCACACCGGGATAGTATTGCGTTCCGAATCCCTGTTGGCCCGGGCTCAGTCGGTTTCGCGCCGTTCTTGCCCGCTCCAGTGCTCGTTCACTGCGAAATCCGCTGCTTACGCCACCCTGCTCGGAAAATTTCAGAAAATATTCCCCGGGAGGCAGCTCCGCGATTCGAAAGTTTCCCTCGTCATCCGCTGGACCCACCCATTGCCCTTGACCCAGCAGTTGCCTTGTGCCGTTCGAGACAATCCACCGCTCCGCCTGTACCTGTATTCCTTCCAGCGCTCTTCCCTTCTCATCCTCCACGCGTCCGTAAATCACTCCTTCCGGAGTCAGCTTCACTGTCGCGTCTTCTTCCGCAGGCACCTCATAACTCGCTTCCATCCCGCCTCGCACCAGTCCTAGCTCTCGGTCACTGAAGTAGCCCGGCTTTTTCGCTTCCACCATGTACCGCCCGCGCAGCAGCCCTGAAAATTCAAAGGTTCCGTCCGCTGCGCTGAATTGCGCCTGTCTCCCTCCCGCAATCAGCACGACCAGTGCTCCGCTCACCGGCTCCGCCGTCACCGCGCTGACCACGTGTCCCCGCAGTGTGAATTTCTCATCCTCGCCGAACTGTTGAGCGCGCACACCTCGCCCCGCCCCCAAAAGCGCTGTGCAGACCATCGCGCGCATCCAAAACCGTCTCCCCATCCCCTCTCCTAACCCGTTACCTTACCATCGTCCGGCGTCCTGCTGAAAAACACCCATCCAGACAAACTTCGTCGCAATCGCGCAACCCTGCGCGTCAGAATTCCTGGCGGTTTGCTTGTGCTGATTTCTTCCGGTGGTTTTTCAACTCTCCACTACGAACTACTAACTACCGACTACTGACTGGCTTTCAATTCCTATCGCTCCGTCCTAATTCAGTCCCCCCGCTCCCGGTTTCGACACGAATTTCCGCATCGGCTTTGCTCCGGGCGCTGGAAATGTCATGCTCCAAAAGTTCTCGCCTTGTTCCACAAATTCAAATGCCCCCAAAATCGATCCGTCCCGCGAAGTTCTCACCGCAACCATTCGGGCGACGGCTTTCTTCATGTTGTATTCGTTCATCACCCGGAACACCTGCCCCACCGCCAGCTTCTGTTCCAGTGCGATCACTCCCCCGTGAGCCGCCACACTCGTCGTCTTGGTCCAGAACTTGAACTTCTCTCCAGACTCGCTTTCCCCGTACGCCAGAACGTTCATCGTCAACGACGACCTCGTCGTTCGCCGCCGCTCTACGCTCCGATAGTGCATCGTTGACATGTCAACCTCAATCTTGAAGATTTCCCTTCTGGGGCCCGCCGGGGAAATGACTATCAGGCGATCCGGTTCTTCGCCTCAAACTCTGCCGGTAACAGCTATTTCATCCTACTCGCTTACTCGGCATTGTTGATATAGCGGCTCCGTACCAATCTGGAACGCCGCCTAACCTAGTACTTCTTTCCTATACGTCGTCCAGCATACTCAAAAACAGCGGCAGCCCTTTACAGACATTTCGAATCCGCTCTCGCATAGCGTGCGTCATCTCCAGAAACTCAAATCCATATATCGCGCCGTGCTTGCGCCTGACGATCGCTTTAATCCTCAGTGCCGCGAGCGTCCGGATTTCCACTTTTTCCCCGATGGTCAGAATATTCGGCGTCGCCGCTGACATGCCCCCTTCGCTGATCTCAAACGTCATGGCGTCCACGTCGTACCCTTGTTCCCTGTGCACCTCCACCTGTGTGCTGAACCGGTGCCGCGTGTATCTGCGTTTCTCGATCGGTCCTGGCGTTCGTGCGGAAGCGTCAGCCGGTAATGGCTGGCCCCGCTCGTCCATGGGCACGAAGACTTTCATCCCCGATTCGGCTCTCTCTCCCTGCTTGCGCACCAACACCTATCCCGCCGCTTCTATCCCCCGCAATTCTCCTTCCTCCTCACCTCCTTGCCTTGCGATCCTTCTCACCCGTTATGCGCCCGCTTTTCTTGTACTTTACCCGCACGCCCGCCCGTGCCATGCGCTGCCTTGTGGGGCATAGTGTCCCAGGTCGAAACCACTCCTTCCCCTACGCGAACAGTTTCACCTTTGGCCAGAACTCTTCCCAGGTTCCTCTCAAACCTCGACAGACAAAGATATCTGGGTCCTCTATCGTCTCCTCATTCGCCACCCCATAGCGGTTCCAGCTGTGCCCCGCCACCTCACACGACGCAAAATTGCCCTCCAGGAACTCCTTCTTAAATCCCACCGCAATCACTGTCTCTGGCGCAGGAGTGCCGTAACCGCGCTCCCATGATGAATTCACTCCGCTTATCGCGTGCGGCAACCCGTATTGTTCCCCGTACAAGTTCAGCGCCCCTATCTCTCCGTAATTCGCGGCCAGGATTCCAACCCGCCCCCGCTCTCCCTCTGGCAAACCGTCCCGAATCTTCGCCACGGTTGCCGCCAGTTCCGGCCAGCCGATCTCTTCCGGCAGCACCGTATCCACTTTCGCCGCCCATCTCCACCACTGCGAATTCACCGGCATAACCGGCAACGCCACGCATCCCGCCACCACCGCATTCATCACGAGAACGGCCGGCAAGGATCTCTTGAGCCAAGTTGCCATCCGCACTCTTAAACCCTGGTACCCTTGCACCCTCCCACTCTTCAGTTCTCGCCACTGTCTTTCCATCCACACTGCTCCTGCCGCGTACAGCATCGGATACGCTGGCGCCAGATAATAATCTCTCCCTCTCATGATCAGTAGCAGCGCTAATGGCGCAACATACATCCACCCGATGGCTCGCCAGGGCTCTCCATCTTCATCGACCAAGTAGAACCACAAGCCCGCCAAGGCCAACGGGAACGCCAGCAGCGTCAATTCCAGTTGCCCCGCCAAAAACCAGTCCGTCAGCCCCTCACGCACGTCCCGCCCATGAATGAATTGCAGAAAATCCGCCGACACGAACTCGTGCCGCCACTGCCACAAGACATTTGGCGACATCACCAGCAGCGTTGCTCCGACTCCGGCCCAAAGCCACCCACTCCGCAAGAATCTCCGCGCTTCCGTCGATAGCACTCCTACCGCCACTCCCACCGCCAGAAATGCCATCGTATACTTCGCCAGCATTCCCAACCCGATCCCCACTCCCACCATTACCCACCACTTCTCTCCTCCGCTTTGTAGAGGACGCTTTACGCGTCCATCTTGGGTTTGTCTTGCGGGTGCCCCAGGTTCGCTCTCTGAACCTGTGTCTTGGGGTTCTCTGGCTGTCCGCTGTTGGCTGTCGGCTGTCGACACGTCATGGCTCACCGTTTGCTTTCCCCGGGTTTCGAGGTGCCACTCGCCACTCGCCACTGGTTTTAACGCCTTCACCACTCCGTACGCCACCAGCACCCAACACAAATAGTCAAAGCTGATGTACTGCATCAGCGCCCCTGCCCCTAAACAAAACGGCACCCCCGCTCCTGCCGCCACCACCGCCGCCCACTCACCAAACGTAGACTCGTTCCCGGGTGCCCCAGGTTCGCCGTCCGAACCTGGGTCTTGGGTCTTCCTGCCTTCACTCGCCACGCGCCACTCGCCACGCGCCACTGTTTTCCCGATCTCCCGCGCCATCATCCCGGTCAACACCAGCGCCGCCGCCTGCGCCACTGCCGCAAAGAATCGAAACCCTACCAGCGAAGTTCCAAACAATTTCAGCGCGATCCATCCAAAGAACGCCGTCATCGGCGGATACTGCACATACCCCCACGCCAGATGTCGCGCATCCTCCAGCGCCATCAACTCGTCGCGATCGAATCCATACCTCCACCCGGTAGCCAGATGCACCACCACCGTCCCCGCCGCAATCGCCCACACCCCCGCCATCCCGCTCTTCCACCACGCTCGCGCTTTCGCCACGCCGTCTCCGTTTACTCCGCCCAACTCTGCTCCCTCTGCGGTGATTTGTTTGTGGAATCTCCCCTAAGACTCACACATACAAAAACAACCGTCGTCATCCTGAGGCTATCCGACGAGGATAGCCGAAGGATCTCAACCGTTGTATCTTGGCACCCCACTTCCATACTTCCATGGCTCAGACGCATCCTCTGCACCTCTGCGTTATCTTCTTCTCTCCTTGCTTCCCCGCCCGTTCCTTTGCCACAATCTCCCGCGACATGAAAACAAAAATTCTCTTCGCCCTTTTGCTGCTCGTCTTTCCAATCTCCTCCTTCGCACAACAGCCCGTTCCCTCCGTTGACGCCACAAACTCCTCAGCTACTCCGCCCTATCTCGACTCCTCTCTCCCTCTCGACACCCGCGTCCACGACCTCGTCTCCCGCATGACCCTCGACGAAAAAGTCTCCCAGATGCAAGACGTCGCCCCCGCCATTCCGCGCCTGCAAATCCCCGCCTACAACTGGTGGAACGAAGGTCTCCACGGTGTCGCGCGCGCCGGCATCGCCACCGTTTTCCCCCAAGCCATCGGCCTCGCCGCCACTTGGGACACGGGCCTCCTCCATCGCGTCGCCGACGTCATCTCCACCGAGGCTCGCGCCAAATTCAACGACGCGCAGCAGCACAACAACACCGGCCGCTACTACGGCCTCACCTATTGGTCGCCCAACATCAATATCTTTCGCGATCCTCGCTGGGGACGCGGCCAGGAAACCTACGGTGAAGATCCTTTTCTGACCGCGCGCCTCGGCGTCGCCTTCATCACTGGCCTCCAAGGTGAGGATCCTCACTACCTGAAGACTGTCGCCACTCCCAAACACTACGCCGTCCACTCTGGCCCGGAAACCATCCGCCATCGCTTCAACGTTCCCGTCTCCCTCCACGATCTTTACGACACCTACACTCCCGCGTTTCGCGCCGCCATCGTCGACGGCCACGCCGACTCTACGATGTGTGCTTACAATCGCGTTCTCGGCGAACCCGCCTGCGCCAGCACTCTCCTCTACGATCTTCTCCGCAATCAATGGGGCTTCAAGGGCTTCGTTGTCTCCGACTGCGGCGCCGTCTCCGATCTCTACGCCGGACACTATTTCACACTCTCTCTCGACCAGGCCTCCGCTCTGTCCGCCAAAGCCGGTACCGACCTCTCCTGCGGCAACGAATACAGTGTCCTGAGCCACGCGGAGCGCGACCGCCTCATCTCTATGCCCGAAATCGATCGCGCCGTCGGCCGTCTCTTCGAAGCGCGCTTCCGCCTCGGCATGTTCGATCCTCCCGCCAACATTCCGTGGTCCAAGCTCTCCCTTACCGACGTCGACACCGCCGCGAATCGCAAACTCGCGCTCGACGCCGCCCGCGAATCCATCGTCCTCCTCAAGAACGAGCGCAACACCCTGCCGCTCAATTCTTCCAAAGTGAAATCCATCGCCGTCGTCGGTCCCACCGCCGATTCCCTCGACGTTCTCCTGGGCAATTACAACGGCACTCCCTCCGCCTACACCACCATCCTCGCCGGTATCCATAGGCGCTTCCCCAACACCAAAATCAATTACGCCATCGGCGCACCCGTCACCGAGAGCCGCGCCATTCCCATTCCGAGTGCCGCATTGTGTAGCGGCGCGTCTTTAGACCCGTCGGGCGAGTCCGCAAGCCCCACAGCGCCGGAGGCGCGCAACAAGTTAGCTCAGCGCGCCAGCGCTGAGTCTTGCCCGCAACACGGCATCAACGCCGAATTTTTCCTCAATCCCAATCTCACCGGCCAACCCGTCCTCACCCGCGTCGATCCCAACGTCGACTTCCTCTGGAACAACATCTCTCCCGCTCCTGGCATCCCCGTCGAAAACTATTCCATCCGTTGGTCTGGCGTCCTCACCGCTCCCGTCGATGGCGACTACCGCCTTGGCGCCGCCTCCGACGGCGGCTTCCGCCTTTACCTCGATAACAAGCTCGTCATCGACGACTGGACCCTCTACGGCCAGCGCGGCGAACGCTCCTTCACTGTTCCCGTCCACCTCCAGGCCGGCCACTCCTACCAAATCAAATTCGAATATTTCCGCCGCTTCCGCGAATCCTTTGCTCGCCTGCTCTGGCTCCCGCCCAATCTCGAAGACGAAGCCCTCGCCGCCGCTCGCCGATCCGACATCATCATCGCCGCCGTCGGCATCAGCGCCGAACTGGAAGGCGAAGAGCGCGACAATTCCGATCCCGGTTTCTTCGGCGGCGACCGCACCGATATCGATCTCCCCCGTACACAACAACATCTTCTCGAAGCCCTCGCTTCTACCGGTAAACCTCTCATTGTCGTCTTAACCAGCGGCTCTGCCATCGCCATCAACTGGGCCAATGAACACGCCGCCTCCATTCTCGCCGCTTGGTATCCCGGCGAAGAAGGCGGCGCTGCCGTCGCGGACGTCCTCTCCGGCGACTACAACCCCGCCGGGCGCCTCCCCGTCACCTTCTACAAATCCCTCGCTCAACTCCCGCCCTTCACCAGCTATTCCATGGCCAATCGCACCTACCGCTACTCCACCGAAGCTCCCCTCTTCCCCTTCGGCTTCGGCCTCTCTTACTCCTCCTTCTCCTACTCCAATCCCGCCGTCCGACACGCCCTCTACGGAGGCAGGCCGGTTAGCAAGGAAGTTGCATCGCCGAATTCGTCGCCCAACACCTCCCAAGAGTCCAGCAACGATGCATATTCAGTCTCCGCGGAAGTGACGAACACGAGCTCGATTCCCGGCGACGAGGTCGCTGAACTCTACTTATCCCATCCCGGCGTCGATGGTGCTCCAGCCCGGGCCTTGGTCGGCTTCTGGCGAATTCACCTCGATGCACATGCCTCTGGAACCGTAAGTTTCTTACTCACTCCCCGCGAGCTTTCCGTTGTGAATCCTGAAGGTGAACGCTTCGTCCCCGCCGGCCCCGTCGATCTCTGGATCGGTTCCTCCCAACCCAACGCCCCCAGCAAGTCCGGCGTCCCACTCCATCTCAACATCACTACGACCACCCCCGTCCCGAACTGACTCCTCCCACATGTAGGGGCGGCTTTACGCCGCCCGCTTTGCGTGGCCCACAATACAAACAAACATTGTCATCCTGAGGCGATCCGGCGAGGATCGCCGAAGGATCTCAACCGCCCCGTCTTGCCTCCCAACCAAGCTCTCTGTAGGGCACAGAGTTGTTTCTTGGCTTGTCTTACGTCTTACGTCTTTCGTCGTTCTTACGCCTTTGTAATGGCGGGTCTTCAGACCCGTGCTTTCCCCTGCGTCTTGAAAGTGCCTGTGATCTTTCAACACGATATTCCCCGCCCGGAAGGCGTAGCGGAAGCCCTGCAGTGTGGGTGCCCCATCCTTTGCGCGCCGTATGTGCAAAGGGTGGGTCTGCTCTTACAATTCTGCTTTTCTCCTTCCCCGATCCTATTTCCCTTTCGAGCTGCCGGGTGCCCCATCCTTTCGCGTTTTTTTTTGCGAAAGGGTTGGTCCGCTCTTACGAATTTGCTTTCCCGCTCCCACATCCTTCTTCCTCTTCGAGCGTCATAGACGCGGCAGACGTTAGCCCAGGGCGTGAGCGCTGGGAACAATCCATATCCCGAAAAGCGCCAGAGGCGCGACACATCGAACCCTCTATCGCCCTCACCTCATTTTTTCCTCAATTCGATTTCCTCCCTCTCAACTAACGCTTGCGGGAACTTCCTCGTCTATTCCTACGTATCTCCTATCGGGAGCCCAACCCGCCCACCATTTGTGTGTCCAGGAATGTCGACTCCGCCACCAACTCGTCTCCGCTTCGGCCCCTTCCAGGTCGACCTCCATACCCACGAACTGTGGAAACACGGCATCCGCCTCAAACTCTCCGGCCAACCTTTCGACATTCTCGCCATCCTCCTCGCCACTCCCGGCCAACTCGTCACCCGCGAACAACTTCGCGCGCAACTCTGGCCCTCGGACACCTTCGTCGACTTCGACCACAGCCTCAACGCTGCCATCAACAAACTTCGCGACGCGATCTCCGACTCCGTCGACTCTCCGCGCTACATCGAAACCCTTCCCCGCCGCGGCTATCGCTTCATCGCCACCGTGGAACCTGTCGACGATTCCTCGCCTGCGGTTGTGGCATCGGATTCTGTAGGGTCCGCCTTCCGCGGCGGACCGCTCACTGATATGGCAGGTTCCGTCGCGGAGCTATCGGCCACGTCGGGCGCAACATCCCCACTCTCTTCCCACCCTTACCTCTTCGCCGCAACCATCGCGATCCTCATCCTTCTCGCCGCCACCCTCCTCCAGAAAGTCTCCTTCACCGCTAATCGCCACGACTCCTTCACCTCCGTCCAGCGCATCCGGCCGCTCACCAATCTCGCCGACGAAACCAGCGAGCCCGCTTTCTCTCCCGGCGGCTCCTACATCGCCTTCGATCGTCACGGCTCCAGCAGCGAATCCTCCGGCATTTTCGTTCAATCCGCCAGCACGGGCGAACTCGTCCAACTCACGCGCAATCCCGAGGACGGTTTCCCTGCGTGGTCGCCGGATTCGCGATCGATCGCTTTTACTCGGGAACACAATCGCGACGTCTCGATTTACCTCATTCCTTTTCCACCAGCGCATCCCAACGCAGAGTCTTCCGAACGCAAGCTCGACACTGGCTCCGTCCTTCCCATCCGCCGCGAACTCGCTTGGTCCCCGGAGGGCAAGTCCCTCCTTTTCTCCGCCCCTTCCGGTCTCGTTCTGCTCTCATTGCAAAACTCTTCCGCGACCAAACTCACTGAGGCTCCACCGAATACGCAAGACTGGGGAGCAACCATTTCTCCCGACGCCAAGCGTCTCCTTTTCGTCCGCAGCCAGTACTCAGGCTTTCACGATGAAATCTTTTCCATGCCCATCTCCGGAGGCGAGCCCACACTCATCACCTCCGATCACGCCAACGTTCTCGGCCCCCCGCAGTGGTCGCCAGATTCGCAATCGGTCCTTTTCTCTTCCGACCGCGGCAGCCACCCGGGTCTTTGGCGCGTTTCCGTCACAACACGCGACACTCCCGTACAGCTCAACGATACCGGCGCCTATCCTGCGCTATCTCGCGTCGGCAATCGCCTTGCCTACGAACGTATCACCCGCAACCTTCATATCTGGGAACGCGACCTGACCACACCCACCCGCGATCCGCGCATACTCATCGCTTCTACCAGCGAGACCGATCAAGGCCCCGGTCCACAGATTTCTCCCGACGGCAAGAAAGTCGCCTACATGTCCGATCATTCCGGTGCCATGGAAATCTGGATTGCCGATCGCGACGGCTCGCATCCGTTGCAGCTCACATCGCTCGGAAATACCGGCTCGCCCCGTTGGTCCCCCGACTCCAAGTCCATTGCCTTCGATGCTGGTCAACGCACTGGCCCGGCCATCTACTCCGTGAGCGTAACTGGCGGTCCGCCTCGCTTGTTGATCGCCTCCGACAATCAAAACAATGTCTGCCCCAGTTTTTCCCGTGACGGGAAATGGGTTTATTTCGCCTCAACGCGCTCCGGAAATTTTCAACTATGGAAGGTTCCGGCAGAAGGCGGCACCCCAACTCAGATCACCCACAACGGCGCGCATGCTCCCATTGCTTCTCTTGACGGCAAACTCATCTACTACGCCAAAACGCAATACGCCAATCCCGAAATCTGGCAAGTTCCGGTGAACGGCGGACCCGAGAAGCTCGTCTCACCACTCCTTAATCCCGTAACCTGGGCCGCGTGGTCCGTCACCGAACGCGGCATCGTCTTTGCCCACCCCTCCGGCCACGACCGTCCCGCCGTCGGTCTCTTCGATCCGAAAACGCGTCACGTCACTCACCTCGCTACTCTCCGGATTCCACCATTTTGGTTGACCGCATCTCCGGACGCGCGCTCGATCCTTTACGATCAGCCCGGCTGGCAACAAGCGCAAATCATGCTCGTCGACAATTTCCGCTAGTATTCTCCGCAGGTTTTCTGCCGTCCGTTTCTGGGCTCCCAGAGAATGCGGACTTAAGCCAGCATGACGGCACACATGAGCTATTTCATGCGATCGATTCCGTTGTGCCTGTGTAGGAATTCAGATAAGGGCTCAATTTGGTTCGCTGCTCTGAAATTCACGCCTTCAGACAATCCCAAGCTACTCGGGCCGCACCCAGCAGGTTTGCGTCTCCACCTAACCTGCTGACCACCACCTTTACTTTTCCGGCTGCGATCGGTTGCGCCCGTTCTTTCATCGTTTTCTTCAACGCATCCAAATACAGGTCGCTCGCCTTCGCCAGCCCTCCGCCGATCACCACAATCTCCGGATCAAACAGGCTCACCAGATTCGCTACGCCATATCCGAGCCAGCGGCCCGCTTCCAGAAACACTTCAATCGCGACCATGTCCCCGCGACGCGCCGCCTCTGCCACCTCATATGCGTTCCGCGAGTCAACCGGCAATTCATTCAGCAAGCTCTCCACTCCGCGCGCCAACTCCGTCTCTGCTGCCTGAACGATTCCTGGGCCTGCTGCCAAGGACTCCAACTGCCCTACCCGTCCTGCCTCTCCCGAACGTTCCTCTCGTACCGTCATCCATCCTGCGCATCCACTCAATTCGTGCGCGCCCCGCACGAGCCTCCCTCCACTCAAAATCCCTGCGCCAATTCCCGTGCCCAGCATCAATACAATGGCGTCGCTTCTCCCGCGTGCCGCTCCTCGCCAGGTTTCTCCCAGCACCGCCACGTTGCGGTCGCTTTCCACCACCACCGGCACTCCCAATGCGCTGCCCAGCCTTCGTGCCAGTGGCATCCGTGTCCAGCCCCTCAAATTTGGCGCCCACACCGTTCCGTCGCGCCGCACCAATCCCGGCACCGCCACTCCCACCGCCGCAATTCTTCCTCGCGCCGGTAGCGGCGGCTTTATGCCGCCCGTTTTTCTTTGGCTGCTGGTTTCTGGGCGAATTTCGAGTTTCGATTTTCGAGTGTCGAAACTTCGCGTCAATTCCTGCGCCACTTCAATCATTTGTCGCACCGGTGCTGCAGCGGAGCTTCCATCTACCGCAATGCTCATCCGCCGCAGAATTTTTCCCGCGCGGTCGACCAGCGCTCCTGCCAGTTTCGTTCCACCCAGATCCAGGGCCGCCACAAACCGCTCTTTGCGCATCATGTCATTCCTATTTGCAGAAATTTCTCTTGTAGAGGAAGCTTTACGCGTTCATGCCGCACACCACGGCCGCCGCGACTGAACACCACGCAACTCGCCTGCCCCCACCGCAGCATCTGTGGCTTTGCCGTTTCACCGTTCTACTTTTTCGCCATTCCAATGTCTTTTCTTCTACCTTTCTTGATCCTCCACGCCATGGCGCAGATCCCCATTGCTCCGAACAACGGCACCAGCATCCCCACCCGCACGTCCGTTTGCGTCGCAATCAGCCCCATCACAAATGGAAAGCTCATCCCGCCAACCAGGGCAATCGCGAACAGCAGTCCAAAGACACTCCCGGCCATCTTCTGGTACGCGTCGCCTGCAATCCCCAACACTGTTGGAAACACGCTCGCGTACGAAATTCCCAGCACAATCGCCCCAATCATCAACGTCAGCACGGATTGCGTCGCGATGAGAACCGCCGCGCCCACCACCGCTCCTACCGCACTGGCCATCACTAACTGGGTCTTCCGCACATACCCGAGCAGGTGTGCCGCGAGCAATCTGCCCAGCATCAGCGCTCCCCAGTACACCGCGAGCACTACCGTTGCCACGCGCGCTCCAAGCCCGGTCTGCCCCACATACGTTGATGTCCACCCTGCTATGCTGGCTTCATTTCCGGACTCGCAGAACAGCAGCATCCCAATCAACAGCACTCCCGGATACTTCACCACTTGCAACGCTTCCCGCCAGGAAAAACTCTGTGCCGCCACGGGCGGGGGGAATGTCAGCGTCGCGAACACGATCGCGCAGGCCGCTGCGAGCCACCCGCAAATCCATAGAAGCTGCGGTATCGTGAAATGTCCCGCAATCACCGCCGCCAGCAGCGGAATGCATAGCGCGCCCACGCCGTAAAACATTCCCAGCACGTTCAACATTGCGCCGCGCCTCTCCTGGTACAGATCAGACACCAGCGCGTTCGCCGAAATATTCAGCCCCCCTCCCCCCACTCCCAATAAAAATGCTGGAATCGTCGCTGTCGCAAATGAGTGCGCGTACACGAATCCCCCCATCGCGCAGCCCACCAGCAGCGATGACACCGCCAAAATAAACTTGTTTCCGACTGCGTCGATTCCCGGTCCCGCCACCAGCGACGCTGCCAGTATTCCCACATACAACAACAGCAGCACCGTTCCCTGCTGCGTCAAACTGATTCCCAGCCGCGTCCGCATCTCCGGCAATCCAAACAAAGTTCCCAGGATCGCCATCACGATTCCAAACACGAAGATTCCCGCCGCGGCTCCCCCAAACAGCACGCCTCTTCGCATCATCTCCGTTACTCACCCTCGCAATCGATTTTTGTTCCCTCCTGGCCCACTTTCCTCCCAACAACTTTTTACCTGACACCTTGCACCTTGAACGGTCTTACTATTCCAACCTTTCGCCGGACAACTTTCACCTTGAACAGTTTCCCTTAGCTCTCTTATACCTTTCACCTTTAAACCCAGCTCGCGGGTTTACTGCTCCACTCTTTCACTATTCAACTCTCCCACTCGCTTGCCTCACACGAATATTCCTTTGCACCTTGCACCGGATACCTTTCACCTTGAACGGTTTTTCTTTAGCACTCTTATACCTTGCACCCTCACACCCAGCCTCACTCCCTCTTCAGCTTCCCCTCATACTCGCTGTACACCCGGTTCATCTGATCCGGCGGTATCCCCACCACATTCGGTGACACGAACACCGGCGGCGTCTTGCCCTTTTTCGCCAATCGAGCAGCCACCTCCGCAATCATCGACATAGCGATCGTGATGAACGCCACCGTGGACCCCGCTGCCACCGGCGCTTTCCATCCCTCAATCGCCACCAGCGCATCTTCCGCCGGCGTACAGTTGTCGATCACAATGTCCGCCACATCCGCCAACTTCTTTCCCGACGAGTGCGTCGCCTCCCGCTTTCCATAATTGTCCATCGACGTGACCGCCACCGTCGTCAGCCCGCGCTTCCGTGCCTCCATCAACACTTCAATTCCCACCGCGTTCAATCCCCCATGCGAAAACACCAGCATCACGTCGCCTCTGCGGATCGGCTCATTCTCAAACAGCACCTGGGCATATCCCTCTCGCCGTTCCAGCCACAGTAACCCCTTCGCTCCTCCGCTGCCGATCACGTTCGTCCACATCAGCCGCATGTCCATCAGCGGCCGGAATCCCGGATACGCGCCATACCTCGGAAACATGTCTTGCACCGGCAGCACCGAATGCCCGCTGCCAAACAGGTGTACGAGCCCGCCGCGTGCGATCGTCTCCGCCATGACCTCCGACGCTTGCTCGATCTTTCCCAACTGCGTCTCCCAAATCTTCCCCAACACTCCGCCGATCCTGTCCCGATACTTTTCCGCGCTCACCCTATCCTCCGTTTCATAAATTCTCCGTTCCCTCTGCGTCTCGTCTTTCTTACTCTGCGTTAATTCTTTTCTTTGCTTTTTCCGCGACTAATAATCCACTCTCCAAATCCGAACCGCCTCCGCCGGAAGTTCCGTTTTTATCGTCAGCCTCATCCCTTCCACCCTTCCATCCTGCGCGCCGCTCACGATTTCGCGCGCAACTCTCGCACCGCTCGTCAACTCTTCCGAGAACTCTACTTCCGCCGCCTTTTCTCCATGATTAAACAAAAACACCAGCTTTCCTTTTTCCGCAGCCATCTCCCGCAATTCCACCAGCGCTGGCGCTTTCAACTCAGGAGCCTGCAGCCCCGCCCACTTCACCAGAATTTCTCCCAACGGGTGCATTGCCGAGGGTTTCAACTCGTTAAACTGTCCCGCAAACGTGCCGAGCAAAATCACGCTGCCTTTCCCATACGCATGTTCATAGGCAGCGGGCGAACCATCCGCGAATTTCGCCACCACTTTCGCGTTCGCATCCAGAACCGTGAAATGCTCCAGGAAACTCGCCCCGGTAAACTCGGCCTCCCCCCACTTCACCGGAAATTCTTTCCCGGGATCGATCGAGCTTTCCCGCACTCCCGTCATTTCCGTCCAACCAAATCCCGGCACCGCCCCTTCCGCGTGCCCCTCTTCATTCACCCAGCCCGGCCGCGCTTCCACAAACAAGTGCCCGCCGCTCCGTACGTACTCCCGCAACGCCTCCGCTTCATCCTTCGTCATCATCAACGGGTATGGCAGCACAATCAGCTTGTACTTCTGAACGCTGTTTTTGTAGGGACGGCCTTCTGAGGCCGTCCGCTCTCTGCCCGATAATTCCCGCGAACT
>DATJZF010000070.1:0-140514 GCA_035499255.1 Dongiaceae bacterium | reverse complement strand
GTAGTAATTGCTGTCGTAATTGTTTGCATGCGAGTAGGTGTAATGCGTCAGGAATTGCAAGCCCTGCGCAAACCGTTTCTCCACCTTCACTTGCAACGCGTTATAGTTTGAGCTCGCGTTGTTCCCGAAGTAATTTCCTATGTCGGTCGCGCAGCACGTAAGCTGGTCCGCAACCGGAACATTGCTGAGGCCACATGCCTGTTGCGATACAGAACATGTGGGATAAATGAAAGCCGGAACATTGTTCAAGTTATAGGGACGACGACTGTTGGCGCCTATTGATGGCTTGAAGCTGGGAGCACACGCGTATTGTCCAACATTGGGATTGTTAGCGTCCGTGATTTGCGAGCACGAGTAAAAGGCCGTGCCGGAGCCAATCGCCACAGGATTGGCGTTGTAGGCCGGTCCTGTTCCAGCGAACACGTGCGTTCCTTTGTTGCCGATGTAACCGATTTCGACATTCAGCGTGGGTGTGATCTGACGCTGCACAGTCGCGTTCCATGCGTCCAGCGTGGGCAGAACCTGCTTTGTTGGCCTTACGCGTGGGTCGACACTGTTGGCCGGACCCCGCAATGGCAGAATGCCGTCCGACGGTATGTTAATCGGCGGAAGAGGTGAGGCGCCTTGTGTTAACGCAGCGCAATACGCCGGCGCAGGCGTCGGGCATCCGAGCGTAAAAATGGCCGTACGGTCGTTAGTTCCACCATTGAAACTGGAGTCTGACAAGTCCTGATTTGCCAGAACGGGCAGGTTCTGCGTAACGACGTGCCCGAAGTTCGAGCCGAACACGCCGATGTCAAAGCTCCGTCCGTATCCTAGGCGGATCACCGTCTTGGGATCCCACTGATAGGCGATTCCAAGCCGGGGCGCAAACGCATCCAGCGAGTTGTTCACGTTTCCGCTCAGGCTGTTGCTTCCGTATCCGGCGACGCGAATAATGCCGCCGTTCGGTCCAGGATCAATGTTCGCAAATCCGCCGTTACCCTTGGCGTTCACGGACTCGGGGAAATAGATCTCCCAACGCAAACCATAGTTGAACGTCAGCTTAGGAGTGATGCGCCACGTATCTTGGCCGTAGAAGAACCAGCGCTTCTGCCGCTCTGCGGCATTCGTGCTTGTGCTTACAAACCGCTGGAAACTGGTCACATCTCCCAGCAGGAATGTGGCGAGATCCAAACCGCCGTTACCGGCGTCGGCCGTGTCGCCAGAATTGAAATTCAGGATGCCTGTTCGATTCGAATCGCTTGGCACGCGCAGGTTTTTGGCATAACGGATGTCCGCGCCGAACTTGATCGTATGGTTCCCTTGCAGACGGGTCCAGTTGTTGACCACTTGGTACTGGTCTTCCTTTTCGGTCAGGGGGCAGTTGCAACGCCCAACGTTCAAGCCGTCTCCGAAATGTCCGTTGTTATTGCCATTGTTTAGCCCGTTTCCCCCGAAGAAGAACGAGGAAAGCCCGCCGGTGAACGCATTAACGTTCCCATCGCGGTTATAGTCGTTGAGCCCTGGAATGCCAAACGTGTCCAGCATCGGAGAGGTATTGCCGTCCGAATACGCGGTCTGCGGATTATACCGGAACCAACCGAACCGCAGGTCCGTCAGCCACTTTGACCCGATCGCCTTATCGAATCCGGTGGCCAAGCTGTAGTTGTGCACATTCGAAGTCCCGTTGAGGCCACCTGGGCCGAAGCCGTCGCCTCCCAGCACTCCCAGCGCACCCTTCCCGGACAAACTGAAATAATCGAGACTGAACCGCCCAAACACGTTGTAATTGTGCGGGGCCGCGTAGTCGATGCGCGTGTCGAAACTGTTCTGGTCATAGGGTCCGGATCCAGAAGCAATGTAGTTGTTTTTTATTCCGGATGCTGTAGGCGTTGGAAACGCCGCCAGAATTTTCGCTGCTTCTGGAGAAATACGGTTTATCGGAATCAAGGCTCCAGCAAATTCTGCCCTCCCGGAACCATCCAACGCTGTGCTCGATGCCGGATCGAAGATCCGCCCGCCACCGTTTGCAACCCCCAGGTAGTCGCTCAAGTTGCAAAAGCCCGGAGTTGAACTTTGCGCGTTGGTCGCGGGATTGCAACTCTGCTCTGCCAGAAGCGTCGGAATCGTCTCAGTCTGAGTCAAACCGCCCGTCTGCCGCGTCCCCTGGTAGTCCCCGAAGAAGAACAACCTATTCTTAATGATTGGCCCGCCCACAGCTCCGCCAAACTGCTTAAAACTGGCATGCGGTAGTGGGACATTAGGCGCGTTCTGGAAAGGATCGCGTGCTTCCTGCCCGTCGCCTCGGAAATCGTAGAATCCCGATCCATGAAATTCGTTCGAACCGGACTTGGTCTGCACCGTCACAATGCCCGCGACAGCCTTGCCAAATTCCGCATCATAATTCTGTAAAGTTATTTTGGATTCTTGGATGGCATCCAGGTTCGGGTTCACAACGATGATTCCGAGAATCGGGTCTTGGTTGTCGGTTCCATCCAGTTCGAATGCCGTTCCGCTGAAATGCTGGCCATTCACGAAGATCTGCTGGCCGCCCTGCGGGTTTTCCGTTGCAGCGTGGCTCCAGCCCACCAACTTCTGCGTTCCGGGAGAGAGCAGTTCAAAGCTCGTGAAATTCCTATTCAAGATCGGCAGGTCTTCGACATACTTTTCGTTAAACGTGATCGATACATCCGAGCGATCCGTCTTCAGTTGCGGCAATTCACCCGTGACTTCCACGGTCTGCGTCACCGCTCCAACCTGCAGCGTGGCATCTGCCTTCGCGCCCGTGTCTGCCGACACCGCGACTGAGGCGATCTCCTGTTTCTTAAATCCTTGTGCTTCTATCGTGATTTTGTAGCTACCGGGAATCAGGTGGGTCACCGTATAATTCCCGCTCTCGTTCGTAGTTGTCTCGTCCGCAGTGCCTTTTTCAATCGACGTGACCGTCACCTTGGCTCCGGCGACTGCCGCTCCCTGCGGATCGGTCACTGTGCCAAGAATGCTTCCATAGACCGCCTGGGCCGACGCGTTCGGCGCGGCGAACCCCATCAACATGCAGCAGGTAATCAACAGCCCCAGCCCTACTAGCAAGCGCCTTTGCATTCCACCCCTCCTGAATAAACCAGCTGTGACCTTTGCACCCCAATGCAACCGCAGCCACCGCGCCGCTCAACAACGACGCTTGGCTACACACCTAGTTCAGCAAAATGGAAGAAGTCGAAAGGAGTTCCCCTGGCAACCGGAGCCACCCCTCCGCGACACGACAGCCCCCAGCACTCTTACTCGCTCGATCTCCGAAGCTCTCAGAAAAACACCTCCTAGAACTGCAACCTGATACACAGTTCTGCACCGGAGCGTTTCTCTCGGTTTCGGACTAAATCCGACCTCGAGCAAAAAATTTGGTAGTAACTATTCAACTTTCGGCACGCCGAGGCAAGTTTCCTCACGTTTGATACGGTTACTTGGCGTAAACCTTTGACTTGCACCGATATGGGCGAGTTGATAGGCTGCTGTTACATCAATGTAACGGGAATCGTCGTGCTGGAAAACTCGCAGCTCCAGGCCGCGGTGGATCGATTGGTCGAGAGCCACGTCTTACATGGCTCTGAATCACTTCGTAAGCTGCTCCGCTATCTTGCCAAGCGCGCCCAGGATCGACCCGGCGTTCAGGTGAAGGAGTATCAAATTGCTACTGAGGTCTTCGGCCGCCAGGCAGACTTCGATCCTCAGCTTGATTCCTTTGTCCGTGTCCAGGCTGGCCGCCTGCGCGGCAAGCTAGCCGAATACTACAGTTCCGAGGGTACCTCGGACCCTGTGGTCGTCGAACTCCCTAAAGGTAGCTACGCTCTCGCGGTCCATGAGCGGGCAATCGTGCAGCCCAGCAACGGTACCGTTTCCGATTCCCATGTGAGCCCCCCGGCGGTAGGTTCCCCGGCTCGCTCCCATCGCTCCGCTTTAACTCTCGTAAGCGTCGCCTTGGCCGCTAGTTTGCTCGGGATAATTTGGTTAGTGGCGACACGCCCCTCATCTACCGCTGCCAATACATCCGTCCCTTCCCCGCCTCGGCCGTTTCAAATCTTCTGGAAGGGATTCGACAAGGGGGATCAGGAACCCTGGGTGATTTTCAGTAATGCCGCTTTTGTTGGCCGTCCCGATACCGGCATGCGCTATTTCGATCCCTCCCGCGATGGCAACGCTCCTATCCTGGATCATTACACCGGAGTGGGCGAAGTGTTGGCCATCCACAATCTCGATAGCGTATTCGCCACTCTTCACATGTCCTCTCGCGTTAAGCGCGGCAGCTTGTTTTCTCTCGATGATGCCAAGAACAATGATCTTATTTTCATTGGTTCGCCCTCGGAAAACCTCACACTTCTCGAGGTCCCCAGCACAACCGAGTTTGTTTTTCGCCGCGTTGAGTCCGGCGTGCGTGCCGGTAACGTGAAAGTCGTCAACTCCCACCCGGCTGCCGGCGAAAACGGTGAATATATAGCCAGCCCTTCGAATTCTCCGCTGACGGAAGACTATGCCGTCGTTGCGTTTGAACGGGGCATCAACCCTCAGAACACCGAACTCATCCTCGCCGGCACCACTACCATCGGCACCCAGGCAGCCGTTGAATTCGTTACCCGCGAGAATTACCTGAATGATTTGTTGACAAGAATGAAAGTCACTTCACCGGAAGAGCTGAGACCCTTCGAAGCGCTCATTCATGTGAAAGTTACCAGAGGTGTTCCGGTGGAATCATCTCTCGTGGCCTTGCGCGTACTGAAGTAATTTACCGCACCTGTGGCGTGGACTTCGGGTCCAGCTCTGAGGCTTTCTGAAATTCCTGTGCCGCTTCTTCCTTTTTCCCTTGCTGCAGCAGGGCTATTCCCAGTTGGTAGTGCGCCGGCGCATAGTTTGGCGACGTGTTAATTGCGGCGCGAAATTGGGAGATCGCCCCTTCTAGGTCTCCGACACGCAGCAGTCGTTTCCCTGAATTCGTGGCGAACAAAGTTGCCTGCATATCCGTTTTCTGCTTCGCGAGCTGATTTCCGAGCTTTGCTTCTTGCGCTGCGCCCTGTGTGTCACCAGACTGCCGCAGCACGGCCGCCAAAGTCGTGTGCGCTCCCGCAAAATCGGGCTGCAGTCCAATCGCCTCGCGCAAAGCCGCCGCGGCTTCCGGATAGTTTCCCTGCTGTTTCAGCACTGTTCCGAGCGTGTAATACGCCTCTGCATAATCCGGCTTCGCCTTGATCGCCTTCTGCAACTCGATCACCGCAGCGTCATTGTCGCCTTGCTGCCATAAGGTCACGCCCAACGTGTATGGCGCATCGGGCTGCGTCGCATCAATGGCTTCTGCTTTGCGCAACTCCGCCACCGCTTCCGGCAATTTGTCTTGAAGCTTCAACGCCAAACCCAGGTTGTAGTGCAACGTTTGATCTTCCGGAGCCCGCTTCAGTGCACTTTCAAACTCCGCTATGGCTGCCGCGAAATCCGCCTTCTGCAGATACGCTGTCCCCAGGTTCCCCTGGTATTGCGGATCCTCCGGCTTCAACTTCACGGCTTCTTGAAAGGCTGCGATCGCGCCATCTCCATCGCCCGTCTGCAATAAAGACAGTCCCAAGTTATTATGCGCATCGGGATTCCCTGGTTGCAGTCGAATGCACTCTCGGAAGGCCGCCGCTGCTTCGTCCGGCCTGCCGGCACGTTGCAGCAACAAACCCAGTTCGTTCTGCACACCCGGTTGCTCTGGATTGAGCTTCAACGAAGCCTGCAGCGCCGAGATCGCCGCATCCGTATTCCCGCGGCCCCGTTCTGACTCCCCCAGATACAAGAATGCGAATGGATTCGTCGGCATTAAGGTTGATGCTTGCTGCAGCTCCTCCGAAGCGTCATCGAACAGCTTCTGATCCAGCTCCACCACGCCTAGGTGCAAATGCGCTGGTCCGAAGTTTGGATTCCGTTTCTCCGCGGCTTGAAACTCCGCAATCGCCGCCGAACTTTTACCCTGCCGTACGAGCATCGAACCCAGATCGTCATGGTATTCCGCGTTGGAAGCGTCGATCTCGATTGCCTGTTTGATCGCAGCGACAGCTGCATCAAGCTGTCCCGCGGATTCCTGCGCGTGCGCCAGGGTGTGATGAGCTTCCGCTGCTTTGGGAGCCAGTTTAACGGCCGTTCGGGCCTCTTCCACTGCTGCCGCGCCATCGCGTTTCGCCACGTATGCCCGCGACAGAGTTTCGTGCGTTTCTGCCACTCCGGGTTTAAGCCTAATGGCTTCCTTCAAGTGCGTAATCGCCGGATCGACCTGCCCCTGTACCAACAGGACCCAGCCGAGCATGCTCTGCGCCTCAGGTAACTTCGGGTTAACTCGCACCGCTGATTCGAACAATTGCCGGGCAGCGGACAGATCACCTTTCTGCGTAGCCGCCAACCCCTGATTGTATTGCTCCACAGCTTTAGAATTATTGCGGCCAGTTTGCAGCGTCGCGCTCGCCGTCTGTGCTGGCGCGCTGCTCACATGGAAACACAGCAACAGGACAGTCACGCCAAGCGCGCAGCATGTTTCGCGGCACCACGCTCCCGCCCTCTTCTCACGTCCCTGCCTTTGCCCCATACCGGAATACTAACACTCGGTGTTGTTCCCACGCTGTTTGCGCCATCGCTCGCGCCGCTCTGCTCTCACTGCTCTTTTGGTCCCGTTTGTCGCCGTTTTAGTTCGGCAAGGTTCTCCCGCGCCACTGTATTCTCCGGGTCCAACTTCACGGCCTTCTCCAAATGCAGTTCTGCCGCGGCGAACTGCCCCGTTTCCGCCAGTGCACCGCCGAGATTCGCTTCCGCCATAGAATCGTGCGGGTTCAGTCTTACCGCCGCTTGAAACTCTTTGGCCGCACCGGCGAAATCGCCCGTCGATGCCAAAGCATTGCCTAGATTGTAATGCGCCGGAAAATAGTCTGGTTGTGCCCCGATGGCGACCCGCAATAGACCCACAGCTCCTGCGAGGTCTCCTGTCGCGAGCAGAGCCCCTCCAAGGGCATTGTTCGCGATAGCGTCCTTCGGGCGCAAAGCCACCGCGGCTCGATAATGATTCAGCGCTTCTGTCGCTTCACCGCGACTCTGCAGAATTGCTCCCAAGTTATATTGGGCGGCGAAATCGTTGGGATCCCTCGCGATATCGTGCCGCGCCATCGCTTCCTGCAGACTCCGCAGCGTCAACTGTTGCTCTTGCGCCGTTCCGCGCGGCAACACTTGCAGCCACAAATGAGCCATTTCGTCGGTCGTTCGATTTCCCCCAACCACTCTCTGTGGCGGATGAAATGGATTCGCGATGTTCGCCTCACTATTGTCGTAGACATAGCGCATCGACACTGTCGTGCCCTTCTCCAACAGCACTGGCTCGGTATAGTAAAAGACCGCCTGCCAGTTCAGGTCCCATCGTGGAACCAGTATCAGTGTTCGCACCACACCATCTGGCCCCGTCGCCGTGGCACGAAGCTCTTTTCCCAAATAATGTGCGTGTGGATAGATTCCGATGAGATCGACATCCACCGGCAGAGTGAAATCGTCCGTCACAACAAAATCGCTCGCGCCCGCTGGTATATCCAATGCCTTGTCGTTCTGCAACTCCAGGAGCATCGGAAATTTTGTCGCTGGCTTATCTGTGAAATATAGCCCAATGCTCGGTTCAATCTGCTCCGGCTTACCCGACGGCTGCAGGTGCGTGTTCAGCACCAAATCATCTCCGGGATCCAACCGCAACGCCATCCCTTCGGCCTCCTCATGCGGTACAGAACCCGGCTTCCAAAAGAACAAATGACTATCCGGATCGAAGGTGTCGGACTCGATCCGCAGTTCCATCCCTGCAAATCCTGCTCCCGCCTGCTTCTCCTGCTTGCGAGAAGAGTGCAACCGGTCCACCAGCACGTTCGCGTGATGCACCACGCGCTTTTCTCCGGGCCGAATCTCCACGGCTTTCACCCAATGAGTCCCAGTGAGCTGTGTTGGAAAAATGAAATTCCAGTAATTGTCCGTACCGGCGGCCGGAAGCGTATAAGGTTTTCTCGCGTGCAAGACCAGATCCGGCTTGCCCAATTGCCACCCCTGAGTGAATACGGGCGCCGTCGGCAGGTCCGCTGCGTCCCCACGTGGCGCTCCTGCTTCCGCCCACTTCCCGAACAACGCGACCTGTTCGTCCGTCAACCGCGTTTCGCCCTGAAATTTCAACTCACCCGGCGCAGGCAGCCAGGGCGGCATGATTCGCTTTTCCGTAATGTAGGCAATCTGCCGTGCGAATTTCGCTGCATCCTCATAGTTCAACAGCGAAAATGGCGCCGCTTCCCCGGGCCTGTGACACGGCGAACAATACCGAAATACGATCGGCGCGATGTCTCGGTTGAAGGTGACTTCTGCCCCCGCTCCCTGCGGCGCTCTCCCGGAGCTTTTGCCTTTTGATTGCCCTGCCACTCCCGCGACTACCAAGGAAATAATGACTAGTGCCGAAATGATTGCGCGCCTGTCTCTCATGGCCGGTCCGGCAAAAAGCATCCCACCGCAGGCACCGTAGCATTGGCGACGGGCTTTCCCGCCGTCGTCGCGCTGAGGGCGTCCACCAACTCCTGCGTTGTCGGCTGCCGTCTCGAGCGCCCGAATTCCGCGTACCAATCGTTGATTCGCCCGTGATACACCAACTTGCCCCCCGCCGAAAAGACTGCCGCCTCCGGCGTTACCCGCGTCTCAGCCCGCCTGACCAGCGCATAATCCGGGTCGCGCAACGCGGTGATCTTGTATCCAAATTCCTTCAGATGTTGCTTGATCTGCTCCGGGGTCTCCGTCCGCACCGGATAAACCAGGTAAAACTGCGCCGAATCTTTGTACTTCTGGCTGATTTCCTGAATGGTTGGCGCATACCGATTCGAAATGGGGCAATCGGTCCGTATAAATACGAGCACAATGTACTTCCCCGCGGTTCGATGAAACGGATCTACCGCATGTCCGTCCAGGTCCACCACCCCCCGCAGGCTTGAACTCTCTTGCCCCTGCACCACCCTCGGCACAAACAACGCCGCGAGCAAGATCAGGCGACAGACAAAACTTGCAGGGTTACCGCGGCCAAACATTCCGCGAGTATAACATTTGTGTATTATGGGACGACCCGGGTCGATTCCCCCGAGCCGTCGGCTATCATTCAACATTTTCCCGGAGGACTGCATGACCTCTTCGCGGCGCCATTTTTTGCGGACTGTGGCCGCGTCCAGCGTCTTCGCAATCGCCCCGGAATTCCCGGATTTTGATACACGCGTTCCGTCGTCCCGCATCTCGCAAGACCCGCTTCGTCCGCAATTTCATCTGCTCCCCGCCCGAAATTGGATGAACGATCCGAATGGTCCGATTTTCTGGAATGGCAACTACCATATGTTTTTTCAGTACAACCCAAATGCTGCCGTTTGGGGTGACATGCACTGGGCCCACGCCGTGAGCCCCGACATGATTCACTGGCGACACCTCCCCGTTGCGCTCGCGCCTACTCCCCGCGGCGCCGACCAGGACGGCTGCTTCTCCGGCAGCGCCGTTCTTCACGACGGCGTTCCCACGTTTCTCTACACCGCTGTAAAATCCGTTTCCCCCGCCGAAGCGACGCTCCGCGACGGCCGGCACAATTTTCTCGAAACGCAGTGCCTGGCAATCTCCACTGACCCGAACCTAGGCGCGCTGCAGAAACTGTCTGCGCCGGTTTTACTCCCGCCCCACAATAAGAACCTCACTGGCTTTCGCGATCCCTGCCTGTGGCGCGACCAAAATACTTGGTTCATGGGGATCGGTTCCGGCTTACGCGGCAAAGGTGGAAGCGTTCTGCTTTACCGCTCCAAGGATCTGCGCTCCTGGGAATACCTCCACCCGCTGGTTTCCGGCAAATCCAACGGCAAACAAACTTCCGACTTTGTGGATTCCGGCGAAATGTGGGAGTGCCCCGATTTCTTCCCGCTTGGTGGCAAATTCGTCCTTCTATACTCCACCGAGCGCAAAGTTTTCTGGCAGGTGGGAGAGTTCGATCACAAAGAGCTTGTCTTTCACTCGGAAAAAGAAGGCCTGCTCGATTCCGGTTCTTACTACGCCCCCAAGAGTCAACTCGACGCCACCGGCCGGCGCATCCTGTGGGGATGGATTCCCGAAACTCGACCCGAAGCCGAATTCGCCACCGCTGGCTGGGCCGGCTGCATGTCCCTCCCGCGCGTTCTGTCGCTCGGTCCCGACGACAGTCTCCAGATGGCTTTTCTACCCGAACTTGCCACTCTTCGCGCGGGTGAAATTTCTCTTCCGCCGGCGGGAGATGCGCGTCGAGGTGCTGGCCTCCTTGGATTTTCGGTTTCAGGTCCCACGTGCGAGTTGAAGCTGCTCTCTGGCCAGCAGCCGTTCTCCCTCACCCTATCTTCCGCGGCGGGGGCGTTCGTTTCCATTTCTTTCGGCCCATCCAAAACCGGCCTCGAACTCAAAATAAATGACCATGTACTCGCGGTTCCAAACGCCGCCGATCAAAACCGGCTCCACCTTTTTGTGGATGCCTCCGTCGTCGAGTGCATCCTTAACGATTCCGCAGCGCTGACGTCTCGTATCTATTCGCCCGTGCGGGGCCAGCTCGCCCTGAACGGGCCGGACGTTTTTTCTGAGGTGCGGCTTTGGGAAACTCAACCAATTTCGAAGGACCGCTTGACTTCATGACGCGTTCTGAATCTTTCCGGAGGTCAGTCACAATGTCGCGCCCGACTCATCGCTTTGTGCTACGCATTCTCGCAGTCGCCGCTCTCAGCATCCCTCTGTTCGCCAATGAGCCCAATGAATCCTCACCCCCATCGCAAGCTCAAGCCGCCGCTCCCGACGGCCTCGCACCCATCCTCTCCTACATCTCCAATGGCTGGGACACCCTCACCCGTTCCATGACCGACTGCACCACCATTGTCGATCCTAAAATCACCGCGAAGTCGATTCTTTATGTTCCTGCCGATTTCATCATTCCAGACAACGTCCGCGCTCTCGAAGCCAAGTGCAACGTCGAGGTAAAGCCGCTCCCCAAGGTGATTCATCATCCCGGCGAGGTCGACACCAACGCCTTCTACCCCCACGGCCTTCTCTATCTCGAGCATCCTTACGTCGTTCCGGGTGGGCGCTTCAACGAAATGTACGGCTGGGACAGCTACTTCATCATTCGCGGCCTTGTGCAGGCCGGCAAACTTGAGCTCGCCCGCGGCATGATCGAAAACTTTTTCTTCGAAATCGATCACTACGGTTCCATTCTCAACGCCAACCGCACCTACTACCTCAGCCGCTCTCAGCCGCCTTTTCTCACTTCGATGATTCTCTCGGTTTACAATGCGCAAAAATCCCAAGGCAAGGCGGATCGCGCATGGCTCGAGCGCGCTTATGCCTACGCGGTTCGCGACCACGCGATGTGGAACACAGATCCTCACCTCGCCGGCGACACCGCCCTCTCGCGCTACTACGATTTCGGTGACGCGCCCGCCCCCGAAAGCCTCAAAGACGAAACCGATCACTATCAGAAAGTGGCTGTCTATTTCATCGACAATCCCGATCCTGGCGCTAAATTCCTTGTCGGTCGCAAGCCCAACGAAAATCCTCCCGACGCTTCCGGCGGACGTTACAACCTCGAACTCTGCGACGTCCCCATGACCATGGCTCGCACCCATTGCGAGAACATCAAACAGCTCTCCCTTACTCGCGACTACTACCGCGGCGACCGTTCCATGCGCGAGTCCGGCTTCGACGTTTCCTTCCGCTTCGCTCCTTTTGGCGCTGCCACCCATCACTTCGCCCCCGTTTGCCTGAATAGCCTGATCTACAAGACAGAAAAGGATCTCGAGGAAATCGCCCGCACCTTGGGCAAAAACAAAGAGGCCGATGAATGGAAAACGCAGGCTGCCCAACGTCAGAAACAGATCGTGGAATTTAATTGGGACTCCGCCCGCGGCGAATTCTTCGACTACAATTTCACCGATAAAAAACGCTCCGACTACGAATACGCTTCCACCTTCTATCCACTCTGGGCCGGGCTCGCCACCCCCGAACAGGCCGCAGCCGTCGTCAAAAACCTCAGCCACTTCGAAAAACCCGGCGGGTTGCTCTGTAGCCCTTACTTCACCGGCGGCCAGTGGGATGCTCCCTACGCCTGGGCTCCCCTCCAACTTGTCGCCGTCGAAGGTCTGCGACGCTATGGCTTCGCCACCGAGGCTAATCGCCTCTCCTTCGAATTCCTCAGCACTATCGCCGAGAATTTCCGCCGCGACGGCAACATCCGCGAAAAATACAATGCCGTTGAACGCTCCGCCGACGCCAGCACCACCAGCGGCTACTCCATTAACGTCATCGGTTTCGGCTGGTCCAACGCCATCTTCCTCGTTTTCATGGACGAAATGCCAAAGTCCGACGTGGACCGCCTCGCTAAAGACCAAGTCGTCGCGAAACACTAGCGAAAGTTCTCGTTTACGCGCCGATAAAATCGAATACAATCGGGCGAACTTCAGTGGCCGCGCAGGGCGGGTGGGCGCGGCGTTTCAGGTCGACTCCATGAAACTGAACGCATCGTTGTTGCGCAGCACGATTGTGGCAGCACTTGGCGGTTTGCTGTTTGGCTTCGACACTGCAGTCATTGCGGGAACCACTTCCGCGCTCACGAATCTCTATCACCTCACCCCCACTGCGCTCGGCGAGACCGTCTCCAGCGCACTCTTCGGCACCATCATCGGCGCAATGACTGCAGGATATCCCGGTGACAAGTACGGCCGCCGAGATAGCTTGCGCATCATGGCTGTTTTGTATGTAGTTTCGGCCCTCGGCTGCGCCTTTGCTCCGACTTGGGGAACGTTGATCGTTTTTCGCGTAATTGGCGGACTGGCCATCGGCGGCTCGTCTGTGCTCGGTCCGATGTACATCACCGAAATTGCTCCTGCGCGCTGGCGCGGCCGATTGGTGAGCTTCTTTCAGTTCAACGTGGTCTTTGGAATCTTGCTCGCCTACTTTTCGAATTACGTTGTGGGACTCTTCAATCTTGGCGAAGCCGAGTGGCGCTGGAAGTTGGGTGTTGCGGCCGTGCCGGCGGCAGCATTCCTGCTCATGCTGTTTGGGATTCCCCGCAGCCCGCGTTGGCTCGCCAGACAACGCCGAGTCGATGAAGCCCGCGACGTCCTCAAGCTGATCGGCGAAAAGGATTACGAACAGGAGCTGAAAGAAATTGTCGCCTCCATTGACGCCGACCATGTCAGCGCCAACGAGCCATTCTTCTCGCGCAAGTATCGCCTCCCCATCTTCCTGGCGGTCACCATTGGCCTCTTCAACCAGCTCGCCGGAATCAACGCGATTCTCTACTACCTCAACGATATCTTTGCCGACGCGGGCTTCAGCAAAGTTTCCGCCGACCTCCAGGCGGTGGCCATTGGATTCACGAATCTTGTCTTTACGATGATCGCTATGGCCCTGATCGACCGCGTGGGACGCAAAACACTGCTTCTGATCGGATCGGTGGGTACGGCGTTTTGCCTCGCTGGCGTAGCTGCGGTCTTCTTGTCTCACGAACACAAAGAACTACTCGTCTGGCTGCTGGTCGGCTACATCGCCTTCTTCGCGTTCTCCCAAGGCGCCGTGATTTGGGTCTATATCGGCGAAGTCTTTCCGAATCGCGTGCGCGCCAAGGGACAGAGTCTCGGCAGCTTCTCTCACTGGTTCATGAACGGCGTGATTTCGCTCCTCTTTCCGGTTATGGCCGCGAAGTCCGGTGGCTACCCCTTCGTCTTCTTTGCCGCCATGATGGTCCTGCAATTTGTGGTCGTGCTCCTCTTCTATCCGGAAACCAAGGGACTGTCATTGGAAGAACTGCAAAAGAAGTTGGGCATTAGTTGAGACGCGCCTCGTCGGTTATCATAGTCACTCCACTTATCGACCTGGATTGACATTGGGAAGGCACAGGGGACTTGGGATCGACGCGTCGCAAATTTCTGGAATCGTTAAGCCGTAGTGCCCTGGTCCTACCGCTGGAGCGATTGCTCTCGCCTTTTCTTGCGCATGCTGCCAGCCACGCAGCCATCCCGAAAGCTGATCCGTCTCCACTGGGCGTAAATTTCATCAATGTAGCCAAAGAAGCTGGCCTTAAAACCACAACCATCTTCGGCGGTGAACATAAAAACAAGTATCTGCTCGAAACCACCGGCTGCGGCGTTGCCTTCTATGACTACGACAACGACGGCTGGCTCGATATTTTCCTCGTGAACGGCACGCGCATTGAAGGGTTTCCCAAAGGCCAGGAACCGATCAACCGCCTCTTCAAGAACAATCGCGACGGCACCTTCACAGACGTCACCCTGAAATCTGGACTTGCGCATTCCGGCTGGGGCCAGGGTTGCTGCATCGGCGATTACGACAACGACGGCTACGAAGACTTATTCGTCGCCTATTTCGGCAAGAACGTCCTCTACCACAATAATGGCGATGGCACGTTTACTGACGTCAGTGACAAGGCGGGCGTGGCCGGCAGTGGCAAACTCTGGAGCACCGGTTGCGCCTTCGTCGATTACGATCGTGACGGCAAGCTCGATCTCTTCGTCGCGAACTATATCGACCTCGACCTCGCCACTGCGCCCGTCCCGGAATCCGGCCCATGCTTGTACAAAGGTGTGATGGTCGCCTGCGGCCCGCCGGGGATGAACGGCACCAAAAATATTCTCTACCACAACAATGGCGACGGCACTTTTAAGGACGTTTCCGTCGAATCCGGCATCGCCACTGCAAATGGCACCTATGGACTCGGCGTTTTGACCGGCGATTTCGACAACGATGGCTGGCCGGATATTTATGTCGCCAACGATTCCACCGCCAGTGCGCTTTACCAGAATCTCAAAAATGGAAAATACACCGACATTGCCGTGGAAGCTGGCTGTGCGCTGAGCGCCGACGGCAAGCCCCAGGCAGGAATGGGGGTCTCCGCCGCGGATTACGACCTCGATGGCAATCTCGATATCGTCAAAACGAACTTCGCTGGTGACACGCCATCCCTGTACCACAATTTAGGCGGTGCCTCCTTTGAAGATGCCACTTTCCTCGCGGGACTGGGAAAGCACACACAATATCTGGGCTGGGGCTGCGGTTTTTTCGACTACGACAACGATGGCTGGCCCGACATTTTGATCTGCAACGGCCACGTCTATCCGGAAGTCGAACAGTTGCGAACCGAAGCTGGCTATTCGCAACGAAAACTGCTCTACAGGAATCTGCGCAATGGCTGCTTCGATGACGTCTCCGAACTTGGCGGGCCCGGCATTTCGAATCCCACCGCCTCGCGCGGCTGCGCCTTCGGTGATTTTGACAATGACGGCGACCTCGATTTTGTCGTGAATTGCGTCAATCAGGAGCCGCAACTGGTTCGCTGTGATTCGTCCACGGGCAACAACTGGCTCAAGGTTCGCACCATCGGCACAAAATCGAACCGCAGCGGCATTGGTGCGAGATTGAAGTGTGTTGTTCAGATGCCCGGAGAGACCAAGCCCCACCCGCAAATCGACGAAGTTCGCAGCGGTGGCGGCTACTTTGCCCAAAGTGATTTGCGCGTTCACTTCGGATTAGGTAAGGCCACCAAGGTGGATTTACTCGAAATTCGCTGGCCCAGCGGCACGGTCGACACCCTCAAGGACGTTGCCGTAAACCAGTTGATCTACGTGAAAGAAAGCGAAGGCATCACCAGGAAAGTTTCATTCGGGAAGTAGCTTGCGGGAGTTGTGTGAATTCATGTCGAGCAGCCATCACCATGAGAAAGTTTTGTAGGGCCCGCCTTCTCAGGCGGACCGCCGCCATATGCGTCTTGGCAACAGTTCCAACAGTCACTGGATGGAAACGCATTTCGAATACGCCGGCTATCTCCCCACAAGGAAACACTTGGGAATCGGCTGGCACCTTTAATCCAGCGATTATCAGGAACGGTACGAAAATTGTAATGTTGTATCGGGCTCAAGACGCAGCCGGCACTTCGCGTTTGGGCTATGCCGAAAGCGATGACGGCATTCAGTTCGCGCGGAAGCCGGAGCCGGTTCTATCGCCGGAAGCGGATTACGAGAAGGATGGGGGAGTCGAGGATCCACGCCTGGTGCGCATCGGCAACCGGTACATCCTGACCTACACGGGATACAACAAAAAGGATGCGCAACTCTGTATGGCAGAATCCACAGATTTGCTTCATTGGCAGCGTAAAGGCGTATTGCTCCCTGCCTACAAAGGGAATTGGAACGTCGGCTGGACAAAATCAGGCGCGATTCTCACAGAGAAAATTCAAGGCCGCTATTGGATGTACTGGCTTGGAACCGCCGCGGACAAAACGGATCAGATGGGCCTCTCGTCTTCGGAAGACCTCCTGCATTGGAAAGAAGAAACCACAACTCCAGTGCTCCCGAAACGGCCCGGAAAATTCGATTCGCGCGTCGTCGAGCCGGGACCGCCACCCGTGCTCACAAAGCACGGCATTGTGCTGGTCTATAACGGGGCCGATGACAATCTCGTTTATCGCTCCGGCATCGCCGTCTTCGACCGCAACGATCCGCGAAAACTCATTTATCGCTCTGACCAGCCGGTGTTTGCTCCGGAACTGGAATGGGAAAAGACCGGCCAGGTGCCCAACGTAGTCTTTGTGGAGGGCATGCTCGCCGAAAAGGAACGCTATCTGCTCTATTACGGCGGCGCGGACAAATACGTAGGAATAGCAGCGACCAAGAGCCTGTATTCATCTGGGACCTTGTAGGGTCCGCCTTCCGAGGCGGACCGCTTGCAAACGCCAGTCGAAATGTACCATCTGCTCGCGGCAACCAGGGAATTGCCGCAACTTACTTCCCCTTCACCCTCTCAATAAACATCGTTAAAAACCGCTGCGCATCCGACGCTACCGCCACCTTCGCATTCACTCCCAATTTTTCGTAGCCCTCAATTTCGTAGTGGTCGCGGTGCAAAACGTTCTTCTCGTTCTCCAGATTCCGGTTCGGCACCGTCTCGCCTCGCGTGAACTCGCCTCGCGTCTCCACATCAATATGCATCTCCTTCAGCGTAACCAGCGTGGGATCAAACGCCACCGCTACCGCCAAGGGGTCGTACATCGCCGCGCCATCCCAGCCGTTCTTCTCCGACCGCTCGATATAGAACCACGAAATCTTCGTCACCACATCGTTCACCGGACCGTGCCCGGCCTCCAGCGCCGTCAATTCCTTCCGGCGCATCAGCGTCTGCTCGCCCACATCCGACCCCACCATCGTCACGGTCCAGCCAGCCTTGAACACGATCTCCGCCGCTTCGGGATCGCCAAAAATATTCGCTTCGGCAACCCCGGTCACGTTTCCGCCCGAGATGGACCCGCCCATAATCACAATGTTCTTCGTCAGCTCCACAATCGATGGATCCTTTATCACCGCCAGCGCGATGTTTGTCAGCGGCCCAACGGGTATCAATGTGATTTCGTGCGGATGCTTGTGAATCAGCTCAATGATCAAATCGGGTGCAAATCTCGGATCGGCTTTGCACTTCGATGCCGGCAACTCGATATCCGCGATCCCGTTTTTCCCATGCCAGTACGTTGCCGTATACGTCTTCTGCAGCAGCGGATTCTTGGCGCCCGCCGCGACCGGCACATCACAACGCCCCGCCACCCCCACTAGCTTCAGCGCATTCTCCAGCCCTTGCTCCGCAACAACGTTTCCGGGCACTACGGTAAAGGCCTCCACCTTCACCTCCGGCGAATTCAGCGCCAGAAAAATCGCCAGCGCATCATCTGTTCCCGGGTCCGTATCGATAATCACCCGCTGCTGCGCACAAACAGCGCCCGCCATCATCAACATCGCAACCACACACGCACTCCGCCATCCGCTCATGAGCCCTCTCCGCAATCCGAAAAATATCCTTCTGTAACTCATCTCACTATATCTCAACGGAAAGGTCGTCATTCCGAGCGTAGTGAGGACCGCGTCCTATCTCCGCGCTTTCGGCGGAAGGAATCTCTCTTCTCTCGTTGTCGACGGAATCGCTTATTTGCTTGAGGGTGCCCCATCCTTTGCGCCTTTCGCGAAGGGTGGGTTCTTACGACCCAACGGCATTGTGCTCTTCTCTTCCTTTGTTCTTCTCTCTTCGTCTCTTTCCCAACAAAAAAGGCCCCCGATTTCTCGGAGGCCCTGAAGGTTTGGGTGCCCCAGGTTCGATTTCTGAACCTGGGTCTTGGGTTATCTCTATTAATTCCCTTCCGTCGTTCCCGCCGGAGCCGTCTGCTGCTCCTTCTTGTGCGCCTGCTTCTCGCGCGCTTCCCTGATCAGAGCCTTGCGCGATAGCCGGATCTTGTTCCCTTCAATCGCGAGAACCTTCACCAGCACCTGGTCGCCAAGTTTCAACTCATCGCGCACGTCGCGAATCCGGTGCTCGGAAATTTCGCTGATGTGCAGTAACCCGTCGGTGCCCGGGAATAGTTCCACGAACGCCCCGAACTCCGCCAGCCGCACCACCTTGCCAAGATACGTCTTCCCGACCTCGGCACTCGCGGTCACATCGCGCACCATCTGCAGCGCCTGATCACCGCCCGCACCGCTGGTCGAAAAGATGTGCACCGTGCCGTCTTCCATCACGTCGATCTTCACGCCCGTCTGCTCGATGATCGACTTGATCTTCTTTCCACCTGGGCCGATCAGGTCGCGGATCTTGTCCGTCGGGATGCTCAGCTTGTACAACCGTGGCGCGTATGCCGAAATGGTCTCGCGATGCTTGCTCAGCGTCCCTTCCATCGTCGCCAGAATCTCCAGGCGTGCCTTCTTGGCTTGCGCCAGAGCTTCCCGCATCATGTTGATGCTGATGCTGGTCACCTTAATGTCCATCTGCAACGCGGTGATGCCTTCGCTGGTTCCGGCAACCTTGAAGTCCATGTCGCCGTAGTGGTCTTCCGCTCCTGCGATGTCCGTCAGAATCGAGTACTCGCCCTTATCGCTGACAACCAGCCCCATCGCAATACCCGCGCACGGTGCCTTCATCGGTACGCCCGCGTCCATCAGCGCCAGTGATCCGCCGCACACCGTCGCCATTGACGATGATCCGTTCGATTCCAGGATGTCGCTTACCACGCGCATCGCGTAGGGAAACTCCACTTCCGGTGGCAACAGGTTCGCCAGGGCCCGTTCCGCCAGCGCCCCGTGCCCAATTTCACGTCGTCCCGCTCCCCGCAGCGGCTTCACTTCGCCTACACTGAACGGCGGGAAGTTATAGTGCAGCATGAACCGCTTGAACGTATCCTGCTCGAACAGCAGATCCAGCCGCTGCATGTCTTCCTTGGTTCCCAGCGTCAGTGTAGCCAGTGCCTGTGTCTCGCCGCGGGTAAATAGCGCCGACCCGTGTACACGTGGCAGCAAGCCCACTTCGCAGGTAATTTGCCGGATCTGGTCGAACGCCCGCCCGTCCGGACGTCGCTTCGCTTTCAGCACTTCCTCGCGGAAGAAATCTTCCCGCATCCGTTCGAATGCCCGCTTGGTGAGCGCCAGTTTCTCTTCGTCGTCCTCCGGCACCTTCTCAACGATTTCCGCCAGAAGATCATCCACCAGGTGATAGCTTTCTTTCTTTGGATGCTTCTCCGTATTCAGCGAATCTTTTAAACGCGCTCCGTAGGTCTTCTTCATGCCGTCGTAAACGGCCTGGTCGAACGGAAGCGGTTCCACTACAACCTTGGTCGGCTTGATCTGTCCGTGCAACTCCTTGATCGCGCCGACAATCTTCTTGATCTCGTTGTGGCCAAACTCCAGAGCTTCCGTAACGGTCTCTTCGGAAACCTCAAAGGCTCCCGCTTCCACCATCACGATGCCCTTTTCCGTCGCCGCGATCACGATGTTCAGCTTGCTGACCTTCTGGTCCGCCACAGTGGGGTTGGCTACCAATTTCCCATCCAGCAATCCAACGCGCACCGCCGCGATCGGATCAGTGAACGGCAGGTCCGAGCAGTACGCCGCCGCCGACGCCGCCGTCACTGCAATCACGTCCGGATCGTTCGCGCTGTCCGCGCTCAATACCATCGCGATAATCTGGGTCTCATTCCTCCAGGAATCCGGGAACAATGGCCGCATCGGCCGATCAATCAACCGCGACACCAAAATCTCTTTTTCCGTCGGACGTCCTTCTCTCTTGAAGAACCCGCCTGGAATTTTCCCCGCCGAATACGTGTTTTCCCGGTAGTCCACCGTCAACGGTAAAAAGTCACGGTCATTCGGCTTGTTGGCCATGCATGCGCTGACCAGTAGAACCGTGTCTCCATACCGCGCCGTTATTGCTCCGTTTGCCTGCTTCGCGATTTTCCCCGTCTCCAGAATAAGGGGTCTTCCTCCCACTTCGATCGTGACCTGATGTGGCGCCGGAATGTGATTGTTTTCAGACATATGCTTCTTCCTTTAGCTCCTCTCCTGAGGAGCCTTCTCAGATTGCTTCTCTTATTCGAAGAAAAGGCAGGTCCCGCGGAACACCCTGTCCGCGTTCAGTTACACCAATGCCGACGCCATTTGGCCTGCGGGGACAGGCCAAACCACTTCACATCCAGCGAACACACCGCCGGCGTACATACTCCAATTGGAATTTGTGCGTTTGTGAGTACGCAAGATCCGCTCTGTTTTCCGTCGCGGCTTACTTGCGCAAGCTGAGGCGTTCCACAATCTGGTGATACCGATCCGGGTCCCGGCGGTTCAGATAGTCCAGCAGGCGCCGCCGCTTGTTGACCATCATGATCAACCCCCGGCGCGATGCATGGTCCTTCACGTGACTCTTGAGGTGCGTTGTCAAATAGTTGATTCGCTCGCTCAGCAGCGCAATCTGCACCTCTGGCGATCCCGTATCCTTTACATGTGTGCGGAATTGTTCGATCAACATTAGTTTTCCGTCGCTCAAGTGCCCCTCACCGTCGTCCCTTGAAATTTCCTCTTTTCTTCGACTCTTCTAAACTAACACATTCTTCTTCAGCGTGTAAAGGACGCCAACCACCTTCCTACAGCAACACCGTCACGCCTCCCGCTCCCCTTGCATCTCGCTCCTAAATCCTGTTCAATGCTACCGGTAGCCCCTGAGACTACCCAGGCTCGTCACCATAGCCCGCCTCTTTACAGGAGATCCGCATGCGCAAAACCATTGCCGCTGTTTCCGTTCTCTGTCTTGCCTTTGCTGTTTCCGTGGTTACTCTCCGGGCCCAACAGGATAAGTCCAGTCGTCCTAGCCCACCAGCCAAAGCGACCCTCGACCTGGGTGGCGGCCAGTCCGTGACCGTCGACTACTCCAGTCCCCGCGCCAAGGGCCGCAAAATCTATGGCGAATTGGTTCCCTATGGCAAAGTCTGGCGCACCGGTGCGAATGAGGCCACTACCCTGGTTGCTACCACGAACATCAACGTCGGAGGCACCACCGTGCCCGCAGGCAGCTACACCCTCTTCACCATCCCCGATCAGTCCAAGTGGACTCTTGTCATCAGCAAGAAAACCGGCGAATGGGGCACCGACTACCCCGGCCCTTCCAACGACCTAGCGCGCGTTGACATGAAGTCCTCGTCCCTCCCCTCTCCCGTCGAGAATTTCACCATCTCCTTTGATAAGGGCATGATGAATATCGACTGGGACACCACTCGCGCCTCCGTCGCCGTCTCCAAGAAGTAGCAACACGTAGCATAGACTTTAGTCTGTGCGGTTCGCCCGCGCACGGCGGCTCTTTCACTTGCCGCTTGTCCCAGCGGGTCAGATAAGCAAGATTACGCGCGCCGTCCTTTGCACTCTTGCGAAAGACGGCGCTCTCTTTGGACTCTCACGCAGAACCGCTCCGCGCTAACATCCCGATATGCGCGTCTCGCATGTCCGTCGCTCCCGGTTTCGTTCCCGCACCGGCGATGTACAGGATCGACTCGCGCACCCCGTCGATCCCCAACCACTTCTCCCATCGTGTGTCCCTTAGCGCCATCGTGCAGAACGGCGCCAGACCTAGCCAAGTCGCCACCAGGCAGAATGTCTGGCACAGATGCCCCGTCTCCGCCAGCACCACACGGTAGGTCCGCGGCGAGTCATACTTCCACTGCGTTCTCGCGAATACACCCGTCATCAGCACAAGGAAGCCACCTCGCGCGAACCACCATTGGCTAGCCAAATGGCGTTCAATATCTCGACGCGGCACTCCCTCTCGCAGCCACTCCAGTTCATGCCTATCGGCGCTGTAGTGGTAGAAGCCATTTCGCAAGCCTTTCACTTTCTGCGCCAGCACGTAGGCCTCAACCGGATGCAGACTTCCTCCAGACGGTGACGTCTTCATCGCCGCTCGGCCCAGGCCCGGCACATCCACCCATCCTTGAATGCCGAAGGTCAACTCGAGAACTTGCGTAAGTTTTTCCAGAGGCACAGCCTCTTTTCCGAACTTTCTCCACGTCCGCCGGCTCTTCAGAACTTCGGCGAATTCTCCATCCACCGCAATGCGTGGAAGGACTGTACGCTTCGTACGCACATACCTCTTTATCGGCAGCGGCATCGGATGGTGTTTGGCCCGGTGCTTGAGCTCTTCGAGCGCTTCCCGCGGATCCCGGGCAAACTCCGTATCCTTCGTTGAGAAATGGAGTAACCCGGCAGCGGGATTCCATGCGGCCCACGACCGCACAGCTTCCACACGTGCATCCCCGCGCCGATCTGATCGGTCCAAGACCCCATCTTCGCAAAGTTGCTCAAGCGTCTTCTGGACACACGCTCGCCGGCAATCGGTTAGTGCGGAGTTAATCTGACGCAGGGTGCGCCATTGTCCGCAGATATGAAGGACGACACAGACTAGTGGCTCGGCAATGACCCGCTTCTGGAGTGCATAATTCTCGAACACCAGTTCGCCGTCCCGCCAGTACAACACGAGAGCGGCGCTCCGCCGGTACTTGGTTGGTGCGGCCTTCTGTGCTCGACGCCTTGCTCCGCTCTTTCGCAGACGCCCCGGCCCTTTCTTTTTCACACCGCCATACGCAACGCGAACCGGACCTGCTATTCAGTGACTACGATCCCGTAGGATTTGCTCGCCGGCTTCTTGGGACAAGGTAGCGCCGCCTTGATTTCCTTCAGCGTCTTGATGGCCGCGTTCACCTTCTGTCGCTCTGCTTTCATCAGCGTTTTCCCTTTTGCCTTGGTCAACTTTTTGGTTGCCAAATCAATCTGCTTACCGATCCCGTGGAGTGAGATAACGACCTTTTTGGGCATGGGCTTCTCCCTTTGCGGTTTGCATCGGTGCTCCGGCGCCGGTCACATATCGAGTTGTGCCCGAACCGCCGATGGGACACCGCAGTCTATGTCACGCCTCTTTCTCCGTCAAGAAAGCAACGCGCGTGCGCCGACTTAGAACCAGGCGCGCAAAAGCTCAATCAACGTCCGCCTTCCTGTGTCTGATTGCCTGCTTTCCCTACGGCTGAGATGGAGCGAGCAGCTTGTTTCCCCAGATTTTTTCCACGATATTTTTGAACCGCGGCTCCCCCCGCAAAAATGAGAATTGCGGGTGCACCCTCAGGTTCACTAGTCTTCCACTTTTCTCCACGAATGCCTTCTCCAGCCATTGCAATGTTCTCTCGTTATCCCGCAAACCCGCGTACACCACCGCATAGTCGTAACTCGCTAGACCGTTCTTTCGCTTCTGAAGATCTTTCAAGATCTCTTCGGCTTCCTTCTTGTTGCCGGATACTCCTTGGGCGTAAGCCAGATACTCGAGCGGTTCATTGTCCCCCGGCGACAGCGCCAACGCCGTCTGAAACTGCTCGATCGCTTCCTTATATTGCTTCTTCTCCAAATAGATCTGCCCAAGGTATGTGTATGCCGCCGCGAAACTCGGATCCATTTGGATGGCATTCTTCACCGCTTCTTCCGCGCGGTTGAAATCGCCAGCCAGGTAGTAAATGAAACCCAGATTTGCAGCGATCACCAGTGACTTCGGATCAATTTCCCTCGCTACCTTGATTTCCCGGATCGCGTCTTCTTTTCGTCCGGCAGCGGCCAGGTAAAGCGCATACCAGTGCAGCCCCTGCGCATAACTGGGGTCGAGCGCTATGGCTTTCTGAAATTCCGCTTCGATGCCTTCTTCTTCCAGCGACCAGAACCGGATCGCGGCTCTCGAGGTGTGCGCCTGGGCTAGCCGGTCATCCAGCTCCAGCGCCTTGTCCGCGGCCTCTTTGGCCCTTTGCACCAGAGTTGGGTCGGACACCACGTCGTTCGTGACCATCAATATGTATGTATCCGCCAAACCCGCATACGCTGCGGCGAATGTTCTGTCTTTTTCAATCGCTTTCTGAAAATAAGCCGCAGCGTCGCGAAATGATTCGGGCGTTCGCTTATCAAGGTCGTATTTTCCCTTCAGATACGCCTCGTACGCTTCCGGTATCACGCTCCGGCTTCTCGTCAGCAGGCTTTGCTCCGTCCCCGACAGTTCAACTTGAATTCCACGCGCGATGGCCGTGGCCACGTCGCTCTGCAAGGCCAGCACGTCGCTGAAGTCGCGTTCAAAATTTTCAGCCCACAACGCTCCTTCAATGTTCGTCTGAAACAATGTCGCCGTAATTCTCACTTTGTTTCCGGCCCGGAATACCGACCCTTCCACAATCGCGTCCACATTCAGGTCCTGTGCGATCTGGTCGAGCGGCCGTTGCGTTCTCTTGTACTGCATTACCGACGTCCGGGAAATCACACGTAATTTCCGGATTTGCGAAAGCTCCGTGATGATCGCGTCCGTCATTCCATCCGCAAAGTAATCCTCCGAAGGATCATTCGAGAGATTCGTCAATGGCAACACCGCCACCGACTGAATGGCTCCTGCCAACGGCCTCTTGCCGCTTCCCTTCTCCCGGCCCCGCAACCAGAATGTCAGCCCGCCCGCGAGCGCCAGCAACAACACCAGCATTACCATGTTCCGCCACGAATACCATTTTCCTTCGGGCGGTTTCGGCGCCATATTCGTTCGATAAATCTCCTGCGTTTTCGACGCGGTGCTCGCTGCCTCCAGGGCCGCTCTCACCTCGCCCGCACTCTGGTAGCGCTGCCCAGGATCCTTATCCAGACACTTCTCGATAACCGCGTGCAACACCGGCGGCAATGGGGGTGTTATTTCCGGCGGCCTTTCCCGCAAAATGCCTGCCGTCAACTCGTAAGCTGTCCCGCCGGCAAACGGCTTTCGCCCCGCCGCCATTTCATACAACACCACACCCAGAGACCAGATGTCGCTTCGCGCATCCGCTTCCTGCCCCTTCAGCACTTCCGGGGCGATATAGGGCAATGTCCCTGTAAATGTGTGCTGCGATTCCCAGGATTGATCGAATCTGGTTGTCTCGTCCCCGCCGCGCCCGGGCTCCACTTTGCGCGAAATCCCAAAATCCAACACCTTCAACCGGCCACTCGGAGTCAAAATGACATTCGCACTCTTCAGGTCGCGGTGAATGATTCCCCGGCTGTGCGCGTGCTGCAGCGCGTCGGCAAGCTGCATTCCGTACCGCTCCACCTGCTCGAGCGCCAATCCCGTCGACGGAATTTCCAGACTTAGCGGCCTTCCCGCGATGTACTCCATCGCGATGAATGGCCGTCCGTCCACTTCATCGACTTCGTACACGGTGCAAATGTTCGGGTGATTCAGTGCAGAAATGGCCCGCGCCTCTTTCAGCGCTCGCTCATGCTGCGCGGAGCTGCCCGTCGGCAACGTCCCCAGAAACTTCAACGCTACTTCCCGTTGCAGCTTCTCGTCCGTCGCAAGATACACCACTCCCATGCCACCTTCGCCGAGCTTCTGTTCAATCACATAGTGGCCGAATCTCTGCCCTACCATGGCTTGTTCGTATGGGGCAGTTCACCACACCCCCAGCGGGCTGGCAAGCAAAACTCTATTTATCTTCAGCAATCTGGAGATTTCTACGCCAGGCCGCGCAGCCGGTTCGTGCCCCGGTCCACTAGCACTACCGCCGCAATTACCATCGCTGCCGCTACCCCAACTCGCGTCGTCAATGCTTCCCCACCATAGGCCCACCCCAGCAGCACCGCGACTACCGGGTTCACGTACGTGTGCGTCGCCACCAGTGTCGGCGAAAAGTGTTCCAGCAACCAGTTGTACGCGGTAAACGTAATCACCGACCCGAACAGGATCAGATACATGATCGATAGCCATCCCCGCGTCCCAACCCGCTCCAATGTCAGCCCCTTCCATTCTCCCAGCACCGTTCCGACAACGAACAACATCACGGACCCTGACAACAACGACAGCGCCGACAGCAATAGCGGGCTTCCTGACAGTTTCGATTTTCGCGAATACATGATCCCCGCCGCCCACGAAATCGCTCCAACCAAAATCGCAATCACTCCAATCGTCAGTCGCGAGCCGCCCTCCGTCGTCGACCCGCGCACCAGCAACCCTACTCCAGCTAGTCCAATCAGGATTCCGGCCAGCAGCATTCCATTCAGCCGCCACACCTGCCCCACTGCCGACGACATCAGAAACACAAAGATCGGCTCTACCGCAATTAGCAGCGCCGCCAATCCGCTCGGCACAAATTTTTCCGCCCAGTGCAAAGTTCCGTGCCCAACGAGAAAAAACAAGAATCCGATCACGGCACTGGCGCGAATCTGCTCCCATGTCGGCCGCAAGCCTTTTGCCAGCGCCCACACCAACAAAATCAGTCCCGCGCACAAATGCCGGAAGCTCACCACGTACAGGGCCGGTAGGTTTTCGACCGCATATCGGATCGCCAGGAAGGTCGATCCCCAGATCAGATAAATTGCCCCGAAACAGAAAATCACCAGCAGTCGATTCCCTTGGGGCTTGCTTTTTACGCTCGCTTCGACAAGCGTCTCACTCGTGGAAGTTGTCGCCATGCGTAAATCTAGTCCACGCCACCCACGGCCGCCAGCGCCAATTTGGAACAAAAAGTGACCCGTCATTCCTCACGAAGTGAGGCATCCCTCTTGGTTCGTCTTATTGCGCCTTCTTCGCCACCACGCAATAGCCATCCTCTGGCCAATCCTCAAACGTCTTTTCAATCCCAAACCCCGCCGCTTTCAACTCCTCCAGCAAGACCTTTTCCGGTATCCCGTGCCCGCCACGATTCGCCGGAACTCCCGCCACCGGGTCAGACTCAGTGAGCCCCTTCCGTGGCGGAAAATCGATCACCGCCAATTTCCCTCCCGGTTTTAGCGATCGCAACAAACTCGCGTCCATCTCCCTGGCCGCCGTCAAATGGTGATATACACGCCGTAACACAATCGCGTCGCAACACCCCTCCGGCAAGTTCGTCTGCTTTTCGGCGGCCTGCAGCACCGTCACGTTCTTCAACTCTCGCGTGTGAACTTCTTCCTCCAAGGTATTTCTCTTCTTCTCATCCAACTCTGTCACATATACCCGTCCCCGTTCTCCGACCACAGTCGCTGCAGCAAATCCAATCTCCCCCTCGCCCGCTCCCACATCTGCAATCGTCTGCCCCGCTTTCCACTCCATCACTTTCTGTAAGCGTGCAATCTCACCCCGCGAAGCCGGCGCCGGCGCAAACGCCCCGGCCATCAACACCACTAGCAGCAGCTTCATTTTCTGCCTAGGTTGGTTTTGGCCTGTCATCCTCAGGAGCGTTGTTTGCGACACAGGATCTCTGTGTCCTGTTTCCAACAAAAAAGTAACCCGTCATTCCGAACGAAGTGAGAAATCTCTCTTTGCTTGTTCGTCCTACTTCCCCGTCGCCGCCGCGAGGCAACAGTTCTCGATCGCCCTGCTAGCTTCTCCTCTGCCGCACCAGCGACAAGAACTCATCCCGCGTCTGCTTATTGTGCCGGAAGGACCCCAGCATCGCACTCGTCACTGCTTGTCCATGCTGCTTTTCCACTCCGCGCATCTGCATGCACAAGTGCCGCGCCTCGATGATCACTCCTACTCCCTCCGGGCTGATCTTCTCTTCGATCGCCTGGGCAATCTGGCTGGTCATACGCTCCTGAATTTGCAGCCGTCGCGCGTACATGTTCACAAGCCGCGCTATCTTGCTCAATCCCAACACCCTCTTGCTCGGCAAGTACGCCACATGCGCTTTCCCGAAGAACGGCAGCAAGTGATGCTCGCAAAGACTGAAGAATTCGATGTCCTTCACCACCACCATCTCGTCGTAGTGCACGCTGAACGTCGCCTGATTCAGCACGTTATCCAGGTTCTGGTTGTACCCGCTTGTCAGATACTTCAGCGCTTTCTCAAATCGCTCCGGCGTTTTCCGCAATCCCTCGCGATTCGGATCTTCCCCGATGAGCGCAATCATCTTGCGCACCAGGTCCGCGATGCTCTCCTTCGGCGTTTCCACCTTCGCCTCGTGCAGAATGATTTCCGTTTCCTTGCTCACTTTGACTCTCTCCCTTGTGGGACCGCCTAATGATCCTGAAATTCTTCCCCGGCGTACTCGAACGCGTTGTTTGACGTCTCCTCCACCCTCACGCGTTCCAACTTCGCCAGCGGAAAGGGCTTCAGGCGCTCGTAAATCTCCATGCAAACGTACTCCGTCGTTGGCACTCGCTCACGAAACGCCTCCACATCTTCGTTCAGTGATTTATGATCGAATGCTTCAATCACTTCGCGCTCCACAAATCCATCCAGGTCCGCCAAATTCACGATCATGCCTGTGGCAGGATCGACCTGCCCGGACACGCTGACCTCCACCACATAATTGTGTCCGTGTCCATAAGGGTTGTTGCATTTCCCGTAGACACGGCAGTTCTCTTCCTCGCTCATCTGCGGGCTGTGTAATCGGTGCGACGCGGAAAATCGATACCGCCGTCCCAGCTCAATTTTCGTCTCCCCGCTCATTTTTCTTGTCCTGTCTTACTTCGCTTCATTCCGATAGCACTCCGCGAACAAATCCGCGGTCTCATACAGCCGCACCTTGTGCAACCGGCCCTGCTTGATCTTCGGCTCCAGCAAATTCCAGATCGCCCGCACGATGTTCTCGCACGTCGGAATCTGCCCTTTTAGCTCTGCCACCTCATAGTTCAAGAAGCGGTGATCCATTCGTTGTGTAATCTCCCGCTCCAGAATCTCTTTCAATTCCTTCAAATCCAGCACCATCCCCGTCACGGGGTCCGGCTCTCCCGCAACGGTCACTTCCAGGGTGTAGTTGTGCCCATGTCCGTGCGGATTGTTGCACTTGCCGAAAATCCGCTGGTTCTCTTCCGCGCTCAACGCCGCGTTGTGATAAAGGTGCGACGCGGAGAACTCAATTTTTCTCGTCAGATATACCATTCTATGGCTGCCTATTTGATGCTCCAGCCCTGCCCACCCGATACTCCCGGCCCTTCCACCCTAGCTTACCCCGCTGGTACCTCCAATTCGAAGCCAACAATACCGCCCCAAATAGCACCCTCCCCGGAATACCCCACCACAGCAACCTCGCCGCGAATCCGCTTCTCCGCAATTCGCCGTCGTACGCCACCAGAACCGCCGTGCCTCCCACCAACAGCGCCTCAAGCGCGTTTATCCATTTGCCGGTCCACGCCGCCGCGGCGATCGTGACAATTAAAGTCGCTGCCACGGGCACGACCGCACGCACAAACTCTTGCACCATCGTTTCTCGCGTGCCGCCCATCAAGGGATACAAGTTCTTCTTCCATCCCTCCCACATCGCCGCGAACGACCGGTACATCCTCACCCGCACAACTCCTTTTCCACTTCCAAACCAGATCCGCTGGCCTGTGCCTTTTACCTTTTTCGCGAGAGCTACATCTTCCAGCACTTCTGCCGCTACGCTCGCGTGCCCACCCACCGCATCGTAGGCATCTCGCCGGATCATCAGGAACTGCCCATTCGCCGCCGCTGCAGCATTCCCTTCCCGATTCACATCCGCAAAAGAAAAATGTGCGCCTAGCCTGCAGTACACGTACGGAATCAGCGCCTTCTCGTACCATGTCTCCATCATTTGCTCCGGGGAAAACGACACCATCGCCGCGTTATTCTTCGCTGCAACCGCCATGGCCCGCGCCGCCGAATCTTTCTCGTGTACCGCGTCCGCATCCGTAAACAACAGCCACTCGCTACCGGCCTCCTTGGCTCCTCTCCACACGGCGTGATTTTTCCCCACCCACCCTACCGGCAAATCTCCCGCCTCCACCAACCGCACCTTCTTGTACCGAGACTTTAGTCCGCGCACGAGTTCCCCGGTTCGATCCGTCGACTGGTCATCCACCACAATCACTTCCCCAATCGCATCCTGCACTGCCAGCGATTCCACGCAAGCCGCGATCACCTCCTCCTCATTCCGCGCTGGCACAATCGCGGATACACTCATCTCCTTGGCATCCAGATCCGTCATGATTTCGAGCTTAACCTATCCACCGGGCGGTCGGCTGCAACGAGTGTTGTCATCCTGAGGAGCCCGCCCTGGCGGGCGACGAAGGATCTCAACGGGCTCGTTCAGCAAAGACTCACTGGCGCCGCAGTGATTCGCATCACTCACCTCTAACATCGAAAACCCCTGTGATTTCCTACCTTCTCCCTCTCAATTCTGTGCGCTATCATGACAATGTATGAACACACTGGTTCGCAAAATCATGGCCTGGGGCAGCATGACCTTTGCCTTCGCCGTTCTCGCCTTCTTCACGCTCCCCCATTACCGCCAGGGCGAATCCTCCATCGCCGGAAAAACCGCAGAGGACATCCCCCTCACCCTCTCGAATGGGCAATCCACTGCGCTTTCCAAGTACCAGGGAAAAGTCGTCATCCTGAATTTCTGGGCCACCTGGTGCCCGCCCTGCGTCGAAGAAACCCCGGCACTCATTCAACTTCAGCAGCGTATCGCTTCGCGCAATGGAGTCGTTCTCGGAGTCTCGGTCGACGAAGACGAATCCGCCTATCGTGCCTTCCTCCAACAGCACGGCATCAACTACCCGACCTCCCGCGATGTTTCCAAGAAATCGGCCATCGATTATGGCACCGTCATGTATCCCGAAACCTATGTCATCGACCGCCACGGTAAAATCCTTCGCAAGATCATCGGCCCGCAGGATTGGAACTCCCCCGAAATGACCGCGTACTTCGACTCCATCCTCGGCCAATCCTGATTACCTGGTCTTACTCACCCTCTCCTGATCACTTTCTCGTCAATTCATTGACAGAAAACCCGTTTCCGGGACCGCCTCCTGATACACTCACCGTATCAACTCATTTCGCTCCACCCAGTCCTGAGCCGCCATGGAATTTTGGGTCTTTATCCTCACATTGTGGGCCTTCGCCCGCTGGCTGCAAACGCGCATCTGGCGCCGCAAAGACGATCAGCGCTTCGAACGAGTCATCGAGGCCCTCAACCGCGGCCAAGCCAAAATCGAATCCCTCGAAAAGCGTGTTCGTGAGTTGGAGCACCCTGCCGCTGCCCCAGCGGCTACGGCTGCTCCGTCGACGTCCCCTGTTCATGGGCAAGCACCCAAACCGGTAGAACCCCCTATCTCTTCCCCTATTCCGTCTTGGCCCACCGAGCCCAAGGCCGTTTCGCCGCCGCACGAAAACTCGAAGGCGCCGGCCTCTGCTCCTCCACCGGAACCGGTGAAGCTCCCTGAACCCGTACATCTTCCCGCACCCGTCCCCACGCCGCTTCCCGTCACCGTTCCGACACCGCCAACACCCACTCATCCCACAACTCCTTCTTCACATCCACCGCCGCGCGCCATCTCGCCCCTTCTCTCTCCCCCTCCCAAATTCGCGGACTCGTCCGTGCGCCAGATCAGCGCCGATTTCGAGCAAAAGCTAGGCGGAAACTGGCTCAACAAGATCGGTATCACCATGCTGGTCATCGGCGTCACGCTATTCCTGACCATCAAGTTCCCCACTCTCTCCAATCCCGCGAAGATCGCTATTTGCTACTTCGGTAGCTTGGCCGTCCTGGGCGCGGGAATTTATCTCGAGAGACTTGAGCGCTATCGGATCTTCGCCCGCTCCCTCATCGGCGGCGGCTGGGCGCTAGTCTTCCTCACCACCTACGCCATGCATTTCGTTCCGTACACTCGCGTGATCGAAACGCAATGGGTCGACCTTATCCTTCTCTTCTTCGTCGCCGCGGCCATGGTTTTTCACACCCTCCGCTACGACTCGCAGGTGGTCACTGGCCTCGCCTTCCTCCTCGCCTACACCAGCGTCACCATCAGCCAGAACACCATCTATTCGCTCTCTGCCGGCGTCATTCTCGCGCTCGGCCTCGTCACCATCGTTCACCGGCGGTCTTGGTTCGAGCTCGAAGTCTTCGGTATCCTCGCCTCCTATCTCAACCATTTCGTCTGGCTCACCCGCGTCGTCCCCACATCCGGTCATCACCACATGTTCTCGGAGTTCCTGCCCAGCAGCGTTTTGCTGGTGCTTTACTGGGCCGCATACCGCTGGTCCTATGTCTCCCGCCGTATAGAACGCGCCTCGCAGGAGACCATCTCCACTCTTGCGGCGATCCTCAACACTTCACTCCTGCTTCTTCTTTTCAGATACCAGTCCGTGCATCCCGAATGGTCTTTCTATGCGCTTATTGTTCTCGGTACCGCCGAACTAGTCATCGCGCAACTCGCCGCTCGTGACCGCCGCATCGCTTTCGTGATTCTTTCCAGCATCGGCGTCGTGCTCCTCATTGCCGCCATCCCATTCAAATATTCCGGCCTCGATATGGCCATCATCTGGCTCGCCGAGGCGCAAATCCTTCTCATCGCAGGCGTTGCCGTTCGCGAACAGCTCTTCCGTTCCTTCGGATTTCTTGTCGCCCTGCTCACTGCCGGCGAAATGCTCATCAGCCAGGGCATTCCAAACCTGCTTGATGTTTTGCCGCCTGAATTGGCCACGCTCACTCCATCCAGTTCCCTTCCTGACTACCAACTTGCCTTCAGTTTCCTGGTAGCTGCAGCCGTTTTCTACGCCAATGCCATCGTCATCCCCCGTCGCTGGAAAGAGCTGGTCGAATCTGAATTCGAGGAAATTTTCTACCACGCTCTCACTTACCTCGGCGCCGCCATGCTCTTTATCGGCCTTGCCCTCGCTTTTTCCCGCTCTTGGATGGCGCTCGCGTGGGCCGGCGCGGCGTTCGCGCTGCTGCTGGTCGGCCGTTCCCTCGACGCAAGCGACCTGATCGCCCAAACGCATCTGCTCGCCCTCGCCGCTTTCCTCCGCGCCATCCTCGTCAACTCCTTCGACACGCACCCTTTCGGGCACACCGAAGCAACGATGCGTCTCCTCACGCTCCCTCTAATCATTGCCTTGCTTTATCTCTGCGCCCGCTGGCTAGCCCTCAGTGAAGACGGCGCTGCCGTCAAAGTTTCCGAGCTTTACACCACCGCCGCCGCGTTCCTCGTCGTCCTCCTCGCATACCACGAGTCCCATTGGGCATGGGTCGGCATTGCCTGGGGCGGTTTTGCTCTCGCTTTAGCCATCTTTGGTTTCTACCGCGACCGTCGCGACCTTGGCTGGCAAGCGCACTTCATCGTTCTCGCCGGCTTCGCACGCACGCTGCTCTTTGATTCCGACGCTACCCAGCAGTACTCGCATTTCACGCTTCGCCTCCTTACCTTTACCTCGATGGCTGCGCTCCTCTACCTCTGTGCCTACTTTAGCGGCCCACGCCATTCTCCCTACGCTCGCATGTTCTCCGCCCTCCACACCTTTGCCGGCTCGATTCTGCTTGCGCTTCTGGCCTTTTTCGAGGTTGCGTCACCCTGGATCGCGGTTTCCTGGGCCCTTTTCGCGTTCCTCCTGATTGTCATCGGAGATCGCGTCCGTCGCGCGGAGCTGCACCTCCAGGCCTACATTCTCTCTGGTCTCAGCCTTTTTCAGCTGTTCACCGTCAACCTCTACGCGGCGCAACCGTTTCACTTCTTCCCGGCTGTCTCCGTGCGAGTTGTCACCTTCGCCCTCGTCGCTGTCTCTTTCTATCTCTGCGGGCGCTGGGCTGCTCGGGCGGACTTCATCTCGAAAGCCGCATTCATCGGCTTTGCCTACTCCTGGCTAGGCTCTTTCCTCGTTCTCGTACTGCTGAAATACGAACTTCGTCCGCCGGCAATCGCACTCGGCTGGGCCCTTTTCGGCTTGGTTCTCTTTGAATTTGGTCTCTTCCGCCGCTCACACAACTGGCGTTTGCAAGGCTACGCCGCTTTCACGCTCGCATTCCTTCTCGTCTGGAACCTGGATACGCGAACCTCTCTTCATGATTTGCTTTTCTATACGCTTCCGATTGCCTTTGTTTTCTACTACGCCTACGCCCGCCTCGCGCGGCTTGCTGCGTACAGCTCCACGCATCATCTCTCTTTCGACGTTCAATACCAGGGCCCAGCGATCCTCTCGTATTTCGGCTCAGCAACGCTTGCGATCTTTGCCTTGGACTACTTTGCGTGGGGGCCCTCGCTCGTTGCCTGGGCCGCTCTCGCTTTTCTCTTTATTGCGATTGCCTGGTTCACCCGCCAGGATGTTTTCCTGCACCACAGCATCATTCTCGCGTTCCTGCTCTTCTTCCGCGTGCTAGCTTTCGAATTCTCCGCGCGGTTTCACCCGGCCGAACCCTGGGCCACTCACCGTGTCCTCGATGCCGCACTCGCCTGCGCCATTCTCTTCGCCTGCCAGGCCTTCGCGTTTCCCTTGCGCGCCCGGCGTAACGGGCAGCTTGACGACGGCGGAGACGCCCCGGATATGGTCCAAAAAGTTTCCCGCTTCCTCAGCCGCCCCGAACAGGTCTATTTCTTCATTCCCTTGGTCCTGGCCACCTTCCTGATCCTCCAGGAGGTTTCCACCGGGCGCGTCACCATCGCCTGGGGCATCGAAGCCGTGGTCGCCTTCGTTTTTGCCCTGATGGTCGGCGAACGCAGTTACCGTCTTGCCGGCCTTTTCCTAATTCTCGTTTGCGTCGCCAAGATCGTCATTCTCGACGTCTGGCGCCAGCAACTCTCTGACCGCTACATCACCTTCCTCATCCTCGCCGCCGCCTCGCTCCTCATTTCTTTCCTCTACTCACAATATAAAGAAACCATCAACCGCTACCTATAGCCGGTTCGTTTACACCTGCGGGCGTTCGCGCCATCGTCGTCTCCTGATGTGAATCCAGTCCTCGTCACAAAAGTGTTCGCACTCATGAAAATCCCAACCCGGCCGATTTAACGACTTAGGGCCCACGTGTCCAGAAAGGACTGTCCCCGTGAACTGGTTCCTCAGACGCGTCGCGGTCGTTTGGCTCATCTTGACCGCTGTCATCATTGCGGCAGTCCTGAACTCGCTCTATCGCTCGGGCGCATTCCGATGACAGGTTCCGTTGAAGTTAGCCCGCGGGCTTCCGTTAACAAGCTCCGCCTTGGCTTCGTGCTCACCGGGCCTGGGAACCTTTCCAGCACGTCGCGGGAATATTAGACAACACAACAAATCTGGAACGCAGTTCCGGGCGGGTTTCGCGGACCAGCTTGCCCTTTGTGTGCGCGTGCGTCGCGTGAGGCCGTTTCCTCCTCATCGTTCGTTTCTCGCCAGTAGCGTACGGAAGAGTCCGTCGAAGTATGTCTGACACCCAACGCAAAGGAGAATTCATCGTGCAGCGTATCTTTTTGTTCGTGGCATTCACCCTCTTGTTCAGCGGCGTCTCATGCGCTCAGGAGGAGCATCCCCGCTTCGAAGTCACTGCGGACTACTCCTACTTCCGTGCGAATCCCAGCTTGCCCTCCGTATGGAATACGCAGAACTTAAACGGTGGGGGCGGCGATGTCACCGTATTCTTCTTGAATCATTTTGGCGTGAGGGCCGACCTGCAGGGCTACAACAGCACCAATCAGTGCCCCGCTGCCAGTTCCGGTCTCACCAACTGTGTCAACAGCAATCTCTTCACTTACATGTTCGGTCCGGTAGCCAAATATCGCTTCCATCGCTTCGAGCCCTTTGCCGACGCGCTGTTCGGTGGCGCTCATTCTAATTTCTATAAAAGCGCTTGCACCGCTAACACCGTCCTCTGTGAGGGCACGAACGCAGACACCACCGCGTTCTCCATGGCCTTTGGGGGCGGCGTCGATTTCGAGGCCACCCATCGCTTCTCTCTTCGTCTCTTTGACGCCGACTATGTCCGGACCGGCTTCGGCAACAACTTCATTCTCGGCAACAGCGCGCAGAGCAACTTCCGCGTTCAAACGGGCGTGCAGTTCCGCTTCTAGCAAGCCGCCTTTCTCCCGCGATTCCATCGGGCATCGCGTTGACTTTTGGAAGTGCCCATCCTTTCCGCCCTGAAGGACGAAAGGCGCCGTTTGCGGAGAGGATGGGCCTTGTCTTGGGGTGCGAGCGTTCTACTCTCGCGTTCTACTCTCGCTTTCTCCTGCCACCGTACAATTTTCAGGTCGATCAGCGGGAGGTCCACTCTCATCTGTCGGGCTTCGACTCCTTTGTGCTCTATAGCACTGTACCGCCCCGCCTTTGCTCTTTCCCCGTCAAAACTCCGCTCTTGTCTCCGCTGCTATATAGGTCTATAGTTCCCGCCGTCGGTGATCTTCATCCCGAGGTGTGTCCAATGAAAACTGCTTCCGCAGCTCGTTTGGTTCGTTGTGTCTTTTCTCTGCTCGTCGCCAGTTTCTTGATCGCTTTCCTGTTCGCCGCGTCCCCCTTCGTCACTCAGGCGTCCGGCGATCATTCCCATTCCAAAGTCGTCGGTGGTTATTTTGAAGAGTGGTCCATCTACTTCGCCGGTTACAACATCGCTAATCTGCAAAACAATGGTGTCGCCAACAAGCTCACGCACCTCACTTACGCTTTCGGCGGCACCACCCCCGCTGGTTGCTCCATCGCCGATGCCTGGGCCGATTACCAGACTCCCTATCTTCCCAGTGTCTCTGGCACTCCTTACCCCGGCCCGCTCTACGGCAATTTCGCCGCTATCCAACAGCTCAAGCAGCTCCATCCCGGCCTGAAGGTTCTCATCTCCCTCGCGGGGGCCGACAATTTTTCCGCCGCTGCCGCCACCGCTGCAGGCCGCCAAACCTTCGTCGCTAGCTGCATCGACCTCTTCATCAAAGGCAATCTCGAGCCGGGCATCTCTGCCGCTGGCGTGTTCGACGGGTTTGATATCGACTGGGAGTTCCCGGCCCCCGCCGACACGGTCAATTGCACGCTGCTCATGCAGGAATTCCGCAGACAGCTCGACGCCCTCGGAAAAGCCCACAAAACCCGTTACTTGCTCACCATGTTCGGGCCCGCCGGCGAACAGAATTTCTCCAACATGCAGCTCGCCGCCATCGCCAGGACTCTCGACTACTACAATGTGCAGGGCTACGACTTCCATGGCACGTGGGAAACGACAACCAATCACGCTTCCCCGCTTCTCGACGACAAGCAGGATCCCGTCGCCGATCAGAATTTCTTTATCGAATACACCATCTCTTCTTATCTAAAGGCCGGAGTTCCCGCTGACAAGCTTGTTCTCGGCATTCCCACCTACGCGCGCGGCTGGACCGGCGTCCCCGATACGAATAACGGTCTCTATCAATCCTCCACCGGCCCCGCGCCATTTCCGCCCGCCGACTATCTCCAAACCGATGGCGTAATTACCTACTTGACGCTCACCGGACTCACCGGCTTTACCCGCCACTTCGATCTGAGTCGGATCGCCGTGTGGATCTACAACCCATCCACGCAAACCTTCTGGACGTATGACGATCCTGTTACCGTCTGGCTCAAAATGGCTTACGTCAATTTCCGCGCGCCCGGCGGGCTCGGCGGCGCGTTCGTTTGGGCACTTAAAGACGACGATACCAACGGCACCATAGTCAAAACCATAGCCGCCGGCCTCCACCACGACTAACCCCCCACTTTATCTTGAGGGTGCCCCATCCTGTGCGCGCCTTGTAGCCCAAAGGATGGGCCGCTCTCATTCGACTGTCATTTCTCCGCCAATCCCTTCCACGCCATCTCATGAAACAAGCGATCCATCGCCTCCGGCTCCGCCTTCATTCCTTTATCAACCCACCAGTCCAACAGCGAAAACAAACTCCCCGCCAAGGCATACGCTTGCGCCGACCTGCGCCCCGCGCTCATTTTCACGCCGGCCTCCTGCAACCGCTCTTCAATCGATCGCGCGAAATACCCCCGCCCCAGCTCCTCGATTTCCTTCATCTTTCCCGAACGCACCAGACCCTTGTGAAATTCACGCATCTCCTGGATATGCGCGAACAACTCCCTCACTGGCAGCAGCCGCTTCGGACTTGCCTTCTGTTTCTTCAGTACTCCGCATATCAATTCAAGGAAATCCTCTACGTCGCTCAGGAACAGATCTTCCTTATCCCGATAATGCGCATAGAAGGTCGAGCGACCCACGCCGGCGCGATCCAGCACTTCCTGCACGGTGACTTCCTCGAATTTCCGTTTGTGCAGCAGCTCCACCAACGCATCGCCCAGTTTGTTGCGAGTTCGCAACACACGGCGATCGGTTTTGGCGCGAGTCTTCGTGCCTGCAGAAGGTGCTTTATCCGTCTTCACCCTACGCTCTTTTCCGGACACCGACGCCCGTTTTGTTCCTTATCTCCGACCATCGCCCAAATATCGCTGGGCTCATCCGAGGATTCTTGTTTAGAGTGCCTGCATGACCGACAATCGCAAAGCTGGACTCGCCCTCATCGCCGGTTCCCTGGGCGGCGTTCTTACCATGGCGATTCATCCTACCGCAGGTGGCCCGCTGACTCCCGAACAGGTCTCTCGCCTCGCGCTCGTCTCCGGCGTCGCACACTCCATCGCCATCGTTAGCCTCGTCGTCTTATTCCTAGGGGCTTGCGGACTCGCAAAGAACGTCGCCGCTCCCGATCAACTCTCCTTCGCGGCTATCGTCATCTTTGCCTTCGCCTGCGTCGCGATCTTCATCGCGGCCACCGTCAGCGGCTTTATCATCCCCGCCATCATGCGACGCATGGCACAACACATTCCCGCAGATCAAACGCCCTGGCAAGTCGCTATCACCAGCATCTTCCAGATCAATCAAGCGTTCAGCCGCATCTATTCTGTAGCGGCGTCCCTCGCGATTATCCTCTGGTCGCTTTCGTCTCTCCGCAATGGCGGGCTCAATCGAGGGATTGCAATCTACGGCTGCGTCATCGCCATAGCCATCATCGTCGCCGTTTCCTCAGGACATTTGCATCTCGACGTCCACGGCATGGCCGCCGTCTGGTTCGCGCAAGCGCTCTGGTTCACCCTGTCCGGGTTCTATCTTTGGGCGCGGCCTGACGTACCTTCACTCCAGACGTCGTGACGCGTTCGACCATCTGTGTAGCATGGGCTTTAGCCCGTGCAGCATGGTTTCTTCGTAGTGGCGGGTCTTCAGACCCGTGCCTTTCCCCAGAGCGCCAAGCACCGACTTGGCGCATCTGATTCCCCAGCCACCCCCGGCGAGGCCAGAGAGTCCTCTTAACTGCCGCCGTAAAACCCAGAAATTCGTCATTCCTAACGAAGTCTGCGAAGTGAGGAATCCCTCTTCTCTCGATTCTTCGACGAAGTGGGATTCCCCGCTGCATTGCGGGTAACGTAAAAACCGCTCTGCCCCACAACTGCCTCCGGGGCACTCGCCGAGCCTCGCTTCTGTTTGCTGTTTTGCCCTAGCTCGCAGCGCTCCGCGCAAGCACCGCCGGCATGTACGGAAACGTCTTCGTCGGCTTCGCGGTCACCGACTCTTTGCCGATCCCGAGCCGAATCGGGGTATTCGCCGCCAGCGAAAACATCACGTCCGGCGCGTTATCCGTGAGCGACCGTCCATTCCACTCCGCAAATCCAAACGCTGCCTGCGTCCCAATCTCATACGGCAACACGTTCGGGAAAAACCGGTGCGCTACTTTTTCGGCATAGGAGCGCGGATCTTCCGCGGTGCCATTGGCCGCCACCGCTCCGGCGACTTCCCTAATGACCGTCTCTCCATACGTCGCGAAATCGTCCGCCGGACGTCCCGCGTTCAGACGATTGCCCAGGTCTTCGTTGAACTGCGTGAACAGTGGATGAATCATCGGCAAGCCTACTCGATTGATTGAACGCCACCCGCCGGCGTCCGTCGCCAGCGTTGACACCGCCCAGATTCCCACGCGCCGGTTTCCACCTGTTGCCGCCAGCAGCTCCTGGTCTGGTACCTCCAAAACGATCGAATACACCGTATGGCCAGCAAACAGATTCTTCGCCTTCGCGGGATCCCAGCCGGACAGGTTCACGGTCGTGCCGTCCTGAAACGCGTGGCCCACCGCGTGGAGCACGTACGGCTCAATCCAGAACGGGTCGCCCGCTTTATCCGCCCACACCCGCACACCCGCCGATGTCGTCGTGATCTCACCGGTAGTCCCCTCGGCAATCACAACTCCCGGCGCGTGCGGATCAACCGCATCTTTCCCAGTTAGGCGACGCACTTTATATCTTTGCTTCCCGTTCTTATCGCGTTCGTCGAACGTCAGCCGGTACGTCACCTCTTCAACCGCATCTCCGTTGCCATCTACTTTGAATTCATACATTCCCTCCGGGTGGTATCCCGGCACCGGAATCTCTCCGAAAATCGAGTGGCAAACGTTTATCGCGAACACCGTACCCGTTTGTCCACGGAACACGTATAAATCGGTTATATCCAGCCGGATATCCTGTCGAGCGATAGGGGAATCGAGATGATGCGACATGAGTACGCTCCTTTTTTGCAGACCGACCCACCTTGGAGGCGACCTGCCCACGATTTGATACAAATATTCCTGTTCTCGCCCAGATCCGCCGGATTGGCCACCGCTCGTTATCCAGCAGACGCCGCGAGCTGCGCGGGAACATCCCGCACAACCTCGGTCAACTTGCCGGAATTGATTTCGTAGAAAAAACCATAGAGCTTGACGTTCTTCGGAACCGCCGGGCTGGCGCGAAGCAGCTTGACGTCATATTTGATTGATTCCTCGAAATGGGAAATGGCCAGGCTGTCGTGATCGAACATCGTCGAGATGTCGGCGTGCTGGTGATTACGGAACTCGCTGATGAGCATCTCGGGCGTGAAAGCCGTAGCGCCACAGAACGAGTGGTGCACTACAACGACGTTCTGAACCTTGAAGAGATAGTCCATCGTCGCAATTGATTGCAGAGCCGAAAGGGCGCGGCCGCCTGCGTTGGACACAGCAAACAGTGTCCGAGTGTTGCCGACCCGGTTCCCGGCTGCGTCGAGAACGTTCTCGCCCGGATAAACTTCATCTCCGAAATAATCGGCCACCGCCTGGGGGATTTCGGACGCCCGAGGGTCAAAGCAGTGGATCACGATGGTCTTCATCGGGATGAAGTGGCTGAATCCCTGGAAGTTGGACCGGTCGAACCAGGATTGGTCGAACCAAGGTTGTGTTCTGAACTCGAATTCGCTGTAGTTCGTCATGTTTTCCCCCTCTAAATTCGAAGCATAACTGCGTGTCAAGCTTCCCAGTGCATGCCACAACGCCTTCGATGCTTCACGGCCCGTTTTTGAAACAGCTAATTGAGGGCAACTTGGCCTTTTCGGGACCGATCTCGGAGCTCAACTCCATCGGGGCTCGCCTTCTACAGTTATCTACAAAATCCGCCGCTGTCCCGTAACTGCGCCAGTCCCAGGAACTTGCTGAATGTCACTGAAACCCGGCGTCCGTGGACGTCCGTACTGTGCGGGCGTCTGCACCCTGCCTCTTCACTTCTAGCCCCTTTGCTTCCCTCTTCTTCCTCAGTACACTCTGACTGCAACCGCCATGCCTGAGCCAACCTCCCCTCCCGCCTCTTCTTCCACCCACTTCGACGTCCTCATCGTCGGCGCGGGTCTCTCGGGCATCGGCGCGGCCTACCATCTTCAAACCGCTTGCCCCACCAAAACTTACGCCATCCTCGAAGGCCGCGATGCCATGGGCGGCACTTGGGATCTCTTCCGTTATCCCGGGGTTCGCTCTGATTCCGATATGTACACCCTCGGCTATCGCTTCCGACCCTGGCGCGACGCCAAAGCCATCGCCGATGGCTCCTCCATCCTCAATTACATTCGCGAAACCGCCGCCGAATACGGCATCGATCGCCACATCCATTACGGCCACCGCGCTAAGCTCGCTTCCTGGTCCTCCTCCGATGCACGCTGGACCGTGGAAGTCCAAACCTCGAGCGGAGACACCCAGCTCTTCACCTGCAACTTCCTCTATATGTGCAGCGGTTATTACAACTATTCGGAAGGCTACATGCCCGGCTGGCCCGGCATGGATCGTTTCACCGGCAAAATCGTCCACCCGCAAAAGTGGCCCACAGATCTCGACTACAACGCCAAGCGCGTCGTCGTCATCGGTAGCGGCGCCACCGCCGTCACCCTCGTTCCCGCCATGTCCGAAACTGCCCAACACGTCTTCATGCTCCAGCGTTCGCCGAGCTACGTTCTTTCCCTCCCCTCACAGGACTTCATCGCCAAGTTCCTTCGCGGCAAAGTTCCGGCTCGCCTCGCTTACATCCTCGTCCGCTGGAAGAACGTTCTGGTCTCCACCTATCTCTTCCAGCGCGCTCGCCGCAAACCCGCACAAATGAAATCCTGGATTCTTGGACTCGCCCAGAAAGCGCTCGGCGCCGATTACGATGTCTCCACGCACTTCAACCCGCGCTACAACCCGTGGGAGCAGCGTCTCTGCCTCGTTCCCGACGGCGATCTCTTCCGCTCCATTCGCTCCGGCAAGGTTTCCATGGTCACCGATGAAATCGACACCTTCACCGAAACCGGTATTCGCCTGCGCTCCGGCCGCGAACTCCAGGCCGACATCGTCGTCACCGCCACTGGCCTCAAGCTCCAACTAATGGGTGGCATGCAAGTCTGCGTCGACGGTTCTCCAATCAAGCTCTCGCGCACCATGGCCTACAAAGGAATGATGTACAGCGATGTGCCCAACCTCGCCTCTTCCTTCGGCTACACCAACGCTTCCTGGACGCTAAAATCCGATCTCACCGCCGAATACGTCTGTCGCCTGCTGAACTACATGCGCGAACACAATTTTGATACCTGCACTCCCCGCAAGCGCGATCGCTCCATCGCCGAAGAGCCCGCCATCGACTTCAGCTCCGGCTATATCCAGCGCGCTATGGACGAACTCCCGAAGCAGGGCTCCCGTCGCCCCTGGCGCCTCCATCAAAACTACGCCCTCGACATTCTCGAATTCCGCTTCGGAAATGTTGACGATGGCGCCATGGAATTCTCTAACTCCGCAAAATCCTTACTGCAATCCGAAAAAGCTCTCCCTGCTCAGTCTTAAATTCCTTTTTCCCTAACCGCTGAGAAATTCATCTGTGACTCGGCAACCCAAACCCCGTGTTTGCCGACACTGCTTTTTCAGCCCAAACCTGTCTAGTTACTCCTAAGTTCTGTTCTTGTGTCCTTAACCTTCCTATTCGCGGAGCTGTCATGAAATCCAACTTTGTCGTCCTGTCCTTCCTAGTCCTTGCTGTGCTCCTTCTCGCTCCCGCATCCTTCTCGCAGTGCTACCTCAGCCAAAATTGCCGTCCCGTCGACAATCTCACTTACACACCCAACGGCACCGGCCAGGTCTATCACGGCGACGGCGCCTCCAATAACGGCATTGGTGGCTGGACCACCGCATTCTCTGACGTCAATCAATGCTTGTCCTGCCACTATGGCACGGACGAAATCTCCTACTTGCAGACCGGCCACAAGAACGTCCTCCGCAAGTACGCTCCCGGTGTTCTCTGGGGCGCGCCTGACGGCAAACTCTACTCGATGCTCGATGCGTACTACGGTTCCGGCAGCACCTTTAACTGGACCACCGGGCAAGTCACCGTCGGCTGGTGTACTCCTCTCGCCACCATCGCGCAGAACGGCCTCACCCCCGTCGACGCCTCGTGCCAGTATCCGTACTACACACTTCCCAACTCCCAAGCCCCCGCACCCTACACCCCCGTTGCTCCCACGGTCGAAGCCGGTGGCCTGCGCAACCTCTACTACATTTTCGGGGGCTGGATGACTTACGCTGGTCTAAACAACCCTTCGGTCAATCAGCTCAACACCATCTTCGACAAAGGCCTTACCGGCGAGCAATACCCGAACGGCAATTACGATTGCGCGCGCTGCCACGCCACAGGCTACAACTTCGACAACTGGGGACCGGAGCCCACATCCAATCTAAACAACCAAGTACTTCGCATCCAGGACTCGGCCCTCCCACGCGTTCCCACAGATGGATACATCGCCCCCGGAACGTCCGGCACCTCCTCCTGGTATCTCACCGGCATCCAGTGCGAGCGCTGCCACGTCGCTGCCACCGGCTTCGCTTCGCACCCTTGGTATCCCATTCCCGTAACCGTTGCCCGCAATGAAGCCGCGACCGCTCTGTGCGTCGAATGCCACCGCGAAGAAACAGTCGTCATGGCCGATGCCACCGCCAATCCTCCGAATCCTGGCGCGATTTATCCCGCAAACCCTCTCGTCACGCTCGATGGCGGCTACTGCTCCGATCTTTCTGGCTCCGCATACTCAGCCTGCGTGTCCAATGCGGCGAATCACTGGGTCTATTCGCCATTCATCGACCACGAGTCCGGCCTGTCGTTCTTGAACAGCCCGCACGCACGGCTCAGCGGCACCGTCGTCCAGAACACGCAAAACTCCTCCGACCTCTCGGTTACGATCTCCGGCACCTACAGCAGCCAATTCAGCGAGGCGATTGGCGATCCAACCAAGAATCTGGGCTGCACGGGTTGTCACGATCCCCACCAAACCACAGTTGCGTCCGTTGCAAACGCCAAGCCCATCGTCAACCAATGCGACAAGTGCCACAAACTCGCTCAGAACATCATGAGCACCATCAACCATCCGATGGGCCCGGGCACTCCCTTCCCGACCGGACAGCAATCCGACGTCCCTGGCGCCTGCATCACCTGCCACATGCAAGCCGCCCTCGGCACTCCCACCAGCCACCTCTTCCGCATCAACCCCAACGTGAACTACTCCACATTCCCCACTGCTAGCCAGTTGTATCTGCAGAACATCACGGCCCCCAACACCGCGCCCGAAGTCTCTCCAATGGACGGCACCACCTATAATCCGGCGATCTGGCTCGATGTCGATCTTGCCTGCGGCCAGTGCCACGTTGGTGGCGACGGCAAGACAAATCCTTACGGTTTGACTCTGCCTCCGGGAATGCCCGGAGCGCATGCTTATACGAAAACACAACTGGCGTATTGGGCGTCCGTCATGCATCCGCCCGACCCGGCCGTTCCCCCGCCGACATTCTCGCCCGCCCCAACCACCTACCACGCGCCACAGAACGTCACGATCTCCGACGCCATGACCGGCGCCACGATCTACTACACTTTGGATGGCACGTTGCCGACCACCAGCTCCCCGATCTACAAGAACCCGATTCCGATTTCATCCTCCACATCGATCTACGCGATGGCGACCTATCCCGGCTATCCACGCAGCAGCGTCGCGCTTGCCACTTACTCGATTGTGCTGCCAACGGCTCCCCCACCCATGTTCTCGCCAACGCCCTCCACCTTCAGCGGGCCTCAGTCTGTTGCGCTCTCAAATACCGCGAATCTGCCGATGTATTACACGCTTGACAGCTCCACACCCACAACAAGCTCGACGCCATATTCCGGCCCGATTGCGGTGAACAAGAACACCACCATTAAGGCCATCACGGCCGCATTCGCATATCTAACCAGCCCCGTCTCGACCGGAAATTACCTGATCCAGGCTACCGCGCCTACGTTCTCGCCTTCTTCCGGAACGTTCTACGCTTCTCAAAACGTCGTCGTTTCTTCCACCATCACTGGCGCGACCATCTACTACACCGTCGACGGCTCGGCCCCCTCAACTTCATCGACTCCTTGCGGCAATCCGTGCTCCCTCACTGTCGCGGCTACCACCACTCTGAAAGCGATCGCTTCAGGCGGAGGCTACGCTTCGAGCAACATTTCGGTTGCCACGTACACTATCGCCGCAAGCACGCCGACTTTCTCGCCATCCGCGGGAACCTACTATTCCCCGCAAACCGTCACCATCTCCGACGCCACGCCCGGCGCAACGATCTACTACAGCACAACAGGGTTTCCCACCACTTCCTCCCCATCGTGCACCAGCCCCTGCGCCGTGAGTGTTCCGATCACAACCACTCTTCGTGCGATGGCTGTGGGTAATGGCATTTCGCAAAGCGGCACAGCGGTAGGCGTCTATACTATCGCTGCCAACACACCCACGTTCTCGCCAGGAGGAGGTACCTACTCCACTGCACAAAATGTGATTATTTCTGACACTACGCCGGGCGTGACCATCTACTACAGCACGACGGGTTTCCCGACCACTACATCGCCATCGTGCGCGAGCCCCTGCACTGTAAATATCGCGGCCACCGCAACGCTTCGCGCCATGGCTGCCGGCACCGGCATTTCACAGAGCGGCACCGCGGTGGCCGTCTACACCATCACCGGACACTAACCAACCAGCCCGATTCCGGATTTCACGCGAGTTAGAGTGGAGAATCGAGCCGGCGACGAAAAGCAAATCTGCAGAATAACCGACGAACTGACCTGCGTGCGGTTGCGTGACTAGGAACCATGTGCGCCGGAGGATTTCGCGCCACTAAGGATGCTTAGCCACTCGGCACACCTGGCACTTTTTGCGCCAGCGGCATTGAGTTCGTTCAATACTTTCGGCGTTTCGCTGGCCTGCACTGCGCGAATCAAGTCTGTCAGCACAACCGTTTCGAACCGCGCTTTCACGGCGTCGAGCGCCGTCGCGCGCACACAATATTCTGTCGCAATACCGCTAACCGCTACGCTTTGCACTCCCAACTCGCGCAACTTCCGGTTCAAGCCTGTGCCTTCGAATCCCGAATAACCGGCACCGTTCACGTCCATCCCCTTCTGAACAATTAAATCGCCCTCTTCGGCTGCCAGCGGCGGCATCAGTTCCGCTCCGGCAGTTCCGGCTACGCAATGAACCGGCCAGGAACCCGCGTTCCGCTCAAATGAGCTGTGCTCCTCGGGATGCCAGTCCTTCGTGAACACGATCACGGCCCCCGCTCGGCGCGCGTCCTCGATGCATTCTTGCAGTGGCTGGATCAGTGTCAGGGTGTCCGACGCAGCCAAGGCTCCGCCTTCGCAGAAATCCCGCTGCACATCCACCACAATCAGCGCGGCGTTCCCCATCCCGCCCTCCGTCTTATACCCGTACGTCAGCTTCGTGGTAATCCATCAGGATCAACCCAACGAAGATAAAACAGACCGGCCATACCCACGCGAGATACTTTCGAGCGCCATTTTGCTCCGGCAACCGCAATTCCAGCCACCGCGACCACCCCGCCAGAATCCCGAAGATCGCCAGGGGCGTGTGGCTGAGTTCGGCCAGCAATTCTTCCTTCACGTTGCTCAGTGCGTGCGTATGCGTCAGCAACACCACTCCACCGATCGCGCACACCGCCGGAAACACCAATGCAGCGGCCATCGACTTCACACGCCCGGTCTCGACACGATACTGAAAAATGGCAAACACGATGATCAACACCACTGCTGCACGGTGTTGCAGCACGTCCGCTACCGCGAAGCTTTCCCAGAATCCGTTCGGACCCATCGGCCAATTCTCGGGATCAGCACGGAAAAACAAAAACACCGCCAGCAGCAGAAACGCCAGAGGCCAGATCTTCGCCCACGAAAAATACTTACTGCGCGAAAGAAGCGCCAACATACCCATGAGAAAAACTACGAAGCCGGCACAGTTATGGTTGTACTCCGACCAGGCTATATCGGCGGGTGTGTTCGTTCCGATCCCCGACTGCCCCGGCACGAACGACGTGGGCATCGGCCTTCCCGCCGCCGCTGCTCGTTTCATGATTTCGTTGGTTGACTCGGATATTTCCTTGATGTCGGGACTGCTGAATCGCGGCGTCCTCGGTCCGAAGCGTTCCGCGATTTCGTGCATGCTCACGCGGTCCTGCAACAGGTCCACACTGGGAGGCTGCGAAGTCATGGACGCGGCGGCTAGAATGATGCTCAGCCCAATCCCAATTTCCGCTTCGCCGAAGCAGAGCAGGCTCTTGGCCCCTGTTGTGCCTGTATCGGTCGCGATTCCCTTTACGATGTAAAAGTTCGCGGCTCCAAGTATCAGCAATACCAGGAACAGCGATATCTTCGCACCCAGCATCACGCCATATGCCGTTCCCCACATCGCACTCACGCTGCCGACGTACACCCAACTCATTCCGAGTCCTGCCAGGAAGAGCACAGCCACACTGATCTGCGCCGAGCGCGAGAACCTTCGTGTAATGGCCGCACGCGCCTCGCCGGTTTCGGCCCTGGCCGCAAACAACAAGTACGCCAGCCCGCCGATCCACGTCGCTGTCGCCAGGTAGTGCAGCGCCGTCAAGGTGACCAGCATCCCGCGATCTTCCATTCGCGACGCCGAGTGGCTGGTCATCACCGTCGCTGCGAGCATGGCAAGAGCCGGCAGCCATATCAGGATATTTGTGTTTTTTCCCAGCCGCGCCGGCCAAAACACCACGAGCAACGCCGCGACAATGGCCAATGCTCCCGCCCAGACAAAATTCGCGCCCAGCACTTCGCGCACGGAAATATCGGTTGACGCGGTGAGTACCAGCGAATTCGATACCACAAAAAAGAACTGCGCGAGCGCCACGCCCAACGCGCTCACTCGAATCAGTTTCCAAGACGACGCGAGCAGCCCTGCACTCCGCTGATCCGGCCGATTGGCAATCACTGTCAAAAAAAAGACTCCGCCAATCGTCACGGTCTGAAAGCACAAAATCACCGCGCGCAGCAGCACCACCAGAAATCCAAATATGCCTAACAGTTCACTCATTCCGGTTCTCTTACGCGCCTGTCACCGTAAATGGAATTTCTCCCCGCGTGATGTGGCCATCCGGAGCCAGAACCTGCCAACGGATGCGATAGGCCCCGGGCTTCAGCCCTGTAGCCTTTGCATTCAATGTGTCCGGCGATTTTTGCTCTTCGATCTTCAGATCGGTCGTCGAATTGTCTGGATTCAGCAGCGACAGTTTCGAAAGCTTCGCATCGATTCGGACGTTGTATTTCAACACAATCGGCACATCCGGCCCGGTCACTTTGCCGTTTGCCGCGGGCGTGGTCTCCTTCAGGATGGCGTGCCCCTCAACAAACGTAACCGTCCCCATCACCGCGAGAAAAACTACCACCAACAGCGCGATTCGTGTCCGCATGCAGACAGTCCTTCCCTTCGCTAAGTCTCGGATTTGTACAACTTTCCACTATACCAGCCCGATTCCAGCAACCCAATCGAGACGCCTCCCGCGCCGGGCTACAGATGGAGGGATGCCACAGAATGGTTTTCGTGGTAGGAGATGGAAGGTGGTCGATCAGAAACGGGAAACGCTCACTCGTATCGCAGCGCTTCGACTGGGTCGAGTTTCGCGGCCTGCATCGCAGGCAACCAGCCACTGATGACGCCGACAACGATCAGAATCAGCGTCGACATAACTAAAGTCGTTCCGGACAACGCCAAATGAATGTCGACCTTCCCGCTGTCGTCTTCATACGCCGGGCCGAGAAAGGGCAACGTGCCGATCGCGGAAGTCAAAGCCCACGAGATCAGCATACCCACGGCGCCGGCGGCAATCGTCAGCACCAGCGCCTCCAGCAGGAATTGCCAACGTATATGCCATTTCCTCGCCCCTAATGCCCGCCGCAAGCCAATTTCGCGAACTCGCTCTTCCACCGACACTAGCATGATGTTCATCACGCCTACGCCGCCAATGCCCAACGTCATCGCGCCAATCAGGAAAAGCAGCCCTTCGATTCCCAGCGTGATTCCGTCATAAATGGGCTTGAACTCCTGCCGGCCGAACATCGTGATGGCTCGTTTGTCGTTTGGCGAGAAACGTTGCCGGTTCGCGATAGCTGTCCGGAACTGCGTCATCGCTGCCGCCTCGAATTGCGGCCCCACCGGTTCCATCACCATCACGCTGGCGTAGCGCGCGTCCCACACCTCGGCCGCTGCCGTGTAGGGAATGAACGCCGAGTCGTCATCACAGCTGAAGTAACAACTGTCCGAGAACTTCATGTCCATCGTCCCAATCACAGTGAACCGCACGCCATTGATTCGCACGATCTCGCCCACGGCTGGCGTTCCACTAAATAGCTTCTTCTTGAGACGCGCTCCCAATACCGCCACGCGCCGCCGTTCGGCCACATCCTCCGCGGAAAGCCAGCGGCCCTCCGAAGGCACCTCATTCCGCATTTCGCCGTATTCCGGATAGACGCCACGAGTTGGAGATTCCGACAATCGCTCGTCGTGGGAAATTCCTTTCCACTTCACCGTCTCCATCGTCACCCGCTTGATCAGCGGCGACTGTGCCTTCGCCCAGTCGGCATCCTCTTGTTCGAACCGCACCACTTTCCCCGCGCGCTCGCCCCCTGCCTGCTCACTCGTTGTTCCGGGCCAGCAAATCACTGCGCCTTTGCCAAACACTTCGAATGTGTACAGCAGGACGCTCCGGAAGCCTGAACCGTAGCTGAGCAACAGCGTTACCGCGACAATCCCCCACGAAATTCCCGTCATCGTAAGCAAACTGCGCACCCTGTTTCGGCCCAACGCAGCCCACGCCTCTTTGAAGATCTCGCTCAGCATCACCCACCTGCCTCGAACCGCAGCGCCTCGATCGGATCCACCGATGCAGCCTTGTTCGCTGGATAAAGTGCCGAAAGTACTGCAATCAATCCAAGAAGGCTGATCGTCAGCGTCGCAAGTTGCCAACTGGGATCAAGCCCGTCAAAGAAGGGGAACTTCGGCAACAAGCTCACCAGAAAACAGAGTCCGTACGAAATGAACAGCCCCGTCCCGCCACTCAGGAACACCACGAACACCGTTTCCATGAAGAATTGCCGCAAAATCGATTCGCGAGTCGCCCCCAGAGCTTTCCGCACGCCGATCTCACGCGTCCGCTCGCGCACACTCACCAACATCACATTCATCACTCCGATACCACCCAGGAAAATTGTGGCCACGCCCACCGCGCCCATGAACACTTCCATCCCGACAAAAATCATGCGATTGGCTTCGGCGTTCTTCACCGTATCCCAAATCGGCGCCGCTTCCTCGTCGCGTGGATCGAAATTGTGCAGTCGGCCCAGCGTCCTCCGAATCTGACGAACGCACGCGGGATGCGTCTCCAGTGACCACGGTGCCGCCAGCACGCGGTCGACAGTGTGTTCCACTGCGGGCGGCTTGTTTGGGAAGTCCCGCTTCATCGAGTTGAATGGAATGAATATTTTCCGGATGTCGACGCCGTCGTAGCTGGAATTCTGATCTTTCGTTTTCATTACGCCAATAACGGTGTAAGGCACTCCATTCAGTTCGATGGTTTGCCCGATCGCGTCATGATCGGAAAAGAGCTGCTTCCTCGTGTCGCTGCCCAGAAACGCTACACGGCGGCCTTCTTCGTTGTCCTCATTGTTGTAGAAACGCCCCTGATCCACCGTAATGCTGCGAATCACCGTGAACTCGGGCAACGATCCAACCGTGTCAATGTCGCCGCTGTTATATGCGCTATGCACCTTCACGTTGTTGCCCAGTTCCGGCATCACATACTTGCAAGCAGGTGCCTCGGCAGCGATCTGCTTGTAGTCGTCTTCCATCCAGTGGACAGCCCTGCCGCTGCGCAATCCGCCGGCCTGCATGCTCGTGCGTCCCGCAAAGACGATCAACACATCTTTGCCGAAGTTTTCCTGTTGTTTCTGAATCCCGCGGCCCAGGCCTTCCCCCGCAGCAACCATCAACGTGATGGAGATGATTCCCCAGGAGATGCCGAACATCGTGAGCAATGTGCGGCGCTTGTGGGCCCACAGCGTCGCCAGCGTATCGCGCAATAAGTCGCGAAAGGTCATGGCCACACCGCGCTACTGCAATACGACTTGCTGCTTCTCGTTCAATCCGGAAACGATTTCCGTCTTTACGCCGTTCGAGATGCCCAGCTTCACTGGAACCTTCTTTTTCCCGTTCTCGGCCTTCGGATCGGGGATTTCCACCGAGGCATTGCGTTCCTTGTCGTAAATCAACGATGCTTCCGGCACCATCAATACGTTTTTCTTCTCTTCCAGAATGATTTCCGCGTTAGCGGTCATGTTGGCTTTCAGCTCGCCCGTAGGATTCGAGATCGACACGCGCACTTCAAACGTCGTCACGTTGTCTTTCTCTTTTCCAAACGGCGAAATGCGCGTCACCTTCCCGACATACTTCTTATCCTTGAACGATTCGACCACGATGCGCGCCGGCTGCCCCAGATACACTTTCCCGATGTCCGCCTCGTCCACTTTGCCCTGCACATACACCTCGCTGGTATCTCCCAGCGTCATCACCAGCGTCGCCTGCGAACCCAAAATTAGAATCGAGCTGACGCCGTCGCCCACGCTGACGTCCCGCGACAAAACCAGCCCCTCAATCGGACTCAAAATCGTCGAGTTTCGCAGATCCTCCTCCGCGTTCTCCAGCGATGCCTTCGCCTGCGCCATTTGCGCGTTAGCCTTGGCGATCTCCGCTTGCGAAACAGTCAAATTCCGTTCTGCGCTCACCTGCTTGTTCAGCGACAATTGATAATTCTTTTCCGCGTCCTCGACCAGGCTCTTCGACATCACCCCGTCTTTGTACATTTGCTCCGCCCGTTCCATATTTAGCTTCAGGAACGGCACATCCGGCCCTTCCGCATCCACTTTGTTGCGCTCCAACTGCGCCTTGGCGGACTCCAGCGCCGCTTGAGCCGCCTGGAAGTTCGCCTGCGCCGCGCGGACCGCCGCTTCCAGCTGCACCTTATCCAGTTCGCAGAGCACCTGGCCCGCTTTCACTCGATCGTCGAACTCAACGTACAGCCTCTTCACCATGCCGCTCGCTTTCGACTTCACCTCGACCTTGGAGAGTGGCTGAATCTTGCCCGTCGCCACCACTACGCGAGCCAAATCTCCCTTTTCCGACTCCGCCAGTTTCGACGGGTCAATCACATGGTTCGGCCTAAGCGCTGCATAGACACCAAACCCTCCGCCAATCACAACCAAGGCTGCGATGGCGCCAATCATTATCCGCCGGCGGCGCTTCTTGGCCGCCTTTCCATTTGTTAAACCATTGCCATTGCTGGACATAACCGACCCCCGGGGTTTCTACTGCTGCGGCGCACCCATATTTATGTACGCAGGCCGGAACGAAATGTTCCGCCACGCTTCTATAGACGATAGGACTCGCCGTTGGTCAGGTCGGTCAAGGATTGCTATTACAGGCTCAGACGACGCAATCGAAGCGCGTTGGTGATAACCGACACAGAACTGAAGCTCATCGCCGCACTCGCGATCATCGGACTCAATAACCATCCGAGGACGGGGTAAAAGACTCCCGCGGCGATCGGTATACCTATCCCGTTATACACAAACGCAAACCCTAAATTCTGCTTAATATTCTTAACAGTCGCTCGCGCGAGCTTTCTGGCCCGAATTACCCCGTTCAGGTCTCCCTTTACAAGCGTGATTCCAGCACTTTCCATCGCCACATCCGCGCCGGTGCCCATGGCTATCCCAACATGAGCAGCAGCCAGCGCCGGAGCATCATTGATTCCGTCTCCCGCCATCGCGACGATCCTGCCTTGGCTTCGTAACCTTTCCACCGTCTCGCCCTTTTCTTGCGGCAAAACCTCGGCCTCAAACTCCGCGATCCCGAGTTGTGCTCCGATCGCCTCCGCCACCGCTCGCCGGTCGCCCGTCAACATAACGATCCGCATCCCCTCATTCCTCAGTGCGCGAATCGCACTCGCAGTCGATCCTTTCATTTTGTCCGTCAAGACAAACGCGCCCACCGCTCCGCCATCTATCGCACACCAAACATGTGTGGCAACCGCATACCCTTCCACCAGCACTGCCATTTCTTGCCCCACCGGCAATTCCAGGCCTTGTTCGCTCAGAAAACGCGCCGTACCAACGACAACGGTTTTCCCTAGCACCTTTCCGGTGACACCGCCTCCTGCGCTCGCAACAAAATCGGTCGCTGCAGCCAGAGGCAGCTTCCGTTCCTCTGCGGCACGCACAATCGCTCTCGCCAGCGGATGCTCGCTGGAGCGCTCGAGACTCGCGGCGAGTGACAGGATGGCGTTCTCGGGCAATTTCACACCGTCCAGAGTCTGAATCCGAACGAGATTTGGTTTCCCTTCCGTCAACGTCCCCGTTTTATCTACAACCAGCGTGTCGACACGCGCCAAGGTTTCCAGCGCCCCCGCATTCCGTACCAGAACACCGGCCTTCGCTCCCTGCCCCACCGCCACCATGATCGACATCGGGGTCGCCAGCCCAAGTGCACAAGGACACGCGATGATCAGAACTGACACGGCGGCGACAAGTGCATGCGCAAACCTCGGCTGTGGGCCCCAGAGCGCCCACCCGCCAAACGCCAGCACTGCCGCTGCAATTACGGCCGGGACAAAATACCCTGCCACTTTGTCAGCCAAACGTTGCATCGGCGCCCGGCTCCTTTGCGACTCCCCGACCAGCTTCACGATTTGCGCCAACAGCGTTTCATTGCCAACTCGCTCCGCCACCATCACGAAACTTCCGCTCGAATTCAGGGTCCCACCCGTAACCTTGTCGCCGGCAGCTTTCTCTACAGGCAACGGTTCACCGGTCACCATCGATTCGTCCACCGCGCTCGCGCCTTCCTGCACCATTCCGTCGAGCGGGATGCGCTCTCCAGGTCGCACCCGCAGCAGATCCCCCGGGCGCACTTCCGCGAGCGCCACATCCGCCTCATTCCCCCCAAAAATCCGATGGGCAGTCTGCGGTGCGAGATGTAGCAACTCCCGAATCGCTCCGCTGGTCCGCTGACGCGCCCGCAGCTCCAGAACCTGCCCCAGCAGAACAAGCGTAGTAATCACCGCCGCAGCTTCAAAATAAACAGCCACGCCGCCATGCATATCGCGAAATGAAGCAGGAAATGAGTCGGGGAGTATCGTAGCAACTACGCTGTACAAATACGCTGCGCCCGTTCCCATCCCAATCAGCGTGAACATGTTTGGGCTGCGATTCACCAGAGAATTCCAGAACCGCACGAAGAACGGCCAACCGCAAACCAATACCGCCGGAGTTGCTAGTGCCAATTCCATCCAGTTGCGAAACGCTAGCGTAAGATGCATGCCGGACATCTCGCCAAACATCGAGAACACCAGCAGCGGCAAAGATAATGCCGCGCTGACCCAAAAACGCCAGCGCATCGATAGATACTCGGGATCGGGCCGCTCTTCCGCCGCGATATCCATCGGCTCCAGAGCCATTCCGCAAATCGGACAAGTCCCCGGACCGATCTGCACGATCTCAGAATCCATGGGACACGTGTAGCGCACGCCTTTGCCAACAGCTGTCGCCTGACCGCCTGAGTCACGGCCTGGTTCCATGCCGGCGGTTCCCGGTGCCATCAAAAATCTATCGGGTTCTTTCTCGAATCTCTCCCCGCAGCGTTTCGAACAGAAGTAATAGGTCTTCCCGTCGTGTACCACTCCTGCCGCAGCTTTTTGCGGATCGACCAACATCCCGCAGACCATATCCCTTTCTTTGGGTCTTTCGCCCACGATTGCCAATCCAGGAATGGTCGTCGTGACTCCCGCTGGCGTGGCCTTTGCCAATTCCGAAATTGGCGCCGCTTCATTATTCAGATATTTCTTGGGGTCTTTCTCGAATTTTTGCGCACAGCCGCCGCAGCAAAAATAATAGGCCTTCCCCGCATACTGAACCGTCGCCTTCGCCCTCTCGGGGTTCACATTCATTCCGCAAACCGGATCCCGTTCCACATTCCCTCGCTTCCACCGGACAAACTGCACTTGATACCTTGCACCGTATACGGGTCTATCGGAGGTGCTTGTAGATCAACGTCAGCAACTCTTCATACATCTCCCCGGCCTCCTTCGGATCCCCATCTCGAATGGCCTTCGCCGCGCAGTGCTGCAAATGATTCTTCATTAGATTGCGCGCCACTCCCCGCAGCGCCTCCTGCACGGATGCCACCTGCACGATAATGTCCGAGCAATAGCGATCCTCTTCAACCATGCGCTGCAATCCTCGCACTTGCCCTTCGATCCGCCGCAGCCGCTTCAGATTCGCCGCCTTGAGCCCTGCTTCAACTCCAACCGCTTTTCGTATTCCCGCCATCCATATACCCCCTACCCCTATATACCTCCATATCTGACGCCCGTCAAGCGCTCCGGTTCGTCAGAACACCTGAATATCCCGCTCTATCGATACGTCGCAATCCCTCGCGTCCTTGAACCCTTTTACGCTTGCACCCTTTCACTTTATACTTGCCTCCATGACACTCCTCGAAATCACCTACGAACTGCAATCGCCCTTGAGCCTCGATCAGCTCGGCCGCCTCGGCGAATTCGCTAACACCTATGGCTTGCGCCGTTTCCGCATCGATGAACAGAAGAATCAGCTCACCTTTGAGTATGACGCCTCCCGCCTGCGCGAAACCCAAGTCGCCCATGTTCTCGGCCGCGCCGGCATCGCGGTCACCCGCAAAGTCAATTAGCCTGCTCAGCTTCTTCATCGTGACCGAGTCACACATCGGCGTGCTAACTCTCATCATGGCGCTAGCTCTATCGGCGCAATCCCCCAGTTCCTTTCCTCCCCTCGGCGAGATCGATTTCTATGGACTCCGGTCGGTGTCGGAGACTCAAGTTCGAAACTCGCTTCCCTTCCACGAAGGCGGCGCCATGGATCCGGATCAATTCACCACAACAAAACAGAGCGCGGAACAGAAATTGGCAGTTGTGCCCGGCGTAGAACGCGCCTTCCTCACCCTGGTGTGCTGCACCGACGACCAAAAATCGATGCTCTACGTTGGCATCGAAGAAGCCGCATCACCCTGCCTCGCCTTCCGTCCGGCTCCAACGAGTTCCGTCCGCCTGCCGGACGAGATTCTGCAAGCCGGGCGCGCCGTTGATGCAGCGTGGGAGAAGGCCGTCCTCTCAGGAAACAATGGCGAGGACGACTCCCAGGGTCATGCGCTGAGTGATTGGCCTGAACTTCGCACTGAGCAGCTCAAGCTCATTCCTATGGCCGAGAAATACCTTGCGCAGCTGAAAGACGTCTTGCAGAACTCTTCGGATGCGGATCAACGAGCGCTGGCCGCCCGCTTGCTCGGCTATGTTCAGGATAAGCAAGCCATCGTGCCCGTCCTGGTTGCTGCTCTAAACGATCCTGCTCCCGGCGTTCGCAACGACGCCACGCGCGCGCTCGTCGTGTTTGCGCGATTTGTTCCCCCTTCCGGTGCCAGAAAAATCGAAGTCCCATTTCAACCGCTGATCGAACTCCTTAACTCGTGTGTTTGGACCGACCGTAACAAGTCAGCCGCGGCGCTCGCGGAACTCACCGAATCGCGGCCTCCTGCGCTGCTCAAGAAGATTCAGCAGGACGCTTTAGCCTCATTAATCGAAATGGCTCGCTGGAAAAACCTGGGACATGCCTGGTCTTCGCTGACAATCATCGGCCGTATCGGTGGCCTGACCGATGACGCAATTCAAAAAGACGTGGATTCCGGCCATAGGGAAAACATCATCCGCGCGGCCACTCTCTCTGCGGGAAAATAGGTTCCTCGCCTCCTGCGGTTCCAGTTGTTCCGCACGTGTACAGGTGACCACAGTCACTTACCGACACAGGTTTTTCCCCTCAGCATTGCTCGGATCGACCTTTCGACAATTCCTCACTGGAGAAACCTCATGAAGCTGTGTTTTTGCGCCCTAACGCTGGCTGGAGTGTTTGTATTCTGCTCTCCATCCGCCGCACAAGACTCTCCCATTTTCCGCGGGGACTCTCGGCATTCCGGAGTGTACAGCTCTCCAGGCGCACCGAAGCTTTCCGGCGTGAAATGGAAATTCCACACGGCGGGTCGAATCATTTCGTCTCCAGCCATCGTGAACGGGACCGCCTATATCGGCAGCACCGACACGAACCTCTACGCGATCGACATTGCGACCGGGACACAGAAGTGGAAGTTCGCCACGGGCAGCTGGGTTGTCTCGTCGCCCGCCGTAGCGAATGGCGCCGTCTATTTCTTGAGCTACGACAGCTTCTTTTACGCGCTCGACGCTGCTACGGGACAGCTCAAGTGGAAGTTCCAAACTGGGGGTGAGAAGCGCTACGCGGGAAGACACCTTCATCACCTCGAGCCCGCCGCCGAAACTATGCCGGATCCCTGGGACTTTTTTCTCTCCTCTCCTCTGGTCTCAAATGGAGCAGTCTTCTTCGGTAGCAGCGACGGTAACGTTTACGCCCTCGGTGCTGAAACTGGGGCTCAAAGGTGGAGATTCCAGACCGGCGACGTCGTTCATTCCTCGCCGGCGCTTGTGGACAACACGATCTATATCGGGAGCTGGGACAGCTACATGTACGGCATAGAGGCGGCCACTGGCAAGGAGAAGGGCCGCTTTCGCACCGGCGATGATCCGCAGAATCACAACCAGGTTGGCATCCAGTCCTCGCCACTGGTCGTCGACGGCGTGCTGTACTTTGGCTGCCGCGACGGGCACGCCTACGCAGTCGATACCTCAACCGGCAAGCAGAAATGGAGTTACTCCACAAACGGTTCTTGGGTCAACAATTCTCCTGTCGTTCAAGGAGACAAAGTCTATTTCGGCACCTCCATTCCCGGCATTCTTCATGCTCTCGATGCCAAAACCGGCGCCCCTTTATTCGAATTACCCACCGGTTCTCCCGTCTTTGCGTCCATGACCATTGCTGGGAACACGCTGTACTTCGGCAATTTTGGCGGCACTCTCACGGCTGTCGACCTCACCACACAAAAAGTGGCATGGACCTTCCAGACGGACGGCGCGAAGCAAAACGCCAGCACACTACTCAAAGAAGATGGCACCTTCAAATTCGAAGCGATCTTCCCTTCCCCGAATCTCTTCTATGACGACATGGTCGTGGCCGTTTCGAAGATCCTGTCACTAGGTTCTATCCTGTCCTCCCCGGTTGTAGTTGGCGACACCGTTTACTTCGGCAGCGCCGATGGCAACCTGTACGCGCTCCATTGATTCGCTCCGGCTGTGGCGTAATTCGCAAAGGTCATGAAAATACTTGCTCTCGAAAAACAGCTTCCGAAGACCACCGAGGACCGGCTGCGTCCATACCTCAAAGAGGAAGCCATTCGCGTATGGGAATTGCTTCAACAAGGTATCCTTCGCGAGATCTATTTCCGTGCGGATGCCCGCGCGGCCGTCTTGATCCTCGAATGCGCCAGCGGCGAAGAGGCGCGGTGCATTCTCAATACACTTCCGCTGGTTCGCGAGAAACTGATTGCCTTTGACATCGTGCCCCTTGTTCCGTACCCGGGCCTTTCTCGCTTATTCTCCGCAGAGTTGTAGGTTGGATAGCTCCCATGGCGCTGCCGCCGAGAATTCGTCAGTGGATCAACAGCGACGTTTGCATAATCGTCCTTCTCGCCTCCGCTCGCTTCCTGCTTCACACGCTCGCCAACAGCCAGTACGGCTTTCACCGCGATGAACTACTCACCCTCGACAATGCCGGCCATCTCGGCTGGGGTTACGTCGTTTATCCTCCCCTGACTCCACTCCTCGCTCGCATCGAGTTAGAACTCTTCGGCCCTTCCTTGCGCGGTTTTCGATTCTTTGCGGCTCTCTCCCAGGCGCTTCTGGTCCTCATCACTGGCCTGGCCGCACGTGAACTCGGCGCCAAACGGCAGGGCCAACTCGCAGCAGCCTGCGCGGTTGCCATTTCGGGATACTCGCTTTTCTCTGGCGGCTTCCTCTCTTACAGCAGCTTCGACTATCTCTGGTGGCCATTGATCGGCTATTTCGTGATTCGCCTCCTGAAGTCCGATGACGCCCGGTGGTGGGTTGCTATCGGTGTGACCATTGGCGTCGGCATGATGACCAAATACACGATGGGCTTTTTTGCCCTCGGCATCGCCGGGGGCGTGTTGCTCACCCCGGCGCGGCGATTCCTGAAGGGTCTTTGGCTATGGCTCGGCGTCGTGGCGTCCGTGCTGATCTCTCTACCTAACTTCTTTTGGCAGCTTCACCACGATTTCATCTCCCTCGACTTTTTGCGAAGCATCCACGCACGAGACATCCAATGGGGTTGGACGGATCACTTTGTCCCGAATCAATTCCTCAACAACATCAACTTCGTCACCATTCCCTTAGTTTTCTTCGGGCTCTGGTTCGTTTTTGCTGTTCCCGAGGGGAAACGCTATCGCCTCTTAGGCTGGATGTACGTCATCCCCTTTGTCGCCTTCTTTCTCGCCAGAGGCCGCGATTATTACTTGGCTCCGGCGTACCCGATGCTCTTCGCCGCCGGAGCATTTTGGGGCGAGCAGAAGGTGCTTTCGCTGCCACCGCAAAGAGCTTCGATCCTTCTCCGCAGGATGTGGATCACTTTTGCGATAGCCGGCCTGTGCGCGGCTTCGGTCACCATGCCGATCGCCCCAATCAATTCCAGGTGGTGGCACTTCGCCAACCACGTCAACGGAAATTTCCACTATGAGGTCGGATGGCCCGATCTTGTCGCTACCCTGGCCAATGTCCGCGATTCTCTTCCGGCCCGGGATCGCGCCCGCTTGGGCATTCTTGCGGCTGACGACGGCCAGGCTGGCGCCGTAAACCTGTACGGGCCTGCCTACGGCCTTCCCTCAGCGATCAGTGGTATGAACTCTAACTGGCTCCGTGGCTATGGCCAGCCTCCCCCGGAAACTCTTATCACTGTTGGCTTTAAACCTGAGATGTTGGTCCAGAATTTTGAGACTTGTGAACTATCAGCGCGAATCACCAATCGCTATGGCATCGATAACCGATCCATCGATGGCTATGACGAGGTCTTTATCTGCCGCGGATTGCGCTGGCCCTGGCCTGAGTTTTGGCGTCGCTTCCGGTACTTCGGCTGAACTCATTCACACAACCCAGCAATCCAATCGGACAAGAAATCAAGGGCCCCCGCTTGGGACCGGGGGCCCCGGAAGGCGCGTCTCATTGCCAGTGTCGTTTTCACACCGGCGCGTGGGGTCATCCATCCTAGCTTCCCTCTCAGAGGCAGGTGGTTAAACAAGCTCCACGAACCGCAAGCAAGCCCCTTCCCCCTCGCTTGCAATCCTTGTCGCTCGTCTGCTGAAACGCGCCCACGTCGCCCAAAGAATGCATGCGAAAGGCCAGCAGGCCGGGAGCCCTCATTTCTCTTAACTTCATAAATAAGCGCGATTTAGCTAGTGGACGCAACTGAGTAGCTCTCCCATTTAGGTTCATGGGAGCCAATTCGGAACGCTGTCCAATTAAGGCCCGGTACCATACCTACCAATACCAGGGTCCCAAATTATTTTGGTAGTCCCGCGCTATCGGTTTTTTTCTGTTTCAGCCTGAAACTCCCTCTATGAAACGCACTCCTTTTCAGCGTTTGCGTCGTATTGCTGTTTGGGTTGCGCTTGATCTGGCTATTGCCGCTGCGCTCCTCGCTTTCACCGCTTGGGCCGATTCCTCTGCCTCTCGCAGCAGCGTCCCTTCTTCCGGCTGTTACTGCTGCTGCGGTCCATCGAAGACCGCCGGAGGCTGCGCGAAAATGTGCGATCTGCCGAAAAACGCGGGCCGTCGCTGGGCGGTTACCTGTTCGAAACCGCGTGCGAAGACTCCCACGGAAGCACCCGGTGCGGGGCCACACTTCTACCGCCCTGCGCGCACCGAACGCGCCAGCAACTAACATCCCGCTGTCGTCTTTCAGCTTAGGAGTTCTGCGAAAATCTCTGGAATTTCAAATACTGCTCGATTGTTCAGTGCCTTCACGTTTCTGCCGAAATCCGCCAGCTTTCCTGGCTCCAGAAGCTGTCGAACACCGTCTACGATTTCATCAAAGCTCTGCAGAACAATTCCAACTTGCTTTTCTTTCACCCACTCCGTGTTGTAGCGCTCTTGTGGCAATGTCCAAGCATTGCATTCCAGAATCACAGGTAAGCCTCGGACCATCGCTTCGGCGACGCTCCCGGGCCCTGGCTTGCCGATAAGAAAGTCGGCTGCATACATTAACCGGTGTACTTCTTTCGTAAACCCTAAAACGTGCACGGGAAACTTCCAGGCGTGCCGCCGGAATTTCTCCGCCAATTGCTCATTTCTTCCGCAAATCACGATCAACTGCAGCGAGAGCTCCGACCTCTCAAGTCGCTCGGCAATTTCATACATGGCCTTGGACCCGAACCCTCCAAACAGCATCATTCCTGTGGTTAAGTCCGTACGCAGATTCAACTCTCGTCGCAGTGCGACGGGATCGGCTCCATTCGGTGAATAGAAATCGGGCCTCAGAATCATCCCCGACGTCGCAAATACGTGAGCCGCATCCTTGCCCATCACCCGCGCCTGCTCCACGGCTTTTTCCGTGCCACAAATCACATATTGCTGATTACCCGGCTCGATCCAGAAATGTGGCGGAAAATCCGCCAAGTCCGTAATGATGGTGACGAACGGCCGATCGGGATACACGGCTTTCCACGCTTCTTCAATCTCGCGGTTGAAATGCGGTATCACCGAAACGAGCAGGTCCGCGGGATGTTCTTGAAAATAGGCCTTGAGCAGCTTAACCATCGGTCCATGGAAGATCCGTATGGTTGTCTGTAGCACACGCAAAAGCTGCTGCGACCCCAACGTCCAACCGTTGCGAAGAAGTGTGTTGTACTGCTCCTGAATCCGAATTCCTGTCACCTTTCGCAGAACATCCAGTTGGTCCGTAAGCTCCTGAAACTGCGTCAGCTGCACCTGCCAATCCCGCCCCTGTTGCTCGATAACCGTCTGTAATGCCACCGCAGCATTACGGTGCCCCCCTCCCGCATCATGAAACAGTATCGAGATTTTCTTCATCCGGTCGCATTCTGCCACAAGTCAAAACGAGAATTGCAAGAGCATTCTCCATGCCATGTGGAAAACACAAGAAGCTGTTTGTGCTCAATGAGTTCCGCCCCGTATTTCACACTCATTTTTCCCCTCCTTCACAGACTGTTCATATCCCTTTCCTACACTTTTTACATGCGCTCAGACCTTCATGTGCACTCTACCGGCTCCGGCATGTGCAACACCCCGGGGCTGACCCGCATATGTAAAGAGTCTTACAACCAACCTTTGGATGTGTACCACCTCTCCAAACAGAGAGGCATGTCCATCGTTACGGTCACCGATCACGACTCGATCGACGCCGCGGAAGCCCTCCGCAAGTTCCCTGATTTCTTCTTGAGTGAAGAAGTTACCGTGCGCATGCCTTCGGGTACGGAAATGCACCTCGGCGTCTATGCTATTTCTGAAAAAGACCATGTCGAAATTCAGCGCCGCCGCAGCGATTTTATCTCTCTGCTGATGTATCTTACCGAGCGGAAGATTTTCTTCTCCGTGAATCATGTTTTTTCCGGCCTTACCGGAACCCGTCGCTCCGGGGATTTCGATTGGTTCGCCTCCTACGTTCCTGCTTTCGAGGTTCGCAACGGACAGATGTGGCGCGAGGCGAACCGCAATGCCGAGCTTCTTGCACAAAGGCTCCAGAAAATCCATATCGGTGGCAGCGACTCCCATACGTTGACTGGCATTGCCCGCACCTATACGCGCGTCGCCGGCGCTCGAACTGTGGAAGAGTTCTTCACCGGCCTCCGCAACGGACGTGGCACGGTCCACGGCGAGCACGGCAGCTACGGCAAAATCACTTTCGACATTTTCCGCTTCGCCGGCTCCCTGATCGAAGAAAAACCTTGGGCCCTTGCGCTGTTTCCCTTGGCATGTCTCATCCCTGTGGTCACCGCGGGTCACTGGTTAAACGAGATCCGCTTTTGCAAGCTCTGGGCCCCTCGGCTGAACGGCCAGACCGCCACGCCGCGCATGCTTTGGGAAATGGATTCGGGTTTCGAGGCGAATTACGCCGGTTGAGGTGTAGTCATGACCGTCGGCAAACAAGTCCTGGGCTTCATCCAAAATCGCGACCACCGCGTCATGCACCGCATGAACAGTTGGCCCGCGCCTCGCTGGATTCGCTTCTGGATGTTGGCTGCCACCCGCATGGGTGATGGCTGGCTCTGGTACACTCTGGGAGCCATTCTGCTCGCCTTCGGTGGCGCGCGAGGTTACTCCGCTGTCGGCGCCGCCGGTTCGGCCGCTATTCTGGGAATCTTCGTCTTCAAAGCGCTCAAAAACCTCAGCCGTCGCTCCCGTCCTTGCCAGTTGCAGCCTCACTGCTGGGCCACCATTCTGCCCCCCGACCAGTTTTCGTTTCCATCCGGGCACACGATGACCGCCTTCTCTATCGCGCTGGTTGTCAGTTATTTTTACCCCACCCTTGAATGGCCGCTTTACTTCTTGGCGATCAGCATCGCCCTTTCACGCATCGTCTTGGGCATGCACTTCCTAAGTGACGTCCTCGCCGGAGCGTTACTCGGCTCCGGACTTGGCATCGCCTCCATCGTCGCTTTTGCCGCTTACGGCCTCGCCTGAGATTCTACTGCAGCGGAGACTTTGGATGCTCCGCAAGTGCCTTCCGGAAGGCCGACAGATTACCCGTATCCACAATGGCGGTTCCCGTATCGACAAACGTTGGTAATGGCGCAGCGGGCGCGGTCGCCCAGTCTTTGAACTCGTGCACGGCGTTATGATGCAAGTCATCCGCGAATCGCACCCCATAGAACGCCATCACATATGGCTTCTGCACCACTGTCGCAGTGATCCACTTCCGCTCGATTCCTTCGAGCGTCTGCGGGTCTTTATCGAACGCCACAATCTTGATCTTCTCCGTCATATCAAGCCGGTGCAGAGCGTCCGCCGCTCCGCCGCCGCCGGTTGCTTCGAGCGCAATAATTCCGTCGAATTTTTCTTTCTTTTGTAGCAATGCGGAGATGGCGTCAAAGGTCACCCGCGGGTCGCCTTTCCCGTCTATGCTTTGAATCACTTTCACACCCGGATACTTCTTTAGTACGTCTTCGACGCCGCGCGCACGGTCTTCCGTATTGAGCTGGCCGCCCAGTCCAACCACAATCACGCGTCCTTGCCCGCCCAGCAAGTCCGCCATTCGTTTGCCGCTCTCTTGTCCCGCGCGAAAATTATCGGTGCCAATGAAAAGCACGCGCCTCGAATCCGGTGCATCCGCGTCAATGCAAACCACTGGAATTCCGGCCATGATCGCCGCGTCGATGGGCTCCTTGAACGCCTTCGGGTCTGTGACCGACACGAGAATTCCCGAGGGTTTCTGCGCTACGGCATCCTTAAACGCCTGCAACTCTTCTGCAGGCGAAAATGACGCCGGCCCCACCAGTTCAACTTTCACTCCCGCGGTCTTGCCAACGTCGTTCAATCCAGCCTGCGCCTCCTGCCAATACGGCAAGCCGACATTCGCCGCAACCAAAATGTATTTTTCTTCCTGCTGGTGGTATGGCTGCTGACACCCGCTGCCCATCATCGCGATCACCGCCACGCAAACACCTGCCCAAATTCTTGTTTTGCTCATACGGTCTCCTTCGTGGTGTGCTCCCCGTCGAAGTATTTCGTGTGTGGGAAGAGACCAATTGATACGCAAACTCTAGCACAACCCACCCCGCTTTGTGATGTGACGGCGGCGCTTGCCTTCGAGCGGCATGACAGTCACTTGAAAGAAAGCCGTTCAAGATTCGCATTCGAAGACTCCTGAAACCAATTCGGGACTCGCATTTCGAATCGAAACGATCCGCATATCCCTCATTGTTCTAACCACTCCATTTTTCAACGCTTCCCGATGGAACTCATTCTGCAACCTGCCGCCATTGACTCGGCACGAGTCTTTTCGGTGAGCCATGACGCGGAAGTTGCTTTTCGCACTAACCGTTCTTTCCTTCACTCCATGCAACGCGCCCTCGCAGCAATCTCATTCCGGGACTTCATCCCTCAATACACCGCCCGCGCCGGATTTCGACAAAACCGTTCTCAAAGTCTCCGAACTGAAATTCAATTCCTCGGGGCTCCAGATCGAATACGGCACAGCTTTCTGTCTCGATCCAGCATGCCGTTTCCTCTGCACCAACTACCACGTCGAAGCGATGGCCAAGCCTCATAAAATCGCGGGAGACCGGATTATCGAGACCCGTCTCGCCACGGGCCCACACGATAAAGAGGCGGCCACAGTTCCTTTTGCAAATGGTTCGTCGCTTCGCTTCAACTATTCGCGCGATCTCGCCCTCTTCGAACTGAAATATCCTCTTCGCGGTCATCGTGGCGCCGAGTTCACTCTCGATCCTCCCGAACCTGGACAGCCCGTCGACATTTATGTTTACCCTCTCGAAGGCGTCTGGCACGATCGACGCCTTCTCAAATTCAACGGTCGTTTCGTCGGAGAAGCGGCCTCTGGCCTTTTTGCCTTCGAATATGAGTCCATCGAAGGTCACAAGATTCGCCCCGGCTCCAGTGGTGGAATTGTCGTCGACCGCCGCTCTCAGAGGATTGTCGGAGTCGTCAGCGCCATCGCCGACTACGAGCAATGGATGGTTTTCGCTGTTCCAGCGCAGTCCCTCTTCGATTTCGTCAGCAGAGTTCATCCTGAGCTCGCAAGACTCCTTTTCCCTCCCGCACAAACGCCCCAACCGTCAATTGCCATGGACCTGTATCCTCAGATTTCTCCCTCGTCCCAGGAGCATGCGCTTCAATTCCGCTCCCAGGAGCCTCCTGCCATCACCGTCCTTCGCGGGAAAGCCCAACAACTGGCCAACAGCATACAGAACTTCGTCGCCGTCCAAACGATTGAGTGGGGCTCGCAGGCAAAGCCCGTTGCTGCTTCGGCAGCCTACGAAATTCGCGTCATCGACGGCTATCAGAAATTCCGCAAGTACCCGGAAGGAACGCAAGACCTGCGCGACATTCCTTTCCCTCCGCTAAACACAACCATCGTTCCCGGCGGCGAATGGTCGGAGTTGCCTCAACTGATTGCCGGCAACCCGCGTGTCGCCATCGAGGCCATGCCGGATTCGATCGTCGAAGGACAGTCACTCAAGGTCTTTCGATATCGTGGCTCCGTGGAAGATGACGTCTGCCACTGGCGTTCGAGCCTCGACCTAGGCTTCTTTTCCGTCAATAAGGACGTGAACGTTGAGTGCTATGGAGAGGTCTGGACAGATCAAGATGGCAATATTCTCCACATGTCGGAACGCTACGATCTACCGGGAAACTGGAAGAACTATGAGGCAGTCATGACGTACGGCTGGCTCGAGCGCCAGGGCGATTCGCGCCGACTCGTTCCCCTTTCCATGAAAACCCAAGCGGAATTCAAAGGCAAGGTGTACTGGTGTCGCAGCAACTTCTTGAACTATCGGGTTTTTGCCAGCCAAGTCAGAATGACCTCTAGCCGGGCCGATATCGACCGCCACTGAGATATTTGTCTCGAAGCTGCTTTTCGGCAGCGTCTCCCGATAGGTCCTGCCCTGACAATGTCCCACGGCCGCGACATGCCCTTCCCGCAACCGGACAGACCGATCACGAGTTATCTTGCGGCCAAGCCTGTAGCAGTCAGCATTTTCTTTCATTTACGTCTGCCCAATGCCTGGTACTGGAATTGCTCCTTTCGCCGGTGGTGGTCCCATAACCGCTCGGAGGCGCCATGAAGAAAGTAGACCGCATTCGCGAGAAAATCACGATTCTCCCTACGGCCACCTATCTTTCCCGCATGCATGACGCCGGGTGGAAGCTCGTGGCCCTGGAATGGGAGCGCGAGATTGAGGTCCCCGGCGATGCCCCGCAGGAATTTCCAGGCGAACTCGACGCTCCAGGGTCAGAGGAAATCCCCTTCGGCCTTCGCATCGCTTCCGACTGTCGCCATCTGGAAGACGATCCGCAAGAAATGGAGACTCTCCGTTTTCTGACCGAGATGATTGTCCAGGACGTGTCCTTTAAGAGCATGGCGGACGCATTGAATGTTCGCGAATACCGCACGCGAGACGGCCATCCTTGGAATGCCGCCAGTGTCTTTAAACTTACACCTCGACTGATCGAAGTCGCGCCGCGGGTTCTCTCGGGTGACCAATGGGAATCTCGCAAAAAACAATTTAGCCGCGTTTCCTGGAACTCTTAAGGCCCTTTCGTCGACTGCGAGTTCGACGGGTTTCCATCTGGCGTCTTCTTACCCATTGCATCCCACCACGCTCCGGAGTATATAGGTCCTCACCTCCCTGAGGCTCCAGATGCTCGCCGAACGCCTGCTAGAAATCACTGTCGAATCTCTGGACACCGCTCTGGCTGCCGAACGTGGCGGTGCCGATCGTCTCGAACTCTGCGCCGAACTGGTTAGCGGTGGCGTCACTCCGCCGGTCGCCACAATCCGCAAGATTCACGAAGAAGTTGAAATCCCGGTGTTCGCCATCATTCGCCCCCGAGCGGGCAACTTTGTTTACACCGACGCCGAATTTGCTGTCATGCTTCGCTCCATTGCCACCGTCCGGGATCTCGCACTCGACGGCGTCGCGCTCGGGATTCTTCAGGAGGATGGAACTGTAGATATCGAACGCACTCGCGAACTGGTCGAAGCCGCTCGCCCACTCGACGTGACCTTCCACCGCGCTTTCGATCACACCCCAGATCTTCTTCGTGCTCTTGAACACGTGCTTGAAACCGGTGCTACTCGCATCCTCACTTCCGGCGGAGCCGCGGGCGCTCCCGAAGGTGCCGGCGTCCTTCGCAAACTCGTCGGCGCAGCGGCGCAGCGTATCACCATTGTGCCGGGTGCGGGTCTTCATTCCGGCAACATCGCGAAAATCGCTGCGGAAACCCAAGCCAGGGAATTCCATTCCGGACTAGGTACGGTCCTGCCGTATGGCAGCAACAACCTGGCCAGATTCGAATCTGAAATTCACACAATGAAACGCTGCTTGCAGGCGCACTCGCTCGCTTCGTAACTCACGCCACACGAAATCGCCATTCCACAGCTGTTGATTCCGCGCATTTGTTTGGCCAAAGAAAAAGGGCACGCTAGTTACGTGCCCCATCACTTCTTTCCATTTTCTGGAACGGTTCTCAGGCCTTTTGCGCCTGCCGCCTAAGGAATGTCGGCACATCCAAGTCGTCTTTCTGCACTTCCGGCTGAACGTCCCGCACGTTTTGCGCAACCTGATGCACTACGTTCGGCGGCGCTTGCACCGTCAACTCCGTCTGCGTCGGCACGTCACGCCCAGCCTTCCACGTTTTCGGCATGAACGACGGCTTCTGCACGGCTTGCTTTTTCCCAGCGTCCTTGAACCCAGCCGCGATCACCGTGATCTTGACCATGTCCTTCATGTTGTCGTCCATCACCGCGCCGAAAATGATGTTCGCGTTTTCGTGCGCGGCCTTTTGGATCACGCTTGAAGCTTCATGTACTTCCTGCAGCGACAGTGACGAGCTGCCGCAAATGTTGATCAGGATTCCCTGTGCTCCTTGAATCGAATTGTCTTCCAGCAACGGGCTGGAAATTGCCCGGTTGGCCGCATCGACGGCGCGGCTTGCCCCGCTCGCCATCGCCGTGCCCATCACCGCGTAGCCCTGCCCGTGCATGATGGCCTTCACGTCGGCAAAGTCCCGATTGATGATTCCGGGAACCGTGATGATGTCCGAGATTCCCTGCACCGCTTGCCGCAAAATGTCGTCGGCAATTCGAAACGCGTCGAAGAAGCTCGTCCCCGGCTCTACGGTTTCCATCAGCCGCTCGTTCGGAATCACGATTACGGTGTCGACGACACCCACCAACTCCTGTAGCGCTTGCTCCGCCTGCAACATCCGCCGCTTGCCTTCAAACGCAAACGGCTTCGTCACCACCGCCACACTCAGTGCGCCAAGCTCGCTGGCCAGCGAAGCCACCACCGGGGCCGCGCCGCTTCCCGTGCCCCCGCCAAGTCCGGCAGTGATGAAGATCATGTCCGCGCCTTCCAGCGCCTCGATAATCTTCTCCGTATCTTCGAGCGCCGCCTTCCGCCCCACCTCGGGATTTGCGCCCGCACCCAATCCTTTCGTGAGCTTCGCGCCCAACTGCAACTTCACCGGAGCCTGCGACAGCTTCAACGCCTGCAGGTCCGTATTCGCGGTGATAAACTCCACGCCCTCCACTTTCGCTCGGATCATTCGGTTGACGGCGTTGCATCCGCCCCCGCCGACACCGATCACCTTGAGCTTCGCCGGCGAAAGCTCCTCGCTGAAGCTCATCCGGATTCCTGCGTCTTTTGCTGTCATGCTTGCCCCTTTCCGGCTGGTGAAATTCTTTTATAAATCGCAGGTAAATGCCTTTCCACACTCCAGTTTTCTAGCCTGTGGAAAAACGCCCATTTTTGGCTCTTCCTGCGTATGCCGACCCACTGCCCAAGGAGCCTATGCTCCCGCAAACATCGACCGCAGCTTCGACACTAAATTGCCTTTTACAGGAACCGACCTCCGGGCTTTCGCCGCGTATAGCACCAGCCCGACCGCGGTCGCATATTCCGGCACAGCCACCTGCTCCGGCAGGTCCAAAATTCCCCGCGGTTCCGCAATTCGCGCCGGCAGGTGGAAGCCGTCCTCGATCATCTCCAACAGACCGTTTAACAGCGCGCCGCCGCCCGCCATCACGAATCCAGCGGGAATCTGCTTCGTCAGTCCCGCTCGTTGCAAATCGTCCGCAATCATCCCCAACAACTCCTGCGATCTCGGCTCGATGATTTCCGTCAGCATTCGAGTGAAAATCGTCCGAGGCGGACGGTCCCCTACACTCGCAATCTCGATGGCATCATCGGTACGCATCAACGATGCCGCCGCCACTCCGTGATGCTTCTTGATCCGTTCTGCCTCCGGAATCGGAGTCCGCAGACCCACCGCCAGGTCATTCGTGAAATGGTCGCCGCCGATGGGGACCGCACCCGTGTGGCGCACCACTCCTCCGCCGTACACCACCCACTCCGTGGTCCCGCCCCCGATATCCAGCAAGCAGCAGCCCAGATCTTTTTCATCCTGGGTCAGACACGACTCCGCAGACGCCAACGGCTCCAGCACCGTGTCGCTGATCAAAATTCCCGACTTGTTCGCGGCGGTCACCAGATTCTGCGTAGCCGAACTCGACGACGTCACGATGTGCACGTTCGCTTCCAACCGCTGCCCGACCATGCCGATTGGGTCGTGAATCCCCGCCTGCGCATCCACCAGAAACTCGTGCGGCAACACATGCAAAACCTCGCGATCTTCCGGCAATGCGATGTTCCGCGCCGTGTCGATAGCCCGCTTCACGTCTTCTCGTTCGATGTCCCGAGGCCGCGGCCCCAGCGAAACTCCACCACGGCTGTTCACCCCACGCACGTGCCCGCCGGCAACGCCAATTACCGCCGACTCCACCGGCACATTCGCTACGCCTTCTGCCTCTTCCACGGCTCGTCGAATCGAACTCACCGTCGAATCCAGATTGACAATCAGCCCTTTGCGCAAACCCTTCGACTCCGCCGCACCCAACGCCAAGAACCGCACCTGCTCGCCATCTAATTCCGCCAGAAGCACGCACGTTTTTGTGCTCCCGATATCCAACCCGACCAGATATTTGTCTTTCTTCGCCAAGTCGCTCTCCTGCCGAATCCCTATTTTTGCTTCGAAGCGACCGTGCTGGTGTCGGGGTTCACCACCACTTGCTTCGCATACTGAAGATCGATCGACCGCACTTGCCCTGCATTCGCCTGCCACTGCGCAAAATTCTCGACCAGCATCTGATACTTTCGCGTGAACTCGCCGAGACCAAAATGCACGGTTACGCCGCCGGCGTTTTGCCCGCCTCCCAGTCCCGTCAGAACAGCACGCAAGTCGCGCGGGTTGCTCAAATCCAGTTCGCTGACATTGTCCGAAGATCCGGCCTTCACCAGATCCACGCTCTTGATGAACTCCTGATACGTTTTCATCCGCTTTTCGCGCTCTTCCCGTGGCATGTTGTCGCTCAAGCCCGTTACGATTGGAAAATGGAAGTCTTCACCATCGGGACGATCGAGCAATACCCCGTGCGCATCAATCAGCACCAGTTCCGTTCCATTCCGGAAAAATGCAATCGGCGTGCGTTCCGTAATGAACACCCGCAACTGGTTCGGAAGAACCCTCTGCAGGCTTGCCGACTCCACCCACGGCAACTCCTCAATCTGTATGCGCCGCGCATCCAGCGGTATCCTCACCAAACTGCGATTCCGGTCATGAACGAATAGCTTCTGTACGTCTTCCTTGCCGACGAAATGATTGCCCTGCACGTCGATCTGGTCGGGCTTCAGCAGCAGCAACTGCGGAGAGTACAGCAGGTACCGCGTTGCAAATCCCACGGTGGCCACAAAAACTCCGCCAATTACTGTTCCCACCAGAACGCGGCGGTAAAAAGGCCAGGTCTTCCCGCTGAACTTCTTTCTGCGTATTTCCACCGGTTTTTGACGACGCAAATACCGCGGCTCGTCGTCGGTCATCAACTCCGGCCGGTACGTTTCCTGCTCCGCCGCCGTGGCGGCCGAGGCGTTCCGCTGTATGGGCTTTACGCGTTCCACACCACCACCTCGTTTTCAAGAGTCACTCCAAAACTCTTTTCCACACGCCCGCGCACGTCCGCAATCAACGCCAGCATGTCCGCGGCGCTGGCTTTCCCCGTGTTTACGAAGAAGTTTGCGTGCCGCTCACTGACTCGCGCACCTCCCATGGAATGCCCCTTGAGCCTCAATTCGTCAATCATGCGGCCCGCAGAACCGCCCGCAGGGTTACGGAAGATGCATCCAGCACTTTTTTGCCCCAGCGGCTGGCTGGCGCGCCTCTTTTCGTTGCAGATGCGAATGCCTTGCAGGATTTCCGCGTACGGCTTGGAGGGAAGTTCGAGCTTCACTGCCAGCATCATATCATCCGGTGCAAACGAAGTGTGCCGGTATTCGAATGAAATTTGATCGCCACGCAGCGTTTCAATCTTATGTTTTGCCGCTCGATACACCTGAACCTCGCGCACGTAGGCTCCAATCTCGATTCCATACGCGCCTGCATTCATCCGCAGCGCACCGCCCACTGTCCCAGGTACTCCGATCAGTCCTTCCATCCCGCCTAGATTCTGCTTGGCACAAAAAGTCACCGTCCGCCCCAGATCCGCAGCCGCATCGACCAGCGCGAAATCGCCTTCAATCACCACGCCTGGCTCTTTTGGCCCAAGCTGCAGCACAACAAATGGCAGTTCTCCATCAATCACCAGCAGGTTCGACCCGCCTCCCAGGAATTTGTGCAAAATCCCTTCGCTGTCCAAAACCTTCAGCAAGTCCGGGATCGCTTCGTGCCTTTGAATCCGCAGCAAATCCGTCGTTCCGCCGATCCCCAGCGAAGTCAACTTCGCCAGCGACACACCTGCTTCCCTCTCCACGCCCAGAGATGGAAGCATTCCAAGCAGTCGCTCATTCGCAATGCGCATCCTTAGTTCCGCTCGCCTTTGTAGGGACCACCTTCCGAGGCGGTCCGCTCGTGCACCTTTAGCTCCGATCCCAGCAACACCGCCAATTCATTGCTTGCCCGGCTCACATTCCCTGCCCCAATCGTCATGATCGCGTCGCCCCTTCGTGCTTCTCTCAACAGAAACTCAATCGCATCCTGCATCGAGCGGTAGTAATAGACATTTTTGTGACCCGCGTCGCGAATGCTTGCCGCCAGCGCCTCGCTGGTTATACCCTCCACCGAGCTTTCACTCGCCGCGTAGATGTCGAGGAGCACCAGTATGTCCGCAAGGTTGAACGCCGACACAAATTCATTCCACAAATGCTGCGTCCTGCTGTACCGGTGAGGTTGAAAGAGCACCAGCAAACGATTGAACTTGCACCCCTTCGCCGCTTCCAACGTCGCCTTGATCTCTGCTGGATGGTGGCCATAGTCGTCCACCACGGTGATTCCATTCACCTCGCCTTTTATGTCGAAACGCCGCCCCACTCCCGCAAACTTTGCCAGACCCTCGCGAATCAGATCCGCTCCCACGTTCAGGTACAGAGCGACGCCTGCGGCCGCCGCGGCATTCCTCACGTTGTGGATCCCCGGCGGATGCGGTAGGTGAAAAATCCCCAGATCGTCGCCCTTATAAGTCAGGCGGAACGTGCTTCCCAGACCTTTCAATTCGATGTCGCTGATCACCAGGTCCGCTTGGTTGGACACCCCATACGTGATAATCGGCCGCTTCACTTCGGGAATAATCGCTTGCACGTTCGGTTCGTCCAGACAGAGCACCGCCGCCCCATAGAACGGAACGCGATTCACAAACTGCACGAACGCACCCTGGATATCTTCGAGGGACGAATACTGATCCAGGTGCTCGCGATCAATCGTCGTGACCACCGCAACCACGGGCGCAAACATCAGGAACGTCCGGTCGCTCTCGTCCGCTTCGACCACGAAAAATTCGCCCTTCCCCACTCGCGCCGTCGTTCCCGCTTGGTTCACCCGCCCCCCCACAACAAATGTCGGGTCCAGATGCGCCGCTGCCAGAATCGACGCCACCATTGACGTCGTCGTGGTCTTACCATGGGCACCGGCTACCGCGATGCCGTACTTCAGCCTCATTAACTCCGCCAGCATCTCCGCTCGCGGAATCACCGGAATCTTTTTCTTGTGCGCTTCCACGACTTCCGGATTGTCGATGTTCACGGCCGACGACACTACGACCACATGCGCGCCTTCTATGTTTTCCGCGTGATGTCCCTCAAAAATTGTCGCGCCCAAATCCTGCAGCCGCTCCGTGATGGTCGAAGGCTTCACGTCCGAGCCGGACACCGAATATCCCAACGTCAGCAGCACCTCGGCGATCCCGCTCATGCCGATTCCACCGATGCCCACCAGATGAATCTTTTGAAAATTGCGAAACGACACCATTAGCGCCCTCTCGGCTTCACAGCCTCTTCTATCAAATTAACGATTTCTCGCGCCGCGTGAGGGTGGGCCAGGCTGCGCGCTTTCTTCCCCAATACTTCCATCTCTGTGGGCTGGTCCAGCAGAGTGAAAATCTCTTTGGCCAGGCGCTCCGGCGTCAGCTCTGGTTCGGCGATCAATCGTCCCGCGCCTGCCTTCGTCATCTCCTGCGCATTCCGTAGTTGATGACTGTCCGTCGCCGCGCCAAACGGAATAAAAATCGCCGCGCGCCCCGCCGCTGCTACTTCAGCCACGGTGATAGCGCCGGAGCGGCAAACGATCACGTCCGCCCATGCGAACCGTTCCGCCATGTTGGTCAGGAACGGCGCCACTTCCACTTCCATTCCGTTTTTCGCGTACGCCGCCGAGACATCATTATAATCGCGCTCGCCCGTCTGGTGCACCATTCGCATCTCTTGCTTTCTCGCGGCCAACAGCTCCGCAGCGGCGATAAACGTTCGGTTGATGGGTCTCGCCCCTTGGCTCCCCCCGGTAATCAGCAAACGAAAAGGCTTCTCCGGTTTCCGAGAAGGAATCTCGAAAAATTCCGCTCGCACGGGATTTCCGGTGACAACCGCTTTCTTGCCCCACGTACCCGCCGACACGGCGTAACCCGTTGCAATCCGCTTCGCCAGCCGCGCCAGCACTTTGTTCGTGAATCCCGGCTCGGCATTCGGCTCGAAAATCACATTCGGAACTCCGCTCAGCCACGTCGCCAGCATCATGGGCCCAGCCGCATACCCACCCACGCCGAACGCCACCACCGGCTTGTGCTTACGCAGGATCGCGAATGCATCCATCATTCCCGGAACCAGCATCGACAAATTCTTCACCAGCGTCATTCCGCCTTTGCCTTTCAATCCCGCTGCGCGAATCGTTTCGAGCGGCAATCTCGCCGCGGGCACCAGCTTCATCTCGATCCCTCGTTGCGTTCCGACGAGTACCACTTCGCGCTCGGCTCCCCGCGACAGCCATTCCTTCGCAATCGCGACCGCCGGAAATACGTGCCCGCCCGTTCCTCCTCCCGCAATCAAGAGCTTCACGCGCCGCCTCTCAGGCCCGAATCTCCCCGCCACTGCTCCCCTGGTGCGCCACGTTCAGCAACACACCCGTTGCCAGCAACATCACTAGCAAACTCGACCCGCCATAGCTCACAAACGGCAAAGGAATTCCCTTCGTGGGCATCATCCCCAGCACCACCGCAAAATTGATCAGCGACTGAAAAATCACCATAGCCGTCACGCCTAAGGCGAGCATCCGGCCAAATCCATCCGGCGCATTGAATGCCGCTCGCATTCCGCGATATCCATAGATCGCAAACAGAGTGATCACCACTACGGCGCCGAGGAATCCCAGCTCTTCGCAAATGACCGCGTAGATGAAATCGGTGTGCGCTTCCGGCAGATAAAATAGCTTCTGCTTGCTTTCCATCAACCCAACACCCGTAAATCCGCCGGAGCCAACGGCAATCAGCGATTGCATTAACTGAAATCCCGCGCCTTGCGAATCTTTATCCGGATGGAGAAACGACAACACCCGCACCAGCCGGTACGAGACAAATGCGATCAACACGAACAGCACCGGCGCCGCTACGGCTGCGCCCACGCCCAACCATTTCCACGATAGCCCGGCAACAAACAAAATTGCAGTCATGATCAGTACGATATCCACCGAAGTCCCCAAGTCCGGCTGCAAGACAATCAGCCCTACGCAGAACAACACGGGAGCCACGGCTGGCAAAATTGTCTGCACCAGGTCGTCTTGGCGAAAACCCAGGCTCGTTGAACCGCGGCGCCGCAAATCCAAAAACCACGCCAGGTACAGAATCGCGCCCAGCTTCGCCACTTCCGATGGTTGTATGCCGACTGGTCCGAACCGGATCCAGCGGTGCGTTGCGTGTGATTTGCTCATCAGCAGCGCCAAGACCAGCAGAACCAGCACCGCGCAAATCACGGTATAGACCACCGCCGGTTGCCTCAGCTTGTGGTAATCGAGTTTCATCAGCGCGAACATTCCCGCAAGCCCTGCCAGCAGCCATACCGATTGCCGCAGCACAAAATAGTACGAATGCCCGTACTGTTCTTTCGCCACCATTGCCGATGCGCTGAAAATCATCACCGCGCCCAGCAAGCACAGCACAATGGTCGCTCCAAACAACCACTTGTCCGTCTCAGCCCTTCTCACCACAATGCACCTTCCCTCAGACCTGCCATCCGTCATTCCGAACGGAGTCTGCGAAGTGAGGAATCTCTCTTTTCGACTACCGCCCCAGCCTTCTCACCAACTCCTTGAATACTCTTCCCCGCTGCTCGTAATTCTCGAATTGATCAAAACTCGCACACGCCGGAGCCAGCAGCACTACATCTCCGGGCTGTGCCGCATCCGAGGCAATCTCCACCGCGCGTTCCATCGTCCCGGCACGCTCGATCGCCACGCTGCCGCTAATCTGCCCTTCAATCTTGTCCGCAGCCGCACCGATCAAAAGCGCAAGCACTGCCTTCTCCCGCAGCGGCTTCTGCAACACGGTGTAGTCGCTACCCTTATCTTTTCCCCCCAGAATGATCAAAACTCTTCCCGGGAATGCATCCAGCGCTTTCAAGGTCGCGTCCACGTTTGTCGCTTTTGAATCGTTGAAATAGCGTACGCCGCCGATCTCAGCAACGAATTCCAGCCGGTGCTCCACCCCTTTAAAATTTTGCACCGCGCCGCGGATTGTCCCCGCATCCACTTCCGCGAGCCGAGCTGCAGCCACAGCTGCCAGCACATTTTCCACATTGTGCCCGCCCTGAAGCGGTATCTCGCTCACCTTCATCACAAACTCTTCTTTTCCGCGATGCACAATCACGATGTCGCCGTCACGGACGCACGCCCCTTGATTCACGGCCTCTTTGCGGCTAAACCAGAACACCTGCGGCTTCTTCGGAGCCAGTTCCACCGTCGGCGCGTCGTCGGCATTCAACACCGCCGCATCCAATTCCGTTTGTTCCTCGAAAATTCGCTTCTTCGCCGACGCATACGCTTCCATCGTTTTGTGGCGGTCCAGATGATCGGGAGTCAAATTTAGGAACACACCGATATCCGGGCGGAACCGGTCCGTCAGCTCCAGCTGAAAGCTGCTTAACTCCACCACCGACCACGTCTGCGCGTTCATCTGCTCTACAACAGAAATCAGCGCGGTTCCCACATTGCCCGCAAGAATCGCGTGCTTTCCGGCCGACTTCAGGATGTGGTGCACCAGCGTTGTCGTCGTCGTCTTTCCGTTCGAGCCCGTAATCCCGATCAGCTCGCCTTCCATGAACCGGTACGCCAGTTCGATTTCGCTCCACACCGTGATCTTCTTCGCTCGCGCCTTTGCCAGGAATACATCATCCGCTGGCACTCCCGGGCTCGGTATGATCAAATCCTGCGCCAAGTATGTCTTCTCCTGGTGACCGCCCAGCTCCAGCGTTATTCCTGCCTCGCGCAGCTTCGCAGCCGCGTCGCCCAACTCGCTCTCCGCCCGCATATCCGTTGCCGTCACGATCGCGTTGTGCTTGGCGCAAAACAATGCCGTAGCCACTCCCGTTCGTGCCAGCCCCACCACCAGCACGCGCATCTTCCGCAACTCAATCGATCCCGGCATCTCTCTACCGCAATTTCAAAGTTGTCAGCGCGAACAACGCGAACACCAGCGCCGCAATCCAGAAACGCACAATCACTTTGCTCTCGCTCCAGCCCAACAACTCAAAGTGGTGATGGATCGGCGCCATCCGGAAAATCCGCTTTCCCCTCAACTTGAACGACCCCACCTGCAGAATCACCGACAGCGCCTCGATCACGAAAATGCCGCCGACAAAAAGCAGCAGCACTTCCTGCTTGATGATCACCGCCACCGTGCCTAGCGTTCCACCCAGCGCCAACGATCCCACGTCTCCCATGAACACTTCCGCGGGATGCGCGTTGTACCAAAGAAACCCCAGCGACGCGCCCACCAGCGCCCCACAAAACACCGTCAGCTCTCCCACCCGTGGGATATATTGAATCTCGAGATAATTCGCCCAGCGGTAGTTGCTGCTCACATACGTCAGCACCGTCAACGCGCCCGCCGCAATCACCGTGCACCCGATCGCCAATCCATCCAACCCGTCCGTCAGATTCACCGCGTTCGAACTGCCCGTAATCACAAGCACCGGCACGAAAAGCAAAAAAGGAACAAACGCCAGCGGCCAGAAGTACGGCACGTGGCGCAAGCTGTGTATCACCAAATCCGGATGGAATCTCTTGAAGAACGGCACCATCAATTGCGTGGAATACGCGCTATACGCCGAAAGCGCCAGCAGCACCACACCAACAAATGTGCTAACCCCGATCTGCAGCAGAATTTTCTTTGCTCCCGTTAGCCCCAGATTTCGCCGCTTCGCCACTTTTGCGTAATCATCAATGAATCCGATCGACGCAAACGACAGCAACGCGAACAGCGCCAGCAAAACGAAAATGTTAGACAGGTCCGCCCACATCAGCACCGGCACTGCCGTGGACAGCACAATCAGCACGCCGCCCATCGTCGGTGTTCCCGCCTTTTTCTTATGCTCCTGCGGCCCCTCTTCGCGAATGTATTGGCCGATCTGGAGTTCGCGTAACTTCCGGATCAACCACGGCCCGAACACCAGCGCCAGAAACATCGCCGTCAGACTCGCGTACACCGTGCGCACGGTGATGTAGCGGAACACGTTCAGCGGACTGAAATATTTCTGCAGTATGTGGTAGAGCAGGTAGTAGAGCATCTCAGTGCCCCACTCCTGCATTCGAAGGCGCATCCACCGGAGCAAATCGCCCGAGCATCGCTTCCACAACGCGCTCCATCTTCACGCTACGGGACCCCTTCACCAGTAGCAAGTCGCCAGCCTTCACAAAATCCACCAGAAACGCTGCGGCTTCCCCTGGCGTCGCAAAGAATCGCACGTGCTCCCGTGGCACTCCTGCTGCTGCCGCACCTTCGACGATTTGCGCCGCATCTCCCTGCACGCCAATCACGAAATCAATCTTGCCGGTTCTCCCCGCAAACTCGCCGCCTTCGCGATGCAGCTTTGGCGAACTCGGACCCAGTTCCCGCATCTCCCCCGCCGCCAGGATCCGCCGCTCAAATCCCGGTGTCGCGGCCAGCAGGCTCACCATTGCTTGCAGCGCCGCGGGGCTCGAGTTGTACGAATCGTTGATCAGCGCAAATCCATTCGTGAACCGGATCAGCTCCCCGCGCATCGCCGGCGTCTTCAGTTCCCGGAACACACGCGCAGCTTCTGCCACTCCAATCTTCCATTCGCTTGCTGCCGCCATTGCGGCCAAAGCATTGGAAACCACATGCCGCCCCGGCAGCGCCAGTTCCAGTCGCGTCTTCTTTCCTTCGTGCACAAAAGTGAACGAAGACCCTAGTGCCCCGCGGTCCTCAATGTCCTCAGCCTTGAACTCAGCCGGCTTTTCCACGGCGTAAAACACAACGCGCCCCGGCGCCACGCTTGCCATCGCGGCCACACGCGCGTCATCCGCGTTTAATACCGCCAGCGACGACGCCCCGTGCAGCCCCTCAACCAGCTCGCGCTTCGCCAACGCAATCTCATCCACCGACGAAAAGTTCAACAGATGCGCAGGTGCCACGCGCGTCTCAATCGCAACATCTGGCAAGGCAATCGCCGCCAGCCTCTTCAACTCGCCCGGAAACGACATCCCCATTTCCAGCACCGCCACGTCGTGTTCGGGCTCCAGCCGGAAAATCGTCAGCGGCAAGCCATATTCGTTATTGAAATTTCCTTCACTCTTCAGGACCCGTAGCTTCGTACCAAGCAGTGCCGCCAGGATCTCTTTCGTTGTGGTTTTTCCCACCGAACCCGTGATCCCGCAAATCTTTTTACCCCACTGCTTCCGCACTGCCCGCGCCAGGTTGTGCAATGCCTCGAGCGTGTCTGCCACGGCGATGCATCGGTCCTGGATCCATCCCGGGTAGCGCGAGACGAGCGGTTCCGCCACCACCGCCGCCACTGCTCCTTTTTCGAATATGTCGGCCACATAGTCGTGTCCATCGTGACTCGGACCATGTATCGCGATGAACAGTTCTCCGGGACGTAGCGTGCGAGAATCAATCGACACACCGGCCACCCGGGCCACGGCGTCGACTCCGTTCCCGCGCTTGCCCGCCACTGCGTCAGCCACTTGTGTAACCGTCCACCGCATAGTCGCCTCAATAGGTTGGCTTTCCCGAGGGTTCTTCCCAAAGCAAATCGCACTTCTCCGCGCGTTCTCAGAGGGTTCCTCCTTTGTTCGCCAATCACTGCTCTGGCTCGCAGGCCCTCATCCTTCCCTCGCGCAATCACCAGACAAGTGCGCTACGTGCCAAACCCTCCGCCACTTTTCGGCGTTTCCGCATACCCACGATTGGCCAGCGCCTTCCGCGCCACTTCGCGGTCATCGAAGTGAATCGTGTGGTCCGCAAAAATCTGGTAATCCTCGTGACCCTTCCCCGCCAGCAAAACGATGTCTCCCGTTCGCGCTTCCTCTATAGCCAGATTGATGGCCTTCTCGCGGTCCGCTTCGATCATGTATTTCCCGCCGGACTTCTGCATGCCCACCACAATGTCGCTGATGATCTTCAACGGATCTTCTTGCCGCGGATTGTCGCTCGTCAGAATCGACAGATCGCTTAACCGTCCCGACGTCTCGCCCATGATCGGACGCTTCGTGCGGTCGCGGGAACCGCCGCAGCCAAAAACCGTTATGATTCGTCCCTTAGTGATCAGTTCCCTCGCCGTTTTGATCAAGTTTTCCAGCGCATCATCCGTGTGCGCGTAGTCCACCACCACCAGAAACGGCTGGCCTTGGTCGATTCTCTGGAACCGGCCTGCTACCGCATGCAGGTTGCGGATACCCGCCTCGATCACTTGGTTCGAAAAACCCAGGCCGATCCCAGCGCCAATCGCTGCCAAAATGTTGTACACATTGATGCGCCCAACCAGCGGCGACTCCACCTGAACGGGCCCGTTGGGCGTCTGCGCCGAGAAACTCAACCCGTTAAAGCTCAGCTGAAATTTCTTTGCCTTCAAATCTGCCCCGTTCTGTAATCCATATGTCAGGGTCTTCTTCGACACCCCAAGCAGCTTCTTTCCCCATTCATCGTCCGTGTTCACCACGGCAACGTCCGGCGCTCCTGCGCCCGTTCCCTCAAACAGCCGCCGCTTCGCCGCAAAGTAATTCTCAAATGTTTTGTGAAAGTCGATGTGATCGCGCGTCAGGTTGGTAAATACCGCCACAGCAAAATGGCATGCCCATAAACGATCCATCGCCAGGGCATGCGAGCTCGCTTCCATCGTCGCGTAACTTCCGCCCGCGTCGCGTATCTCCGCAAAGAAACTCTGCAGATCCACCGACTCTGGTGTGGTGTTCGGCGCCGGCTTATCTCCGGCAGGCGTGTGATACGCAATCGTGCCGAAGAGTCCCGTCTTCGCGCCCGAGGCTTTGAGAATCGAATCGATCAGGGAAGTCGTCGTCGTCTTGCCGTTTGTGCCTGTCACTCCAACCAGGCGCAATGCATTCGTCGGACGCCCATAGAAATTTGCTGCTGTGATTGCCAGCGCCTTCCTCGGTTCGCTCACTTTGATCCAGGGAATCTCCCGATTCCAATCCGCTGGAGTCGTTGTCCCGCTCACTACCGCGGCAGCTCCCCGTTTCGCAGCATCCTTTGCGAATAGATTTCCATCCGTCGTTTCGCCATGGACTGCTACAAACAGCGCGCCTGATTGCACCTTTCGCGAGTCGTTGGTGACCTGCTGAATCACGATCTCTGCCGCTGCAGCAGAGGCGGAACACACCTCGACGCCCTCCAACAAGGTCGCCAGCCTCACGTCCCCGTATTGTCGCTGCGCAGCCACAGTCTGTCTTCGCCGGTCCTCTGCGCCTTCCCTTTCCAGCTCTGCCGTGTCGCCAAATCCTTGTCGCATCCGCGCTGTAACACCTTGTCCTAACGAGACTTGCCTGCCTTCACCGGCAGGTCTCCAAATTCCACCGTGATCTTGGTGCCCCGCCGTACTCTCGATCCCGCGGTGGGCACTTGTTGAACTGCAAGGCGTGTTCCAACCACTACCGGCTCTAGGCCTAATCTCATGCAGTTCTCAGTCACTTCGCGCATGGTTTTGCCTCTGAAGTCCGGCACTTCGATATCGCCTCCCTCGTCCACCGCTATCATCACTTCCGGCATCTTCACCAAATTCTCTTTCGCGCTTGCCACGGCTCCAGATTTCTCTTCAGTTGCTTCTGGCTGTGCGGAGAAATCCACCGGCGTCAAATCGTCTAGCGAATCGTCGGACCCATCATTTCTCTTTGCTTTATAGGACGCTTGAATCAGTTGCGCGCTCAGCGGCACATCGCGCGGAACATCCAGATACGGCAAAATCTGTTCTGCAATTCTCTTGAACACCGGTGCCGACACCGTCGCTCCATCATGCGGATACCCCGCCGGCGAATCGATAGACACCAGGATCGTCACCACTGGGTTGTTGATGGGCGCGAATCCCGTAAACGACGCAATCACATTCGTTGGGGAATATCTTCCCGTGTCCGGATCGATTTTTTGTGCCGTCCCAGTCTTCCCGCCGGCCGTCCAGCCATCCAGCCTGGCATTCTTCCCGGTGCCGTGCAAAATCACGCCTTCCATCAACCGCCGCAGCGTTGCCGCGGTCTCGGGGCGAATCGCTCGCTTCGGTTCTGTCGCAACCGATGGCCCCTCCAGCGGCAGAATCTGCTCGCCTCGCCGCATTTCTTGGACGATGTGTGGCTTATACAGCAGTCCACCATTCGCGACCGCTGATACCGCCGTAATCATTTGCAGCGGCGTGACGCCCACTTCCTGGCCCATCGAAACCGACGCAATCGAATACGAGCCCCAGTGCTCCAGTCTCCGCAGCAGTCCCCGGCTCTCCGCCGGCAGGTCCACTCCCGTCGGAGTTCCAAATCCAAATGCGCGGATGTAGTCGTAAAATTTCGGTGAACCCAACCGGATCGCAATCTTGATTGCTCCCACATCGCTCGAATTCGCCAGAATATCCGCCACCGTCAACATGCCGTACTTCTTGTGGTCGTGGATCAGGTGACCTGCCACGGTTATCGCGCCATTTTCGCAGTTGAATACCTCATCCGCGCGAATCAGGTTCTGATCGAATGCCGCCGCCAGCGTCATTAACTTGAACGTTGATCCAGGCTCATAAATCTCGCTGATGGCTCGGTTGTTTCTCTTATTCGCCGTCACTTCCTGCGGCGCGTTCGGGTTGTATTTTGGCCAATTCGCCATCGCCAGAATCGCTCCGCTATTGGGGTCCTGCACGATCACCGAACCCGCGGGCGCGTGGAACTTGGCAATTGCTGCGGCCAGTTCCCTTTCCGCCACGTACTGAATCTTTTCGTCTATGGTGAGTATCGTGTTCACCCCACGATCGTGCTGCGCCTCGCCGCCGTCATAAATCTTCTGCCGCGCGTCGGCCATCACCACCATCTTTTCGCCCTGTCCGCGGATCAAATTGTCGTATTCGTGTTCGATGCCTCCCAATCCGTGCTCATCCACGTCTACGAATCCCAGGACGTGCGCTGCCATGTCCCGCTTGGGATAAAAACGTTGATTCTCTTCGAGCAGATAGATGCCCTTCAGGTTGAGCGACTGAATTGCGTCCGACTTCGCCGGTGGCAGCTTGCGCTTCAGCCATACGAAAGAAGCACCAGACTCAAGCTTCTCCCGAACCTCTTCCGCAGACATGCCGAGTTCACTCGACAGCAGCCGTGACGCCATCGGTACGTCCTTCACTTCGCCAGGCACCGCAAACGCGGATTGCACCGGCACGCTCATCGCCAGCGCTTGCATGTTGTGGTCGTAAATCGATCCGCGCTTTGGCGTGATTTCAATCGTGCGCCGTTGTTGGCGCTGCGCTTTGGCGAGGTATTCGCTGTGGCAGAAGAGTTGTAGGTACGCGACCCGGCCAAATACCGCCAGGATCCAGAACAGCGCCACGCCGGCCAGGATCAATAGACGGACGTGGACTTTTTCTTGCTCCATGGTTCCCGGCTTGCTTCGACTCCAGTAGTTCTGTAAATCCGTGATGGAACAATAGCGGCGTCGCGCCAGGATTCTTTCTGCTTATGGCATGCGATTCGCGCGCGCTGTCTGCAACGCTGCCACTTCTGCTCCGTCCGTGCCCGCATATTCCCGCACCTGCATCGCGTCGGGCCTCTTCAGTCCCAACTGCCGCTGCGCAATTACGTCAATCCGGCGCGGATCCCGCAGGGTGGCAATCTCCAGCTTCATTTCCCCGTTCGCCGTCTGCGCCTGCACTTGTCTTGCCTTCAAATCTTCCAATTGAAAGCTCAAATCGATGCACCGGAAATGTTGATACACATACGCCATCAGGCAAATCGCGATGAGCCCGCCGAGCGCCAATGTCTTGTACAAATTCCGGACCTGCACCGGCTCCACGCGCCGCTCCAGCCGCGAATTATCGATCTTCTTCACCGTAAACACTTCCGTCATCAACGGCTTCTTTCGCGCGCTCGCCACCGGCCGCCCGATCACCTGGCCCCGCCCAACCGGAAACTCCACCGTCGGCCTCACCGGGGTTTCATCTCTCATCTGTTGCTGAAAACGCCGCACCGTCCTCCGCGCGGCCGCTTCTGTCGCCACAGATCGGCTGCCGTCCCCCTGTGGGAATTGCTCGAACCACTTGTATGCTGTCGCCATCGTTATACCTTCTCTGCGCACCGCAATTTCGCGCTTCGCGATCTTGGGTTCGCCTGCTGCTCGTCCTCACTGGGCACAATCACGTGTTTGGTGAGCACTTTCAGCGTTCCAGCTTTGTCTCCCTCCTGGAACGCGCGCTTCACCGGGCGGTCTTCCCTCGAGTGGTACGTCAGCACTACCCACCTTCCGCCCGAATTTAATGTGGCAGGGGTCCGGTAAAGAAACTGCCCGAGTTCCTCCATCTCTCGATTCACCGCTATCCGCAGCGCCAGAAACGTTTTTGTTGCGGGATGCAGTTTCTGCCTTCCCCACTGCTTCCGGGCGCCTGCCACAACCGTTGCCAGGTGCGCGGTGTCCCTGATGGGCCGCGCTTTCACGATCGCCCTGGCGATCCTTCTGGAATCGTGCTCTTCGGCTTCCCCGTAGAGCAGGTCGGCGATTTCTTTCTCCGGCCAGCGATTCACAATTTCTTCAGCGGTCAGCGAGTCTTCTTCCGCTTCTCCGCCACTCATTCGCATATCTAAGGGGCCCGCCTCCCGGAACGAAAATCCCCGTTCCGGACGGTCAAGCTGCATGCTCGAAACTCCCAAGTCGGCCAAGACCCCGTCCACCTTCGCTATCTCCAACTCGTGCACGGCCTCCGCAATCCTCGAGAACGGCTTGTGCACCAGGGTCACCCGGTCCCCAAACTCTTTCAGTCGCTCCTGCGCGATCTGCAGCGCCTGTGCGTCCCGGTCCAGGCTGATCAACCTGCCCGACGACAATCGCGCGGCGATGGCTGCCGAATGCCCCGCTGCTCCCGCGGTTGCGTCCACGTAGACTCCGTCCGGCCTTATTCGCAGCCATTCCAACACCTCTTCCAACAGCACCGGCGTGTGTGGTGCGCCCAATTGCCCTGCCTGCCCCGTCAACTGCTTCCGTCGCCCCAAATTCTCTACAGCCCCAGCGCGTCTTCCTCTGCATCCGTGAACGGCTCGTTCTTCATCTGGTCCACGATTCGCGCGTTATTCAGCACTTCCAGGTAGTTCAGCGAAGGCAACGCCAACACCGCCACATCCCCGTTCAGCAGCGCCTTCTCCCTTAGAATCGCTGGCAGCAGCACCCTACCCTGCCCGTCCAGTTCCGCCACCTGCCCGAAGTAACTCGTATTCATCAGGAACTTCCGCTTCTCTTTCGAGTTCGGCGTGTTCGCGAGCTTATCTTCGATCTCGCTCCACACCTTCAACGGATAGATTCGTGCTGACTCCCCGTTCGGACTGGTGATATAAAAAGCCGTGCCGTATTCCTTCAAGCCCTGGATAAACTCCGACGGAATCTTCAGACGACCCTTGTCGTCTACCTTTGCCGTAGAACTGCCCCGCAGTTTCATAAGCCCCGTCAGAATGGAGGAGAAGCGTGCCCACTTCGACCACTGCCCCCTCGAAAACACTTCAATGGATGGCCAGTTTGCCCCACCACCACCCACTTCTTACCACTTTCTCCCACAGAATAGGCCCAATTCCGCCTATGTCAAGAGAATTCCTTTCAAAATGTGGATAATTTGTGAAATTTGCCCCAGCGCAAATTTCGATTCTTCGACCACCTTCTGTTGTGCCTCGGCTTTGAACTCTCGTCTATAGGTTGAGGGCCCTTTGCCTCTTGCGGATGGGCACGAAAAATCGCCGTTCCTTGCGTCACCTCCGGCCCGCTGGTCGCCACTTGTCGCTACCCGAGCTCCGCAGAATTGCGTTAGACTCGCGACAAGCGCGTTAACTACAGGACGTATATGAGCAAAAAGGCACCGCTCGGCCTGCTCGTCTTTTGGCTTTGTGTCGCTTCCTCCTTTCTGACTGCGACTGCTCAAGAACCCGCTGCATCCTTGAGCGAGAAATCCGCCACAATCGAAATCCCCGACGGGACTAAAGTGGAAATCCGCTTCGCCGAATCGGTATGGGGAACCGGCACCCTCTTCCATCCCCGACAGAATCATGCGGCGCCCGGGCAGACCGTTCGCCTCGTAGTCGCCGAAGACCTTGTGCTCAATGGAAAGGTTGTCTTGCGCAAAGGTAGTCCCGGACAAGCCTCGATCGAGACCGTGTGGGAGCCGAGTTATACGCCGCAGACCGGTACGGAATTCTGCACCTGTCTTTCGTTGAAACTGGATTGGATAAAGAGTATCGACGACGAGGAAGTCCTCGTCCGCGCGCATGATAAACCCGACCTCAAAGCTCGCGAAAAAGATAAACCCCAGTTGTTCTCACTGGAGGTCAATACCACTCATACCGGAACGGTCGCCAAACCTGTTCCCTTCGGCTTCGATTTCCTCAAGCCCGGCAACTTCACCAAGGAATACCTCAGCTTCATTAGTGGCCGCACAGCCGTGCGAACGCTCCATCAGAAGGATTGGATTCCGATCGGCACACGCATGACGGTATTCACTGAGGGAGTCAATGTCTTAAACGCTGAAAAGATCAATGAAGCGCAAGATCTGCTTCCGGCCGTCAATGAAAATGCCACCGTTATGTTTTACCGCACGAAAGGCCAGAAAAATGACTGGCCTATTGTGACATGCGATTCGGACGAACTCGGTGCCATCGGGCTGAAGCAGTTCCTTTCCCTGGAAATGACGCCCGGTAAACATACGTGTTTTGTCGACCCGAAGAACCCGTTCGAATTCTCAGTGGTAGCCGGACAGGAGTGCTACATCTATCTCCATTCCAGTTCGCTCGGAAGCTGGCATCTGTCAATGGTCAGCAATCAGGAAGGCGAAGACGGCGTAGCCGCGGCGGAACCCGCAACCGAACCAGAATCCCACAAAGAAAAGATCGACAAGCCCAAACCCGACAGTTTTTAGTGCTGCGCCGGTTGGATATTCACTCCAAGATTTTCGAGATTCGACAGTAGCTTCTTCGCTTCGCTCGTCAGCGGTCCGCCTGCTGCTACCGCTTTTGTTAACTCTGCTTCCGCCTCTTGGAGATTCCCGGTCTGAATGTGCGCCTTTGCGAGGTAATAATGCGTCCACTGTTTGAGTTGAGGCCCGGCCGAGTTTCTGAAGTCCGCAGATCTTTCCAGTGTTGATGCCTCTTGCAAGGAAGCAATTGCCGCCTCTGGATGCGAAGACATGAGTTCGCAGATGCCCAAATAAAAGTGGACATCCGCCGCCGTGGGCTCAAGCCGCCGTGCATTCCGCAACCCTTCCGCAGCCTCCACGTATCGGCCTGCCACATATTCGTTCATAGCCTCGTTGAACAAGACGCGTCCGCCTTCCTTGCCGGACTTGTTTCCACCATACGTCTCTGGTCCGGCTCCGATCGGGATCTTTGCTCCGCTCGCCTGACCTGCAAATGAGTAAGTCGGTGGTCGCACTTGCCCCATCCGGAATAGTTCCACGCCTTGTTCCGTCGTCAGCCCAGTCGACGCGGTTACAGTCGGCTTTTCGTTAGCTTGACGCTCGGGCTGCTTATCTGGCAGCGGCCCTGGTTCGGTTGTTTCTCCTTTTTGCATTTCGGCTGTGGTGGACGCTGGAGTCTCTATGGTCGTCGCTTCACCAGATTGTCGAAGCTTGGTCTCTGCCTCTGTTCTTTTTCTGTTCGCCTCTGGTGCGCGCGCGACCGGGGCCGCCTCTTCGGGCTCTTTTGGGGGGACTACCGACGGCACCGGAGCGGGCGGCGTCGCTACTGCCACAGGAGCAGGAACATTTGTGTTTATGCGATGAACAAATACCGCGTAAGTGGTCCCCATCGCCGCTGCCAATACAATGGAAGCCAGCGCCAAACTGGGCCATCGCCAGAAGCTAGATTTATGAACGGCTCTCGACCGAATCTCAGCCTCATTCGCCCGCAATGCCTCCCGCGACGAAAGGCGGACCTCCAATTCCCTCGCGCATTCCCCGCATTCCAGAATGTGCACTTCTAACAGGTCTTGCGCCTCCGGCAGCATGCTTCCCCGTAAGTATTCCTCGATCATTTCGTCGCCTTGGACAGTTACGCAGTCCAGGCGAACCGTTGGGGCGCGAGAGGCCTCCCGAGCGGCCTCCAGCTCCTTGACTCTATCCATCGCTTCACGCAACTCCGGGCTCTTCTCCATTGCCTCGCGCAACGCGTCCGCTTGTTCACCCGGGTTGGACTCTTTGCCGGCCATACTTGCACCTATTCGTAAAGTGGTTTCGACTGTCACTTTTGTGACAGGCTGCTGAATTTTTCTGTGATCTTTCGAATAACCCGTGACTTACGAGCACGCACTGCATCGTGAGACAAGCCCAGCTTCTTGGCGATCTCCTCCGAGGAATGACCATCCACCATTCCATACAGCAAGATCTTTTGGTCGATGTCGCTGCATTGCTTGATCTCTTCCACGATCAGCCGGCGCCGCTCTTCCCATTCCCGCTCCTCCACCGGGTTTCTCCATGCTTCCGTCACTACATCCAGGCCGCATTCCCCCCGTCGCTGCTGTGCTCGTAGGTAGTTGTTGGCAAGGTTCTTAAGTGTTCCCTGGACATAAGCAGGCAGCTTCTCAGCCTCTCGCAACTGGCCACGCCGCAGCCCGGTCAACACAGCCATCAATACGTCCTGGGTTAAATCGTGAGCGGCTTCCCGGTCTCGCATTCGTGCCGATGCGATCAGCAGCACGCGCGGACGGAATTGTGTAACGAACTCGCTTTCGGCCGCAGAGTCGCCGTCCTGGATACGCTGCACCAGCAGACTATAGCTCGTTGTATCAAACGCGCCGTCAGACAACAGGTTTTCTCTCCGAAGCGGGTGGAGATTCTTGTCTTGCCTTCCGCGAACGATAGCTTGCCGGATTTTATCTCAAACTGGGTTGCACTGCAGGCAAGGTCCACAATCGGGTACCGCAACGTTCATGGCCGGGTGTCACATTTTTCCTCTTTCCGCCACATATATACAGACGTACCGTGAGGCGGCACGCATGGCAAACACGAAGATCAAACCGAACTTTGCAGTATCAGAAGAACTGGCATCGCCGGACGCCGGCAGGTCGGAGCATGGCGGGCTACTTGATTCCTGGAAAGAGATCGCATCTTTTCTAGGGCGGGAGGTTCGCACGGCGCAGCGTTGGGAGAAATCCGAGCAATTGCCCGTTCATCGCCACATTCATCGCAAGAACGGCACGGTCTACGCCTTCAAGGCAGAATTAGAAGCGTGGCGTAACTCTCGTTCGCAGCGGCCTACTTTGTTGCCTCAATCGTCGGAGGCGCGCCCCACTACCCAAAAAGGCTCGCAGAACGAGCCGCCTCGTTTTCAGCCGCGCCGTGCGACATTCGTTTGGAACGATGGCACCGTGCAAACGGTCATCCTGCTTTGCCCTGATTCTCTGTTCCTGCCAGATGCTCTTCCGTCGCTCGAGACTCCAGCAGTGTCGTCCGACCCAAACGTGCTTCAGATCCGCCATCCCGACACTCGCACCTCTGTGCCACAAGTCCGTGCCGGAAACGGTCGTTTCGTTTAGGCTGCGCACCTTGCCCCGTCGGCCATCTGTGTTCTACGCTACCAGTCCAGCCAGAAAGTGCAGCTCAGCGAAATGCTCGTCAGAATTCTTGGCTCCGCCGCACTCGGCGGATTTCCTCAATGGAATTGCGCCGGACCCAATTGCAAGGAACTGCGTTCTGGCCCGACACCTGGCCGCCCGCGGACGCACAGCCAATTCGCTTTCAGCCCAGTGGAAGGGATCTGGTTTCTGATCGGGGCTTCTCCAGAGCTGCGCACGCAAATTCTTTCTGCCGGGCCGCTGGCGCCCACTCCCGATGCTTCGAGTCCCATTGCAGGATTGTTTCTTCCCTCCGCGGACCTTGAGGAAGTCGAGGGACTGTTACAGCTCGTCGACCTGGATGGAGCATTTCTCTTCGCAACCACGGCTGTCCAGCGAATCCTGAAAACCGAGAGCCGACTTTTCAACGCCTTCACCAGCCGCGTTCAATGGCAGGCAATTTCCGCACGCAGGCGTATCGGCTGTCATCTTTCGGATAACCCGGGCGATCCGCCAACCTTTTTCTACAGCGCAATCACACTTGGGGGGAGTTTTCCGGATTATGTAAGCGAAGACATTCGCCGGAACTGTTCTCCGGAAGAAACCCGCGTCGGGTTTCTGTTCGAGCAAGCGGACAAAAAACTCTTCCTGGCGCCAAAAATCGAGGGTGGCAGTTCCGAATGGCTGAAAATAGCTGAATCAGCGGATGTGGCCGTACTCGACAGTAATTTGTGGCGGAACCTCGTCGAACACTTTCCCAAGGGCACCAAAGGGCGCCGGATTTTGACATCTCTGCATCACGAGAGTCCGTTGCTCGACGAAAAAAGCGAGGAATACCGCGCCGCAGTGGAAGCCGGCTTCGAAATCGCCTACGATGGACTGGAGATTCGGCTGTAAATTTCGATCAACGTCGCACCGAGGATCTTTCCATGAAACCGGAACTCACGGCCACGCCCAGGCTTGTTACAGGGGTTCGCCTGAACGACAAAAACCAGCAACCGCGCCAACTTCTCCTCTCCAATGCCAGCATACGCATCAGTGGCCCCAGTCTTGAAATTGTGCAACTGTGCGACGGAAAGCACACGGTGCAGCAGATCGCCCAAAAGCTTCACGCCCTCTACTCGAAAGCAGAGCCCGAGCGCGTGACCGAAGATCTCCTTGGCTATCTGGAACTACTGAAAACCCAGGGCGCAATCGACTTTTAACGCGAGAAAAGGATTCCTTTTCGACAGACAGTGCTGTTAGGCCTTTTGTGACCTGCGAACTTCATTGATGTGATCTGACCACAAAAATGTCGGCGCGCCGACATTTTCCTACCCCGACGGAATGGTGCCCGCCACCGTTGTTTGTTGCGGTTTTACCTTCAAAATCACGCGAAACAGGAAGATTCCGCACCCGATCAGCACCATGATTCCCAACAGCAGCAAAGCGTGCGGCGCTCCTAAGTGTTTCGCAACAAATCCCGCGAACAACGATCCAATCGGCATCACGCCCATAAACAGTGTTGCGTACACGGCCATCAACCGGCTCCGCATCTCGTCCGGCACGCGCTGCTGAATAATCGTGTTCGTGGCCGCCATCTGCGATGTAGCCGCGAACCCCACTACAAACAATACCGCGGCGCACAGCCAGAACGATGTCGCCTGCGAAATCACTAGCAATCCTAACGCGCAAACCGTACACGTCGCCCCAATCCACCGCGCCAGACCTTTATAGTTCGTGCGCGCTGCAAATTGCAAAGCGCCCAAAAATGCCCCAACGCCTGCCGCGCTCATCAACAAACCGAACGTCTTCGCGTCGCCGTGCAAAATGTCACGCGCATAGATTGGCAGAAACACGGAATACTGCAGGCCAAACAGACTCAGCGTGCTCAGCAATAACAGCGCCGACCGAATCGGCACGTCGGTCATTGCAAAACGAAATCCTTCACCGAACGCCCGGATTGGCGACTCATCCGTATACCTCGTTTCAGACTTTGGGATCTGCATCATCAGGAGTGCCACAAGCACGGCGATGAAACTGAAGCCGTTCAAAAAGAAGCACCAGCCCGCCCCGATGTACGCGATCGCAAAGCCCGCCAGTGGCGGCCCGATAATCCGCGCGCCATTGAAAATCGAGGAGTTCAGCGCGATCGCGTTCGGCAAATCCTGCTTGTCGTCCACCATGTGTACGAAGAAGGACTGGCGGATGGGCACGTCAAATGCATTGATGATCCCAACAATGAACGCAATGAAGATCAGGTGCCAGGTTTGAATTACATGCGCCAGGGTCAGTGCCGCCAGCAAAAAAGCGCACACCATGGACAGGCTTTGCGTCGCGATCACGCCACGGTGCCTGCTGTAGCGGTCGCCCACATACCCGCCCATCCATGCCAACAGCAGCATAGGAACTTGGCTGGCGAACCCAAACACGCCCAGCAGCGCCGCTGAGCTCGTCTTTTCATATACCAGCCATTGCTGCGCGGCATTCTGCATCCAGGTGCCGATGAGGGAAATCAGCTGCCCTATAACGAATAGCTGGAAATTTCTGTGTCGCAGGGCTCGGAAACGCGTGGTCAGACTGAAAAAGGAATTTGCGCTAATTGAACTCACATCAACAGTTTAGATGATTCCGACGCCCAAGCGTCACTTCCCTGCCCGGCCCGGGACATCTCACGAGCACAAATCTTTGCTTCCCCACGGAACATTTCCCATACTTAGACGTCTTAATACATGGAGGTCTAGGTATGCCGCCGAAAACCGATGCCCTGCAGGGGTCCCTCGACTTGCTGGTGCTCAAGATCCTGTCACGCCGTTCTCGCCTGCATGGCTATGCCATCATGACTGCCATCCAGGACATTTCCGCAGAAGTACTCCGCGTCGAGGAGGGTTCCCTTTACCCCGCCCTGCATCGCATGGAAGAAGCGGGCTGGATTCGCGCCGAATGGGTCACCAAAGAGAGTGGCCGGCGCGCGCGTGTTTACGAATTGACTGCTGCCGGCAGAAAGCAACTGGGTCTGGAAGAATCGCGATGGAAGACCATCGCCGCCGCGGTGAATCGCGTATTACGGGAGGCCTAGCATGTCCACCTGGCGCAATCTCAAAAACGTCTTCCGTAGTAACCGCGTCAATGATGAGATCGACGAAGAACTGGAATCGCACATCGCCGAAGCGGTCGCCAAGGGGCGCAATCCCGAAGAAGCACGCATAGCCTTCGGTTCCTCTCTTCGTCATCGCGAAGCCAGCCGCGACGTCCGTATCGGCGCATGGCTGGATTCCCTGCGTTCCGACGCGATCTTTGGCTTTCGACAGCTCCGCAAGAACAAGATCACTTCGCTCGCGGCGGTATTGTCTCTCTCCCTGGGTGTCGGTTCGTGCATGGCGGCGTTCCGGCTGATCGACGCCGTGCTGCTGAGACCGTTGCCCGTGGCTAACGCGAATCGTCTTTACGAAGCTCCGCGTCACGCAGTGTTGAAGGACGAATCCTTCACCTACAACTCCTGGTCCTATCCCTTGTTCAAAGAAATTCGCGCCGGAGTGAAAGACCAGGCCGAGCTGATCGCGGCATCCGAAGCCGAGCCGATGGACTTGACATACAAGTCCGATCAGGACGTGGAACGCGCACAAGTTCAGTATGTCAGCGGCTGGATGTTCCCGAGCTTCGGCCTGCGCCCTAAACTCGGACGATTGCTTTCCGAGAGCGACAATGTTCAGCCCGCAGGCCATCCTTACGCAGTTCTTTCTCAGAGTTACTGGAAGTCTCGTTTTGGCGAAGATCCTTCCGTCGTCGGGCAAACGTTTCGCATGGGCGATCGTGTTTACGAAATTGTCGGTGTGATTGACGGAAAGTTCACCGGCACAGAACCCGGCAAGATGGTCGACATTTTCATTTCGGTCATGATGCATCCCGGAGCCACCGCAAATGATTGGGGCTGGCTGCGAACTCTTGTCATTCTTAAGCCCGGCGCGGCTGTGCAGCCGGTCCGCGCCAAGATGGAAGCCATTACCCGTATATTCGAGACGCAACGGATGAACGGCGCGACGGATAGCATGCCGCAGGATGTTCGCGACGCATTCCTGAATCAGCAGGTTTGGCTCGAACCCGCGGCTTCCGGCGCTTCCGAACTTCGCACCGACACGCGCCGCCCACTGGCAATCCTCGGCGTGCTAGTGATTCTCGTTCTGCTAATCGCCTGCGCGAACGTGGCGAACCTGATGACCGCGCAAGCTGCGGCTCGTGCACGCGAAATGGCTCTGCGCGTTTCGATTGGCGGCGGTAGATGGCGCCTGGTGCAATTAGTGCTCGTTCAAAGCGGCTGCCTGGCATTGCTCGCCGCGGCGCTCGGAGCGTTGTTTGCGTGGTGGGCGGCTCCGTTTGTCGTCGGCATGATCAATCCGCCAGACAATCCGGCTCGTTTGCTGTTGCCGGCGGATTGGCGCGTACTCGGTTTTGGTTTGGCGACGGCTCTTGGCGTGACGCTTCTCTTCGGACTGCTACCCGCGTTGCGCGCTTCCTCGGTGAATCCGGTAAGCGCGCTCAAGGGTGGAGAAGATCCCCATTCTCGCCGGCGGTTGATGCACAGCCTGATCGGGGTGCAGGTGGCTTTTTGCTTTCTTGTGCTGTTCGTCGCCAGTCTGTTTGTGACTACCTTCGAGCGGCTCGCTCACGTGCGAACGGGATTCTCCGCGAGGGGCGTTCTCGCGGTAAACACGGTCACCAAACAGCCGCAACCGCTCGAATATTGGAATCAGTTGGTGGAATACCTGCGCCGTACCCAAGGTGTCGAAGCCGTCGGCATGAGCGATGCTCCTCTTCTTTCCGGCGGCAATTGGAGCAACTTCATCTCTGTCGATGGCAATCCTCCGAACGGCGTAAGCACGTATATGCGGCGTGTCTCGCCAGGATGGATTGATGCGCTCCAGATTCCGCTGCTCGACGGCAGAGACTTTCTTCCGCAGGACTCGCAGCCAGGCAGCGTGCTGGTAAACAAAGCGTTCGCGGACGCCTATTTCGATGGAAAAAGCCCCGTCGGACGGCGGTTCGATGTCGTCTTCAGCGGAAATGATCACATGCACGTTCAGGCAGTCGGCATGGTGGGCAATGTACGCTACAGCGATTTGCGTCAGCCGTTCGTGCCACAACTCTACCTGCCGTTCCGGATCCTGGGTGACAACGGCAAGGTCCAGGACATGGGCAGCGCCGAGTTGATCGTTCGCACCTCCAACCCGAACCCCATCCTGCTCAGCCAATTTCTCCGCGACGAAGTGCCTCGCGTGCGCCCAGAATTTCGCGTCAGCCGCATTCGTGCGCAAGCGGAAATCAATCTGTCCCACACAGTTCGCGAACGTCTTCTGGCCACGCTTGCGGTTTTCTTTTCTATTGTGGCGTTGCTGCTGGCCGGTGTGGGACTCTACGGCGTACTTCATTATTACGTGATGCAACGGAGGCGCGAAATTGGCATTCGCATCGCCGTAGGAGCCGGCGCTGCGAACATCGCGCGCATCGTGACCATGGACGCCTTTGTGGTGCTGTTCATCGGGTCCTTGGCAGGACTCGTTCTCGGAATGGCTTCCGCGCGATTCATGGAGGCGCTCTTCTATCAAGTGAAGGCATCGGATCCCGCGATTATGGTTCTGCCGGCGGCGATTCTCTTTGCTGTCGCGCTGTTAGCCTCCATTCCTGCGGTGATTCGCGCCGTGAGGATCGATCCAGCTTCGATGCTGCGCGTCGACTAAGTAGGAGGTCAGATGTCTCTGTGGACACGGTTAACGAATGTGTTCGGAAGCTCGCGAATAAATCGAGAAATTGACGAGGAACTCGATTCGCATATCGCCGAGGCGCTCGCCGATGGCCGTGATCCCGAGGAAGCGCGTCGCGCCTTCGGCTCTTCCTTGCGTCATCGCGAAGCGAGCCGCGATGCGCGCCTCTGTACCTGGCTCGATTCCCTACGCGCCGACGCCGTCTTCGGCCTCCGCCAACTCCGAAAGAACAAGATCACTTCCGCCGCTGCGATTCTGTCTCTCGCGCTGGCCTTCGGCGCATGCACCGCCGCTTTCCGCTTGATCGACGCGCTTCTGTTTCGCCCCTTGCCGGTTTCTCACCCCGAGGAATTGTTTGTGATGGAACGCCAGGGAATCGGCCCCGAAGGAAAACCGCAATCTTACGACGGCTGGGAATACCCGGTGTTCCAAAGAATGCGGCAGGCAGCGAAAGGTCAAGCCGAGCTGATCGCTGTCTCCTACGCGGACCGGAATGACATTACCTATGCCGGCGACGACGAAATGGAAAAAGCTTATCTGCAGTACGTATCCGGCTGGATGTTTCAATCTTTCGGTTTGCAACCCGCGCTGGGACGGCTGCTGACGGAACAGGATGACCTCACCCCCGGCGCACACCCCTACGCGGTTCTTTCCTACGACTATTGGACGCACCGCTTCGGCGAAGATCCGAAAATCGTCGGCCAGACATTTCGCATGGGCAACCAGATCTACGAAATCGTTGGCGTCTCGCAAAAGGGATTCACCGGAACCGAGCCAGGAACGGTGAACGATATATTCGTTCCGACAATGATGCACGAGTGCGCGAGCCGGTCCGATTGCAGCTGGTTCCGCACGCTCGCGCGAATCAACGCCGGCGTGATGCAGGCACCGTTGCGCGCAAAACTGGAAGGCGTAACGCGGGGCTTCTTGGAAGAACGAGCCAAAGGGTTCAAGGCGATGTCGCCGCAAGCCATCCAGAACTTCGTGGGACAACGCGTTGTCCTCGAGCCGGCTTCCGCCGGTGTCTCGAGCCTGCAGGAGACCAATCGCCTCCCGCTTGTGACGCTGGCCGTGCTGGTGGTCCTTGTCTTGCTGATTGCGTGCGCCAACACGGCGAATCTTTTGACCGCGCAAGCCGCCGCGCGCGAGAGAGAGATGGCTCTGCGCGTTTCCATCGGCGGAGGGCGGCTGCGCCTGATTCAATTGGTTCTCGTGGGAAGCGCGTGGATCGCCGTTTTCGCCGGCGTCGTCGGGGCGCTTCTAGCCTGGGGGATGGCGCCCTTGGTGGTGCGCATGATCAATCCGCCGGACAATCCGGTTCGGCTGGTTCTGGCGGCTGATTGGCGTGTCGTGGCCTTCGGAATCGCGCTGACCTTTGCCGTGACGCTTCTCTTTGGACTGGCCCCGGCGCTGCGCGCGTCCGCCGTGCAACCGGCAGCGGCGCTGAAAGGCGGCGAAAATCCCCATGCCCGCCATCGGCTTATGTCCGTCCTGGCAGCAATGCAGGTGGCGTTCTGCATTCTCGTTGTGTATATCGCGGGACTCTTCACTACGACCTTCGAACGTCTCTCACACCGTCCGACAGGATTCTCGGCGGAGCGGATTCTGACGCTAGACACGGTGCCGAACGGCAAGTCCACTCCGGAAGCTTGGGAACAGCTGCGTCAACGGGTCAGTGCAGTTCCGGGAGTGGAACGCGTGGCGCTCAACTGCTGGCCTTTGCTGAGCGAATGGGCTTGGAACGACGGTATCTCCGTCAACGGCGCACCGCCGGGCGATGCGCTCGCTTACTTCCTTAGTGTCTCGCCCGGCTGGGCCGAGACCATGAAGATCGACTTCATTGACGGCGAGGATTTTCGCGCCACAGATACCTACCCGGGCGCGGCCATTGTCAATCAAGCGTTCGCGAAGCTGTTCTTCCCTGGCGAGAATCCGGTGGGCAAATCGTTCGAAGAGGTCGACGATGAAGGCCCGCGCAAGGCGTTCCATGTGGTTGGCCTGCTGCGTGACGCCTGTTACCGCGATCTCCGGGAATGTGTTCTTCCCACCGTCTACGTGCCTTTCGGTAAACCTCAAAACGGGCGCGGCACCTTCGTCGTGCGAACGGTCAGCGCAAATCCCGCAGCTCTTGCGCAAACGTTGCGTAAGGTTATTCCTCAGGCAAATCCGGCGTTCCGGGTGTCGCGCATCCGCACGCAACAGGAAATCAACGACGCGCAGACGATTCGCGAGCGGTTGCTCGCCACGCTCGGATTGTTTTTCGCCGTGGTGGCGGTGTTGCTCGCGGCCGTTGGTCTGTTCGGTGTGCTGCATTACTCCGTGCTGCAGCAGCGCCGCGACATCGGCATCCGCCTCGCCCTTGGCGCGCAGGCTTCCAATATCGTTCGCAAAGTATGCGGTGAGGTTTTCGCGATGGTTTTGGCGGGAATCGTGGCCGGAATTGCCCTCGGCTTTGTCGCGGTGAAACCGATCGAGGCGCTCTTTTACGGCGTCAGTGCCACTGACTTTGGGACGCTGACCGCTCCAATCCTGATCATTTTGTTTGCCAGCGTGTTAGCCGCGCTGCCGCCAGTCCTGCGTGCGATACACATCGACCCTGCATCGATGTTGCGCGTGGAGTAGAAAGTCGCAACGGCTTTGCGTCGTCCTACTCGTACCTCAGAGCTTCCATCGGATCGACACGTGTCGCGCGCCGCGCCGGAAGATAACATGCGGCAAACGCCACGACAGCCAATACCACCGCCGCCGCAATCAGCGCCACAGGATCACTGGGCGCAACGCCGTAGAGCAAGCTCGCCATTAGGCGCGTCAACGCCAGCGCGGCGACTAACCCCAAAGCCAACCCCAACGCAGCCAATCTTCCGCCCTCCAGGATGACCTGCTTGAGCACATCGCTGCGCGACGCTCCCAGCGCCATGCGAATGCCGAACTCCTGCGTCCTCTGGCTCACGGCGTACGCCATAACGCCATACACGCCTACTGCCGCCAGTAACAATGCGAGCGCGGCAAACGCAGCGATGAGCGAAAGATTTAGCCGCGGCTGTGCCACGGATTCCGACACTAGCTGATCCATCGTCGCGATGTGATAGAGCGGCAGGTCTCTATCCATTGCCACAACCTGCTCGCGAACGGCATTCGAGATACTCGCCGGATCAGCTGCGGTGCGCACCGCAAGCGCCATCTCCCGCGGCGGAAAGCCGCCATAGGGCGGTTGCGTGTGCGGGAAATAAACTTGCTCGCGGCCTTCCACGTCCAAGCCGTAGTGCTTCACGTGCCCAACAACTCCCACGATAGTGCGCCAGCGCAGTGTCGCAGGTTTGATGTTCGGCACGGTGTCCGTGGCGATCTGCTGGCCAATCGCATCTCCATGAGGCCAGAACCGATGGGCGAAATTGCTGTCCACAACCGCGACCAGCGGTGCGCTCGGGTCGTCGGCCTCGCTGAGCAGCCGTCCGCGAACCAGCGGTATCTGCATCGCCGGGAAATAGCCCGGCGTGGCCGTGCGTTGATCAATTTCCATGTACGGGACATTGTTCAGACCGCTAGCGCGCTGCATGTCCTGGATCGAAGTATCTTTAAAGAAGACGGAACCCGAGGAGTAAGAGTCCGTCAGCGGCATCTCCGAGACCGCGCCCGCGGCCAGCACACCCGGCACAGCGTTAATCCGGCTCACTAGTTGGGAATAGAAAAGTTGAACGGGCTGGCCATCCGCATACATTTTCTCGGGAAGCGAGAGCTGCGTCGTCAACAGATGCTCGGTTTGAAAACCGGGAGAAACTTCGAGCAGGCGGCCAAAACTGCGGATCAGCAGGCCCGCGCCAACCAGCAACAACACGGAGATCGCCAGTTCGGACACTACCAGTGTGGCGCGCAGCCTTCGGCTTCCACCGGCCGCGGAATTGCCACGACCCGCCTTGTTCAACACATCGCGCAGATCTGTTCGGGCTACATGCCACGCGGGAGCCAGGCCGAAAAACAATCCGGTGCAGAGTGCGCAAAGAAATGTAAAGGCAAGCACACTTGTGTCGACGCTGATCTCGTCTACCCGCGGCATATTCGTGGGAAGCAGCCCGCGCAAGGCCTCCAGGCCCCAATAGGCCAGCAACAAACCGAGAACGCCGCCGCTCAGCGACAGGATCAGACTCTCGGTCAGTAACTGTCGCGCCAGGCGCGCGCGCCCGGCCCCCAACGATGCTCGGATCGCCAATTCGTGTTCTCGCGAAGACGCATGCGCCAGCAATAAATTGGCAACGTTGGCGCAGGCAATCAGCAGAACGAACGCGACCGCTCCCAACAAAACGAGCAGCGCCGGCCGCACCTTCGATACCAGCTGCTCCTTCACGGGCACGAGGTAGAGATCGAAATTCTTTTCTGGGCCCCTTCCGTAATTGGCCGGATACTGCGCGCGCAAATCGTCCGCCAATCGCGAAAGTCCAGCCGACGCCTGCACCGCGCTCACGTCTGGCTTTAACCGGGCTATCACATGCAGGCCGTGGTTTCCTCGATCATCCGGCTTCGCGCGATTCAGCGCGAGCGGAACCCAAAGATCGTGAGTGCTCCCAAGACTAAAATGCCTCGGGAGAACCCCAATCACCGTGTAGGTTTCGCCGTCCAACTGCAGCGTTTTGCCCGGAATATTTGGATCGGCGGCGAACTCATTTTTCCAGAGCGGATAACTCAGCAGCACGACGTGCGAGTGCCCCGGCTGATCCTCATCCACGCTGAAGTTGCGCCCCACCAGCGGATTGACTCCGACCAATGGAAGCACGCCTGCACTTGCACGTATTGCGGAGACGTGCACGGGCCGCGTTCCCGGCCGCGTCAGATTTGCACTTCCACCCGAGGAGTACGCAGCAAGCTGCGAAAACGAATTCGTGCGTTCTTGCAGGTCCCAATACTCTGGCTCAGAAATCCAGTTTTGCGGGATTCCGTCACGCTTGAACTCTCCCCAGATGTTGACCAGCGAGCCCGCATCCTTGTAGGCCAGAGGCTTCAGGAGCACCGCGTTCACCACGCTGAAAATCGCGGTGTTCGCGCCGATCCCGAGCGCCAGCGTCAGGATTGCGATTCCGGTAAATACCGGTGATTTGACCAGCATTCGGAACCCGTGGCGTACGTCTTGCCAAAGTGTCTGCATGGCACACTCCTGAGGCGTAAAGGTTAGGGGTGATGGGGCAAGTCGGCTGCCGAATCCCCCGATCCTGTAAGTGGGTGGTTTTCAGCAGGCAAAAAGCCGAGAGACCCTATTCCTAAAGGATGCCCTTGTTCGTTTGTGGGAAACCGACTGGCGGAAGCGGACAGCTATTCGGGCTGATTTTCTGGCGGGCCACCGACGTGGGTGTGGCTCAGGTCCTTCAGCATCGACCGCTCATCATCCGACATGCCGCGCGTGAAGTTTGGATCGCTGAGCCGCTGGTTGCGTGCCGATTCCGGCATGTTTTGCAGCACGCCCAGCTTCTGCTTGATGACCTGCTGGCGGTCCCAGGGCATTTGCCGCCACCTTGGAAGAACATCGTTCTTGATGTGCTGCTGTTGCTCGGGAGTGAGCTTGCGCCAGGTGTTTTCATTCTGGCGGAGATTGGTTTGCTGTTGCGGCGACATCTTGTCCCACTGATTGAACTGTTGGCGAATTTTTGCCTGCTTGTCGGGCGAAAGGTTCTGAAACGCCTTGCTGTTCTGCAACACGCGCTCGCGTTGTTGCGGCGACAGATCGCGCATGGTATCGACCCACGGTCGCGCTGCACCAACACCCAGTTGCTGCCGCTGATTCAGCCGCGCCGCATTTCCGTTTTGCGGTCCATTCTGCGGGTTGAAATTCGAATGTGGCTGCGGCGGCGTGTAGTTCTGCGGCGGACGATTCGGATTCTGATTCGGGTTCACATTTGGATGCGCCACATTGTTGGCATTCGTCGCATTGGGCGGCCGGGTCGTTCCCTGATTTTGCGGATGCGCTTGCGCCGGATGAGGCGGCGAGGATGGAGGTGGATTGTGTGGCTTTTCTTGCGCCCATACCCCGAGCCCCAGCGCCAATGAACTCGCCAAGCTCGCTACTGCAATCCCGAATTGGATTCTCGTCTTCAATTCTTTCCTTACTTCCTTACCTCATTACCCCTTTGCTTCGTCCTTTTCTCACATCTGCTGCTGCGAATTGTCCTCATCGTCGTCGGTCGGATTCTGCGCCGGCGGCGGCAATTCCTTCAACGGCTCGAAGTTTGCCAGCACATCGTGATCTTCCAGCACCGGCAAATCTTGCATCATCTGCTCATCCGCAACCTGAGTATTGCCGTTCCAGGGCAAGTTCTGCTTCTGGCCCGGACCATAGAACCCCAACCACAACGCGGCAACCAGCAACGCCGAGGCCACCAATGCAATCCGTGGCGGCACGCGCAGCCACGCCCACCAATCCTTCTTGACCGGCTCGGCGGCCACCAGCGCATGCACACGTGTGTCAAACTCCGGTGAAGGTTCAATCACCGGCAATTCATCCAGCAGCCCGGACACCGCGCGAAACTCTTCCACACGCAACGCACAAGGAGAGCACGAAGCGAGATGCTTCTCGACTTCCACCCGCTCGCTTTCCTTGAGCCGTCCATCGATGTAACCGAGCATCCGGCTCGCAATTTTTTCACAGCTCATAACTTCCTGCTTTCCCTACCCTGGGTTTCGCAACTGCTGCGCCACAAGCGGGGCTAGTTCCACTCGCAGCGTTTCATACGCCCGGAAGAGCAGCGATTTCAATGCGCTCTCCGAGCAAGCGAGAATTTTGGCAATCTCCGCGTAATCCAGCTCCTGATATTTGTGGAGCAGGACCGCGGCTCGCTGCTTTTCCGGCAGCTTGTCGATGGCGTGACGAATCATCTTGCGCCGCGCGTCTTCGACGAGGTGCTGCTCGATGTTCGGGTGCTTCTCCGGAACATCCAGCGTCCTCTCGTCGCCGTCTTCGGCGTCCGTGGTGATCGGCGCGTCGATCGAAACATTCAACTTCTCGTACCGATGATCGCGCACCGAGTTCAGCGCCAGATTGGTCGCGATGCGGAAGAGCCAGGTGGTAAACTTGGCGCTCGGCACGTACTCCGCTCGAGCGCGGTAAACCCTTAGGAACACTTCCTGGGCGAGATCTTCCGCCTGCTCCCGGCTGCGCACCATCCGGTACAGGAAATTGACAAGTGGCGTGCGATAGCGGTGTAACAGAAGCTCGAAGGAAGCTTCGTCACCAGCTTTCACGTCCAGCATCAGTTGGACGTCGGTCCTGGCCATAGCACCCACACTGTACCAAACACGTTTGTTCTCAAAAAGTTGCAGCTTGTGGGAAGGAAGCGGGAAAGATAAGGCCACCTCACACGTGGAATAAGCTCCGTAGAATCAATAGCGTGGCGACACCCACGAACACCAGCAGCGCCATCCGCCAATTGGGCTCGCGATTTACCTCTGGCAGCAGGTCGGTTGCGGCCACGTAGACCGTCACCCCTCCCGCCAGCGGCAAAGCGTATCGAAGCTGTGATTGCAGCTGGCTGGTCAGCAGAACGCCGGCAAGAGTCGCGCCCCCCAGCAGGGCGGCAGCCCGGATCGCGCTGGCCTTTCCTTTGCCACTGGCCAGGACCACCGAAGCCACCGTGAACCCTTCCGGCAGTTTGTGCAGAAACACCGCGACGAAAATCACCAGGCCGAGCCAAGTGGAAACCAGGAAGCCGGCAGCAATCGCCACGCCGTCGAAAAACGTGTGGATCGCCAGCCCCAGCAGCACGGTGTTTCGCGCATGGAAGCCGTGCACATGGTCCGTGTGCGTTTCCTCCCCGAAGTGAAAGTGGGGCGCCAATGTATGTTCGAACAGGTGGATCAGAAAGTAGCCGATGAGAACAAACATCAGCGCGCGTTCGCCCGCCAGATGGATCGACTCGGGAATGACCTCAACGAACGCGACGCTCAGCATATAACCCGCGCCTAGCGCGACAAAATATTCCAGATACTTCCTCGGCCATTCGCGACGCACCACGAAATACCCGCCGATCACGTTGCCGGCCGCGGCGACGAGTCCGAGAAGTGCAGCAAGCGCAATGCGAAATGAAAGTTCGTGAGTCATCAGAGAAGAGGAGGTAATGAAGGTAACGATGCAGAGAATTAATGATCCAAATTCCGCAATGCTACTCTTTTTCTTTACCTCATTACTTCCTTACGTCTTTGCTTCATCTTTACCCGCTATGGCGGAAGAGAATAACATCGCCTTCCTGAACGATGTACTCCTTCCCTTCCAGCCGCACCTGCGCTTTTTCCTTGGCGGCGTGGATGCTTCCGGCAGCCAAAAGATCTTCGCAACGGACGACTTCCGCGCGAATGAAGCCTTTTTCAATGTCGCTGTGAATTTCGCCGGCAGCTTTGACAGCAGTCGCGCCTTTGCGAATCGTCCACGCGCGGACTTCCGGCTCGCCGGCCGTGAAGAATGAGATGAAGCCCATCAAGTCATAGGTCGCTCGGATGAGGCGATTGAGCCCTGGCTCCTTCAATCCGTAGGAAGAAAGCAACTCCGCGGCTTCCTTCTCGTCCATCTCCGCAAGTTCGGATTCCAGCCGTCCGCAAACGGCCACCACAGCGGTGTTCGGCCGGCCCTGCAGTGCAGACAGTTTGTGCTTTTCGATGGCCCTGTCCATCTCGCCCGCTTCGTCATCGCCCAGATTGAGCACGTAGAGCATGGGTCGCTGCGACAAGAACAGGAACCCGCTGATCGGCTTGCGTTCTTCGGGAGTCAGATCGAGCTCGCGCAAAGGCTTTTCCGCTTCGAGGTGTGCCTTGCACTTCTCCAACACCGTTCTTTCCAGCTCCAGCGTTGGATTTTTCTGCTTCTTCAAGTCTTTTTCAACACGCTCGAGGCGTTTGGTGATCTGCTCGTGGTCCGATAGAATCAACTCCAAATCCAGGTTCGTAGCATCGCGGAGCGGGTCGATGGCGCCTTCGGAGTGCGGCACGCTAGGGTCATCGAAGACACGAATGACGTGCGCAATCGCATCCACGTCTCTCAACGACGCCAGGCTCTCGCGCATGCGTTCCTTCTGCACGCCGGCCATGTCCACATACTGCACGTTTGCGTAAGTGATCTTTTTGGGGTTGTAAAGCTTGGCCAGCTCCAGCAGGCGCGGCTCCGGCACTTTGGCGACGCCCACGTGCGTAGCTTGAGCGCCCTTCGCATCCACCTGCGCTCTGGTCAGAATGCGAAAAAGTGTTGTCTTGCCGACTTGCGGCAATCCGATAATTCCCGTTTGCATGCGATTTCCTCGTCCGTTGCTTGCGGAACGGACCTGCTCGGCCGTTTGCCCGCGCGACGGACGCCTATTTTCTGTGGTTTCGAACACTAAATCTTAGCATAGCCATGAAGAATCACTGGCTTGCACGGGCTTACCAACTCTGCGCGATCATGCTAAGGTCTTTCGCTGATTATGGGCACGAACACTCCGGCAATGAATCTGGCTTTCGACCTGCAACAGGCGCTCCAGCATTTGTGCGAGCGGGACGAATGCATCAAGAGTCTCGTCGCGGAAACGCGGGCTTTCCAGATTGACGGGGACGAGGGCCAATCGCCTTACGAAGTGCTGATGGAGGCCATTGCGTACCAGTCGATTTCCGGCAAAGCCGCCGCGACAATCTTCGGGCGAATCAGGGCGCTCGGAGAAAATGGGCGGCCTCCAACGCCGGAAAAAATGCTGAAGATACCATCGCGAAAATTGCGAAAAGCGGGCCTGTCGGGGGCGAAGGTGCTGGCGATGAAGGATCTCGCCCGGAAAGCAATGCAAGGCATCGTGCCAACCCACGACGAAGCACTGCTACTCTCCGACGACGAACTGGTGAAGCGGCTGGTGTCCGTGCGAGGCATCGGTGCCTGGACCGTCGAAATGTTTTTGATCTTCCGGTTGGGCCGGCCGGATGTACTGCCGATCCACGATCTAGGCGTGAAAAAGGGATGGTCTGTGGCGTATGGCAAGAAACACATGCCCAAGCCGCAGGAGCTACTGAAATTCGGAGAGCGCTGGCGCCCGTACCGGACCGTAGCCAGCTGGTATATGTGGCGAGCGTTCGAACGTGCCGGCTACAAAGTCACCAACAAGATTCGCGCCCGCAAGCCTCGCAGACGGAACGCCGCAAAACGCAAGTAACGCCATTTTAGTGTGAGCGATAAGGCGGCGCTCAGAGCTAAGGGCGCGTGACTGATTCCCTGACCAGCAACACCATCGCGGCAAATCCTAGAAGCAAAACACCGGTTTCGTACGCCACCGACACGTGATGTAGCCGGTTGAATTCCACCCGCAGCGGATCGTTCTCCGGCGTGTTTTGCACGGACACCATCTGCCGCTTGAGATTTTCCATCCGGTTGCTAACCGTGAATTGCGACAGTGCCGTGAGCGCCACCATCAAAACGACGGTCAGCGCCGCTGCGGTCGTGAAGCTGGCGAAATCCCGAGTACGCACAAGCCGGGCCACCAGAAAGATCAACCCAAGAAAGATTCCGGCGAAGTGCAAACGCGCCAGTGAAAAGCCGACCAGCATGCCCGCGGCATCACGATTTCCGAGCAATGCGAAAGCGCCTGGCGCCACAACAAAACTCAAGAATGCGTCTGAACCCAGCCACAAACTGATGGCCAGGAACTCCACGGCTCGAAGGAAGGTCTGCATGCCGCCACTATACAAGAGGGCAGAGTTGCCTCAAAATTGCCCGATGAAAATCCAATGTGGATTCAGAACAAGTGTGCTTGGCGCATTCGTCTGGGTGTGGGTGGTCGCCGCGTCCGGCCAGCAAGTTCCACAGGCGATCGCGACCGATCCGCCCGCGGACAAGGAATTTCCCGCGGCGATGGAGGCGCCGGACGTTTCGAGCCATGGGGCGCGCTTGAACGCGGTGATGTACCTGGCGTCCGGCGTGGGGCCTCACCCTGCGGTTCTGCTGCTTCACGGATTCCCAGGCAACGAAAAAAACCTGGATCTTGCCTATGCCATACGGCGGGCGGGCTGGAACGTCCTGATTCCGCACTACCGCGGATCGTGGGGTAGCGAAGGCGAGTTTTCGTTCACACATGCGATCGAAGACACGCAAGCCGCATTGGATTTCTTGCGTAACCAGGCGAATGCGAAGAAGTACCGTACGGATCCGGCGCGAATCGTCTTGATCGGTCACAGCATGGGCGGATTTCTAGCACTGTATACCGCTGCCCGCAACAGCGAGGTAGGTGGCGTGGCTGCCATCGCAGCTTGGAATCTGGGACCGTCATCGTTGCGCGCGCCTTCGACTACATTCAAGAGCGCTTCGCCGCGCTTGGCAGGGAGCACGGCAGAAGGATTACGGAAGGAAGCGAACGATCACAGCGTCGAGTGGAACTATGTCGGATACGCAGAAGCGCTGAAGAGCCGGGCTTTGCTAGTGCTAGAGGCAAAAGACGGAAACACCGGCGACAACCAGGCATTGGCGGAGGCGGCGCGCAAGGCTGGTGGCACGCATGTCACTGAAATACTTGCAGATACGGACCACGTTTTCTCCGATCACCGTATTGCCCTGCAGGCCGCGGTTCTCACTTGGCTAGAGTCGATGCCTGCCCCTTCGGCTAAATAGCAGATTCAACACAAAAGCCGGACGCGTACGAGCGACCCCGGAGGCGAACTGTGGGAAAATCAGTGAGGATGGTGGGCGATAAAGGATTTGAACCTTTGACCTCTCGCGTGTGAGGCGAGCGCTCTAACCGCTGAGCTAATCGCCCGTCGAAACGGGGAAACGCCGTTCTTCGCGCAGGAAACGTACGAAACGGCGTCTTCGTCTATTTGTAACAGGAAGAGAGTCGGTTTTCAACCAATGGCCACGATAACCTCGCAAGTGGTGACGCAGCTCCAGCGCTCCATCGCGCGCGCGATCTATGGCAAGGAAGACGTCATCCAGCTCGCGCTGGTCACGTTATTGGCTCGCGGGCACCTGCTGATTGAAGATGTACCGGGCGTTGGCAAGACCACCCTGGCGCAGGCGCTGGCCAAATCCTTCCACTGCACCTTCCAAAGAATCCAGTTCACTTCCGATCTGTTGCCCAGCGACGTGCTCGGTGTGAGCGTGTACAACCCGGAAACACGCGACTTCGAGTTTCGCCAGGGACCGATCTTCGCCAACGTCGTACTGGCCGACGAAATTAACCGCACGACACCGCGCACGCAGTCGGCACTTCTTGAAGCCATGAACGAGGCGCAGGTCACCGTGGACGGCCGCACGCTTCCGCTGCCTCAACCGTTCCTGGTGATCGCCACGCAGAATCCGGTCGAACATCATGGAACGTATCCTCTGCCCGAGTCGCAACTCGACCGCTTCCTGATGCGCATCAAAATGGGATATCCCTCGCACGAAACCGAGCGGCAGATTCTGCGCAGCCGCGCCACCGAAGATCCCATCTCGACCATGGAGCCGGTCGCCAACGTCGAGGACGTGCTGACCATGCAGGAACAGGTCGCGCATATCAAGGTCGACAGCAGCTTGCACGACTACGCCCTCGAAATCGTGAATCGCACCCGTAAGAGCGATCAATTGGCGCTCGGCGTCAGCCCGCGTGGCACGCTCATGCTGCAGCGCGCGGCGCAGGCCCGCGCTTTCCTGGAAGGCCGCGATTACTGCTTGCCCGACGATTTCAAGCAGCTCGCCGTTTCCGTCTTTTCTCACCGCGTCGTGGCGAGTACGCGCCATGCGTCGCTGCAAAAGAAATCGGAGACCACCGAAAGCGTGCTGCGGGAAATCGTGGAATCCGTTCGCGTACCGCTGTGAAACTCCAGTCCAGGCTAGCGAATCTCTGGGAGAAAGCCGATCACCCGGGAGTGCGCGCGTTTTTCTTGTCCATGGCGGCGCTCGCGGTGGCCTTCGTCCTGGCGCTCTATTCCGGAGCGGCAACGCGACTCGGGAACCTGGTTTTAGCCAATGTGACCGCCATGGCCGCCCTAGTGGTTGCCGGCTGGGTCGCGCTGACAATGGTGCCGATTCTTGCGCGACGCACTCCGCTGCGTTGGATCGGCTATCGCATGGAATTCCGCATCACCCGGGAAGGGTGGATTTATCTCGCAGGAATCGTTCTGGTTTCGCTTGCCGCTGTCAACACAGGCAATAACCTGCTCTTCCTGATCCTCGCTTGCCTGATCTCCAGCATCCTGATGTCGGGAATTCTCTCTTCCGTCACGCTAACCGGCGTCGAAGCACGGCTGGAATTGCCGGAACACATCTTTGCCAGGCAAACCGTTCGCGGGAGTGTCGAGCTGAAGAACGAGAAGCAAACGCTGCCCTCTTTCTCTCTGCGCGTGGAAGGCGTCAAGAAGAAGGAGCAAGCCGAGCCCCCCCTCCTCGCTACACCGGTTTATTTTCCCTACGTGCCCAGGCACGACTCCGCGAAGCTTTCCGTCCCGCTGCGCTTTCCTCGCCGAGGGATCTACCAGCAGGAAGCGCTAAAGATCGTGACGCGCTTCCCTTTTGGATTCTTGCAAAAGGCTCGCCGGCTTAATTTGAAGTCTGAAGCCCTGGTCTATCCATCGGTGGAGGCCACGCCGGAGTTCTTGGATGTGCTTCCTGCGATTCAGGGCGCTATCGAAAGCCTCGCCAAGGGCCGGGGCCAGGATTTGTATGCCTTACGCGGATATCTGCCGAATGACAGTGCGCGCCACGTGCACTGGAAGGCGTCCGCACGCATTGGCTCGCTGATGGTGCGGGAATTCGCCCGCGAAGACGATTGCCAGGTTCTTTTGGTTTTCGATCCGCGCAGCGCCGCCGCCGCTCCGGGCGCGACGCCTCAAGATGAAGAACGGTTTGAGTTGGCGGTTTCGCTTTGCGCCGCGGTGGCATGGAGTTTCCACGAACGTGGAGCGCTTTTGCAGTATCGCAGTACAGGCGTTGAGGTCCCATTGGCTCCGGCGTCGGAGAATATCTTTTCCGTATTACGCCACCTAGCGACGATCCAGCCTGTGGCGCCCTCACCCAACAATGATCAACTCTCGGAGCTTGCTGCCGACCCGGAGTCGTTCAAGTTGATTGTGACGGCGCAGCCTCGAGGCTCCATCCCTGTCGGCATCTGGAATTCCTCTTACGTCGTCTTTGCCGAAGAGCTCCCACTCGACACTGCCCGCATCTGACCATTCCCTGCTCGAAATTCTGTGCGACACTATGGCTCCTATGCTGACGGGGCCGCCACTCGGTCGTTTTCGAACGAAACTGCTCGCGTGGTTCGCTCAATTCCGCCGCGACCTTCCGTGGCGCCGCACCAAGGATCCCTACCGTATCTGGCTATCGGAAATCATGTTGCAACAAACCCGGGTAGCAGCAGTAATTCCCTACTACGAAAGATTCCTTGCGCACTTTCCCGACGTGAAAGCGCTCGCCAACGCGCCCGAAGAGGATGTGCTGCGCCTGTGGGCCGGCCTGGGGTACTATTCCCGCGCGCGCAATTTGCAAAAAGCCGCTCGCCAGATCGTTGCTCAGCACCATTCCTCATTTCCTGACACTGCATCGGAAGTCTTGAAGCTTTCCGGCATCGGTGAGTACACAGCAGCGGCCATTCTCAGCATCGCCTATAACAAGAAACTCGCGGTCCTCGATGGGAACGTCGCTCGCGTGATTGCGCGACTCGCCGCGATTCGTGGCGACCTGCGTGCCAATGGCCGCTGGCAGGAATTGCAAGCAATCGCTAACGACCTCCTGTCTCCTCGCGCCTCCGGCGATTGGAACGAGGCAATGATGGAACTCGGCGCGACCATTTGTACTCCGCGGTCACCTCGATGTTTGGTTTGTCCCGTGAGCGAGTTCTGCGAAGCACGAAAACTTGGCCTGACCGAGTCGATCCCAGAAAAACGCAAGAAACGCGAAGGGGTGGACGTTGCCCTTGCGGCGATGGTGATGGTCGATGCTGATGGGCAAACCTTGCTTCTGCCGCCGCCGGGAAATTTGAATTCTGGCGGGAACGGTGAGAAGGTGGGCGCGCTGCTGTCGCGCATGTGGCATTTCCCTACCATCCAGATTAAGCGCACCGCAAAGACCGATTTGCGGGATTTCGCCAAGAAGGATTTGCTTGGCGGGCGCCCCTTGCCTTCGAATCTCTTGCCTCTGCCGAAAGTACGCCATACCGTGACATTCCGGTCTATCACGATCGAGCCGTTCCTCATCAATTTCCGACGCATTCCTCGAATTGCAGGGGCGAAAATCCTGCCTTTGCACGACCTGAACTCCGTCCCTATCTCTAACCTCACGCGCAAAGTCGCCCGCTCGGCGCTTGCAAACCCGGCTCATTCCCCCTCTAAAACCGCCCTTTCCCCCTCTCCACTCCCCTTCTAATCCCCCTTTTTTTCTTCCCTCTTTGCTTTGGCGGAGAACAGGTTATCGTTAGGTTCTGTTGGCCAACCGCGGCCGGGAGGCAAATGCTATTCTGAGATTTAGACCATGCCTGAGACCGCCACGCTCCCGGCCGACCGCTTTTACCGCACTGCCCTTTGGTTTCTGGTGCTTACCGCGGTCATGACCCTGGTGGGCACTGGGAAACTCGACTTGGTCACCGGCGTCGCCGCCCCGGTGCTCGTGCTGTACAAGGGCTACCGCTGGTGGAGGGAGTATCCCCCCGAACTGCCCCAAAAATTCGCCACCCGCCTCGTTGTTGGTTACTTGTTCCTGTTTCCCATTGATCTTCTGTTTGTATCCCGCATGCTGGCTGCAGACACCGGCAACCTCACACTCTTCGCCGCCATGTTGGCCTCAGTGCATTTTCTGCTGTTCGTGACGATCATTCGACTCTACAGCTTAGCCACCGATCGCGATGCGCTGTTTCTGGCGATGCTCGCCTTCACCTGTGTTCTGGCTTCCGCCGTATTTACGGTGGACACATCGTTCCTTGCCTTTTTCCTGATCTTTCTCTTATTTGCGGTCGCGGTCTTTGTTGGGTTGGAGCTACGGCGTGGCGCGTCGGGAACTCTGTTCACGCCAATCGATACAGACCCAAGGAGAGAGCGGCGTTTCAATCGTGCGCTGTCGTTGGCGGCGCTCACCGTAGCCATTGGCGCGATGGTTTGCGGAAGCGTGCTGTTTTTCATTTTCCCACGTTTCAGCGCGGGCTATTTTGCTCACGCCAGCGGGCAGTTGAACCTGATGAGCGGGTTCACCGACGATGTGGAGTTGGGAGCCATCGGCGAAATCAAAAGAAACACTAGCGTTGTAATGCGTGTGCAGACGGGGGCACCGATAAAATATGCGATGCTGCGCTGGCGTGGAATTGCGCTGTCGCACTTTGACGGGCGACGTTGGTCCACAAAAGAAAAGGGCCGACAGATGTATCAACCCGACGCGGATGGTTGGATAATCCTCGACGATCGGCGAGGGCGCGGAGGGCGATCCGGCGAGCGCGTAGAGTTTGTAATTCTTTTGGAGCCGATTGCCAGCGACGCTCTGTTCGCTCCGGCACGTTTGATACGCGTTCGTGGCAATTTTTCTGGCGATGCCAACACCTATGCCGACTCGGTACGCCGGAGTTATCTGGCGAAGGATTCCACCGAGTCCATCTTTCTGAACCCCATCAAGAATACCGGCCAAATCCGCTATCAGGGTGTGTCGATGCTGCCGATGGTGCACTCAGACGAAGCGAACAATGCGGGAACGGACTACCCCGGGGAGATTAGTGACGCTTACCTACAATTGCCGTCGAATCTCGATCCCCGGATTCCCGACTTCGCAAGGAGAATCACCGCGTCAGCGCGGAACCCATACGCAAAATCGCTGGCAATGGAAAACTACCTGCGCAGCAACTTCAGCTACTCGCTCAACATGACGCAAAACGCCGGCGCGGACCCGCTGGCGCAGTTTTTGTTCAAATCAAAGGCCGGGCACTGCGAGTATTTCGCGTCGTCGATGGCTGTGATGCTTCGAACGCTGGGAATCCCTTCGCGCGAGGTGAACGGGTTTCTACCGGGTGAGTACAACAACGTCGCCGGTGATTACATCGTGCGCGCCAGCGACGCGCACAGTTGGGTGGAAGCGTACTTCCCCGGAACGGGTTGGGTCACGTTTGATCCGACTCCGCCTTCAAACGATGGGCCGACAGGCCTGCTGTCACGGCTGGCTCTCTATGTCGACTGGTTCCAGCTCACCTGGAACGAATGGGTGATCAACTACGATTTTGCGAGACAAACGACGCTGGCGCGAAACGTCGGACAGCTCTCCACGGACTGGAAAGAAGCTTGGCGCCGCAAACTCCAGCGCGCTCAGGATCGATTGATGGGGTGGCTGACGCTGTGGCAGGTCCAGCATCCGTCCCTGCGATTTGTGGTGCCTATTCTTCTTGTGGCAGGGTTGCTGGTGCTGCGGATGCATTGGCTGCGCGTTTTCCTTAACTCGATCGGTTTCTCTTTTCGCACGGGGGCCCTGGAAGGGCGGGCGAACCCGCAGATGGCCTCGCGGTTGTACCGCGAGCTGTTGAGAATCCTGGAAAAACGTGGTTTTCGGCGGCGAGAGGGCGAGACTCCTAAAGAATTCGCTGCGAGCCTGATCATGCAACCGGCTTTAGGTCCGGCGGTAACTGAGTTTACCGACCTATACGCCGAGGCACGCTTCGGTGGCACTGCCTGCGATACATTCCGACTGCGGGCTCTACTCGAGCAGGTCCGCCGTACGCCTCGCTCTCGCTGACTTAGCCGGGAAAATGTACGCGCGCTCATGCGGACCACTTCCGCAGTGCAGTGCGTGCTAAAATAAAAAGATTGCGTTGAGGCGCAATTCGCAACATGCGTAAGGTCGGATTCATTTCTCTGGGATGCCCGAAGAACCTTGTCGACAGCGAGGTCATGATGGGTATTCTCTCGCGCGAAGGCTATGAATTGACGCCGCGGGCGAATGAAGCTGAAATCCTGGTGGTGAATACGTGCAGTTTTATCGAGCCAGCACAAAAAGAATCCGTAGACGCCATCCTGGAAATGGCGGAACACAAGAAGTTCGGTTCCGCAAAGAAGCTGATTGTTGCGGGTTGCCTCGTTGAGCGTTATCGTAACGAAATTCTGGAGCAGGTGCCGGAGGTCGATGCGGTCGTCGGTACGGGCGAAGTGGAGCGCATCATGGAAGCGGTGGAAGGTGATCTGAAAGTCCTTCCGGCGCAGCCGCCTTCATTTCTGTACCACGATTTGACGCCGCGGATTATCACCACGCCCAAACATCAGGCCTACATCAAAATCGCCGAGGGCTGCGATCACCCGTGTTCGTTTTGCATCATCCCGCAATTGCGCGGGGCATTTCGCAGCCGGCGGTTCGAATCCGTAATACGCGAAGCGCAGAACCTTGCCGCGGCCGGAACGCGCGAAGTGACGTTGATCGGCCAGGACACAACGTCTTATGGCGAAGACCTGGGCTTGCGCGACGGCCTGGCGCAGTTGCTGGAGAGGCTGGCCGGGGTCGAAGATCTTCTGTGGGTGCGTTTCCTGTATGCATACCCGAATCGGGTAACGCAAAAATTGCTGGACACACTTGCCACTCACCCGCGGCTCGCCAAATACGTGGATATGCCTCTGCAACACGCCAGTCGAAACGTGCTTGCCCGGATGAAGCGCGGGTCGAATGGCGATGCTTTCCTGAAATTACTGGAACGGGTCCGGAATACCATCCCGGGCGTGGCGCTGCGCACGAGCTTCATTGTGGGCTTCCCCGGCGAAACCAATGCCGATTTCGAAGAGCTTTATCAGTTTGTAGCCGCTGCGGAGCTCGAGTGGATGGGAGTTTTCGCTTATTCCGACGTCGACAACGCGGCCAGTTTTTCACTTGAGGACAAAGTCGAGCCCGAGGCCATTGAAGATCGACGCGACCGGCTGATGGCTTTGCAGAAGAAAATCTCACGGGAGAAACTGCGCGCGTTCAGAGCCCGCACCGAAACCGCACTCATTGAAGGTCCTTCGAAGGACAATCCGCTGGTCTGGGAAGCACGCCTTGAAGGAATGGCGCCTGATATCGACGGAAAACTCTATCTAACCGATATTGAACTCCCGATGGGCGATGTAGCGGCGCCCGGTGACACGGCGAGCGTGGAAATCGAACAGACCGACGCGTACGATCTGATTGGCCGGGTGGTTTCGATCGAGAAGCGTCCGGTGATGCGGCATGGGCCGGCTCCAGAACCGGCAGCGTCGCCTGCGCAAGCGCAAAAGCTGACCCGGATTTCAACCGGAGCAGCCTTGCGCGTACTTGGCTGATTCTTGCTCAACGGTATGGGCCCGCGCGGCACACTGTGGTAAAACACTCCTCTGTATGAAGCACAAATGTCCCAACTGCAAGAAGGATACTGACTCCGAAAACGATGCGGATTTTCCGTTCTGCTCCGAACGGTGCCGACTGCTCGACCTCGGCGCCTGGGCCGCGGAAAGATACGTCGTATCGGAACCTATTTTCGACGAGGACGAAATTCCCGAAGTGGATCGCCGCGCGCTTCGCCAGGGGATACAAAAGCCCGATGAGACCATCCACTGACGTGGTTACCGCTCCGATAGCAGAAAAGACTCGGTTTGCATATGCGATTGCCACCGTTTTTGGAGTCGGTTACCTGAGGCCTGCGCCAGGGACCTGGGGCTCGCTCGTGGGTTTGATCATCGCGGTGGTGTCGCATCCGTTCACATGGTTCGTGGTGTTCGGTAAAGGATGGATGCTCGGAATCGGGAAGGACGCGCCGCTCCTTTCCAGTACGTTCGGGATGTTAATACTGCTGGTGCCATCGGTGGCGGTCTGGCTCCTGCTTGCCTGGTTGGGCATGCGCGCCGGCACACAGGTCGGAGAAATAGAAGGAGTGAAAGACCCCCAGCATGTCGTGATCGACGAAGTTTCGGGCGTGCACCTGGCTTTGATTCTGGGCCTTGCGCCGGTCTGGGCGCCCTCCACATTCCTCAACATTCAAGACGCGCAGATGTTCGCTCTGTACACCGGAATGAGCATGCTCAACTGGAAGTATCTGCTGAGCGGGTTTGTGTTGTTCCGCATCTTCGACATTGCTAAACCGTTTCCCTGCCGGCGTCTGGAGAGATGGCCGGGGGGATGGGGAATCATGGCGGACGATTGGATGGCGGGCGTATACGCTGCCATTTGCTTGCGTCTCGCGTTACACTTTCATTTGTATGAAATTGGGCTTTGGATCCACAGGTGAGAAGAATGGAATCCCGCGCATTGAGCGCATCGCGCCGATGGCGGCGATTCCTGGTGGGGAAGTCGCAATTTATGGAAGCGGGTTCACATCGCGCCACGGCGGGCGCCCGGTTGTGCGTTTTGGCGACTCGGAAGCCTCGCTCACCTTATCCAGCAACCGGCGATTGATCGCGCGGGTACCGGAAGCGGCTTCCGGGAACACAATCCAGGTGGTGAGCGGACAAAACCAAAGCGATCCTCACCCGGTGGCAATTGCGTACCAGATTGCCGATAACCTTCACCCAGTTTCAAATCCTGCGGTTGACTCCAGCGGAAACATCTATGTCACATTCTCAGGGCCGCGGGGGCAGCGTGTGCCGGTTTCGTTGTACAAAATCAGTCCGAGTTTTGCGGTGAAACCGTTCGTAACTTCGTTGGTAAACCCGACTGGCCTCGCCATCGGCCCTACAGGTGACCTGTTCGTTTCCTGCCGCAACGATGGGACGATCCACCGGGTCAGTCGCGACGGCCGGTCCGAACAGTGGATCGAGGGGATGGGAATCGCGACCGGACTGGCATTTGATCATGCCGGCAACCTGTTCGTCGGCGACCGTAGCGGAACGATTTTCAAGATCAGCCCTTCCCGTGAAATTTTCGTATTTGCGACATTGGAGCCGTCGGTCTCAGCGTATCACCTTGCGTTTCATCCGAGCGGGGAGTTGTATGTGAGCGGCCCCACGACGTCGAGTTTCGACCGCGTGTACCGCATTACACAGGGCGGTGAAGTCCATGTTCTGTATCGCGGGCTGGGCCGGCCGCAAGGGATGGCATTCGACAATGAGGCGAACCTGTACATTGTTGCATCCCACAGCGGGCGGCGGGGTGTCATCAAGATCACTCCGCAAGGGCACGCGGACCATGTGCTGAGCGGACCTGCGCTGGTGGGACTCGCACTCCTTGCAAGCGGACGCGCGATCCTTGCCGCAAACAGTGCGTTGTTCACGTTGGATTGGAACGTGAAAGGCCAGCCGCTGCTCGGCTAGACCCGATTAATTGGGCAAAGCGATTCCGCGGTTGTTCTGTGCGTTACAATACTCGCCATGAAAGCAGAGATTATTGCGGTGGGTTCCGAGTTGCTCACACCCGACCGCATCGACACCAATTCTCTTTTCATCACGGAAGAATTAAACAAATTGGGGATCGAGGTTTTGCGGAAGACCATCGTCGGCGATGACCGCGAATTGCTCGCGGAGGCCTTCCGTGACGCGCTGAACCGTGTCCCCGTGGTCATCGCCAGCGGAGGGTTGGGTCCGACCGAGGATGACCTGACACGCGAAACGGTGGCGGAACTACTGGGACGGCGTTTGCAGCGAAATGACATGGTTGTGAAGCAAATTGAGGCGCGATTTCGCAGTTTCAAGCGCGAGATGCCGGCGTTGAATTTGCGGCAGGCCATGGTGCCCGAAGGCGCCGAGGTACTGGAGAATCCCCGCGGCACTGCTCCCGGCCTGTGGCTCGAGGACAAAGGGCGAATGGTTGCACTGCTTCCGGGCCCACCACGCGAATTGAAGCCGCTGTTCAAGGAGCAAGTTCTGCCACGCCTGGAACGGCAAGTGTCTGGCTTGCGGATGTATTCGCGCGAACTGCGAGTGACGGGGCTCGGCGAGTCTCACGTGGAAGAACGTATCCGGGACATTTATTTGCGCTACCAGGATGTGCATACGACTATCCTAGCGGCGCCCGGAGAGATTCAGATTCACCTGCGCACCTGGAGCGAGGATGCAGCGCGATCGAACACCATGCTGGAAGAGCTGACACGAAGCTTAGAACTTGCGCTTGGCGACCGGATTTTTGCGCGCGCGGCGCAATCGCTGGAAGAAGTGGTGGCAAAGCTGCTGATTGACAATCGATCCACAATCGCAGCGGCGGAAAGCTGCACCGGAGGGCTGGTGGCGGAGCGCCTGACACGTATCCCGGGCAGTTCGAGTTATTTTCTTGGAGGCGCAGTCTGCTATAGCAACGAAATGAAAAGCGCCTGGGCGGATGTGCCCGCAGAGCTGATTGCAGCTAAAGGTGCCGTGAGCGCAGAAGTGGCGATTGCGCTAGCGGAAGGGATTCGCAAACGCGTGCGCAGCGGTCTTGGAATCGGCATAACCGGAATCGCAGGCCCCAGTGGAGGCAGCGAAGAAAAGCCGGTCGGCGCGGTGCATGTCGCGCTGGCATCTTCCGGCGAAACGAAGGAGCGGCTGGTGCATCTACCCGGAGACCGCGAGGCCATTCGCTTCTACGCGTCCCAGATCGCACTTGATATGGTGCGCATGCACTTTTTATATCAATCGCCGGCCACACAAAGCAGCAAGAAGAGCTGCTAGGCGAAATCGTGCGCCTTTTTATCGCTATCACAATTCCCGACGAAATCCGCAGGGAATTGGCCCGATTCCTTCCAGAGCTTCGAGCAATTGCTCCGGAGATCAAGTGGGTCCGCGCAGAAAACCTCCACGTAACATTGAAGTTCCTGGGCCAGACGGACGAGGCGAAGCAAGCAGCAATTGAGAGGGCGCTGGCCGCGGTGCGCAACGCGAACACAGTGAGCCTGGAATTTCGCGGCTTGGGCTTTTTTCCCAACGAAAAGAAACCGCGCGTATTTTGGGCAGGGACAGAAGCGTCTTGTAATTTGAAAACGTTGGCTTCCGATGTGGACAATACTGCGCACAAGCTCGGATTTCCTCCGGAGAACCGGCCATTTACTCCACATCTCACGCTTGCACGCTTCGAATCGCCCCATATTTCGCGGCGACTCTCCGAGGAGATCGCGAAGAACGCTGCCAGGAGCTTTGGCACGATGACGGCCGGGGAATTTCATCTGGTCGAAAGCAAACTCAGGCCGACCGGCGCGGAGTACACTATTCTGCACACCTTCCGGTTTACAGGGACAAACTGATTCTAATGGGCACAACAGCGATGACCGTCGCGGCCTTGGTTCTCGGATCATATCTGCTGGGCTCGATTCCGTTTGGCCTACTGGTCGCGAGGATTCTCGGCGGCAAGGACGTGAGGGAACACGGGAGCCGGAATATCGGTGCGACCAACGTATCGCGCGTTGCCGGCCCACTAGCGGGCGTTGTGACGCTCATCCTCGATGCTGCAAAAGGTGCTGTTGTGGTCTGGGTGTCGGGCCGGGTCACCGGCCACCAAGCTGCAGCTATGATCGCAGCCGGAGTTGCGGCGCTTCTCGGGCACTGTTTTCCCTTGTGGCTCAAGTTCCAGGGTGGTAAGGGCGTGGCCACGGCACTCGGAGTATTTCTAGCGTTGTCGCCCGTGGCAACAATGGCGGCATTTTTGGTCTTCGCTCTTGCGTTTGCGTTCTGGCAATTCGTATCGCTGGCGTCGTTAGCAGCGGCCGCCGCGATGCCTCTGTTGATTTATTTCTTGTGGGCCCCGGGGCACGCCCCGCCGCTGAGTGTCAGCCTCGGAACACTGTTCGCGACTGCGTTGATCTTTTACAAGCATCGCCGCAACCTGGACCGATTGACGCACGGAACCGAGCCCAAATACGCTCTGAGGAAGACGAAAGGCGACAGCGAGTGAGTCGAATCGCGATTCTGGGCGGAGGGAGCTGGGGTACGGGGCTGGCGATTGTGCTCGCACGAAGCCGTCGAAGGCACGAAATCCGGCTGTGGGTTCGCGAGCCCGCTATCGCCCAAGCAATCTGTCAGCGCCGGGAGAATCCCACATACCTTGCGGGCTGTACCCTTCCGGCGTGCATTCAGGCGTCCTCGGAAATTCGCGAAGTGCTGGGAGACGCGCACGTCGTGATTGGTGTAGTGCCATCCGCGCATGCTCGCGAAGTCTACGCGTTGGCTTGGCCACACCTGCCGCAGGATTGTGTGATCGTGAGCGCGACGAAAGGTCTGGAACCCGCCACACATCTGCGGATGAGCCAGGTTATCGAGCAAGTATTCTCGCTGAGAACAGTCCCTCGTATCGCCGTGCTGTCGGGGCCTTCGTTCGCGCTGGAAGCAGCGCGCGGCGAGCCCACGGCGGTTGTGCTCGCGTCAGGCGATCGAGCTCTGGCCGCCTTTCTTCAGGAGGAATTCGCTGGGCCAACCTTCCGGCTGTATACCAACGAAGATGTTCTGGGCGTAGAGCTGGCAGGGGCGGCGAAGAATGTAATGGCCATCGCGGCAGGCGCCTGCCAGGGGCTGGGACTTGGGCACAACACTCTGGCAGCGCTGATTACGCGAGGACTGGCAGAGATGACTCGTCTGGTCGTGGCGCTCGGCGGCCATTTCGAAACATTAAGCGGGCTCGCTGGCCTTGGTGATCTGGTGCTTACGTGCACGGGAACTCTGAGCCGGAATCGTCACGTTGGGTTCGAACTCGGCCGTGGCCGCGCGCTGCAGGAGATTCTTGCGGAGATGAACATGGTTGCCGAGGGTGTCGGCACTACGGCCGCATTGCTGGCACTGGCGTGGGATCATGGAATTGAACTGCCGATCACGGAACAGGTCCACAGTATTTTGCATCTTGGCAATTCGCCGCAGGATGCAATTCGGGCAATTATGGAGCGACCTTTAAAGAAGGAATGAGCGCGATTGGCGCGTGGGTGGTGGGCAGATGTGTTGCTGAAAACCGGGTTAACGGCTCGGTTGCAGAATTCGACAGCCGGCGCTAAGTCCTTGCGCCTTCGTACATTGGTCCCGTTAGTACTTCGCGTCGCCTGTCCTTCCGGCCAGCCGGGTGACCGCACAGATTCCCTCTAAAATTAAAGTCGATGGCGGTCTCACTCCCATCCCTGTTGACGCGCCTCCGCACCGGCCGGGTGCGCATTTTATGGCTCGTGCTCGGTGCGCTCCTGCTCGTCAGCGCTCTGCCGATTGGTCTGTATCACCGCCAAGTGCTGGAGCTCTCGCAAGACAAACTGGTGGACATGGAGCGCGTACAGCAAACGGAATTGACGCGTTCGCTTGCACAGGAAGTGCAGTTTTTTGAATCGAACCTCACACAACAGCTCATCAGCCAGCGTCAAATTCTGGCGTTGACCGGTCTGATCGACAATGTCACGGATCCGGCCAACGAGCCGAAGGTGACGCGATTGCTCGAGAACTTCGTCGACTCGAATCGCAACACGTTCGTTTATCTCACCGCAGTCGGTCGGGATGGGAAAGGTACCAGCGCTTCGCAGGGAAATTTTCGCGCGGAGCAGGATCCGTTTGTCGCAAAGGCGCTGCAGCGCGCCTTCGTCAGCTCCGTACAATCGGTGAAGTTTCGCAGCGATCCTCTGGCGCTGGCGCCGGACAATCGTCCCGCGTTTGTGATCGCGGTACCGCTAACGGATTCACAGAACAATTTTACGGGGATGCTGGCCGCCGTGGTCTCGCTCGACCCCATCCTGCGCCGGCTGCAAGACGCGAGCGTGCGGGGAAGAACGGTCTTCGTGGTTGATCACTTCGGACATATCGTGGCCCATCCCGATACGCGTCACTTTGTGCCGGGCGAAGACTTGAGCGAGAAATCGCATCTAGTCGGCATCGTGAAATCGCTACCGAAAGAGCTGCGCAACACGGAAACTGTGAGGTTCAACCAGAAAGAAAACAGCCGACCCGTCGAAATCGTCGGCACGTACAGCACCTTCCCCGAAGTGAATTGGGCGGTGATCGCGCAGCGCAGTGTAAGCGAAGCGCGCGCCGACGCGGGTGTGCCGGAACTGAACCGGCAAGCTCTCGCGTTCGTGAGCGTGGTGGTTTTGATTGCGGTTCTTTTCGGGTATTTCTTCGCGGTCGGAATCAGCGGGCCGATCCGCAACCTGGCCGCGTCGACTCGCGCGATCAGCCGAGGCGAGTTCCATCAGCGCACTCCGGTAAAGGGCGCAGCAGAAATCAGTGAGCTGGCCGAAAACTTCAACTTGATGGCCAGCGACATCGAAGAGTACATCGAGAAGCTGAAAGAAGCCGCGGAGGAAAACCGCGAACTATTCATTGGTTCAATCCGCATGCTTGCGGCAGCCATCGACGAAAAGGATCCGTACACGCGAGGCCATTCCGGTCGCGTGGCCAAGTATTCGACGATCATTGCGCAGGAATTAAAGATGCCCGCGGATGACTTGGACAAGCTGAAAATCTCCGCGTTGCTGCACGACGTGGGCAAGATTGGTGTCGATGATCGCGTGCTGAAAAAGCCTGGCTCGCTGACGCCCGAAGAGTTCGAAATCATGAAGACGCACACCACCAAAGGCGCGAACATCATGCGTCCGGTCTCGCAGTTGAAAGACATGCTCCCGGGCATCGAACTGCACCACGAGCATCTGGACGGACGAGGATATCCTTACGGTTTGAGTGGGGCGCAGATTCCCTTGATGGCGCGCATCATCGCGGTCGCGGATACGCTTGACGCAATGACCACGAATCGACCCTACCAGTCCGCGATGGAACTTGACTACGCCCTCGGCCGGATCAAGGCACTTACAGGCTCAAAGTTTGATCAAGTCGTGGTCAACGCGCTGGACTCCGCCGTCAGCACCGGAAAGATCCGCTTGTCGGCCGTGGAAGTGCACGTCTAACCTCCGCGTCTCCTAGTTCTTGCCCACCGGGATTAAGCCCAACTGCTGCATTGGTCCCAATTGATCCCACTCGCTCCATTCTTCGGTGATTTTTCCATTCGCAATTCGCCAGATCGTGATGCCGCGCGCCTCCGCCTTCTTCCCTGTGGCCGGAATGCCATTGCCTTCACCTGTATTCGTGCCAGTGAAACTCCACAGCACACTGACCAGTTCGCCCTCGGCAATCTCCTGCAACACGGTTATTTTCAAGTCTGGGAATACCTGCCTCCAGCCGCGCATCGCGGTCTGATCCTCTTTCAGGTTTGCGTCTCTATGTAGGCCGTGGTTGACGAAGCTCGGCGCATACAACTGATCTGCCAGTTCAAACTTGCCTTGGCTGAAGACTTCATCGAACACGCGACGAGCCAGGGCTTTATTGCGTTCTTGAACCGGACCGGCCCACACCGCATTTGACCAAAGACAAAGAGCCAACAACAGAATCAGCTTTTTCACGAGTACCTCCTTTGCTCCGACTACGCACGAGGGAGGCCAGAAATATCAGACTGCCTCAATTGCGAATGGTCCATTTACGGTCTGTTCTCGCGCCATCTGTTACAATTTTCATTCGCGGCGGAAACGGCATGATCACGTTATTTGGCAAACCCGAACCCACGCTGATGGAGCGGTTGAAAGAATCTGTCAGCAAGACGAAGAACGCCCTCGCTGACACGCTCGACAACATTACCCAAGGTGGGCGTCAGATTGACCCTTCCGTTCTGAAAGAAGTCGAAACGGCGCTGTTGACCGCTGATCTCGGGGTGAAAACCACGCGTGAAATTCTCGATTCTGTAAAGGAACAGATCGGCCGGAACGCCCTCGCGGATGGTTCGGCATTGAAGAAGGAAATCAAGGCCCATGTATTCCGCGCGTTGAATGTCTACGGCGTTACTCCGCAACTCGCCGGTGCGGCGAATGGGAACGATCCCCGGGTGATTTTCATTGTGGGTGTAAACGGAGCGGGAAAAACGACCAGCATTGGAAAACTGGCGAACCGGTTGCGCCAGGATGGACGAAGCGTGGTGCTTTGCGCCGCGGACACCTTCCGCGCTGCCGCCATCGAGCAACTGGAAATCTGGGCGCAGCGCAATGGTGTGGAAGTGATCAAGCAGAAATCCGGCGCCGATCCGGCCGCCGTCGTTTACGACGCCATGGCCGCAGCTAAGGCGCGCCACACCGATGCCGTGATTGTCGACACGGCCGGGCGGCTGCATACCAAATCAAATCTCATGGCTGAACTGGAAAAGATGAAGCGTACGGCGGCGAAGGTTATTCCTGGCGCACCACACGACGTGTTGCTGGTTCTGGACGCGACAACGGGTCAGAACGGGCTGTCGCAGGCGCGCGAATTCACTTCGACCGTTGGCGTGACCGGCATCATTTTGACCAAGCTGGATGGCACCGCCAAAGGTGGAATCGTGGTGGCGATTTCCCGCGAACTTGGTCTGCCGATCCGTTTTGTGGGCACCGGCGAACAGATCAACGATCTGGTCCCGTTCGACGCACAGACCTACGCGGATTCGTTGTTCAACTGACCGTGAATCCTCACCACGCGCACTTCATGGAACACGCACTGACACTCGCGCGCAAAGGCATTGGCCTTGCCAGCCCTAATCCGACTGTGGGATGCGTCATCGTCAACGACGGAGCGATCTTGGGCGAGGGATTCCATCAATATGACTGGCGCGAACATGCTGAGATCGTGGCGTTGAAGCAGGCGAGCGAAAAGGCGCGCGGCGCGACGATGTACGTGACCTTGGAGCCCTGCAGCATCACCGGACGGACCGGACCGTGCGCGGAAGCTATTGTGGCGGCGGGTATTTCCCGTGTTGTTGCCGCGATGCAGGATCCGAATCCCAAGGTGAGCGGCGCGGGATTCGAACGCTTGCGTAAAGCTGGAATCGAAGTCGAGAGCGGCGTGCTGGAGTCGGAAGCTCAGAAACTCAACGAAGGCTTTTCGCATTGGATCAAGACCAAGACGCCGTTTGTGACGCTGAAATCCGGGCTGACCCTTGACGGGCAGCTTGCCCTTCGGCAAGACAAGAGCGCCACAAGGGACGAGTGGATCACAAGCGAGGAATCTCGCGCGGAAGTACACAGAATGCGCCACGCGTGCGATGGGCTCCTGACCGGCATCGGTACCATCCTCGCAGATAATCCGCTGCTCACAGATCGAAGTGGATTAGCCCGGCGGCGGAGGCTCCTCCGTGTGGTCCTCGACAACAAGCTACGCATCCCCGTTGACTCCCGGATCGTGAGGAGTGCCGACGATGATCTCCTGGTGGTGACCGCGGCGTCCCTGAAATCACCGAAGGCTCGCAAGCTGCGGGACGCGGGTGTTGAGCTATTCCCTCTAAAGCGCGGTTTGGCGAGAAGTGGATTGTGGGTAGTCTTGAAAGAGCTTGGACAGCGGCAGATCCTCAACGTTCTTCTGGAGGCGGGCCCCACACTGAATGGAACAGCCTTGTCCGCAGGCGCTGTAGATAAACTGTTTCTCTTTTACGCGCCGAAGATAGCGGGAGATTTTCGGCTACCGTTGGCGAGCCAGCCGAACTATGCCATGCCTTCGTTGCGGATCGAGTCCGTTAAACGGTTCGGCCCAGACATTGCATTGGAACTGCTTCCGATGCGGCAACACGCCTAGGCGAGGCGCGAGACACATCATCGAAGAAATTTGTACTCAATCCCGCCATTCTCTGCGACCATTTGGCATCTAGATTTGGCTTGTAGTGGAGCGGTGCACCTTGGCGCGCGGAGGTCTTGCCGGAATGACGGATGCTCCTCGTCCGTGGCGAGTGGGTTTCTGGAGCCTCATCGCCACTCAATTTCAGGGCGCGTTCAACGACAACGCACTGAAATTCCTCGTTCTCTACCTGATCATCGGTTCGAATCTCACTCCCGACCAGGAGGAAACCAAGGTACTTCTGGTTGGTGCGCTCTTCGCGCTGCCGTTCATCCTGTTTTCCATGACCGGCGGATATCTGGCGGATAAATTCAGCAAGCGCACCGTCACTATTGGAACGAAAATCTTTGAAATCGCCGTGATGCTGTTCGCGATCCTGGGCTTCTGGGTGCAGAGCATGACGATGTCGCTGGTCGCACTGTTCCTGGCCAGCACGCAAGGCGCTCTGTTTGGACCGTCGAAATACGGGCTTCTGCCGGAAATTCTTCCCGAGAAGCGGCTTTCCTGGGGCAATGGCGTCATTGAACTGGGAACATTTCTCGCGGCGATTACAGGAACACTTGCGGGTGCCAATCTTTCTCACTGGTTTGCCGGCCGCCAGGAATATTCGGGGATCGTGTTTCTTGGCCTCTCGATCGTCGGATTGCTCACCAGCCTCGGCATCACCCGCGTTCCGCCCGCGGATCCGCAGAAGAGATTCAAGGCGAATTTTCTGGGTGATCTGTGGATTCAAGGCGGCCGCATTCGCAAGGATCGGGTTCTGTGGCTCGCATTGCTGGGCAACACATATTTCTTCTTCCTCGGAGCGTTGCTGCAGTTCGACATCGTGTTTTACGGGCGCGACGTCCTGCATTTGCAAGCGAGCCATGCCGGGTTCTTGCAAGCCGCTATAGCGGTGGGCATCGGAGTGGGAAGCCTCGCGGCCGGTTATCTGTCGGGCGGAAAGATTGAGTATGGGCTCATTCCTCTCGGCGCTTTCGGTATCACGCTGTTTGGATTCCTGCTCGCCATACACGGATTGAGGTTCGGCTCGGTCCTCGGTTTGCTCGCGGCGCTTGGATTTTTCGGAGGATTTTTCATAGTTCCAATCAGTGCTTTGTTGCAGCACCGCCCGGAGGAGGAGCATCGCGGCGGCGTATTGGCGGCGGCAAACCTGTGGTCATTCATCGGAATCCTCGGCGCTTCGGTCGTTTATTATCTGGCGAAGCACTATGCTCACCTCGGCCCAATCGGAATCTTCTTCTGGGCGTCGATTGGCACGCTGGCCGCTCTTGTTTATGTGCTATGGCTGCTACCCGATTCCCTGCTTCGACTGCTTCTCTGGATTGCCGCGCACACACTCTACCGTCTTGATCTGAAGGGCAACGAAAACGTTCCCGCGCGGGGCGGAGCGTTACTGACGCCAAACCACGCTTCGTGGGTGGATGCGATTCTTCTCATTGCCGCGACGGATCGCCCGATTCGCTTCCTGATGTTTCGAGGGGTGTACGAATACTGGCTGATCCACCCTTTTGCCAAGTTGCTGAACATCATTCCCATCGCCAGCGATCAGAGTCCCCGAGAGATGATCCATTCCCTGCGCGTTGCTTCCGATGCGCTGCGAAACGGCGAACTGGTGTGTATCTTCCCGGAGGGCGAAATCACGCGCATCGGCCAGATGCTGCCCTTCCGCCGCGGATTCGAACGCATTATCAAAGGCATAGACGTTCCGATTATTCCGACGAATATCGACGGTATCTGGGGATCGATCTTCAGCTTTTCTGGGGGGCACTTTCTGTGGAAGTGGCCACGAACGATTCCCTATCCCGTGCGGATCACGTTCGGCAAACCGCTTCCATCCACTGCTACCGCCACCGAGGTCCGCCAGGCGGTTCAAGATCTCGGCGTCAATGCGTTCGAACGGCGTCGCCGGTACATGAAGCCGCTCGGTCGGTCGTTTATTCGCGCGGCGCGCCGGTATCCGCGGCGCTTCGCGATGGCCGACGGAAATACGCCCAAACTGAGTTTCGGCGAGTCACTGGTGCGTGTGGTGTTTTTGGCGCGCAGGCTGCGGCCACTCTGGCGCGATCAGAAGATGGTGGGAATCCTGCTTCCTCCCTCTATCGCCGGGTCACTGGTGAACTGGGCGGCGATCCTCATGGGGAAAGTGCCCGTCAACCTGAACTACACGACGTCCAACGAAGCGATGGCTTCCTGCGCCAAGCAATGCGACCTCAAAACCGTCGTCACATCCAGGCTGTTTCTTGAAAAGATGCCGCTTCAACCGCCAGGAGAGGTCATCTACGCTGAAGATCTCGCGGCGAAGGCAAGCGGATGGGAAAAATTCGTAGCACTTGTGGCGGCCAAGTCTCTCCCCGAGCGCTTACTGGAAAGATTTGCCGGCAATAGGCAGAAGGCGTCGGTCGACGGCACCGCTACAGTCATTTTCTCAAGTGGCTCGACTGGCGATCCAAAAGGCGTAGTTCTGTCGCACTTCAACCTGGCGTCGAACGTCGAACAAATCGAGCAAGTCTTTCACATCCACGAAAAAGACCGCATCATGGGCATTCTCCCGTTTTTTCACTCTTTCGGTTTCTTAGGAACAATTTGTCTGCCACCGCTGGCGGGAATCGGCGTGGTGTTTCATCCGAGCCCGCTGGACGCGAACGCGATCTGCGCGCTAGTGGCCAAATACTCCGTGACATTGCTGCTGAGCACGCCAACCTTCCTCAACACCTACACGCGCCGCTGTCCTCCAGAATCGTTTGGAAGCTTGAGAATCGTAATGACAGGGGCCGAGAAGCTGCCGGACCGCATCGCTCAGTCGTTCGAGGATCACTTCGGTATTCGCCCTCTGGAGGGCTACGGCTGCACGGAGTGCTCGCCGGTCGTTGCAGTAAACACCAACGATTTTCGAGCCGCGTATTTCCGGCAAGTTGGCGCGAAGCGCGGAACGATCGGCCATCCGCTACCGGGAATCGGTGTTCAAATTGTCGATCCGGACTCGGCCGAAATGGTGCCGGTCGACAAGCCGGGCCTGCTGCTGGTGCGAGGCCCGAACATCATGGTGGGGTATTTGAATCGGCCGGAGAAGACCGCCGAGGTGCTGAAGGATGGCTGGTACAACACTGGCGACATTGCTACGGTCGATGAAGATGGTTTTCTGCGTATTACCGACCGTCTGAGCCGGTTCAGCAAGATCGGCGGCGAGATGGTTCCCCACATCAAAGTGGAGGAAAAGCTGCACGAATTGCTCGATGCGGAAGGCCAGGTGCTGGCGGTCACCGCTGTTCCCGATGAGAAAAAGGGAGAGAAGTTGGTGGTGATTCACACGTTGAGGGACGACAAACTCCGCGAAGTGCAGGAGAAGCTCACAAAGAGTGATTTGCCGGCGCTCTGGAAGCCGCGCCCGGATCAATTTGTCTTTGCGGAAAAGCTGCCATACCTAGGAACCGGGAAACTGGATCTGCGGAAATTGCGGGAGGTGGCTATGGCTGCGAGAGCAGTGGCACCATCAGCATAAGGGGAGTCGCGGCTAACTATTGGATTCGAACTCGCGAAGCAGGCATGTCATTGCGCACTTCACTTCGCCGTCGGGCAACAGAGAACATTCAATGACTGACCAGTCCTCCTCCTCTCCTTGAAATTTGGCAGCTGCGATCGTGGCGACTTTGTCCTTATTTGGGCACAGCACGTCGCGGAATCGAATACTGCAGCTCTGCAAAATGCGGTCGAGGATTTCCGGATCGGTCATTCGCCTTCCTCCGTGAAAGGTGTCTCTGGGCCTGATTCAGGTGACGTTGCGCGCCCTCGATCGGGACCGCGCTGACGTCCAGAAATCCTCGTTACTCTTGACGCGTCTTTCGCGCTCGCCGCGGCGCTATTCGTCAATCTTCGGAAGCCGCGCCTGCGACAAGCAGTCCATTCCACAATGGACCGCTCCAGGTGGCAGGATAGAGCAATCAATCACGCGCCAGTCGCTCCAGCCTTCTTCACTAAACGGCCAATTGGCGATCACGATGTCCGCGTCGCGGTTCTGCAGAGAACAATGAACTTTTTGCGGGTAAGCCTTGGCAGCTTCTGGGTGTGGATCGGTCAGTTTGGGTTCAAACATGGACCACCTCGGACCAGGAGCGTGGTCAGTCACATCTTGCGCCTTCGAAGATTGTCGCGTCAAGGACTTCGTACACCGTTCGGGGTATGCTAGGACTTCGCTCCACTCTTTCATCTTTGAGGAACCATGTTCACCGGAATCATTGAGCATCTGGGTACTGTCGAATCCCTTACAATCCACGCCGAAGGTGGACGTCTGACGATTCAGGCGCCGAGCGTCGCTCCGCAACTCACCATCGCAAATAGCATCGCGGTAAATGGATGTTGCCTTACAGTCGTAGAACTGAACGCCGATCGCTTCTCGGCCGACCTTTCCGGCGAAACGATCCGGAAAACCGCCATTGACGAATGGAAGACGGGCACGCGGGTGAATCTGGAACATCCGATGACGGCGGGAAAAGAATTTGGAGGGCATTTCGTGCTCGGTCACGTTGATACGGTTGGCCGCGTCACCCGCCTCGAGCCTGAAGGAGAGAATTGGTGGTACGGCGTGGAGGTTCCCGAAACATTTGCGAAATATGTTGTGCCGCAAGGGTCGATCGCGATTGACGGCATTAGTCTAACCGTGGCGCGCTGGAATGGCCGCATCGCCGAAATCGCGATAATTCCGTTTACCTATGAACACACCAATGTGCGTGAGAAGAAAATCGGCGACGCGGTTAATCTCGAAGGCGATGTATTGGGAAAGTACGTCGAGCGCTACCTAGAGGCGCGCGGCGGAGCGAAGCCGGCCACCAATCTAACGATCGATCAACTGGTCACTCAGGGCTTCTAGCACCTATTCTCTTTCGGCCTATTTGCGCCGCAGAGAGCGTCAACTGACTTTCGAACGCGCGCCCCGCCAGTAGAGAGCCAGGCCGATAAGGATGGAGACCAAAGTTCCTCCCACCAGGCGCAGTTCGAAGCTCAGTTTGTTCGCCGCGTCTCCCGGAGGCACGAGCGAGACAAATATTCCAACCAGCACCACGAAAAATCCGAGCACTCCGCTGATCCACAATCCGATCTTTCCTCCCGGCACCAAGACCGCGTGTGGATTTTCCAGGCGATCCTTACGCTTGGCCAGCTTCAAGACTCCCGCGAACATATACAGGAACGGGATGAAATAGAGGATGATCGCGGCATCGATCAACATCTGATACGCCGCTTGCACAGTTTCGCTGCGAATCTGGCTCAGCAAGAGAATGGCGCCGGACAATCCAGCCTGGACAAGAATCGAAATGTACGGAGTTTTCCACTTGGGATGAATCTTACCGAAGGCCGAGGGCAAGTAGCTATCGATGCCCACGACAAACGGCACGCGCGCAATTCCGGCTACGGTACTGCCTACCCCACCGGCGTTTCCGACCGAAACCAACACGGCGGCGAGAATGCCAAGGAATGCGACCTTCAGAACAACTGCCCCGGCGGTGATGGCGTGGAAGACGCCGCTTTTGGGATCGAGGTCGGCTGCTGGAGCGAGCGTCAGAATCGCGAAGGTTCCGGCGATGTAGGCCAGAGCGATCATGGCCCCAGCGCCAAACACGGCGCGAGGCAAGGTTCGCCTGGGATCACGCACTTCTTCACTCATAGCCGAAACCAACTCCAACCCGGTGAACGCAAACGCGATCTGCGACCAGAAATTCACGGTGTCCCAATTCCAGGTGGGCATCATGTTGGCCCAAGTGAAGTGGGTCATCGATCCCTGCCGGAAATAGACCAGCGCAGCGATCGCAACCAGCATCAGCAGCGGCAGATAGGTGCCCACGCCGCCCGCGTTCTGCAGCCATTTCCCAATGTTGAGCCCGATGATGTTCAAAAGCACCGCGATTACAAGTAATCCGAGCGAAACCTCCAACAGAAAGGGCCGGTCTTGCGCCAGCGTTGCGCCTTTTTCCGGGAAAATGTAAGCGCTCATCGACGCGCTCGCCAAGAGCAGGCCCGGAAAATAGAAGACGGTGTAAACCCAGTACGTCCAACCCGCAACGAAGCCATGAAAGTCGCCGAACGCTTCTTTGGCCCAGACGTACAGACCGCCCTCGTCGGGAAATCGCGAGGAGAGTTCGTTAATTACGAATGCGCCGGGGATAAAAAAACAAACCGCGGCAATGACCCAGAGGCTAATGGATGAAGTTCCGTTATGGCCAGCCGCCGCGATCCAACGAGGGCCCAGAACGGTGGCGATGTTGAAGAGAAGCACATCCCAGAAGCCCATGGTTTTTCGAAGTTGCGATTTTGGGTCCTGCGCGGGCAAAGCGGTCGTCGTCACAGAGTCACGTCCAAGGCGGGAATCAACTGATCCTGCAGCAGAAAATCTCGAATCAGCGGCTCTTTTGAGCTTTCAAACTCGGTCCATGACGGAAACACATCGGCAAGTCCATCGTGGAGGAACACAACAGTGTCGGCCAGGCGTTTGGCCAAGTGAGTATCGTGTGTAACGACGATCGACGTTTTGTGGAACGCCGCTTTGAGCCGCGAAATCAAGTCGCCCATGTGGCCAGCCATGATTGGGTCGACCATTGTGGTGGGTTCGTCATACAGGATCGCTTCTGGATTCTGCGCCAGGGCCCGCGCAATCGCGACGGCGCGCTTCATTCCCGTGGACAGCTCGCTAGGGAGCTTGTCCATGACGTCCTCAACTTCCAGCATATGAGCCAGTTTCGAAATGTAAGCATTAATGTCGTCGTCGGTAAGTCCGACCTGTGTCTCGAGTGGAAAAGCGATGTTCTCCTCGACGGTCAGCGAGTCAAAAAGTGCGCCCGATTGGAATACCATGGTCACTTTGCGGCGAATCTCTTCAAACTGGCGTTCAGAGAAGCGCGTGACATCGGTTCCATCGATAAATACCTGGCCGGAATCGGGCTTCAGGAATCCCATGATGTGTTTCAGCGACACGGATTTTCCCACGCCGCTGCGTCCCATGATCACGCAGGTCTCGCCGCGCTTTACACGAAAGCTGACATTGTTCAGGACGGGACGTTCGTCGAACGCTTTGCACACGTTGCGGAACTCGAAGTAATACGGCGCGGCAGTGGCGGATTGCTCGTCGGTTAGGCCCAAGTTGTCGGCCGGTTCGCTCATGCAGTGGATTGACCTTCCAGAATTCGCCGAGCTTCGTCGTAGTCCTGAGGTGTATTCATGTTCCAGAAAAGTCGGTTATGCGTATCAAATCGTTTCCAAACCGTCTCGTCAAGCACTTCCATGGGCAATGTTTTCATCGCTTCCGCAACCTTGCGGACGTGCGAGTCAAAAGCAGCCTGGACCACAGCCAGAGCGCTGACATGCCAGACCGCGCACAGCGGTTCGAGTCCGCTTTCGGACCGGGGAACGATTACTTGGGCGAAGGAAGTTTCAGTCTGACTCCGCAGGAAGGTGAGGAATTCTGGGGTCAGGAAAGGCATATCGCAGCCCAAAATCAACGCCCATTCCGATGTCGGCGAGAGGGTCGCGAGAGCTGACATAGCCGTCAATATCCCGCCCAGCGGGCCTTCGCCGGGGTAGCGGTCCTCGAGGATGGGAGCGGAAGCCTCTGAATACTTCGCGGAAGGCGCTACGATTCGCACGGAATCGCACGTTTTGGCAACGAGTTCGGTCGTACGAGCGAGCATAGATTGGCCACCCAACTCGACCAGAGCTTTGTCTCTTCCGAAGCGGGTACTTCCTCCGCCCGCCTGCACGAAGCCGTGGACGATCATACTTCTTCTTCCTCGGAAATCTCCTGGCCTGGACGGCGGATACCCAATTCGCGCAGTCGTTCCTGCAAACTCTGGCGATGCAAACCAATCGTCGCGGCGGTGCGTGAGATATTCCAGCGGTGGGAAGTCAGTTGGCGGCGCAAGTAGGCAATTTCGAATTTCCGCTTCGCCTCGCGAAAATCACTGTCCCCTAAACCCAGATCGACTCCTTCTTCACCAACCTTTGGCAGCAGCGGCGTTCCTTTTACAACTTCTTCCGGCAGGTCGCCGACTCCCATCTCTTCGCCTCGGCAAAGCACCATGGCTCGTTCGACCGCATTTTTTAGTTCGCGAATGTTACCCGGCCAATCATAGCGTTCCAAAGCAGCTACCGCTTCTTTGTTCAGGTGCGCCGTACGATTCAGGCGGGATCCATGGAATTGCAGAAATGCCTGGGCCAGAATGGGAATATCTTCCTTGTGCGAGCGCAATGGCGGCAACTCGATAGTAACCACCCGCAACCTGTAAAACAGATCTTCGCGAAACTTTCCGTCGCGAATCGCGAGCGGGAGATTCCGGTGGGTCGCGCTGATGACCCGCGCATCGACTGGAATCGACTGCGTACCACCAAGACGCTCGATGGTGCGATTCTCGAGCGCTCGCAACACTTTCGACTGCGTGACTGGATTCATGTCCCCGATTTCGTCCAAAAATAACGTGCCGCCATGGGCTTGTTCGAATCGGCCTTTTTTCTGTTGCGCCGCACCGGTAAACGCGCCGCGCTCATAACCGAACAGCTCCGACTCGATCAGCGTTTCGGGAAGCGCAGCGCAGTTCACCGCGACATATGGCCGGCCGTTCCGTTGTGAACGGGCATGAATTTCCTGTGCCAGCAGATCTTTACCCGTGCCGCTTTCGCCTAGAATCAATACTGTCGAATCGGTTGGCGCGACACGGTCCGCCATTTCAAAAGCCCGGCGCATAGCCGGCGAGCGGGCAATCATTTGGCCGAATTGACCTTCGGTCGCCAACTGTCGCCGCAACGAATCGTTCTCTTGTTCGAGGGTCGCGAGTTTCAGAAGCGTTGCCACGCGCTGGCGCAATTCCTCCAACTCGTATCCCTTAACGAGATAATCCGCCGCGCCCAGTCGCAGCGCTTCCACGGCGGTTTTCGCAGTGTCCAGAGCAGAAACCATCAGCACCGGCAGTTCATTCCCCTGTTCGCGCATCCACTTGAGAAAATGGATGCCATCCTCATCCGGCATCACCACATCCAGTAAGAGCAAATCCGGACTCTCTGTGGTTAATGACGAACGAGCTGCCGCCCCGGAATCCGCCTCGAGGATGCGATAGCGGTTCTCTAACGCGCGACGCAAGGCGTAGCGAGCCGCCGGCTCGTCGTCCACAATCAGCACCGTTTTCATCAAGCAGCTCCCTTCGGAGCGAGAGGAAATTCCAAACGGAACCGGGTTCCGCGACCATCAGTGACAGGGCTTTCGATCTGCAGCCTACCGCCGATTTCTTGGAGGCGACGGGTGACGATGGCGAGGCCAAGTCCGGTTCCTCGCGGCTTGGTAGTAAAGAACGGCTGCAGAATCTTGTCTCGCAGCTCCGGAGCCACTCCCGGCCCATTGTCTTCCACCACAATCGTGCAGACTTGTGCAGCGCAAGCAAGACCGACAGAGACCTCGCCGTCGCGACTGGCGGCCTCGATGGCATTCAGCATCACGTTCGACAAAACATCGTTGGCCACTTCCGCAGAACACGCAACCTCACACGCGTCGCCATGCGGAGCCAGCTCGAGCACGATTCCGCGAGACGTCGCTTCCCGGCACAACACCTCTGCCACGTTCACGGCGACCGCGACAATATTGCAACGTTCACCCTTCGCCGGTGGCCGTACCGCAGGCCGGCTGAATTGCAGCAACTGATTCAGCTTCCCGGACAGCCGGTTGACCTCTTCCAAAACCATCTGGGTTTCGCGCCGCAGCGAAGCGGGAAGTTCCGGGCTCTCCATCTGCACTTGCAGAATCGTCTTGATCGAGCCGAGAGGATTCTTCAAATTGTGCGAGATGCTCGCGGCCATCTGCCCTACCAGCGCCATACGCTCGCGTTCGGCCAGTTCCCTTTCCAGTTCCAGTTTCTGGTCCAGCGCTATACACATGTCGATTGCGCCCGCAATCGATTCACTCAAGATCATCATCGCGCCCGCGGCTTCTCCCGAGATCATCGAGCCATGCGGCCGAACAGTAATTTCGCCGTTGAGCCTTCCCGGACGGTAGATCGAGAAGGCCTGATCTCCGTGCCGGTCCACGGCAGCTTGATCTCTTATACCGACCGCCGGTTCCAGAATGGTCAGCCACGCTCCTTCAAACTGAAATTTCTGCCTGACCTCTTGCTCGATATACGTGACAAGTGCCCGCAGGTTTCCTTTGCTTGCTTCAGCGTGAATCCTCATTGCCAGCGGATGAATACTATCCATCTCCCTCTGAGCGGTCGATTGAAGGAGTTGCCGTATCATTCGTTGGAGCGGTTCGAAAAAGATAACCGGAAGGAATAACAAAAGGGCCGCGGTAGCTGCTGGCGGCAGATAAGGGTCGAACCACTGGCCCACGCGGCGAACAAAACTGAGATACAGCAAGGCGAGAAATACGCCGGATACTGCATAGATCAAATTCCGTTGCCTGCCGATTTGAAGGAAGTTGAAGTTCTGCACTCCCCGGAAGAAGCCGAGCAAGGGCGAGACGACGGCGAGCAGAATGATGAGGTCAGAGAAAGCATCCGCGATTCGCGATTCGTATCCTAAGATTCGCGGAATCGTAAAGAGGGCGACGAGATTGGCGATTACCAGCAGGAAATCCCAAGATAGCCAAAGATGGAACCGCCTCTGCTCTGCATCGGGAGAAATTGCTATAAACCTGCGCTGCCAATAGAAAGCAATACCCAATGCGATCAAAAGCCAGACTTGGAACGGGTCACCAAGAGAATGCGAGGGTGCCGAGAAACCGAATGTCTTACTGCGCAGAGCCGCAAATAAATAAGGCGCCAACAAAGCCGCGGGGAGATAGGTGACAGCAATCCAGATGCCTTTGCGGATTGCACCCGGCAAAAGTTCCCGCAGCGACCCGTATTCCACGTGAAGATGGACTACCAACGGCGGAATAAACCAGAGTCCGAGGCAAAGAAACGTCCAAGCGAAAGTGAGTAAAGCGTGCGGCGGTGTGCCGTAATACAGCTGCGCGTTCAGGGCGAGCAGGCTGCTGCCGCAAAAGCATGTAATTGCCAAGGACAGGAAAAACAGCACTCGTTCGAGGTTCCGTTGCCGGCGATGACCCAGGATCACGATCATCCAGAAGAAAGGCAGGAGGGTACCGACGGTGAGAACGATGAGTCGGAAATAGGGTGGCGATCCCATCTGTTGTGGCGAGTCTAGCGCCGAACCGCGGAGCACAGCAATGGCCAAGTGCAAGGAATATCTGGCACCATGCAAACCATTGCAAATAATTTACTTATGTAATAGACAGGCTACGCCGCGGCGCATGAAAATCCCATGAAACCGTCAGGAAAGCACTTGACTGAAACGGAAAATTTGCTACTATTAGCACTCGTTAGTGAGGAGTGCTAAACCCCAGTTGCACTTGCACCTCCCCACCTCAGTTTTTTCAGCCGTACCTTTAGCTCAATCTATGGAGGTTGTTCAAAGATGGCAGTCAATCTCACACCGCTCCACGACCGTGTAATCGTGAAGCGCATTGAAGAGAAGGAAACCGTCAAGGGTGGAATCATCATCCCGGACTCCGCGAAGGAAAAACCGCAAGAGGGCGAAGTGATTGCCGTCGGCGCGGGCAAGCGCGAGAAGGGCGAGCGGATTCCCCTGGACGTCAACGTTGGCGATCGCGTGCTGTTCGGCAAGTACAGCGGCAGCGAAATCAAGATCGATGGCGAAGAGCTGCTGATTCTCCGCGAGGAAGAAATCCTGGCGAAGCTCGGCGCCCACGCCAAGGCCGCGAAGAAGTAATCAGTTCTCGGTAATCGGTAATCAGCCAGATTGGTTCTCTTGCTGATCGCTGATATCTGATTACTGATCACCTTGAACCAGTTTCGAGTAGTGCGAAGAAATTTCAGATCGATTCAGTAGCACGCAACAAAATTCAGGAGGAAAGAAGCAATGGCGAAGCAGATTGTCACCGGAGAGAATTCCCGCCAGTCGATTTTGCGCGGCGTGAACGCCCTCGCGGACGCGGTAAAAATCACCCTCGGCCCCAAGGGCCGCAATGCGGTGATTGAGAAGAAGTTCGGCGCGCCGATCATCACCAAGGACGGCGTGACCGTGGCGAAAGAGATCGAGCTGAGGGATCCCCTCGAGAATATGGGCGCGCAGATGGTGCGTGAAGTCGCCAGCAAGACCAGCGACGTAGCCGGCGACGGCACCACCACCGCCACCGTTCTGGCGCAAGCCATCTTCCGCGAAGGCGTGAAGACGGTTGCGGCCGGCGCGAGCCCGACCGCACTAAAGCGCGGCATCGACAAGGCCGTCGAAGTGGCCGTCGAGGAAATCAAGAAGCTGCACCGCGACGTGAAGGGCGACATGATCGCGCAGGTCGGCACCATTTCCGCCAACAATGACAAGCAGATCGGCGGAATCATTGCCGAAGCGATGAAAAAGGTCGGCAAGGACGGCGTCATCACAGTGGAAGAGTCCAAGACCATGGATACGACGCTGGAAGTAGTGGAAGGCATGCAGTTCGACCGCGGCTACCTGTCCCCCTACTTCATCACCGACCCGGAGCGCATGGAGTGCATCCTGGAAAACGCGCTGATCCTCATCCATGAAAAGAAGATCAGCTCGATGAAGGACCTGCTCCCCTTGCTCGAGCAGATTGCCAAGCTCGGCAAGCCGCTGTTGATCATCGCAGAGGAAGTGGAAGGCGAAGCGTTGGCCACCCTCGTGGTGAACAAGCTGCGCGGCACGCTGCAGTGCGCGGCCGTCAAGGCTCCTGGCTTTGGCGATCGCCGCAAGGCCATGCTGGAGGACATCGCGGTGCTGACTGGCGGTAAGGCCATCACCGAAGACCTCGGCATCAAGCTCGAGAACGTCAAGATCGAGGATCTCGGCAAAGCCAAGAAGATCACCATCGATAAGGACAACTCCACGATCGTCGAAGGCGCGGGCAAGGCCGGCGAAATCGAAGGCCGTGTGAAACAGATCCGCCAGCAGATTGAAATCACCACCAGCGACTACGACCGCGAGAAGCTCCAGGAACGCCTGGCGAAGCTCGTGGGCGGCGTGGCGGTGATCAAGGTGGGCGCGGCGACCGAAACCGAGCTGAAGGAGAAGAAGGCTCGCGTGGAAGACGCCATGCACGCAACGCGCGCGGCCGTGGAGGAGGGCATCGTTCCCGGCGGCGGCGCGGCGCTACTGCGCGCTCTGACGGCGATCGACAAGATCAAGGCCGAAGGCGATGAACTGGTCGGCGTGGGCATCGTGAAGCGCGCCCTCGAAGAGCCTGCTCGCCAGATCGCGCACAACGCCGGTTTTGAAGGCGCTGTGGTGATCGGCAAGATCCGCGACTCCAAGGAAGACAACTTCGGTTTCAACGCCGACACCGGTGACTATGGCGACATGGTGAAGATGGGCGTCATCGACCCGGCCAAGGTTACCCGTTTGGCGCTGCAGAATGCGGCGTCTATCGCGGGCCTCATGCTGACCACCGAAGCGCTGGTGGCCGAGCTGAAGGAAGACGACAAGAAGGCTGCGGCGGCTGGCGCCCCGGGCGCGGGTGGCATGGGCGGCATGTACTAACGCTTATCCAGCTAGCCCAGAATCTCAATCCAACAAGGCGGTCGGGTCATTCCGGCCGCCTTTTTCTTTCTGGGATAGAATCGACGCGTGAACCCACGGCAATTCATCACTGAAAACTTCGCGGGGGACCTTGAGTATCATCCCCGGAGAGGTCTGGTCTGCCTCTTCCTAGCGGGAAGTGCCTTCGTTTTCTGGTATTTCGCGCCCCGGGAGTTGAAGTTTACAGTTCTTCCTCTCGTGTTCCTGCTGGGCTCCTTCTCATTGGCAATTAAAGGCGTGTTCCTGCTGCGAAGATCCTCTGAGGGTCTGGGCATGAGTGAGCAGGAACTGGCTGCGCTCTCTGATCCCAAAAGCCACAAGGCTCTGCCAAGTCTGCCTTCACAAGTCGCGCAGGTCGTACAAGACTTCGGCTCGGGTTCCCTGTTGCTTTGGCCCATTTTGAACTTTGGAGCGGATATTGATAAATCGTGGACCGACCCGCCTCGACTAACTGTATTCCTAGTCGGCGCTGGCCTATTTGCCGCAGGCTTGGTGACGAGAAAGCTAGCCAACCAGGCAGCGCGCGACGCTGCATAAAAAGGCGGACAGATTGCTCTGTCCGCCTCTTTTCTCGCTCAAGCGCTGGAATGCTTATTTCTTCAACGAGGAGTTGTCGATGACGAAGCGGTACTTGACGTCGCCCTTGAGGAGGCGGTCGTAGGCCTGGTTGATCTGCTGAATCGGGATGATTTCGACGTCGGAGACGATGCCATGCTGGCCGCAGTAGTCGAGCATCTCCTGGGTC
>DATJZF010000069.1:0-13205 GCA_035499255.1 Dongiaceae bacterium | reverse complement strand
ATGCAACAAGTCCTTCTGAACATGCGCACCGGTGAAACGGAACTGATCGAGACGCCCGTCCCGGCGCTGCGCCACGGCCATGTGCTGATCCGAACGCGGCTTAGCCTCATTTCCGCCGGCACCGAGCGCATGCTGGTCGATTTTGGGCGCGCTTCCATGCTCGAACGTGTCCGGCAGCAACCCGATAAAGTCCGGCAAGTCATCGACAAGGTGCGGACCGACGGTCTCTTCGCCGCGATGGAAGCGGTCCAGAGCAAGCTCGACCAACCGCTCGCCATGGGTTACAGCAATGTCGGCGTGGTCGAGGAAGTCGGCTCCGGCGTGACGAATTTCAAGGCCGGCGACCGCGTTGTCTCGAATGGGTCCCATGCTGGGCTGGTGTGCGTGCCGAAGAATCTGTGCGCGCGCATACCCGATGGCGTAGAGGACGAGTCCGCAGTGTTCACTGTGCTTAGTGCGATTGGTCTTGAAGGCTTGCGTCTGGCTCAGCCCACGATCGGGGAGTCGTTTGTCGTGGTCGGCTTGGGGCTGATCGGCCTGCTCACCGTGCAACTCCTTCGCGCGCACGGCTGCCGCGTGCTCGGCATCGATTACGATTCACATCGTCTCCAACTCGCGCAGACGTTCGGTGCTGCTGTTCTGAATCTTTCCTCTGGAATCGATCCTGTGCTGGCGGGCACGGAATTTTCGCGCGGCAGGGGAGTGGACGCTGTTCTAATCACCGCGTCATCCTCAACCTCCGAGCCCGTTTCTCAGGCCGCAAAAATGTGCCGCAAACGGGGCAGAATTGTGCTCGTCGGCGTTACCGGCCTGGAACTCTCGCGCCAGGATTTTTACGAGAAGGAGCTTACGTTCCAGGTTTCGTGTTCCTACGGGCCTGGGCGCTACGATTCGGCTTACGAAAAAGAAGGCCGCGATTATCCCGTCGGATATGTGCGCTGGACCGCGCAACGCAACTTTGAAGCGGTTTTGGACCTAATGGAATCCGGCGCTTTGGATGTGGAGCGTTTGATCTCGCACCGGTTTCCTGTTGCCGAGGCGGACCAGGCTTACTCGCTCCTGACCGGGAGTGACCCGTCCTTGGGCATTTTGCTGCACTACCCGCTGGACCACTTGGCCGAGAGCAGCAGGCGCCGAACACTCGAGCTTCGTGATGCGCCGCAACGCTCCTCCGCCACGAAACCGACAGTTGCCTGTATCGGGGCCGGCAACTATGGCAGCCGGGTTTTGATTCCCGCCTTGGCTAAAGCCGGAGCGGAATTGGACACGCTCGTAACCATGAATGGCTTACCAGCCGTTCATTTTGGAAAGAAGTTCGGCTTCCGCAGGGTCTCGACCAGCACTGAAGAACTGTTTACGCACAAGGATATCGATACCGTGGTCATCGCGACTCGCCATGACAGCCATGCTTCTCTGGTCTCAGAAGCGTTAGCCAGTGGTCGGAATGTTTTCGTTGAGAAGCCCTTAGCTCTGACCCGCGATCAGCTAACGCAAGTGGAAGCCGCCTATTCTCGCGCTCACAGCGATGGCCTGTCGCCGGTCCTTCTGGTGGGTTTCAACCGCAGATTCTCGCCACATGTCCAGCGTATGCGTGAAGTTCTGCGAGCCGCGCCCGGTCCAAAGTCGGTGAACCTCATGATGAATGCGGGCCCTCTGCCCAGTGGCCATTGGACTCAAAATCCCGAGGTGGGTGGCGGACGCATTCTCGGCGAGGCTTGTCATCTCATAGATCTCGCCCGCTTCTTGGTTGGAACGCGAATCGTCAAGGCGAACGGCGTGTCGGTGCAAAATCCAATCGGAATGTCCCCACTCGACGACACCGCCCAGATCTCCCTGAAATTCGAGGATGGCTCAATTGCCTCTATCGAGTACTACGGCAACGGGCACCGTTCCTTCCCCAAGGAACGCGTCGAGGTCTTCGCATCAGGGATGGTGCTCCATTTGGATAACTTCCGCACACTGCGCGCCTTTGGCTGCTCGAAGCTGAAAGTTTTTCGCACATGGCGGCAGGACAAAGGACATGCGAATTGTGTCCAGGCCTTTGTCAACGCCATTGTCTCGGGCCAGCCCTCCCCAATCCCTGCGCAAGAAATCTTTGAAGTTTCTCGAGTCTCGATTGACGTCGCCGAATCACTCCATGGCGTGTAAGGCATTTCAGGCTAACTCTGATTGCGCGAACTCGACCTCCGAATGTTCAGGTCACGCCCCGAACATTTCGATGCCAGGAGACTCTCAGTCTGCCAGTCCCCGCACAGATCTTTCGAATGGCTTCGAACGCTTCGGCTTCTCGCTCTCGACGTATATGTCAAGTTATTTGAAGCTCGGGTTGGGAAACCTCTCCCGTGTCGCGATTCATCGTTCGCTTAAGCGTGCCGGAATTTACCGTCGAATTTTGCCCATTTCGAATCCCGTCCCCTTGAATCTGAGCGAGCATGCTTTCGACGGGACCGGAAAATCATCACCTTGGCCTGAGCCGTCGACTTTGCCCGAAGCAGATGATCTGATCAGCGGCGTTGGAAGATATTTCTCGGTACACAGATATGAGGTCGGAAATCCCCCTGATTGGTTCTTCAATCCTTTCACCCAGCGCAGGCATGCCAAGTCTCAAGTGCACTGGAGCAGTATCAGTGACTTTGACAGCGATGTCGGCGACATAAAAGTGATCTGGGAGATGTCTCGATTCATGTGGGCTCCCATTCTTGCCCGTGCGTGGCGCTCTACACGAGACACCCGATACTTGTCGACATTGTTAAATTGGGTAGCCGATTGGTGGCGGAATAATCCTCCGAACGCGGGCCCGAACTGGATGTGTGGGCAGGAAGTCTCGGTTCGCTTGATCAATACGCTCTTGGCAATGCGTTTGGCAGAGCTAAGGGGCGCCGTCGAGCCGGGTCTGGCCGCTTTTGTCGAAGCACATTGCCGCCGTATCAGCAGCACGACAATCTATGCGCGAGCTCAGGAAAATAACCACATTATCAGCGAAGCTGCTAGCCTTTTCATCGGTGGCTCCTGGCTGGCAGCTCATTCTTCTGGCGACGTCGCCCGCCGCGGCCAGCGTTGGGCTCTCAAAGGCAGACGCCTATTGGAACAGGAAGTCCGTTCTTTGGTAGCTCCGGACGGGAGCTTTTCGCAGCATTCGCTGACCTATCATCGCTTGATGCTCGATACGTTGACCGTCACCGAAGCGCTCCGCCAGCAAACAGCGGAAGCTCCGTTCTCGCAGGAGTTATACAAGAGGGCGGAAGCTGCAACCAGATGGCTCGGCGCCATGATCGACCCTGTGAATGGCGACGGCCCTAATTTCGGTGGAAACGACGGCGCATACCCTTATCAATTGGCTGCTGGCGACTATCGTGATTTTCGCCCCTGTCTGCAATCGTCGTCCCTGGCCTTTCTGCATCAACCGTGGCTGGCACCGGGCCCTTGGGATGAAGCCCCAGCATGGCTCGGTCTCGCCTTGCGGCCCCACAGACCGTACGGCGGTACCCAAAAAAGCAGCGAGTTGCTTCCGAATGGGGGCTACGTCGCTATCCGAAACAACGCCGGCATCTTCCTACTTCTTCGCGCACCGACGGCTCGATTTCGCCCCGCGCATGCGGACGCACTTCACCTGGACCTCTGGTCAAATGGCGTCAATGTCTTGCGGGATGGCGGGACTTACTCTTACGGCCACGGCGACGGCATCGCGCCGATGCTGTCCAGTGTGCGCGGGCACAACCTTCCAGAGTTTGATGACAGCGACCAGATGCCGCGCCTTGGACGATTTCTTTACGGTCGTTGGGTGCGCGTCGACGGCGACGACACAATTAGGAAGAGCAACGATCAGCAGTCCTGGTCCGGAAGCTATACCGATGCGTTTGGAAGATATCATCGCAGAACGGCCGTATTGAGCGACACTTCGCTATCCGTATTCGACCGTCTTCAAGGTTTTGAGAAGAAAGCGGTGCTCCGGTGGCGCTTGGCTCCTGGAGATTGGTCCACGGACCAGGCTGGTTTCTCCGCCGGAGCGTATGGGCGAATCACCGTGAAATGCGATGTACCGGTCCGCCGAATCGGATTGGTCACCGGATGGGAATCCCGGCACTATCTTGAAAAAACGCCGATACCCGTCATTGAAGTGGAAGTCGGCCGGTCGCCTGCGAATATCATCACTACAATCTCATTCGCGTGACTATGCGCGTCCTTTATTTTCACCAGCACTTTTCGACTCCCGAAGGTTCCACGGGCACCCGCTCTTTCGAGATTTCGAAGCGGCTCCTCGCGACAGGGCACCAAGTCACCCTGGTCTGTGGCGCCTCGGCGCTCTCAAAGTCCGGCCTGTCCGGCCCATTTATCAAAGGCCGGCGTCAGGGGTATGTGGAAGGCATTCAAATCATTGAACTCGAATTGCCGTATTCGAACTACGATCGTTTTCTGAAGAGATCTTGGACTTTCCTGCGCTTCGCCTTTCGCAGTATCGCAATTGCGTTTCGTGCGGATTGCGACGTGGTTTTTGCCACCTCTACACCGCTGACTGCCGCGCTACCTGGTATCGCGGTGCGCTGGTTACGAAACAAACCGTTTGTATTTGAGGTGCGCGATCTTTGGCCGGAATTGCCGCGTGCCATGGGCGTCATCCGTAATCCGCTGGTGCTGCTGCTTTTGGATTGGCTGGAGTACGCTGCTTATCATTCGGCCAATCTTTGCGTAGCTCTTTCTCCGGGAATCGCTCAAGGCATTATTCGACGCGGAATTCCGCAAGAACGCGTTGTGATCGCGCCGAATGGATGCGACCTCGAACTGTTCGTTCCTAATAGCTCGCGGCCGTTGCCGCAGATCGCCGGATTGCCCCCGGGAGCATTTGTGGCCGTGTTCACCGGCGCCCATGGTGTGGCAAATGGACTGGACGCCGTCCTGAACGTAGCTTTGGAGCTCCGCTCGCGCGGGCGGAACAACATCTATTTCGTATTCATCGGCGACGGCGGAGAGAAGCCCCTGCTTGTCGAAAGGGCTCAGCGCGAAAAGCTGGCGAATTGCATCTTTGTCGACCCGCTGCCCAAGAAGGATCTGGCGCAGTTCCTTTGCCGGCGCGCCAATATCGGTCTGATGGTTTTGTCCAACGTGCCGGCTTTCTATTACGGAACATCTCCTAACAAGTTTTTCGATTATCTGGCGAGCGGTCTCCCGATACTCGTGAATTATCCGGGCTGGATGGCGGATATGGTTCGCGAACACCATCTCGGAATTGCTGTGCCACCCCAGGATGCCATCGCGTTTGCGGACGCCCTTGTGCAGATGGCCGATGACTTTACCGAGACGCAGCGAATGAAAGCTTCTGCGCTTGAACTTGCGAAGAGCGAATTTCCGCGATCGGCTCTTGCGCAACGTTGTGTTTCTGTAATGGAGAGAGTGGCCGTTCGATAGTTACTCCATGGCCTGTTCGCCGGCTGTGCTGGCACAAGTCGCGGTTGATCCGTGCCTTGATGCAAAGTGGCCGGTCGCTTTGTAGCCCAGGCCCCCTCTTTCAAAATCCTGCTCCCCATTCCCTTACAGACGAGAAAGGACCAGCCCGTGAAACCGAATTGGTTTTCGAAGCGGTGGGAAGAACTCAAGGTAGAGAATCGCACCTTTCAGTGGCGCGCCGCTTTGTTGAGAATGGCCGCCGATTTGGTGTCGGTGAATTTGTCTCTGATCCTCGCCTTTGTGCTCTGGTACTTTTTTTACGTCGCCGTTCTCCATACCGAATATCCTCAAATTCTCGCGCAGCGGTTTGAACGGTTTGTTCGCAGTTACGCGCTTATCTGGTCGCTGATGGCGTTATTTATATTCCACCTTCACGGTTTCTATGCACGGACCCGCGGTTACATTCGACGTTACAAGGCTTTGAATATTCTTCGTGCCGTTAGTCTCCTGGTTATCGCCTTTGTCTTTGCAGATTACTTGTTCTATCGCGGCGAACTCTTTCCCCGCGGCGTCGCTCTCCTGAGTTGGGCCTTCCTGCTTCTGACGGTGGGAGGCAGCCGGCTTGCGAAATACAGTTTCTTCAAACGCTACGATGTGGAGCCCAAGCATCTGCCGACGCGGCCAAACCGGGTATTGGTGGTCGGCGGCGCCGGCTACCTGGGATCGGCGCTGGTTCCAATGCTTCTTGAGCACGGCTACGAAGTCCGCGTCCTGGATTCCCTCTTGTTCGGGAATGGTTCTCTGAAGGCTGTCGAGAAGTACCCGCATTTCGAAATGATCCAGGGAGATGTGCGCGATATTCAGACGGTTGTGCAGGCCGTCAAAGGAATCGATGCCATTGTCCATCTCGCGGCGATCGTGGGTGATCCGGCGTGCGAGGAAAACCCGCATCTCGCTGCGGAAATCAATCGCGCGGCGACGCGCATGCTCGTTGATGTCGCACGTGGCCATGGCGTTCAGCGATTCCTGTTCGCGTCCACGTGCAGCGTCTATGGCGCCTCAGACTTCTTGATGGACGAGCGCGCGCAAGTCGCCCCAATTTCGCTCTATGCGGAGACCAAGCTCGATTCGGAGCGGATTCTTTTGGATGCCGCGACCACGAATTTCCATCCGACCATCCTTCGCCTGGCAACGTTATTCGGTGCTTCCCCTCGTCTGCGATTCGATCTGGTCGTCAACCTTCTCACCATGCGGGCCGTTTGCAAGGGCAAGATCACCATTTTCAATGGAGAGCAATGGCGGCCGTTCATGCATGTTCATGATGCCGCCCGCGCATTTCTGGCCTGCCTGCAGGCAAATAAACTCGAGATCGTTTCCGGCGAGATTTTTAATGCCGGAGCCTATGGGCTGAACCATCGTCTTTCCGAAATTGCGGAGTTTATCTCGCAGATTGTTCCCGCTGTGGACGTGGAACACATCGAGAATGCGGATCGCCGCAACTATCGAGTATCCTTCGACAAAATTCATACCCGACTAGGGTTTCAATGCGAGCGCGCACTCTCCGAAGGCATTCGGGAACTAGCGGAGATTGTTCGTAAGTCTCCGATCGAAGATTTTGCCGGGGAGATGTTCAACAATCGGGCCATGGTGCGCCTGTATGCGCAAAGTGATGAGTCCAAGCGCTCCAGCATCCGTGTTCTGGAGGCATTAGCGCGTGCGGCCAGTGCGAAATAAACCGTTGAGCCTGTGATTTTCAAAACCTGAGTGGGCAGCACCGCTTTCGCAAAACTTCCTCCAATGAAATCCTTTATAAAACGCCTCGCGGACTTAACGCTATCCGCCGTCGCGATCGGCGTTCTTTCACCCTTACTTATCCTTATTGCTTTCGCGATTCTGTTGGTGATGGGTTCCCCGGTCCTGTTCCGTCAGCAGCGGGCAGGATATCTCGGCCGCCCGTTTCATCTGCTGAAGTTTCGGACGATGCATAGTTCTTGCGATGCGCAGGGGCGGCTGCTGCCGGACAGCGACAGGCTGACTTGGCTAGGTAACTTTCTCCGTCGATTCAGTCTGGATGAACTTCCACAACTCTGGAATGTCCTCGTTGGTGACATGAGCCTGGTTGGTCCGCGACCTCTACTCCTGAACTATCTGCCCCGCTACTCGGAAGAACAGGCGCGCCGCCACGAAGTGAAACCCGGGATCACGGGCTGGGCGCAGGTTCACGGCAGAAACACTCTCGATTGGGAAGAGAAATTCAGGCTGGACGTTTGGTATGTGGACCACTGGTCTTTAAGTCTCGATGCTCGCATCCTTTCCCGGACTTTGTCGAAGGCTCTTGGCGGGGAAGGAGTGGCCCGGCAGGGGCATGCCACGATGCCGGAGTTCATGGGCAATGCACGGAGAGGAGAATGAAAATCAGCACAGCCTTTGTATACGGGGCAAGCGGCCACGGAAAAGTTGTTGCCGACATCCTGCTGAGCGCCGGAAAGCACCAACTGGCTGGGTTTATCGATGATAACCCGGCAATGAAGGGCGCAACCGTTCTCGGACTCCCTGTGCTCGGCGACGGAGCCTGGCTCGAGCGTGAGTCCAGATCGAGCCGTATCGGTGTGGCCCTGGGTGTCGGCGACAATTACCTCCGGCAGATGCTCTTTTCCCGGTGCCTGAACTGGAACATCGAGCCACTTACCCTCGTGCATCCCACGGCCGCGATCTCCCAATTCGCGACGCTTGAGCTCGGGGCAGTTGTCATGGCTCATGCCACGATTAATCCGGGCGCGCGCATTGCTCGCGGAGCAATCGTAAATACGGGCGCCGTGATTGAGCATGACGTGCAGGTCGGCGAATTTGCGCACGTTGCCCCCAATGCCGCCATGGGCGGCGCTTCATCGCTCGGATGCTTTTCCATGGTCGCCATGGGAGCTGTTCTCATTCAATGCATTAAAGTCGGCAACGGCACGACAATTGGTGCCGGAGCCGTAGTTGTCCGCAACATTCCTGACGGATGCGTCGCATTCGGCGTCCCCGCCCGCGTTGTCCGAAACTACTCTGAAAACAACTCTGCCAATGTCAACGATGAAGCCCCAATTCGTCGCTGAAACCCTCGCAATCGACCAGGGCACGCCACTGCGGACGATTCCATTCTCGCCGTGGCCCGCCTTCGAAAAGGAGGAAATCGATGCGGCTACGAATGTTCTGAAATCGGGCAAAGTCAACTATTGGACAGGACAAGAAGGTCGATTGTTTGAGAAGGAGTTCGCCGAGTTTGCGGGATGCGAGCACGGCGTCGCTGTAGCCAATGGCACGTTGGCCCTCGAACTCGCTCTACACGCTTTGGATGTCGGGCCGGGCGACGAAGTGATTGTGCCGAGCCGCACGTTTATCGCGTCAGCGAGTTGCGTGGTCATGAGAGGCGCGAAGCCGATCGTCGCGGATGTCGACAGAAACAGCCAAAATCTCACGCTGGACACGATCCGGCCGTTAATCAACTCCCGCACAAAAGCCATAATCGCCGTTCACCTGGCTGGATGGCCCTGCGACATGGACCCGATCCTTGAGTTTGCGGGCCGGCACGGTCTGAAAGTCATCGAAGACTGCGCTCAGTGTCATGGCGCCGCTTACAAAGGCCGTCCGGTGGGTTCTCTTGGCGATGTCGCGGCGTTCTCCTTCTGTCAGGACAAGATTATGACGACCGGTGGTGAAGGCGGGATGCTAACCACTAACGATAAAGATCTCTGGGAGCGGGCTTGGAGTTTTAAAGACCACGGCAAGAATTACGACGCTGTTTACCACCGCTCACATCCTGTCGGCTTTCGTTGGCTCCACGAGTCGTTTGGCACGAACTGGCGTCTCACCGAGGTGCAATCCGCGATAGGCCGAGTCCTGCTGCGCAAACTACCGCGGTATGTTCAATCAAGACGAAGGCATGCGTCGTTCCTTAACAAAGCCTTCTCCCGGATCCCCTCTCTGCGAATCACCATTCCACCCGAAAATGTGACCCATTCCTACTACAAGTATTACGTTTTCGTCCGGCCGGAGCGCCTGCAGCAGACTTGGTGCCGAGATCGGATCGTGGCAGCCATCAACGCCGAAGGAATTCCTTGTTATAGCGGTAGCTGCAGTGAGATCTACCTTGAAAAGGCGTTTGCCCAAGAGTTGCGCCCGGTCAATCGCTTGCCCGTCGCGAAGGAACTCGGAGAAGCGAGCCTGATGTTCCTGGTCCATCCCACTCTCCGCCCGCTAGACATGCACGACACCGTGCATGCAGTTCACAAGGTTCTTCTCGAGGCGGCATTAGTTCCCAGTCGTGAGAACCCTGACTGCAGTCAAACCGCACCCGAATTTGACAACCTCGACAACGCGGTTACCTGACGCAAACCTCCCGGCGAAATCCGAAGTCTCTGGTTAGCAGTGCGCGCCGAAAGCGCCTCGGGCGTCTTTCGAGTCTTACGGAGAAATCTCAAATGACTCACGCCATAGCCGACACACACAACATCACGATGATCGCTGGAAACAATGGCTTGCAACTCGCCATGGAGAAGGCCTCCACCAAGGGCCTCGGAAAGATCATAACCACTCCCGGCTCGCAAGACCTCATTGCTGGCGTCCAAGTCGAGCCCATGCACATTCACCCTGACGACCGGGGCTTCTTCACTGAATTGGCCCGCCTAGGTGCTGAAGGAATCGCGGCACAAATGGTCCCCGAAGGTCTCAAGCAGATTCAGATTTCTGCCACGCTTACCTACCCTGGGACGATCAAGGCAATTCATTACCACTGCTACCAAACTGATCTGTGGCTACCCATCGCAGGAATGCTGCAAGTCTTCTTATATGACCTCCGGCGGGATTGTCAGACCTTCGGACGGATTAACACCCTGTATGTCGGTCAACTGAGGCCTTGGAAAATCTTGATTCCTCCCGGCGTGGGCCACGGTTACAAGGTCCTCGGGAACCAACCTGCATATTTGGTTTACCTCACGGACCGTCATTACAACCCGAAAGATGAAGGGCGCCTCGCTTACGACCACCCCGATATCGGATACGACTGGGAAATCCAGCACAAATAGAGAAAAAGAATGCGCGTCCTCGTAATCGGTGCAACAGGCCTGTTGGGCAAAGTCCTCATGGAAGAGTGGGACTCGGACTCCGTTACCGGAGTTGGCCTCGAGCATGTGGATATTTGCGACGAGTCGCAGATTTCAATGCTGTTTCGGGAGACCCGCCCAGACTGGACGGTCTTGGCGGCCGCCTACACCGACGTGGACGGCTGCGAATCGAATCGCACCCGAGCATTCCAGGTTAACTGCTTCGCCGCGGTTAACGTCGCTCAAGAAGTTGCCAGGTCAAATTCCAAACTTCTCTTTATCAGTACGGATTATGTTTTCGACGGCGCGAAGAACTCCCCCTACGAAACCGATGATCCCGTAAGCCCCATCAGCGTCTATGGCCAGTCCAAGGCTGAGGCAGAGAAACTCGTTCGAAACATTCTTCCGGACTGTTGTCTGGTAAGAACCGCGTGGTTGTTCGGCACGACGGGCCGGTGCTTCCCGAACAAGATCCTTCAATTAGCAGATACGCAGAGTTTGCTCAAAGTAGTCCAAGACCAGGTGGGCACTCCCACTTTCAATCGCGATTTGGCGCGAGCCATTGTTCAGCTTGTGCGCGCCGATGCCAGTGGAATTGTCCACGTCACTAATACCGGTCCGTGCAGTTGGTACGAGTTCGCGCGCGAAGTCCTGAAAGTCGGAGGCTACACACGCGTAGAGGTCGAAGCGATTTGCACCGAGAACATGCCAAGGCCTGCCCGGCGGCCCAAGTATTCAGTGCTCTCGAGTGCAAGCGCGGACCAGCACCACATCCTGATGCGACCCTGGCGGGAAGCACTGCGGGACTACTTTGTAGAGCGTCAATATTCTGCAGCCTCGGTGCCGGTTTTAGCCAAGATCGCCAACCAAAAATCCTGCTGAAGTAAGGAGCGCCTTATGAAAGGGATCGTCCTAGCCGGCGGTACGGGCTCGCGCCTGCATCCGTTGACGCGCGTTACCAACAAGCATCTGCTCCCTGTGTTCAACAAGCCCATGATTTACTATCCGCTGCAAACTCTTGTCGACGCCGGAATCACCGATATTTTGATCGTTACGGGCGGAAACAGCGCAGGAGATTTCTTGAAACTCCTTCGCAACGGCAGAGACTTCGGACTCGATCAGTTGCACTTTGCCTATCAAGAAGGCGAGGGCGGCATCGCGGATGCCTTGCGCCTGGCGGAAGCGTTTGCGGATGGCGACAAGATTTGTGTCATTCTCGGCGACAACATCATTGAAGAGACGGTGCGCGAGGCCAAGAACAACTTCGAAAAGCAAACGAATGGCGCAAAAGTTTTACTAAAGGAGGTGCCCGACCCCGAACGGTTTGGTGTCGCCACCCTGGAAAACGGCCGGGTTGTTCGCATTGACGAAAAGCCGAAGAACCCCGCGTCTCCATATGCCGTAGTCGGCATCTACTTTTATGACCCAACTGTATTCGATCGCATCCGCACGCTAAAGCCCTCCGGGCGCAATGAATTCGAAATCACTGACGTCAACAATTCTTACCTTGTCGAAGGCAAACTCACGGCCGAAATCCTGGACGGCTGGTGGACTGATGCGGGCACCTTCGAGTCTTTGTGGAGGGCCAGTAATCTCGTTCGGGAGAAACAGCTGGCAAGCCTTGAACGAAGCTACGTGACCCAGGGAGCTCGTTGATTATGCGCATTCTTGTCACGGGCGGCGCTGGATTCATTGGCTCCAATTTTGTGCGCCATCTTCTCGAGAGGCACCCGCTGGACACGATAGTTGTCCTCGATAAGCTCACCTATGCGGGTAACTTGCGGAATCTCGAGCACTCCCTGCAAGACTCCCGGGTTCAGTTTGCGAGGATGGACATCGCGGACTCAGCTGTTTCGGAACTCGCCAGGAACTGCGACGCCGTCGTTCATTTTGCCGCGGAAAGCCATGTGGATCGCAGCATCGAGGATGCCACTCCGTTTGTTAGGACCAACGTCGAAGGAACATGGCGATTGATCGACGCGTGTCGCGCCGCCCGTATCCGCAGATTTATCCATGTCAGCACGGATGAAGTCTACGGAAGCCTTGCGGCGGACGTAAGGGCGACAGAATCGTCCACTCTTGCGCCAACTAGTCCGTACGCCGCAAGTAAAGCTTCGTCCGACCTGTTGGTTCAGTCGGCCGTTAAGACGCATCATTTTCCGGCCATCATTACCCGGTGCACCAACAACTATGGTCCATATCAGTTCCCAGAAAAGTTCATTCCGTTGATGATTTCACAGGCGATCGCCGGGCAGCCCTTGCCGGTCTACGGAGATGGGCTTAATGTCCGCGACTGGATCCACGTTTTGGACCATTGCCGCGCCATCGACCTCATTCTGCGGAACGGAAACGAAGGCGAGATTTACAACATCGGCGGAGGATGTGAACTCGAAAACATCACCGTGGCCCGGATGATCCTGGCCGCCTTAGATCGTTCTGAGAGTCTGCTGAAGTTCGTCACCGATCGGCTCGCGCACGACCGTCGCTATGCGCTCGACTGCACGAAGCTCACCACCGAACTGGGCTGGAGCCCCAGCTGGAATCTTGAAAGCGGCTTGGCGCAGACGATCCAGTGGTACAAGGACAACTCAGATTGGCTCGAGGAGACCCGCAGCGGCGAATACCGTACATACTTTGAGCGCCATTACGCCCATAGAGGCTTAGCGGGTCAGGTGTCACTAAACAAAATGGAACGGTATACCTCTTGCGATGCCGGATAAAAACCGCGGACGGATTACG
>DATJZF010000068.1:0-92394 GCA_035499255.1 Dongiaceae bacterium | reverse complement strand
AGAGTCAGGCGCAATAATGCGCACGCGAGGCTCCTGCCACTCATAAGGGCTTATGTAATCTGCAAGCAACTCAACAAAAGTCCTGCCACTTATGACGCTGATTTCATCCGTCTTCTTGTTTAGGGAGAAACCCTTCTTCTTCCTGACCAGAATGACCCATTCGCTTTCGGGCACAAGCATAGGGATGCCCTGAGTGTAGGTGAAGACAGCACCCACCTGCGTATTTCCTTTCTTCCTCATCGGGACCAACTGGGGAACGAATACATCATCTCCGCACGCCCTCTCCAAGTCTTCCTTGGCCCGGCTGTATTGCCACAAATAAAGAGACTCTGATGCGGCCATGTGCAGCGGTTTGGAAAAATCCGGGTCTCTTATCAAAGTGAGTGTTGCTCGTTCGTTGTGACTTATCCATGATGCAACGAGGGCTTCGCTGTCAGCGACACGCAGATGCGGTGGGGCATCCCAGTCTGCTTGTGGGTCGACTACGCTCAATTCAAATCGTGAGGCGAACCGAGCAACAATTGGCATGGCCTCGAAAGCAAAGTAGCGGGGACGGTTGTAATTCAAGTTGAAGGAAAGACCGGAATCGAAATAGCCATCCGGGATGAGTGGAGCATCATCCGGTGATTCCGCAGCGTCGCCTGAGAAATCAATACTGAAATACACGCCCGTACTTGGGTTTGAATACCAGAGTTGAGTTTCGTTCGTAGTGAAGCCATCCATTTCTTCCGACCACACCTTCACGTCGTCAAAATTCGCTCTTTGATTCTTACGCCAGCAAAAGAAAAGGTCGAAGCTCATATCGGCTGAGCAAATTCTAGCGTGATTGGGCCTCCGCAATCACATACCTGATTAACGCCGTAACCGGAAAACTATGTATCGGTACGCGACTACTTGTCTCCGCTTGTCCCCGAAATGTCCCCGAAGTCGAAGAATGTCGACCAACCATGACAAATGAAGGCAAAGCTAAGTTGCTTTGCCTTCAGTAAAGGCCCTTTGTTTGCTTAAGGCCAGAAATTGTTTTTGAGTCTGCTGCGTCTGCCAGTTCCGCCACTCCGGGCTAACAATTCAAAATAGCATGAGCGCGAGTAAGCGTAAAGTTGCGGCGCCATTGCATTCCATTGGGGATCTGGTGTTCAATACGCTCAAAGTTCCCTGACATTGTCGCTCCGTGAGGATTCATGAGCAAATGGTCTCGTCGCGAAGTACTGCGCTCGTCGGCAGCGGCCGGTGGCGCGGCACTGGTCAGCAGTTCCATCCTTTATAGTGCGTTTGAGTCTTCCTTCCTGTTCGGCCAGGCGCAGCCGGCTATGACATTCCCCACCGATCCTCGCGAACGCCTCGCGGTGGCCACCTGGCCATTTCGCGCCGAAATCGAGAGCGGCACGAACGAGTACCGCGACCGCATGAAGCCGGGTATGGATCTTCGCGACTTTGTGGTGACTATTCCCGAAAAATTCGGAGTCAACGGCGTCGAACCCCTCAGCGCGCACTTCTCTTCCACTAGCGCGCGTTATGTCCACGACCTTCGCGATGCCATCGAAAAAGCGCACATGCGCGTGGTGAATGTTCCCGTCGACAATGAATTCAGCTTCTACGATCCGGAACCCGCCAATCGCAACAAAGCTGTCGGAAACAGCACCAAGTGGGTGGACATTGCCGTAGCGCTCGGCTCACCCAGCGTGCGCACTTCCATGGCCGAACCCAAAAATGGCAAGCCGAATGTCGAGCTGGCGGCGGCCAGCTTGAAGCAGGTCGCCGACTACGCCGCAAAGAAAAACATCCAGGTCAATCTGGAAAACGACAATCTCACCAGCGAGGACGCCTTCTTCGTGGTGAAGGTCATCGAAAAGGTGAATCACCCTTTCCTCCACGCGCTACCTGACTTCTGCAATTCCATGGCCAGCGGAAATTCCTCGTTCAACTATGAAGCAGTCAAGGCCATGTTCGCGCACGCCTACAACATCTGCCATGTGAAAGATTCCGAAGTCGGCGACGGCGGCAAGGTCTACCGCATCAGCATGAAGCTCACTTTCGATATCCTCAAAGCCGCCAACTATCGCGGCTATTTCTCCATGGAGTGGGAAGGGCCGGAAGATCCTTACGTCGGCACCAAGCGCCTGATCGACGAATCCTTGAAACAGCTCGGCTCCTGATTTTTCATGGAACCCACGCAACCCGCCCCTGCACCGGCCGCTACCACCGCGGACGACCCGCGCGGACACTTGCTCGGTTTCTGGGCGCTCATCGCCACGCAATTCCAGGGGGCATTCAGCGACAACGCTCTCAAGTGGCTGGTCAGCTTCCTGGTGTTGGAGTCGGGCGTATCGCGCGAACAGCGCGACTTCCTGTTTGTCCTTGTCGTGCCCATGGTGTTCGCGATTCCTTTTGTTGTTTTCTCGATTCCTGGGGGATATTTCGCGGATCGTTTCAGTAAACGCAGCGTAACCGTATGGACCAAGGGCCTGGAACTACTCACCATGACCCTGGTCACCTATGCGCTTTGGGCAAACCGGCTTGATCTCGCCGCCGTCGCGCTTTTCCTGGTGTGCACACAGGAGGCGATCTTTGGTCCGTCCAAATATGGTCTGCTGCCAGAACTTCTTCCTACCTCGAAGCTCAGTTGGGGCAATGGCGTCATCGAGTTATGGACGTTGCTGGCAGCCATCGGTGGCACGTTGGCTGGCGGCTTCCTTGCGCATCATTTCAAAGGACGCCAGCAATGGTCCGGCATGTTCTTCCTGGTTATGGGTATCCTCGGTTTCGCCACCAGCCTGCTGATTTCGCGCGTGCCCGCAGCCGATCAAACGCGCCGGTTCCATTGGAACTGGTTCAAGGAACTTAGCGGAGAGGTGCAGCGCATGCGGCGCGACGCCCTGCTCTGGTGCGCCGTGGTTGCCAACACCTTCTTCTGGTTCCTCGGCGCGATCTTGCTTCTCAACATCGTTCTGTATGCCACGGATATTCTCCAGGTGGATGAGGCGCACAGCAGCTACTTACTGGCCGCCCTCAGTCTCGGCATCGGCGGGGGCAGCTATCTCGCCGGCCTCGCCTCCGGTCGCAGGATTGAAATGGGCATGATTCTCCCGGGCCTTACCGGCATAGTCCTAAACACCGGCGCGCTTTTCATCCCCGGACTAAGTTACGAATTGACCATGGTGCTTTTGTTCTTGCTGGGCATTTCCGCCGGATTTTTTGTCGTGCCAGTAAACGCCGTGATCCAGCATCGCCCCAAGCCCGAAGAAAAAGGACGCATCATTGGCGTCTCAAATCTGCTCTCTTTCGGCGGCATTGCCCTCCAGCCCTTCGCCCAATACGCCATGTTAAAGCTCGGCCACCCGGACCCGAGCCATGTTTTCCTGATCAGTTCCATCGCCTGTATCGGTATGGCCTTCGTCCTGGGCTGGATGCTTCCGGAGCTATGGCCTAGCGCCCTACACTGGACGCGGCTGCGGCAACGCACTACTCTATAGCCGGGTCACAAGGGGGCCGTCCCAACGGCTGTGACCCGGAAAGTCGGAAAATGGCTACAGGAGTTTCGGTATCCGGCTCGCGCGGCGAGAACCGGGGCCTGATGTATTGGATGGAGCGCACCATCAAGGAACTGGAGAAGGTGCGTGTGTCACCCGACCCTGAGACTGTGCATGACCTGCGCGTAGCGATTCGGCGCTGCCGCTCGCTGGCCGCAGTCATGGAAGAGGTCGATCCTTCCCCCTCCTGGCCGGAGATGCGCAAACTCGGCCGTAAGCTGTTCCGCCAACTCGGCGAACTTCGCGACACCCAGGTTCTGGAGGAATGGGTTGAGAAACTGGGAGACCCCGAAGATTCCATCCGCATTGCATTGCTAAGCTCGCTTAAGGCCAGAGAGACCGAGTTGCGACAGGCGGCGGTGTCCGCCGCGGAGAAGTTCAATCAGAAAGCGTGGTCTAAACTCGAGCGTGGCCTGGAGCATCGCGCTCACATGGTTCCCCCCGACCGAATGGCCGCTGAGTGCCTGGCATTAGAGCGCCTGGAAGCGGCCAAAGAGTTGCACGCTCGCGCGATTCGTGCGGAAAAGCCCCGCGCCTGGCACGAACTCCGCATCGGCGTGAAGCGCTTCCGCTACACTGTCGAGTCTTTGTTGCCGGCCCGCTACGAGCTATGGGGCGACGACCTCAAGCAGGTGCAAGACTTGCTCGGCGAAGTACACGACCTGGATGTATTGTCAGAGGCCGTCGCCGAAGCCACCTCAGATGCAACCGAAGAGACTCGCGCCCGCTGGTCCGGCCGAATGGCAACGGAACGCCAACTGCGCATTGACACCTACCGGCAGTTGACCACCGGCAAAGAAAGTTTGTGGCACACCTGGAGGAACGGCTTACCTGAGGGTCGCCGTCTGGACGCCTCGTCTATGGCGCGGCTGCGCGTCACAGCGCGCGCTCTCGACGAAAACCCCGCGCGAACCTCGCTAATTTCGCGCATCAGCCTGCACTTGTTCGACGGGCTGGCCAAAGTGCAAGCCGCGCCGGTGTTTCAGTCTCGCGAAATGCGCAAGATCATGCGCGCTGCCGCACGTTTGCATGGCATCGGACGAGCCTTAGACCGCAAATCTCCCCAAACTGCTGCCCGTGAGTTCTTGCGAGAGATGGCCCTGCCCGCCGGCTGGACGGAGGCGGAGTGGGAGATTGCATCACAGGTGGTGCGTTTTCATCGCGGGCCTCTGCCGGTTAAACAAAAATCCTTTGCCAGGTTGCAAGAGAACGACCGGCAGGCCGTTTGCGCCCTGGCCGGCGTGTTGCGCTTGGCCAGAACGCTCCGGAAATGCGGTGCTCAAAATCCTGTTGGCCTCCGCGTTGAAAAGTCGCCGGAAGCGATTGTAGTTGACGTGCCTGGGCTCGCGCTTTCGGAAGAAACTGCCAGTCGACTCGCCAGCGGGAAGTACTTGCTGGAGACGTTCCTCGCAAAGCCGCTGATCCTGAAAGCAGCTCCGCTTTCCCCTAAGATTGTGCAACTTCCGCGCCCCGAGGAGCAGGCGCCGCCCAGCGCGGTCGCTTCGGACTGATTACTTCCCGATTCTCCGCAGGATCTTTGGAGTGGCCAGCCAGATGAGTTGGGCGCTCGGGGGGCTGAAGCGTTTCAACTCCACCAGCGCCACGCCGGCTTTTTTCAAGGCGGAAATGTGTTGCTTCGATCCCAGCGTGGTAGCCAGGAGATCGTCCAGATTCGGCGCATGGCCAAAGACGAATGCCGAGGAAAGCTCCTTGTCCTTCGCCAGTTCACGAAGCAATTGCTGCGGCTCAGCTCCTGGTAATAGCGCTTCGCTCTTGCGGATCTTCTGCTTCGGGTAATCGAAAGCGTCCGCGAATAACTCGGCCGTTTGCCAGGCGCGGACGTAAGGACTGGTCAGAATCAAATCGGGCGCTTCGCTGACTTTTGCCACACCTTTGGCCACGTCAGACGTCTTCTCCAGTCCTTCTTCCGTCAAGAACCGCTCCGGGTCGGCGGGGCACTTTGGATCCTCACGGTCAATGGCGATGCCGTGGCGAACAATATACAGCTCCATAGAGCAAGCGCCTCCTGAGCTTCATCATACGCAGCCCAATGTGACGATGCGTTGAAAATCGTCGATGTGTGCCTACTTAAGCGCGGTTCGCGTGTTCCGATGGTTCAGTCGGCACGAGATCGGAAGAACAACTGAACATGGAACTCCTTCTCGAACAGGTTCGCGCTGCGCTCCGCATCCCGCAAATCCTCGGTGGCGTCGCCGCGCGCATCCACCTGAAACGTCACCGCGCCACGCTGGAAGGAGGCCTTCATGCTCAGCACACGTTGCCGGTGTGAATGGTCGAGGCCTTCCGCAACGCGCACGATCGCGGCGAGCCGGCGCGCAATTCGCTTATCCGCGGCCGTAAGCCCGGAGTAGGCCACATGATCCCCGTCCGGCTCGGACTTGCGATTGTGATAACGCACGATGGCGGCAACGATGTGGCGGTCGCGGCCTTCCAGCCCTGGGATGTCCCCGTTCAGCGCCAGATATTCGCCGTGCTTGTGATGCCCGCGGTGGCTCACCCGGTGACCGACATCATGCAGCAGCGCGCCCGCCTCTAACTGCACTCGCGCATGAACCGGCAAGTGATGTACCGGTTGCAATTGGTCAAACAGCATCAAACTCAGTTCCCGAACGTGCTCCGCGTGTTGTTGATCGTATTCCAGCCTGCGTCCGAAGCTTCGCGTCGCCAGCAAAATCTGCCGCGCTTCCGCGCTGTATCGATGCGGCTCTTTTCGCGAGAAAACGTCGCGCGCGATCTCGTAAAGCACTCCTTCACGTAAACCCACGCTCGGAATCGTAAACAAACGAATATTCAGATAACGGCCGAGCGTAGCAAGAATGATCGCGGCAACTCCCATCACGTCTGCGCGATCGCGCCGGACGCCATACGCTTTCATGCGTTCGCGAATGTCGCGCTCCAAAATGCTGGGCAGGCGTTCCCGCAACAGGGATAGCTCCAATGTCGGCAGCCCGTGTTGCCGGGGCCCAGGCGCCACAACGGACAGTGTCTCCGCATTTCCGCCCAGCGCCACCGCCACGCTATCGCCCAGATTCGGCCGGTTCGGCAACCGCGACTCCAGTAGAGCGCGGACGTATTTCCGCACCTGCTCCGCTTCGGTCAGGTGAATCACTCCGGGGATGCTCAACGTACTGATGAGTCGCACCGTACCCACAGGAACTTGTGCCGCCTGCGCGACGGTATGGTCGCGCAAAATGCTGATTTCCAGGCTGCCGCCGCCGAGGTCGACGATGCACTGCGGCTGCGCCTCCGGCCCCATCGCCGCAAACACGGCTTCGCGGCCAAGGCGCGATTCTTCCTTCGAGGTGATCACTTCCAGGTGAATCCCGCTGGCTCGTTTGACTCGGTGAATCAAACTGCTGCGATTCTCGGCTTCCCGGCTGGCGCTGGTCGCTACCGCGCGGTACTTGGTGACGCCGTACTCGTCCATGATTTCGCGCAAGTGGCGAAATGCTTTCACACTTTTCTTCAGAATTTCTTCGCTGAAGCGATGACGAACGAACACCCCTTCGCCCAACCGCAACGGATATCGCTCGGTGATGAGCGGCTCGATGTCCAGAGCCGAATAGGCGCGCGCGATCGACAGACGTACCGCGTTGGAGCCCGCATCAATAGCGGCTACGTGGACCGGGTCGGGCATGGGCGAAACTCACCTCCAGAGGTGAGCGAGTGCGGCAGAGGGTGTGTATTTCGAAGCGCGAATACCGAGATGGTCACCGATACGCTGCCGAAGCTGCCGGTTGACGTTAGACACGCTGGCTTCGCCGTCGAGCTCGATGAAGCCGCTTCTCTTGGCCATCACTTCGAACTCGCGCTTGATCATCGTCTGGTAGCGCACGAACGACCAGTACAAGTCGTGCGACAGCGACATGTCTCGCCCGGCCTCCCAGTAACTGATGGCCTGCGCTTTCTTGAACTCGCGCCCGAACGCGGTCTCGGGCCGCACGTTCAGCCAGAACGTCAGGTGCGGCCGCAAGGCCATGGCATACAACCCGGTCAAATAGTCGCGATTGATACCCCGAACCACGCCGCGCGCGATGAGCGTAAAAATGTAGCGGTCCGCGAGCACCACCGCTCCCGAACGCAGCGCGGGAATGATGCGGTGCTCGAGCTGGTCAAAAAAATCCGTGGCGTACATCAATGCGAGCGTCAGGCGCGTGACCGCGTTCTTCGCCAGCAATTCGTCAATGTCCCGCCCGACCAGATTCGACCGGCGCAATCCGCTCGTCTGCACGGAGAATCCTTCAGATTCCAGCCATTCCTGCAACAGCGCAATCTGCGTGGAACGGCCCGACCCATCCATGCCTTCGATGACGATAAGGTTGCCATTGAGTTCGCTGGTATCGAGACCGACCAGCGACTCGCCAAAAAAAGTTTGATTGCCGTCCGAATCGGGACCGGGGGGAAGCTTGCTGCCCGGTACTTCCGGTTGCACGGGAGTTATCGGCTTGTCGCGCTCCTGCTCCATGGTTACTCAGCCTCCAGCGCGCGCGGGGCAAAGCGCTTCAAATCGATCTTCGAGGCCACAATATCGCGCATCTGCTTCTGCAGCTTGTTCACCGGCAGCGTCCCGTCGAGCACGACAAAACTGTCCGTGTCGACCATCTTGTCGTATTCCTCGAGAATGCGCGCCTGAAACAGCTTGAAACTCTCCGCCCTTTCGTAGGACAAGCCCAAGTCCATTCCCGCTTCGTAGTACTTCAGCTTCGGGCGCCCGCTCAGAATGCGGTTCACCGCCACATCGAGCGGCGCGCGAAAATAAAAAGTGATGTCGGGAATCGGCGCGAAACGGTACAGATTGCGCAACCAACGATGTGAGCACCCCCGCGCGGCATCTCGCGCGAATGCGGTGTAGATGTAGCGGTCTGCCAGAACCAGGTAGTCGCCCTGCAGCAAGGGCATGATCTGCCGTTCGCAACGGTCCGCGAAATCCGAAGCGTGCAGCAGGGAGAAGGTCGTCGGCGTGAGCAACCGCTTCTGCTTTCCACGGCGCGTCGCCGATTTCACGAGAGGCGAAGAGTTCCATTCCGTGAAATGCAGACGATAACCGCCGATCTCCAGCCACCGTTTCAAAAGATACAGTTGCGTGCTCTTGCCTGAGCCGTCGGTTCCCTCGACAACGATCAGCGCTCCGGGGTACGCACGGCTCGGAACCGGCCGGCCCGGTTGAGGAAGAGTTGTTTTCGCGGTTTCCGACCGGGGTACTTTTGCGACGGTGTCTTGAATGTCCATGAATAAATTCGCAGAGCCGTTGTGAGTTACAAAGCTAGTGGCTCTCTATTACAGGCTCATTACAACACAACGTTCCCGCCGCAAGCAAAGCGGCCATGGCCGCCCTGTTGAAATCAGAAGAACGAGAGCTTGACGCTCAAATATTTCTTGGGATTCTTGCGAAATTCCGCGATCAATGTGCGCATATCCGCGGTGAGCCCGGTGAGGTTATCGTAGAGTTGCGGGTCCGAGAACAGCTTGCCCGCCGTATTATCGCTGCGGTTCAGCTTGGAAGTGGCTTCGGACAAATTGCTGCTGGTATCGCGCAGTTTGTTGTATAGAGTTTCGTCGGTCGCCAGTTTACCCAGTGTTCCTTTGCCCCCGCGAATGTCGGTGATCATCCCGTTGCCATTATCCAACGCTTTTTTCGCTTGCTCGTAAAGGCTTGGGTCGTAGAGCAATTTGCCCAGCGTGCCTTTCTGCGCGCGCAAATCCGCCAGGATCGTGTTGAGTTGGTCAACCGTGTCCTGAATCTTGTCCGCCATTTCATCCTTCATCAGCAGCCGTCCGATGGTGCCCTGCCCCGACTGTATATTCGTCGCGATCTCGTCGCCTTTTGCGAGGATGTTGTTCAGGTGATTGTACGCGCGGTCGTCGGTGAGCAGTTTTCCGAGCGTTCCCTTCCCTTCCTGCACTCCGGAAATCAAATCCTGGACGTCCGCGCTAAGCGCTTTCAAGTTGGCCAGCACATCCGCGCTGCGTTCGACCACTTCCTTAATCGCTTTTTCCTCGCCGCCGGCAATCGCTTGCCCGTCTTTCAGCGGGATGCCCGTATAACCACGCTGCACATTGACGTAGCGGTTTCCGAGAAGTCCTTCAGTGACCAGCGTCGCAACAGAGTCCGTAAGAATGTCCGGCTGGTAACGTCTGTCCAGCTTCATCACGATCTCAATACTCCGCATGCGGTCTGGCGGCTTGCCATTTTCGCGCGGCACGATGTTGATGCGCTCCACGTTTCCGATTTCCACGCCATCCAGCCGCACGGGCGCACCCGTCGCCAGCCCCGCCACTTCCGGCAAATAAGTTCTTAGCCGATATTTGGGGCCGAATACCCCCGCCCCGGTAACATAAAAAATCGCCACCGCAAGAATCAGCAGGCCGACCAGCACGAACAGCCCTACGCGCAATTCCGACCACGTCAGTTGTTTACTGCGCGCCATTCCGAGGTCCCTCCGCAATTTCCCTGGAGTTGCCTGTGCCTGTGACCACTATACAAGAGTTCAAATCAAAAACCGCCGCAGATATGGATCCTTCGACTGCAACAGCTCTTCCGGATTTCCCTCGAAGTAAATTTTTCCGTCTCGCAGCACCAGAAAACGCGTCGCGGCTTCACTGGGCTTCTCCGCGGGCGTGTCGCGTCGCACGGTGCGCGTCTTTGCGTCGAAGCGAAAATTTGCCAGCCCGAAGCCGTCCTGCAGCCGGTGCGTCGCGAGGAGAGATGTGACGCCGTACACGTCACGCAGCCGCAAAATCAACGTGATGATGGTCTGGGACGTGATGGGGTCGAGCCCCGCGGTGGGCGAGTCGTACAAAACAATCGGGGGATGCGTAATCAGCGCCCGCGCAATCGAAACCCGCCGCCGCATGCCTCCAGAGAGTTCCGACGGCAGGAAATCAGCCGTGTGCTCCAACTCCACGAACCGCAGAACTTCCTGCACCCGCGGCTCGATTTGGTCCTGCGGCACGCCGTCTTCCTGCAATCGGTAGGCGACATTCTCGCCAACGGTCAGCGAATCGAACAACGCGCTTTCCTGGAACACGAAGCCGAGTTGCCGCCGAAACGCCAGCAATTCCGTTTCGCTTTTGCTCGACACGTCCTGCCCCAGCGCCCTTACTTCGCCGAGGTCCGGCGAAAGCAATCCAGCAGCCAGTTTCAATGCGAGCGTCTTCCCAGTACCCGTTTCACCCAGAAGAATCAGCGTCTCGCCACGCTGCACGGCGAAGGAGAGCCCTCGCAGGATCGGCCCTTCCTCAAAGCCAAGCCACACCTTCGAAAACAGAATCGCAGGCTCTTGTGAGTTGGCGGTTTGCGCGGGGTGATTCGCGAGCGAACCCATATTCCTCAAAGTTTGTCCGCCAGAAACAGGGCAAGTTTCGTCAGAAACGTATCCGCCACAATGATCAACACCGACGACACGACCACCGCTTGCGTAGTGGCCCGCCCGACTCCCTGCGTGCCTCCGCGCACATTCAACCCTTGATAACAACCTACCGTGGATAAAATGAACGCGAACACCACCGATTTCGTGAAACCCTGCATCAGGTCCGAAAACTGCAGAATTGCGATAGCGCGCTGCCAAAACGTCGTGGCACTCAGGCGCAGAGAGAACACGCTGGCCACCATGCCGCCGACCAGACCGATGAAACATGAGAACGTCGTCAGCAACGGCAGCATGATCAGTGTCGCCACGACCCGCGGAGAGACGAGCTTCCGGCTAGGGTCCGTCCCCAGCGCACGCATCGCGTCCACCTGCTCGGTCACCAACATGGACCCTAACTCCGATGCAATTCCCGACGCGCAACGTCCCGCCACCAGCAGTCCTGTAATCGTCGGCCCCAATTCGCGCACCAGCGCCAGCGACACGATATCGCCGGTGAGCGACACCTGGCCGAATCGTTGAAATTGCGAACCCGTCTGCAGCACCATCACCGCGCCAATGAAGAATCCAGACAACAGCACGATGGGCATGGAACCCACGCCGATGTCATCCATTTGCGTCAACGTGTCCTGACCGTAACGCGGAGGCGTGAACAGATTCGTGACCGACTGCGCCGCCATCAGCGAATAGTCCTGGACTTTCAGGACGCTCTCTTTGACGGCATCGGTCAGGATTTCCACAACCGAGGGGGGTTGAGGTGGATTCGCCTGCTGCTCCACGGCATTCAGGGGCGTGTTCGGCACAGGGGTCTCGTCGCAAACCTCGTCAGAAGCGTAACTGCACCGCTAACTTGCGTCAAGACAAGAGGAAAGAAGCTGCTTGGTTGCCGGTGCCCGACTATTTGGGATGGGGATTATTCCTTGGCGAACAGAGAACGCAATTCCTCCAGATCGCCGGCGGCCGCATCAGTTACCGCAACATAATCAAATCCGCCCGCCTGCCACCCGAGCCAGCTGTAACCCTGTATTTCTCCCGAGCCGCTCCGCATTTCTACTGTGCCCCGGGGAGAGACGAACACGTTGATGATGTGCTTGCGCCGGCCATACACCAGCGCCGCAACGGTTCTCCCGCTCAACACGTCCAGCCTGCCGCCCAACAGCGGAAATCCTTGCGCCGAATAATCGGCCACCTTCGGTGCGAAGTCCACGCGACCGTCGAACCACGGTTTCACGGTGTGCTGGTCTGTCGACTGCACATCTTCCAGGTGCCCTTGTTGCAGCGAACGCAAATGCGCGTCGACGGCGGCGATGGCAAACTCCGGCGCAGCGCTGCGATTTCGCAGAACACTCCACGTCAGCAGGGCTGACGAGATCGCAAACAATAACGTTGCTGCCAGCGCCAGGGATCTCCAATTCGTAGCCGGCCTGGCCCGCAGAGTGGCCGTCCGATTCTCATTTACCGCCTTCGCCGACCCGATCTGTGCTTGCACTGAGCTTCGCAGGCTTGCCGGAGCCTTTTCGTAGAGCTGCGCCTTAGCCAATGAATTCCGCAACGCACGTTCCGCGCTGAGCGCCGCGCTGCAGTCCGCGCAAGTCTTCAAGTGCCGCTCGAACTCGGCCGCTCCCGCAGCGTCCAGCTCATCGTCGAGGTAGCCGTGCAAGCGGTCTTCCAGATAATCACACGGCACGGCGGGCCTCCTTCCTCGTCTGCTCCTGCGCCACCAAGGCTTCGCGCAACTGTTGGCGCGCTCGTGCCAGACCAGACATTACCGAACCAATCGGCCGAGAAGTAATGGCAGCAATCTCTTTGTAGGAGCAGCCTTCCAATTCCCGCAGCACCAAAAATTCCCGGAAATGCGCTGGCAAGGACCCCAGCGCCGTCGCGAGCCGGCTTCGATCCTGACTCGCGAGCGCTAGAGCTTCCGGTGACAGTTCCTTCGACGGCAAACTTTCCTCCTGCAATTCGTCCTGCAGATCCGACGGCCGTTTTTTTTGCAGCCAGTCGTAGCAACAGTTCCTTACGATCTGCAGCAGCCACGCTCGCGGATCCCCCGCCCGATACGTCTGGAAAAAACGGTACGCGCGCAGCATCGCTTCCTGCGCCACGTCTTCCGCGTCGTGCCGGTCTCGCAATAGCCAGCGCGCCAGGTTGAATGCCGCGTCGAGATGCGGCAACACGCACCCCTCGAATCGTTCTCTCTCTTGCTCTTCCAGCACCGGCGAGCCTTTTCGTCCTTCGTTAGTCAGATTAACTGCCAGGACGGCCATTTTATTCCCACTGTTCGATGCTGTCGCGCAGAAATCGGTCCTATCCGTTTCCACGGAATAAAACCGGCAGCACCGCCGTCTCCACCCCAGAGCACGTCCAGAGCGGCGCGGGCTTGCTTCTCTCTTCAAGTTCGCGCCGCTTATTTCCGTGGACAACGGACAAGCATTCTTGGACGGCTTAGAAAAGGAGAGACACAATGACCGGAAAAGTAAAAGACGAACTCAAAGTGGATCACAATCATGACGGCGTCGACCGCCGTGGCTTCCTGAAGTGCATGGCGTGGGCGGGCACGGGCACGCTGTGCGTCATGCAAAGCGGCATCCTGAAATCGTATGCCTTCGGCCACACCGATACTCTCAGCGCCGCTGCTTCGGGCGACCTATATTTCGCGCAAATCAGCGACAGCCACATGGGATTCAACAAGCCTGCGAATACGGATGTGGTCTCAACGATGAAAGCGGCAATTGACAAGATCAATGCCCTGCCCCAGCGGCCAGAATTTCTTTTGCACACGGGCGACATCAGCCATCTGGCAAAACCGGAAGAATTCGACACGGTCGACCAGATCCTGAAGTCCTGTGTCGCCAAAGATGTGTTCTTCGTTCCAGGCGAACACGACGTGGCGGGCGACGAGGGCAAGGGCTACCTGGATCGCTACGGCAAGGGCTCGCAAGGTGCCGGATGGTACAGCTTCGATAAAAAAGGCGTGCACTTCATCGGGCTGGTCAATGTGATGAACCTCAAGGCCGGCGGCCTGGGTACTCTCGGTCCGGAGCAACTCGCCTGGCTGGAAAAGGATGTGCAATCGCTCGGCACCAGCACTCCTATCGTTCTCTTCGCGCACATTCCTCTATGGTCCGTCTATCCCGAATGGGGATGGGGCACGGAAGACAGTGCGCAGGCGCTGGCTCTGGTGAAGCGCTTCGGTTCCGTGACTGTGCTGAATGGGCACATTCACCAGACCATGCAGAAGGTCGAAGGCTCGGTCACGTTTCATACCGCCGCGTCGACAGCGTTTCCGCAGCCTGAACCCGGCAAGGCGGATTCGCCGGGACCTATGAAAGTTCCCGCGGAGCAGTTGCGCCAACTCCTCGGAATCACCGATGTGAACTTCGTGCGCGGCCAGCATGCGCTGGCGATTGTTGACTCAAAACTCGGCTAGTTCGCAAGAGCAAATTCGAAAACTGAAAAAGGAGAATGTCATGAACTGGAATAGAAGGCAGTGGTGTGCTTTGTCACTCGCAGGAATCTCACTCGTTCTAACCACTTCGCAGGTGCAATCGAATCCGCGGCCCCCGGTACCAGCCCCGGCGGCCGCGGAAGTCAAGGAAGTGAAGATTGATAACTTCAGCTTTTCGCCCGCCGTCCTTACCGTTGCGCCGGGCACAACCGTAAAGTGGACCAATCGCGACGACATTCCTCATACCGTCGTCAGCGACGACAAGACCACCTTCAAATCCAAGCTGCTCGACACCGACGAGACCTTCTCGTTCACCTTCAGCAAATCCGGCACCTACGACTACTTCTGCTCCGTTCATCCCAAGATGACCGCGAAAGTCATCGTGCAATAGGAGCCCGCCATGAGCCCATTCGACTGGCGCAGCATTGTGTTCGCCAAGCACGCGCAGCACGTCGTGCTGATCCATTTCCCGATTGCGTTGTACCTCGCCGCGGTCGGTCTCGACGTGCTCGCGCAGTGGCTCAAGAAACCGGAGTGGGGCAAGGCGGCGTTTGTCAATCTGACCATCGCCGCCCTGTTCACCGTGCCCACTGTGCTCAGCGGAATCGCCGCGTGGCAGCTACAACTGGAAGGCCAGCGCCTCAAGGGCATCCTTCTTTATCATTTGCTGAGCGCCAGCGCCGCGGTGGTCTTCACTGTGCTGAGCTGGTGGCTACATTTTCGTAGCCGTCGCGACACTTCCCTGTCCTTCGATCGCACCCGCACGGCCATCGAGATCGTCGGCGTTTTCTTCATCGTTCTCGCGGGCCACCTCGGTGGTTTCCTCAGCGGCGTAAATTCCTGACCACCTCCGAAACTACCATCAATCCCGTCATTCCGAACGGAGTCTGCTCAGTCAGAATTCACTCTCATTGGTGTGCAACGAAGAGAGATTCCTCGCTTCGCTCGGAATGACAAACGGAATGCCTGCGCCTCAAAGAGTGAACGACTGGCAGCCATTCCGCCGCGCTGGACGGAACTCCCAGTGGCCGATACACTGAATGTTTATGCTGCGCTTCTATACCGCAGGTGAGTCTCACGGACAAGCTTTGCTCGCATTTCTGTCCGGGCTTCCGGCCGGACTGCCGGTCGACGTCGCGGCCATCAATCATGAATTGCACCGCCGTCAACTGGGCTACGGACGCGGCGGCCGCCAGAAGATCGAAAAGGATCACGCCGAGATTTTCGCGGGAGTCCGTCATGGCCAGACCATAGGCGCGCCTATCGCAGTCCGCATTGAGAATCGCGACTGGTCGAACTGGGAGAAGATCCTCCCCGTTGAAGCTTCCAATGACCCGCTGACAACTTCCAAGAAACTGGTCGCCCCGCGTCCCGGGCACGCCGATCTGGCTGGCTCACAGAAATTCAACTTCCACGATGCGCGTTATGTTTTGGAACGCGCTTCTGCTCGCGAGACCGCTTCGCGTGTAGCGGCGGGCGCGTTCGCAAGACAGCTGCTCAAGCAGTTCGGCATCGAAATCGCCAGCCACACCATCCAGGTTGGTCACCTTCGTTTGGAAAGATCAGCGAAGTGGCAAGAAGTCCTCGCCGTATGCGCGGATCTGGAGTCGCCTCTCCGCTGTGTGGATTCGCAGGTTCAACAAAAAATGATGGCTGAGGTCGACACCGCCCTCAAAGCAGGAGACACCGTCGGCGGCGTGTTCGAAATTGTCGCCCATGGCGTGCCCGTCGGCCTTGGCTCCCATGCCCAGTGGGACGAAAAACTCGACGGCAAGCTCGCGCAGGCTCTGATGAGCGTCCAGGCCGTGAAAGCCGTCGAAATCGGCTCCGGAATTCTCGCTGCCGGCTCCTACGGGAGCGAAGTCCAGGACGAAATCTCCTATGACAAGGGCGCGAAGAAATTTCAGCGGGTCAGCAATCGCGCCGGAGGCCTCGAGGGCGGCATTACCAATGGCGAAGATTTGATCGTTCGGGGCTTCCTCAAACCCATTTCCACTCTTCGTAAGCCGTTGGGAACAGCGGACATGGTGACCAAAGAGCCCGTCCAAGCTGCCTACGAACGCTCCGACTGGTGCGTGGTCCCCGCAGGGGGTGTTGCCGGAGAAGCAATGGTGGCACTTGTGCTCGCGGATGCTTTTCTGCAAAAATTTGGAGGAGATTCACTCGCCGAGACGCGGCGGAATTTCGAGAGCTATGGCCGACAAATCGACGAGTTCTGAACCCGCCAAGGCCGCTGAGACGGCCGCGGCAGCCGAAGCACCGCCACGCAGGATTTACCCCATCGTGAAGTACGGCGATCCCGTGCTTGAAAGGCCCGGCTCAGCGCTTAAGAGATTCGACGCGGAGCTGGAAGAACTGGCCGAAGACATGTTCGCCTCTATGTACGCCGCTCAAGGCGTAGGCCTCGCGGCGCCGCAGATCGGCAAGAGTATTCGCCTGGCGGTGGTGGACGTTTCCAGCGGCAAGAATCCCGAAGCCAAAATCGTCTTGGTGAATCCAGAAATCATTCATGCCGAGGGCGAAGTTCGCGAAGAAGAAGGCTGCCTGTCGATACCGGGCTTTCGCGGCTATGTGATTCGCCCGCAGTTCGTTACCGTAAGAGCACAGAACGTCAAAGGCGAGAGCTTCGAAATTCGCGGGGAAAATTTGCTGGCGCGCGCCTTCTGCCACGAAATCGACCACCTCAATGGCGTACTTTTCCTGCAGCATCTCAGCATGCTCAAGCGCGATCTGATCAAGCGAAAGATCAAAAAGCTGCGCAAAGACGGTGAGTGGTAGCATGAGCGGCGCGAAGAGAGATTCCTCGCTGCGCTCGGAATGACGGGATTTCTTTGAACAACTTATACGGGGTTGCAGCTCCGGTGCAGGGACTTCACCACCTCATCTTGGTAACGCAATGAGCCGAATGCGACTCGTGTTTTGCGGCACGCCTGCGTTTGCGGTTCCGTCTTTTCAGAAGCTTGCTACCTCTCCGGAATTTGAAATCCTTGCGGTCTTCACTCAGCCGGATCGCCCCCGTGGACGCGGTCAGGAAATCTCGTTTTCCCCCATCAAGGATGAAGCACTGGCGGCAAAAATTCCGGTTCGCCAACCGGCCAAGATTCGCCTCCCGGAAGCAGAGCAGGATCTGCGCAGCCTCGCGCCCGACGTCATCGTCATCATCGCCTACGGCCAAATCATTCCTGCGCGCCTGCTCGACATCCCGCGCCTCGGCTGGATTAATCTCCACGCTTCCCTGCTTCCCAAATATCGTGGCGCCGCTCCCATCAACTGGGCCATCGCCAACGGTGAAACCGTCACCGGCAACACGACGATGCGCATTGACGCCGGCATGGACACGGGCGCGATGCTGCTTCAGCAGGAATTGCCCATCGGCGCCGACGAAACTGCCGCGCAACTCGCCGAGCGACTCTCACAAGCCGGCGCCCAATTGATGGTCGAAACGCTCCTCGGCCTCGCTGGCGGCAAAATTGAACCTCGCCAGCAGGATCACACGAAAGCTTCACTTGCTCCGATGCTCAAACGCGACGACGGCCAAATCGCCTGGGAGCGCCCCGCACAGGAAATCTACAATCGCATGCGCGCGTTTAGTCCTTGGCCCGGGGCATTCTCTGATTTTCGCGGGCAACTCTGCCACATTTCCGGCCACCTGGCGTCTAAGACCCTGCCAGGCGCGGCGCTAGGTGAAATTCGCGCGGAAGCAGGAGAACTCTACGTTGCTTGCGGCGCAGCAACCACACTGCACCTCACTCACGTCAAACTAGAAGGCCGAAAACAAATCTCCGCGCAGGAATTCGCGAATGGCGCGAGGTTGCAGCCTGGTGAACGCTTTGGAAAACCCTGATTTGCACACCCTGTTTGGGTCAGGCATAGTAGCAGATTAAACCGTTCCCATTGATCAAGCCGTGTAAGGGAGTCTGAAACTCATGAATCGCACGCCCCAACTCAGTCTTATGGAGACAGCGATTACCGCTCGGCTTCGCCCGGCGGCATCGTTGCTTCTAGCCGCGCAGCTTGCGTTTGTACCGTTTGCCGGGGCGACCAGCGACACCGCCAAATCCGGTTCCGCGGCCATAAGTTCTGATTCCGTTCTCTCCGCCATGCAGACCGAACTGATGCGGGCGAAAGCGGATTTGGGCAAGTCCGACCCTGCGCCCTACTTCATGAGCTATACGGTTTACGACGTGGATCAGGTCACGATCGCGGCGTCTTATGGCGGCCTGCTTCGTAACGACGCCATTCGCCGCCGCAGCGCGGACGTCACTATGCGTGTGGGTACCCCGCAACTCGACAACACCCACGGCCAAAGCCGCAGCAGCGGCATGATGAGCGGGGTTCTCCCGCTCAGTGATTCTCCCGCGGCCGAGGCCCGTGTCCTGTGGGAACTGACCGACCGTGCCTACAAACGCGCGGCTCCCTCGTATCTCAACGTCAAAACAAATACCGCTGTGCAGGCCGAGGAAGAGGACAAGTCCCCCGATTTTTCAGCCGAGGCCACCACGCTCAACGTCGACACCAAGCTCAAAGATCTTTCCTTCGATCGCGGTGCCTGGGAAGCCGAATTGCGTCGCGTGTCCGCGGCATTTCGCGATTATCCGCACGTGTATCTCTCTACGGTGATTTTGCAAGTGGGCACCTCGAATTCCCGAATGGTCTCTAGCGAAGGCTCTGCCATTGCCACTCCCAGTGGCTCGGCCCGGCTGGTGATGGAAGCGCAGACGCGCGCGGACGACGGCATGGACCTTTTGCGCGTGGAAACGTTCCAGGCGCCTACACCCGCGGGCCTGCCGAATGAAAAAGAATTACTGGCCAAGGTCGAGAAAATGGCCGTGGACCTCAAAGCGCTGCGTAGCGCTCCGGTCGCCGAACCTTACGACGGGCCGGCACTGCTCAGCGGACGCGCCGCCGCGGTGTTCTTCCACGAAGTTCTCGGTCACCGCCTCGAAGGTCACCGCCAGCGCGATGAGGAAGAGGGACAGACCTTCACGAAGAAAGTTGGCCAGGAAGTTCTGCCGAAATTTCTCAGCGTTACTGATGATCCCACGCGCAAGGAGATCGACGGCATAAAGCTCGCGGGCACCTACTCCTACGACAGCGAGGGCGTGCCATCGCAAAAAGTCGAAGTGATTCAGGATGGCATTCTCAAGAATTTCCTGATGTCCCGCATGCCGATCAAAGGTTTCGACAAATCCAACGGCCACGGCCGCAATCAACCCGGCTTGATGCCAACGGGTCGCCAGGGAAATCTCATCGTGTCTTCCACGCAAGCGGTCCCCGAAGCTGAGATGCGCCAGAAACTCATCGATGAAGTCAAAAAAGAAGGCAAACCGTACGGTCTCTACTTCGACGACATTCAGGGCGGCTTCACGCTCACTTCACGTTCTCTGCCTCAGGCTTTTCAGGTGCTGCCCGTCATCGTATATAAGGTTTATCCCGACGGCCGGCCTGACGAACTCGTTCGCGGCGTCGACATCGTCGGCACGCCGCTGGCGGCGCTAACACGCATCATTACCACCGGCGACAAGCAGCACGTCTTCAACGGCGTCTGCGGCGCAGAAAGCGGCAGTGTCCCCGTTTCCGCCGTCGCCCCCGCCATGCTCTTCAGCGAAATGGAAGTGCAAAAGCGCGCGCATGGTCACGATCGTCCCCCGATACTGCCTCCACCCGGGCTAGACAACTCTTCGCAAGCCAAGGACCCGGTCAAGAAGGCGGCGGTGCAGCCATGAATTTTCGGAAACGCACCATCGTGGCGGCCGCAGTCGCGCTGTTTTTTTCTTCGCTCGGATTTACCGGGACCGCTGCTGCTGCGGATTCCTCGGCGCTCGATGCTTCCGCGGGATCCTCTTCTCGCGCCGCGGCGGCCAAAGGCGATCCGCTCCTCGAAGCGCTGCTCGCAGAACTCGAGCGCTCTACCGCCAAACTGAAAATGGATCAGGTGCAGGCGCCCTACTACATCGAATACAGCGTCAATGACGTGGAGAATTTCAGTGCCGAAGCCACTTTCGGCGCCATCCGCCAGAACGATTTGACGCACCGCCGTGTCCTTCGCGTAGTCGTGCGTATCGGCGATTACAAGCAAGACAGCTACTACAAACAAGGAGTAGGCAGCGCCTCCTATCTGCCGCTTGAGGACGATCCGATCGCGCTGCGTCGCCAAATCTGGCTGCTCACCGACGAGGCCTATAAGGGTGCCGCGGACGCTTACGCCGACAAACTCTCCGCGCTGAAGCAGCTTAGCGCCGACCCGAATCCGGTCGACGACTTCGCGCGCGCTCCGGTCGTCTCCATCGTCGATGAACCCGTCAAGCTCAAAGTCAATCGCGGCGATTGGACCAAGACGCTCGAAGATGTTACGGGTCTTTATCGCGACTATCCCGAGGTCCAGGCGGTCTCCGCCCAAGCGAACTTCGAAGCCGTCAATGAGTATTTCGTCAATTCGGAAGGCACCGTGATTCGACGCGGGCAAACCACCGCCACCGTCACGCTCAACGGTTCCACCCAAGCCGAAGACGGCATGTTCCTGAGCCGCAATCCGTTCTGGACAGAAGTAAAGCCCGAGGATTTGCCTTCGCGCGACAATCTGCTCAAGGAATCCAAGCAAATGCTCGACACACTCAGAGCCTTGCGCGCCGCCCCGGTCGTCGAAGAGTCGTATCGCGGACCCGTGCTTTTCGCTCCCGATGCCGCCAACGATGTCGTCTCGAGCTTGCTCGCCGTCAACATAGTCGGCCGTAAGCCGGCCCTGGGCCGCCCCAACCGCACCACGGGTTCGTTTGCTACCAGCTACAAGACGCGCGTGCTGCCAAAATTCGCAACACTAATCGACGATCCGACGTTGAAACAGGCGGATGGCAAGGCGCTTGTCGGCAGCTACGACGTCGATAGCGAAGGCGTAAAGTCGCAACAGGTGACTCTGATCAAGGATGGCATGCTGGAGAACTATCTCACCGGCCGCCAGCCCCTTCGCGATTTCCCTTCTTCGAACGGCCATGGGCGCGCCAATGCGGGAGGCCTTCCCATTCCGTCCATCGGCGTTCTCTTGCTGAAAAGTTCGGAGCCGCAATCGTCAACGGCGCTCGTCGATTCGCTGAAGCACATCGCTTCCGAGCAAAGCAAGCCGTACGCCTATCGAGTCGACACGCTCGGGCCCGGAAATACTCCACGCTTGCTTTACCGCGTCTATGTCAGCGATGGCCACGAAGAACTCGTGCGTGGAGCCGTGTTTAACGAACTCGATGTTCGGACTCTGCGCAATGATCTCTCCGCCATCGGCGACCAGCCGCTCGTCAGCAATCGCGGCATGGCTGGCGTACCGCACACGATTATCTGCCCTGCTCTGCTCTTTGACGAACTGGAAGTCAAACGCGCCGACACCACCAAAGAAAAGCTGCCCGAGTATCCGGCCCCAGCCATAAAGTAATTTCGAGCGCGGCGATTTCTGGGCGGTTTTACCGCTGATGCCCGAGTCCGGATGATCATTCGGTGCAGTCCCTCAGAACCCGTCATGCAACAAGCCATTGACCCTTTGCTCCTGAAGTCCGAAAGTAATAACTATGACCCTGCGTGAACGCGTCGAGTGGGCCAGCCGCATGGCCTTCCTCATCTTTATCCTCGCCTCCGCTGCCTTCCTCAGCGCCATCACCGCGATGCGCATCGCCATTCATGGCCGCGAGACCACCATGCCCAATCTCGTCGGCAAAGATGTTAGCGAAGCCAGCAAGTCTCTTCGCTCCAAAGGCCTCCTTCTGCGTGTGGCGGATCGCGTGTATAGCGACGTGCCCATCAATCAAGTGGTTCGCCAGACCCCGCCTCCCGGCATGCTCATGAAAGTCGCTCAGCAAGCCCATGTCGTTCTTAGCCTGGGCCAGCGCCAACTCGAAATCCCGGAGCTTGAGGGGAATACTCTCCGCGTCTCGCGCATTGAACTGCTCCGCGGCGGCTTGCAGGTAGGCGAAGTCTCCAGCATCACGTATCCCGAGCGGCCGCCCGATACCGTCTTGGTGCAGAATCCCAAGCCCGGCCATGGGGCGGCCACGCCCAAGGTCGATTTCCTCGTCTCCGCCGGCTCCAGAGAGCCCGCCTACGTCATGCCCTATTTCATCGGCCTCAACGAGGTAGAAGTGCAACGCCGCCTCGACCAGGCTAGTCTTCATCGCAAGATCAATTACCTCAGCGCACCGCAGTGGCCCCATGGCACGGTCATCGACCAGTCCCCTCTCGGCGGCACGCGCATCAGCGCCAATACCGAAGTCCAACTCACCGTCGCCAACTAGCCGTTCCCCATAATCCGTTTGTAGGACCCGCCTTCTGAGGCGGCCCGTTCGACGGGCTAAATGAGTCTATGCCGCCGGGTGCCCCAGGTTCGCTTTCTGAACCTGGTCCTGGGGTTCCTCTCCATTCCACGTATCTCCATCGGCTCCCCGTAGCGAACGAAGCGCCGGAGGCGCGACACAACTTCTCTCAGCCCGTGAGGGCCGGGAACCTTGCCCAAAAACGTGAGCGCCGTAGGTGCGCTACTACAGGCTTTCCTCGCGCCGCCGGAAACAATTCCCTTTCCGCTCTCGTAACTACTTCCAGCTTCCCCGGAGTGGTGTGTGAACACGAAATTTCGTGCTTTAACTCTGCCCATCGCATGCTTGTTCCTTGTCGCCGCAACCCGCGCGCAAAAACCCATCCGCGTGGACGTGAACCTCGTCAACGTGGCCTTCACCGCGCGCGACGCGAATGGCGCCCTGGTCTCGAATCTGACCAAAGAGGACGTGGAACTCTACGAAGACGCGGTCCCGCAGAAAATCGAATTCTTTGCCCGGAGCACCGATCTTCCACTCACTCTCGCCCTCATCATCGACGTCAGCGGCAGCCAGGAACATTTCGAGAAAAAGCATCGCAAAGACCTTCAAGTGTTCCTGCAGGAAGTCTTGGGACCGAAAGACCGCGCCTTCATGGTCTGCTTTGGCAACCACCTCCGGCTCGTCAGCGATTACACCAATTCTCCTGACCAATTGCTCAGCAACATGGAACTCTTCGACAAGGGCAAAATGCATTTCCCGGAGATCGGTCCAAAGGAAGAGCGCGATCTCGGCACCGCCTTTTACGATTCGATTTATTACAGCGTCACCGAGAAGCTCGCCGAAGCCGGCGGCCGCCAGGCCATCCTGATGTTCAGCGACGGTGAGGACAATTCCAGCTCGCATAACATGATGCAAGCCATCGAAGCCGCCCAGGCTGCCAACGTCATCATCTATTCCATCCGCTACACGGAATCCAAACACGGCGAGCTCACTGCCAGAAATAAATACGGCATCAGCGTGATGGACCGCATTGCGAAAGAAACCGGCGGCGCGCACATCGATGCACAGAAGACCGATCCACACGACTATTTCCGCCAGATCGCCGAAGAGCTGCGCACCTCCTACGAGCTGGCGTACTACCCCAAGAAACCTGCCAAGGACGATTCCTTCCGCAAAATCGTGATCAAGCCCGTAAACGACTCCGTCCGCATCCGCTCCAAAACCGGGTATTTCTCACGCTGAGCCAATACACCTAAGACCAGCTTCACAGAGCATCTGGCATTCAGCATGGCACCGAAGCGCATCAGCGCGAACAATGTCCCGAAACTGACCCTGAGTACAGATGACACTCAGTCGATAGGGGTCTAGCCTGCCCTAATGCCGGATTCTCCAAAGCAAGGACCGCGCAGCCCCTATGCGCGGCCAGGCGAAATCGACACCGCTTTAGTCGAAAGAGAATCGCTGCGCTCGAGCGCCGTTGCTAAACCGAACTCGAGCCGCTCCGCCCCCGCCGTGCGCCCGAACATCCCGGAATTGAAGCCGGCCGCCAAGCTCAACGTGGACCGCGAACCCCAGGCATTGGCACCCGCGCACGCCGCTAAATCCATGCCATCCCCACAGCGTCCGGTTCCGCCGATAAATCTAACGAGAGGCTTGGCACCTCCGCCCGGAATTGTCTCCGTCGCTTCAGTCCCGCTGCGGCCGGTTGCGGTCCACCCGCCGATCTTCGAAAGGAAGCAAGCTCCGTCGCCCCCTCCGTTCTCGGAGCTGAAACCGGTCAGAAGAAATCCGCAGCCATCGGCTATTTCCACCTCCCCGCCTCGGCGCATGGAGCGCAACGTTTCCGCGCGCTTGGAGCTTTTGCCTGATGCCAAGCCCCAGTGGAAAAAAGTTGGCCTGAGCGCTGCGGGACAATTGGTGATCCTGGGTCTCGCGCTCCTCAGCCCGATGATCTTTCCGCAAACGATGAAGACAGCAATCAAATTTGATGTGATTGAGTTGCTGCAGCCGGTAACCGAAATTCCGCCGCCCATAAAGCCGAAGCCTCGCACCCCACAGCCACCAGCCAAGCAGCCACCCAAGCCGAAGGTCGAGATCAAGCCACCAGAGATAAAGCAGGAAGCTCCCGAATTTGCCGCCTTGGCGCCGCAGCTGAGTCCCAGGCAGCCGCACATCTTTGCGAATTTCAAACCGGTCGTGCCTACTGCGCGGGCAGTGCAGGAGAGGCCGCTCGACGTGAAGCAAACTATGAACCAAGCCGAAATTGTGTTGTCGTCGAACGGTCCAGCAGCCCCCAAAGAGGACGTGAAGCCAAATCCCGCTGCCGGCAATCCCGGCCCGGCCGCCGTGAATGCCGCATTGAGTAAAGTGCAAACCGGAGGTTTTGGCGACCCCAACGGAATCGCGGGACCAGAGAATCCTAACCGGCGCGGCAACATCAACCGAGCTGGCTCGCCCGGATTAAACGCAGGTCCGGGCTATGGTAATGGCACAGGAGGGGCTCGAGGCTTGCGCGGCGCGGGGGCCTCGGGTGGCTCAGGGGGCGGTGTCGCCGGCGGTGCCGGGGGCTTTTCGGCTGGTGTGACCATTCTGCACAAGCCAAATCCCGCCTATTCCGCCGAAGGGCGTGACCATAGAATCCAGGGCGACGTGGTGCTCGAGGTGATCTTCCTCGCTTCCGGCCAGGTTAAAGTGATCCGCGTTGTCAGCGGACTTGGCTTCGGCATGGACGACGAAGCGATTCTTGCGGCTCAGCGGATTCGATTCACGCCCGCAATGCGCGATGGAAATGCGGTCGATATTCCCGCTCGCATCCGAATCGAGTTCCGCCTCGTAGGGCAGTGAGCCTGCGGAGTTGTCCGCACGGCCCCGGAAGCCAATGCAGCCGACTTCAAAGTCAGGAAATTAACCCGGCGAATGCGTCTTGGCTGAGGTGGCGAAGCCGGAATAGCTGAGATATACGCCCAGCAGCAATGTGACCACCAGGCGGACATAGAAGAAGTGGTTGGATTCCAGAAGTGCGAGAGGAATAAGGGTGGCCACGTTCAGCGGGATAAACAGAATCAGCACGGCCTTGATCAGCGTCAGCCAGCCGATCAGTGTAACGACGATCGTTAGCGCTCCGCCGCGCCAATAATTGTGTCCCAGCACCATAGCCAGTCCGGCAAACAGCGTGAACACCCCGACGATGAACAGAACCGGCGCGTTGTGCGCGAGTTCCGTGACGTCTTGCATGATCACGGTTCCGTTCACCAACATCGCGAGTGCCAGGATGATGCAGTACAGGCCCAGCAGTTTGCTAAGAAAAATGGTGCGGGGAGACATGCTTACCTCCGTGCCGGGCGGGTAGTGCCAGCGTATCACCATTAGCGAAGAAACAGCACCGGGCTCCACGATGGCGCTCTCAGAGGGAGAGCCTTCAGGTTTTCCAAAAGGGAGAGGGTCCGACCAACTCCATTTCACAAATTTTGAAGAACTCCGGGTCGGTACTGCGCTTAGGGTCGGATTCGACTTCGTGGAAGTAATGTTCCATTTTGCCGGCGGGGCAAAAAGCGATCATCATCCGTGCTGGATCGGGTCCCATAGCGGAAAACGTGTGCGGGATCCGCCGAGGGGCGAGGACCGATTCCCCGGCCTTCAGCGTGACGCGTTGATCGCCGAGTTGAAATGCGACTTCGCCGGCCATGACATAGAACCATTCTTCTTGCTGGAGATGGAGGTGCAGGGGCGGCCCGCCTGGGGTGAGATGGGTGTGTTCCAAGATGAACAAGGCGCCGTTGGTGTCGGTGGCGGACACTTTGAAGAGCAGTCCCTTGCTGAAGCCGATGTTGGTCTGGTGATCAAAGCGATCCTTGCCAGGGCCAACGATGTGTAGCGCCGGCGGCGCTGCTGCTGGGGCGCTTTGAGCCTCGACGTGACGCGCGAGCATTTCCTGTAAGGCCGCAGCGGGGAGAATGGAAGAGACACTGCGAAGGAAGGAACGTCGTTGCATGAAACTCCTCGCCAGTTGGCGTTCAATAAGCCGCGAATGATAGATCGAAGCGGGAGCATCCTAGTGCCAGCGACATAAAGGCGTCAAGTTGTGCCGCGGCCGAACCTGAGCCGTGCTGCGTCAGCGGGGACGGTACTAATACGTTTTTGGGATTAGACGTTAGAAGCTCGTGGTGTCCGGTTTGTTTCTTTGCGAATTCTCCATATAATTTGCGGTCAAATGCCAAAACATGTTCGTAGATGTTTAGGCCTGGCTCTTTTCGTCGCTTTGACCACTAGCACTTTTTGCCTGGGGGAAGACGACACTATGAGCGCCGAATCTCTGCTGGCTGAGGCACGTAAATTGCAGAATGTCTGGACTGATGGAACACCACCTGTCAAAGTGCGGACCGAAATTGCGATTCTGGATGCAACAGGCAAATCGGTACCCGGACAATATGTCGTTACTTGGATATCCCCTTCGCGCTGGAAGGAAGAACTTGAAATCGCAACCTACAAGCGGATTCGTGTACACGATTCAAAAGGCTATTAGCAGAAGAGCACACAGAGCTTCCAACCCGAAATCATTTTTCAACTCGATTCAATGTTGAATTTCGACACTGTACTGAGGATTGGGACCAAACAGAGCCTTGGGAAGGTAAAGACCCGCAACAAAGACGGAGTTCGACAGAAGTGTACTGAGGTGAAGTGGAACACGGGAACGGAACGTATTCTGTGTTTTGATGGAGCGAACAGTACTCTACTAACCACTGAATACCCGACATCCGAAAATCAGCACTCCCCGGATATTTCGAAGGTTGAGTATAGCTCGTTTAGTAAGCTCGGCGACAAATACATTCCCTATCAAGTGCGTGCATTTCGGGACCGAACGGCCGTCGTGACGGCAAAGGTGACGGATATAACACCCATCACGGAGAGCGATCCGGCATCATTTACCCCGTTAGCAAACTCAGAGTTCTGGCCACAGTGCGACGACATGCAAAGTCCGGAGTTGGCAAACCGAGTTCCGCCAATATATCCGACAAAAGCTCGCTTCAATGGCGAAGAAGGAAGAGTCGTCTTTTACGCGGTGATTGAAACAGATGGGACGCTCTCACAACTGACACTCATTCAACGAGCGACGCCCGCGCTGGAATCAGCAGCCCTCGATGCTGTTCGACAGTGGCGCTACAAACCGGCGGCTCGTAGCTCAGTGCCGATTCGTGTGGAAACATCAATCCCAGTGAGCTTTTGGCTTCAACGTTAATACCGCTTTGGGGCTTGGCGGGTGGCCTAGACCCAAAATAGCAGGGTGCCCCACCCTCGGTTTCTGAGGGGTGGGTCTTGGGTCCTGTCGTCCCCTTTCTCGGATGGCGGGTGGCGCATTCTTAAATCGCAGAGAGCTTTTGGGCGGTGGGACACCCTTAACTCACAAGGTGTTTTTGGGTGGCCCATCCTTTCGCGCCTTTTGCGAATGGGTGGCCGTTTTTCGCTGGCCTCCTTTCTCTTGCATTTCTATTATTCTATGGTAAGATAACTACTTTACTTACGTGGTCGCTGGACGCGCCACTGGGCCTTCCGGGAACGGTTTTTCCGCCAGGGGTTCCCGCCCGCCGCTCTTTGACAATTCGAGCACCCGAACCGGGATGCCAACTCCTCTCCTCTGTTGACTGTGGATTCGTTTTTCTCGCTAACTCCAATCATTCCCGCACTTACGCACGAAATCACACCTAAGTCCAATTATTCCCGCACATACGCCACCCCCCTGGGGGTGGGGGGAGGTAACCACACTGCAAACAGTTCTGCCGCAATTCCCGTACTGTACCGTACGCTGTTTCGTTCAAACCCTTTCGCATCAACCACTTCTGCGCACCGTGCAGAAAAACAGCGGGGCAGGGGCGCGGTGGAACTGTCGGCTTGCGCACGTCGCCTGGAGGGCTCTGTCATGCTAACGCAGGTAGCCCCAGTTGTGGAGCTTGTCCGAGTCTTCCACCCAGCGGTCGCCGACGTCGGTGCGGTAGTACATGTTGGGGATGAGAATGTTCTTGATCCGCGAATACGCTTGAGTTTGTGCTTGCTTCATGGTCTGGCCGAGGCCGACGACGATCAGGACAACGCCCGAAGTGCCCGCCACCAGCCACTGTTGGTTGACGATCTTCACATCTTCGATGTGAATGCCTTCTGAGATGGGACGCCGGAAAACGATCGCCGCATTTTTGCTGAAGGACTCGAACGTGGCTTCGTCGTCGAACGGAAACGGCGGAACAACAATGCGCACGCCGACCTGGAAGCCGCTGCGTGTTCTCCACTTTGGCTCCTGGCCATTCGCCAGTTCCCAAAAGAAGTCGCTGATCGGCGTAAGGATTCCCTCTTGCTGGATGCTGATCGTCGGATAGCCGAAGCGCGAAGTGAACTCCAGCGGATAGATGCCGTTGTTGTTCACGATGCAGTTCACGTCGATGTACCCGACATAGCCTTCTTCCGCGAGCTTCGGTTCCATCTTCAGCAGCGTGCGGTTAAACAACGCGTTCGGCTCGCTCCAGAACATCGCGGTGCCCATCTCGCCGGTGGGCGGACCCACTTCGCCGGGAAACAACTTCTTGTGCTCGAAATTGATGTTGATGGGCGTGATGAATTTCTTGCCATTGAAGAATCCACCGACCGCGACTTCCACACCATTCACGCGGCGTTGCAACTGGAACACTTTGATTTCATCGGAGAAGGCCCGTTTGTAAGCCTCGAGCATGCCGATGACATCGTTGCCATCTTCTTCCTCGCCGACGAACAAACGGCGCTTCACGTTCTGTGCTTCGCCGCTAGGCTTGATCACATAACGATCGGGATTTTTCTTCACGAATTCGATGGCAGGATCGAAGGAGTCGAAATCTTGATAAGGAATAATCGTCACGCCAGCCTTCTTCAGCTCTTCCTGGCCAAACGAGCGATCATCCTCGAGATTATCGGTGTAAGTGGTTCCACCGATGACGGGCTTGCCGGCAGCGCGCAACGCCTGCGCCTTGGTTCCCTGCCCGAGAGTATCGTCGAACACGACGATGTCCGCCCACTTCACATCTTTTTCGTAATCGCTGGATTTCGGGACGAAGCCGTCGGCGATATCGCGTTCTTTTTCGTTCTCGACGTAATAGCGAACTTCGTGACCTTCCTTCACCACTTGCCAAGCGATGTCACCGATCAAGCTGGACAGCGAAGCAAACAGAAATTTTCGTTTTTCCATGGAGTAAGAGGCCTTTCCCCTGGAGCGAAAGGCATGACAGCATTGTAGTTAGAGTACGGCAGATTCGGTATGACAAAACGATGAAAAATGGGAAGACGCAACAAACGTGCCTCTGTTGGTCAGATTCTTGCGGACATGAGGTCGAGACAGGCAGAAAGCGGCAGCAGCGCTGTCGCAGGCCAAGAAAACCGTTGGCAGGCATTCCGGCATCCCAATTCGCAGCAGTCCTCCCTGAACCAACGGGCAAACTTCCCTTCTGGCCTGTCCTAAAGTTCAGGTTATACTGAGTTGGTCCGCGCCGGTGACAGGGGTGACCCAGGCCAAGCGGAAGTCCCGGCGATAAGAAGTCAATAAGAGAGGTGAAGAGTGCGGCGATTTCCGCTTCTTCTGATGAGCGCACTGCTGCTGGCGTCCGCGAGCACGTGCTCCGCCCAGATTTTTCATAAGAAAAAGCCCGTCGATAAGTCTACAGATGCTACCAACACCGCCGAACCGGATAAACAGCTCTACGACAAGGCTATGTTGGATATCAAGAAGGGCAAACACGAGGTCGGCCGGCTGGGGCTGCAAACGCTGATCAACACTTATCCGGACAGCGAGTATCTCGCCAAAGCAAAGCTCGCGATTGCGGACTCGTACTACAAGGAAGGCGGCAGCGCGAATATTGCGCAAGCGGTCAACGGCTATAAAGATTTCATCGTATTCTTCCCGTTCCTGCCCGAAGCGGCGTATGCGCAGATGCAGGTGGCCATGTGTAACTACAACGAAATGGCCAAGGCCGACCGCGACAATACTCACAGTCTGGCTGCCGAAGAGGAGTTCCAGACATTCCTGAAGAAGTATCCGAAGGATCCACTTGCCCCTCAGGCGGAACAGCACCTGCGCGAAGTGCAGGAAGTGCTCGCAGAAGGTCAATACCGCATTGCCTACTACTATTACGTGAAGGGCGACAAGCGGGCCGCGGCAGGACGGTTGATTCCGCTCGTGAAGCGCTACCCTTTGTATAGCAAATCCGACACATCGCTGTGGATGCTTGGCGACATCTTCGAGAAGAGCGAGCGCAAAGACATTGCCGGAAACTATTACGGCCAGATTGTGAAGAATTATCCGCTTTCGCCGAAGGCGAACGACGCCAAAGCTAAGCTGAAGGACTTCGGGATGCCCATCCCGCAGCCAGACCCGAAGGCTGTGGAATGGATGACGGCGGAACAGAACACGCCGCGACCGAAAGAGGGCCTGGTCCACCGAGGGACGAGTATTTTCCACCCTGGACCGGATGTACACACTGCGGCGGCGCATGGCTTGCCTCAACTCGAGCCAGATACAAGCGAGCAGTCGTTTGATGTGCTATCGGGTAGCAAAGGCACGACGAGTCTGGTGGCGAACGCCAGCGGGGGATCAAGTGCCGGGGGAACAGGCGGAACGGGAAGTTCGGGAGGAACGAGCACGGGCGTAGTCAGCGTGGTCAAGCCGGGCGAGCCTGCCCCGGCGGGTTCGACTGCCGCGGATCCGAATGCGGCGGGCACAGCGGATCCCGCCAATGGGACGGCGTCAACCGACAGCAGCAACAGCAGCGCCACCGACCCGAGCGCGCCAGCGGACGCTTCGTCGACTTCGACGGACTCGACCAGTAAGAGCAGTGACAATACGCAGCCAGCGTCGTCTAGCCAGCAGAACTCCACCCAGAAAGAGTCGAGCAGCAAGAAAAAGGGACTGAAAAAGATTCTGCCCTGGTGACGTTGTCCAGATTCGAACAGGGATCGCCAAGGGTTGAGATTCTTCGTCGCCCTCCGCGGCGGGAAGCTGCTGGCTTGAGGGCCACAGCGCTAAATTGGGCGATGGCCATTGGGACAGGGTTATGGATAGGAACGAGGCATGTCTACTTCCGACACACCCAGTCTCGAGGTAATTGACGGCCACCCAGCCGAGTGCTCCAATACACTTTGAACCGAGAGGTGTCGGTGGCAAGTGTTCCCCGGAGGAAGTTCGGTGGCCAAGATACTGGTTGCGGACGACAACAGTAACATCCAGAAAATGGTCGGTCTGGCACTGAAAGACCAGGGAATCGACGTGGTCGCCGTGGGCAACGGTGAAGCGGCTGTCCGCAAAATCTCCGATGTTAAGCCTGATTTGGTGCTTGCCGATGTATTCATGCCGGTGCGAAACGGCTACGAAGTTTGCAAATACGTGAAAGAAGATTCCGCACTTTCGCATATTCCGGTGATTTTGCTGGTCGGAGCGTTTGATCCCCTGGATGAACAGGAAGCACAGAGAGTGGGAGCGGACGGAGTTCTGAAGAAGCCGTTCGTGCCGCCCGATCCGTTGATTTCCATGGTGAAGTCGGCGCTCACCCGCGCGGGAGTGTCACTCGGACCAGCCGCGCCCGCGGAAAAGCCAGCCGCACCGGCCCGCTCGACCGCGGACATCCTGAGTGGAAACGTAGGTTCGAAGATTGCGGCGTTATCGCCCGAGAGAGTGCCGGAAGTTGCGCCTGAACCAGTGGAGGAATTCGAGGCGCCCCGCGAACAGGTGAAGATTGCGGCTGGGCAGGAACCGGTGGCCTTTGGCAGCTTGCTGAACACAGAAGATGAAGATGTTGCGGTGTTTTCTTCTGCCAAGCCGATGATCGAAATCTCAAAAGCCAAGGACTGGGAAGAAGAGACGAGAGATGTTCCGGAAGAAGAGGAAGACGAAGAATCGTCGCGGAACAACGACTGGCGCAGCAGTGGCTTGACCGCGGAAGTGGAACACGCCTCCGAGGCCATCGAGGGTGTGCCGGACTGGCGAGACCAGGCTTTCCACGGGCATTCGCCAGCGAAGAGCAACGGCTCTCCGCATTGGACACCGACACACGAGAAGGGCGAAACCATTGAAGTAGCCGAGACGAAGGCGGTGGCCATAACGACGCTGGATGCCAAGCCCGCAGACGCCCCGATTCCGTTCAGCGGGGATGCGTGGGCGGCAGCGATGGCGGCGGGCGTCGAAGAGAAATTAGCGCAGCACGCCGAACCCGTGGTGGCACAGCCGGTAGCTGCAGTAGAAACCGCGGCTGTCGCGGAGGCTTCGGCATCGAGCGTTGCAGAAACTGTGAAGGTGGCGCCTGCGAGTTCCGAGCGCGCCGCCGTGGAAGAAGCGAAGAGTGCGGAGCCACCGAATTGGGCGCCTGTTCCGGAGAGCTCCTGGGAAGCGGAAGCAAAGCGAGCCTCGATGTTGGCGGCAACGTGGGACGCGCCTCCCGCAGAGCTTCAGCAGGCGTCACCCGAAGAGACGCAGGAGATTTCGGCGTACGCAGCGGAGCAACCCACGATTCAAGCCGGCAGCCCCGTAGAAGAGGTGTCTTCGAGCTATTCCGGGCATTTCGAGTCCAGCGCCCCATCCGAAGCCCCTGGGCAACCGCCGGTGACGATCGACACCTCGGCGGAAGTGGCGGTGGTAGGAAGTCCTTCGAACCATTGGGAGAAGGGGTGGGAAGCGCCAAAGCCAGAGGCAATGCCGGAAGCCGCGCAGCCTGCGGTAGAAACCAAAGATCAACCGGACATGGATGAACTGGTCGCGCGGGTCCTTGGGAAGATGAGCCCCGAAGTATTACAAAAGGTCACGCATGAGATTTTGAAGCCGGTGATTGAAGCAATCGTTCGCGACGAGCTCAGCTCGAAAAAGTCGTAAACCCTTACAAATAACTTCCAGTTCATTCTAGTTGTGCCGAGATGAGGCGCAGCATTGCTGCGCCCGTCCACGTAAATCTGGCCAGCGCGTTGAATTGACGGTGTGTCGGGCTGCCCGTATATTGAAAGATTACCTTCCTATTCGACGCGGTCGCCGTGCATGACTGCGGGAAGAAGACAGGACCATGCCCCGAGAAATCGCCAAAGCGTACGAACCACAGCAGATTGAGTCCCGCTGGGCCGAATGCTGGGTGAAACAGGAGTTGTTCAAAGCCGACCCGAATGCGCCGGGACCAGTTTTCTCTATCGTGATACCACCGCCCAACGTGACGGGGTCGCTGCACATCGGGCACATGCTGGACCACACGGAAATCGACATTTTGACGCGCTGGCACCGCATGGCTGGGTACAACACGCTATATCTGCCGGGAACGGACCACGCGGGAATTTCCACGCAGCGGGTGGTGGTGCGGCAACTTTCGCATGAAGGCATTCACTACCGGGATTTGGGACGCGAAGAGTTCATCAAGCGCGTGTGGAAGTGGAAGGAAGAGAGCGGCGGTACGATTCAGCGGCAGATGAAGCAAATCGGCGAGTCCTGCGACTGGTCTCGGGAGCGGTTCACGCTTTCTCCGGAATTATCGCGAGTGGTGCGGGAAGTTTTTGTTCGGCTGTACGAAGAGGGATTGATTTATCGCGAAAAGCGGATGGTGAACTGGTGCCCAGGGTGCCGGACGGTGTTGAGCGACCTGGAAGTAATTCACGAGGAGAAGCAGGGGCACCTTTGGTACATCAAGTATCCGGTGGCAGGATCGAGCGAGTTTCTGGTGGTGGCAACGACGCGGCCGGAGACGATGCTGGGCGATACGGCGGTGGCGGTTCACCCGGAGGACGAACGCTACAAGCATCTGATCGGCAAGGATGTGATTTTGCCGTTAATGAACCGCGAAATACCGATCATCGGCGACGAGATGGTGGACCGGGACTTCGGGACAGGAGCGGTGAAAATCACCCCGGCGCATGATCCAAACGATTTCGAGGCGGGCAAGCGTCACAACCTGGCGCAGATCGACGTGATGACCGACGATGCGCACATGAACGAAAACGCGGGACCTTACGCCGGGCTCGAACGTTTTGTGGCGCGCAAGAAGATCGTAGAGGACCTACAGGCCCAGGGACTGATTGAGAAGATCACTGACCACATGAATTCGATTGGGCACTGCGAACGCAGCCGAACGATTGTGGAACCGCGTGTGTCGTTGCAATGGTTCTGCCGGATGAAACCGTTGGCGGAGCCAGCGATCGCGGCCGTGGAGAGCGGGGAAATTCAGATTATTCCGGAAAACCGGCGCGAGGAATATTTCAACTGGATGCGGAACATCCGCGACTGGACGCTATCGCGGCAACTATGGTGGGGGCACCGGATTCCGGCATGGTATTGCCAGCAATGTGGCGAGATCATCGTGGCGCGGCAGGATCCGACAAAGTGTGTGAAATGCGGGTCGTCCGAACTGGTGCAGGATCCCGACGTGTTGGACACCTGGTTCAGCTCCGGGCTGTGGCCATTTTCGACGTTGGGCTGGCCGGCCGAAACGGAGGACTACAAGAAATATTACCCGACGAGCCTGCTAATCACGGGGTACGACATCCTGTTTTTCTGGGTGGCGAGGATGATCATGCTGGGAATTCACCTGACGGGGAAGATTCCGTTCCGGGTGGTGTACCTGCATTCACTGGTGCGCACGGCGGGCGGGGAGAAGATGTCGAAGTCGAAGGGCACGGGATTGGATCCGGTAGCGCTCAACCAGCAATATGGCACGGATGCGATGCGGTTCTGCCTGGCGTCGATGGCGGCCCCGGGAACAGATATTGTGCTGTCGGATGACCGGCTCGGGGGAGCTAGGGCATTCGCGAATAAGATCTGGAACGCGGCGCGCTTTCTATTTGTGAACCTGGACAAATTCGAGCAAGGTGGTGGATCGCTGGAGGAATTGGCGTCGCCAGAGACGCGCAGTCACGCACCGTATGCGTTTGATGGCGAGGTTCCGTTGATCGACGGTTGGCTATTCTCTCGGCTGGCGGACACGATTGCCACCGTGAACGAGGCGCTGGAGAGTTACCGGTTCCACGAGGCGGCGCAAAGCGTGTACCAGTTCTTTTGGGGGGATTTCTGCGACTGGTACATCGAATGGGTCAAGCCGGAATTGCAGAATGCCGATCGCGAACGCGCCACCGTGGCGTGGAAGAACCTGTTTGCAGGATTCGATGCGGCGCTGCGGCTGCTGCACCCGTTTATGCCGTTCATTACGGAAGAACTTTGGCACCAGTTGCCGCAGAAGCCCCTGGCGAAGTCGATTGCGCTGGACGCCTTTCCAGTGGCCAAAGAGAGTTGGCAGGATGCGGAAACAGCGAAAGAGTTCGGGTTCGTGCAGGAAATTATCCAGAATCTACGCACAATACGCGCGGAAATGAAGTTGGATCCGAAGAAAAAGGTAGCGGCAGAGTTCTATAGCGCGGATGCGGGAGCGCGAAGCATCATTTCCGCGAACAGTGATCCAATTCAACGCCTGGCGATTCTGTCGGAATTGCAGGTTGCGACGCAGAAATTGCCGCAGGGCGGCGGAGGCGTGCGTTCTACGGCGCAATTCGATGTACGGATTCCCTACGTGGCGGAAACGATTGACGTTGGGGCGGAACGGACTCGCCTCAATAAAGAGATCGATGGGTTGCGGAAGGCAATAGCGTCAAAAGAAGGACAGCTCGGGAATGATACGTTCCGAAGCAAGGCGCCGGAGAGAATTATCAAGCAGATGGAAGAAGCGCTTGCCGCGCAGCGCGTGGAGTTACAGAAGTTGACGGATCGGTTGGAACAGTTGGGGAATGGGTAGAGGCAGGCGTCGGGTGGTTTGGGTGGGTGGCAAGACGCGGTAGTTTGGATTCTGGGGCGTGAGGGCACCGCGACAGCGACCGCGGCTTGGAGAGTGTTGTAGAGACGGCAGCGGAGCTGCCGCTGAACCTGTTGCGTTGGATGGACCGCGATAAAGCGGGAGCAGAGCGCCCGCACTCCAAAAGTTCTATGGATTGGGATTCAACGTACATCGAGGGCGTGATCATGGCGGCCCTGACGGAGGATGTAGGGCCGGGCGATATGGCTGTAGCCGCGACGGTTGCTTCTGGCAAAACCGTTTTGGCGAGTGTGGTGACTGGGCGAGAATTGGTGTGTGCCGGGTTGCCGCTGGCGGGAAAAGCGTTGAAGCGGCTTGATCCGGAGATCTCGGTTGAGATCAAGGAATCGGAAGGCGAACCAGTGCCGAGCGGCGCGACGCTGGCAAAACTGAACGGGAACGCAGGCGCAATCCTCAGTGGCCAACAGACGGTACTGAACTTCTTGTCTCACCTGTGCGGGATTGCCACAAACACCCGGAACTACGTAGACGCAATTTCCGGGACCAATGCGAGAATTCGTGATTCGCTGAATACCACTCCGGGGATGCGGTTGCTGGAACAGTACGCGGTGAGAATGGGCGGGGGCGCGTATTCCCGTGCGGGATTATTCGATGCGATCGTACTGACACAGGCCCATATCGGTGCGGCTGGAGGAATAAAGGCGGCCCTCGATCAGGCGCATAGCCATGCTTCCCGCTTGATGAATCCACTGCCGCTGACGGCATACGAGGCGACCGGCACGGTTCCCGCGGAGATGGAGGCGGCTTCCCTTCCCATTCAGCTTGCTATCCAGAACCAAGCGGAACTGCGGGAGGCGCTGTCGGCAGGAGCGGAATCGATTCTGTTGGAGGATATGCAAGCTGAGCAGGTGCGGCGGCTTGTGGAAGTTGCCCGCAACATTCGAAACGATTGTGTTCTCGAGGTTGCCGGAGAGATTCCGTTGGAACAGGCGATGGAGTATGCCGCGACAGGAGTGGACTACATTGCTCCTCGGGGACTGACCCGGTCCGCAGCGCTTGCTGACCTGAGAATGCTTGTAGACGGCTGGGAGTGAAAGTAAGCTAGACACGCGATCCAGGATCAGGGCCGAATGCCCCCGACACTCTCTCTACCCGGCACAACCGATAAACGACTGGCAGCACTGCTGACGCTACTCTCCGAAAACGCGACGATTGTGATTAGCGGAGCACGCATAGCGCGAGAGATTGGCGTGTCGCGTTCGACGGTCTGGCGATGGGTCGAGGAGTTGCGAAAGCTGGGCGTGCACGTGAAGGGGCAAAGAAGCACTGGCTACTTTCTGGAAAAAGTGCCGGATATCTTGACGCCGGACCTGTTGCGAAAAAGGCTGAAGGGGAGTCTGTTCGGCAAGCGCGTGTTTCATTTTTTCAAGACGGATTCGACGAATCGCGTGGCAATGGAGTTGGGGTTTGCGGGCGAGCCTGAAGGCACGATCGTGATGGCGGAGGAACAGACGGCTGGGCGCGGACGAGCCGGGCGGATGTGGCATTCGGAAAAAGGAACAGGGCTGTATGTGTCGATCTTGTTGCGCCCGCAGCTTGCGCCGGCACAGGCGCCGCTGCTGACGATGCTTGCCGGGATCTCGGCGCAGGCAGCGGTACAGGCGCTCACGGGATTGGTGCCGGAGTTGAAGTGGCCGAACGATCTTTTGCTGAACGGCAAGAAACTGGGCGGAATTCTGACGGAAATGCATGCGGAGCCGAGCGCAGTTCGGTTTGTAGTAGTGGGAATCGGAATCAACACCAATCAAGAGAAGTTCCCTCCCGAGTTGGCGTCCATCGCCACCTCGCTACGCAAAGAGAGCGGGCGAATTACGTTTCGGCTGGAACTCTTGGTACGATTGTTGACGCAACTGGAGAGCGATTACACGCGATTTCTGAAGGAAGGCGCGCCGTTCGTGGTAGAGCGATTCCAGGGTGTGTCGAATTTCGCAAATGGAAAGCGGGTGCGAGTGGACACCGGTGTGGAGTCGTACGTCGGAACGACGGCCGGGCTGAGTCCTGAGGGACTACTGCTGGTTTCGCGTGAGAATGGACCGCTTACTACCGTAGTCGCGGGAGACGTAACCGAGGTTCGCTGAATGCTGCTGACGATTGATGTGGGGAACACGAACACAGTGCTGGGCGTGTTTCGCGGCGAAGAGTTGATCGCGAACTGGCGGCTGACGACGGCACGCGAGCAGACGGTGGACGAATATGGAGTGCTGACCCGCAACCTGTTTTCGCTGGCGGGCCTAAATCAGGAGATGATCACCGGGGTGATCATCAGCAGCGTGGTGCCTAATTTGAACTGGACGCTGGCGGAGGTTGCGCGGATTTACCTCGGGAAGAAGGCTCTGTTCCTCGAGATGGGCGTAAAGACCGGTATGTCTGTACATGTGGACAATCCGATGGAAGTCGGCGCGGATCGGATTGCGAATGGAGTGGCCGCGTTTCACAAGTACGGCGGGCCTTGCGTGGTGGTGGACTTCGGTACGGCGATTACTTTTGACGTGATCTCGTCGAAATGCGAGTTCCTGGGAGGAGTGATCGCTCCGGGGATAGGAATTTCATCTGAGGCGCTGTTCTCGCGGACGGCTCGACTGCCTCGGGTCGAAATTAAAGATCCGGGCAAAGTGATCGGCACGAACACGGTGACGAATATTCAGGCAGGGCTGTATTACGGAGCCGTGGATATGGTGGATGGGATGCTGGCGAGAATCGAAGCGGAGTTGCGGGCGAAGCCGACCGTGGTGGCAACCGGCGGACAGGCGAGACTTGTGGCGCGAGGATCGAAGCATATTCAGCATGTGGACGAATACTTGACGCTGGCGGGCCTTCGGTACATCTGGGAGAAAAACAAGTCGGCAGAAACCCACGAGCATGTTGCGAGCACGAAAACCGACACAGTGAAACCAAAGAGGGCGCTTCGCTGACGCGAACGGACCGGCGTCTCTGCCATGGAAACCTGGAATTACTTCAACTACTTTACGGAAATTGAAGAGCATTTCTGGAAGAAGCGGGGCGCGCATCTGCTGGTCTCGCCGCTCGACTGGGCGATTATGGAGACATGGCAGAAAGCGGGAGTTCCGTTGGAAGCGGCGCTACAGGGGATCGATCGGGCATTTGAGAGTTACCAGCGGTCGCGGCGCGGCGCCGGCAAGGCGCTGAAGAGTCTTGCTTACTGCACGGACGCAGTGCTGGAAGCGGCGGAGGAGCGGCAAGAAGCAGCGGCGGGTGCACAGCCTAAGCAGAGAGCCGAGGCCAAGGAACCGTTTTCGCGCGAAGAACTGAAAGGGTATGTTCAGCGAAACGTCCAGTTGGTTGAGAAAGCGGCGTTGCGGAGCGAATCTACGCGACCAGCGCTGGCAGCGCTATTTAAACAAATCGCGCAGTCGGTAACCTCCGCTGCGGCGGTGCTCGATACTCCTGGAATCGTGCCCCTCGAGGATTTAGAACGGCAGTTGACGGTGGTGGATGACAGGATTTATGCCGCCTTGTTAACGCATGCCAACGAAGAACTGCTGCTGAAAATCCGCCGGGAAGTGGATTCGCAATTGTCGACATACCGGCGCAAAATGAGAGCGGAGCAACTGGCGCTGGTGGAACGGCAATATTCGCAGAAACGGCTATTGGACGAATTCCAATTGCCACGCTTGAGTTTGTATTATTTCTGCTGAAGCTCTATCGGGATCAGGGTTGCCAAGATGAGGCACGGCAGTGCTGTGCCTCTACTTCATCAAAGAAAACTCGACACAGGTTGAACAGCTATGGCTAATGAGTTACAGTTATCAATTGACAAGCTAGTCTACGGCGGTGAAGGGTTGGCGCACGCCGAAGGCAATACGGTGTTTGTGCCTTACGTTCTTCCGGGCGAACAGGTCCGCGCAGCGGTGCGGACAAAAAAGAAGAAACTGATCCATGCAAATCTGGTTGAAGTACAGAAGCCGGCCGCTTCGCGGATTGCTGCGAAGTGTCCCCATTTTGGAGTGTGCGGCGGGTGCCACTATCAGCATATTGAAGTGCGCGAGCAACTTCGATTGAAGAAGGAGATACTTCGCGAAACGTTGGCGCGACTCGGGGGAGTCGAGTGGAGCGGGCAGATTCGGGAACATTCGGCAGAGCAGTACGGTTACAGGAATCGGGCGCAATGGGCGTTCCGCGATGCACTGCCGCGAGCGTTCGGTTACTTCCTGGCGGAAAGCGCGCACATCCTGCCGATCGACCAGTGCCCGGTGTTGTCACCGCGGCTTGCGGAAACATTTACGAAATTACAAGAGCTGGCGAGGAGCAATTCCCTGCCTCCGGGGATTTTGGAGATCGAAGCGTTCGCGGACAGCACGGATGAAAAGATCGCGCTGAATGTCGCGTTTGAACGCTATCCTAAGCCGGCGAAGGAACTGTTGGCTGAATTCAAAGCGGCAATTCCGGCGCTCGAGAGCTTGTTGCTGCAGGACGATAGCAAGAAGCGCTTCGACCTGGATGGGCCGGGGTATCTGCTGCATCGGGCCGGGGGATTTACTTATCGCGTGAACCATTTGTCGTTCTTCCAGGTGAACCGTTTTCTGATTGAGGATTTGCTGGAGACGATTACCGGCGGGACGAAGGGCGCGTATGCGCTCGACCTATATGCCGGAGTTGGCTTCTTCACGCTGCCGCTGGCGAAGTCGTTTGCGAAGGTAGTGAGCGTGGACGCGAACCCATCGGCGACACGGGACTTGCGAACGAATGCGGAAGCCGCTGGAGTTTCTGTAACGTCTGAAAACGAGCACGCGGAGGAGTTCCTGAAGAAGCACAAGGAGCAGCCGGATCTGGTTGTGCTCGATCCCCCGCGAGCGGGATTGGGCGCGGACGCTGCCGCAAGGCTTGCGAACCTTGGAGCGGCAGAGATTGCTTATTTGTCGTGCGATCCGGCTACCCTGGCGCGCGATCTGGCCGTGCTGTTGGGGACGGCGCGCAAGCCGGAGACCTCGATTGAGACTGAGCACAAATACGAGATTGGTGAAGTGCATCTGTTTGATTTGTTCCCCCAAACATTTCACATAGAAACGCTGGTGAGGTTGCGAAGAGTCTCATGAAGTTGCCCGCCGTTTGGATTGCCGCAGCGTTTGCGGGCGGCATTCTGCTCGGCCTTTCCCGGTTCCTTCCTGAAGACATGGCGCAGTATCCCGGGTCGCTGATGGTCAGCGCCAGCGTCTTGGTGCTTGTGGTCATTGCTGGAGCTTTGATGTTGGCGAATCGTTTATACGCTGCCGCGTTGGCCTCAATTCTCTGTTGGGTTGGACTGGGAGTCTTCGGAGCGGTCATCTCACGCAGGCCTCTGCCTGCCGAGCACGTACTTGCACGGATCGCCGCACAACAGATTCCTCTTCGAACGCCATTGCGATGGCATGGGACATTGCGAGACGAGCCATCGCGTTTGCCGTGGGGATATGGGCTGGAACTGAAGCTCAGCGGGGTTGATACGGGAGGCGGCTTTGTTCCCTTACAAGGGGGTATGCGCGTCGGCTTCACACCGAAGGAGGCCGACGCAGCGCTTCCCGAGTTGCACACCGGCGACGAGGTGTCGCTGCTTGCCGAAGGGAGGTTGCCGCTGGTTTATAAGGATCCGGGAGCGTTTGACCGGCGGGAATTTCTGGCCCGCCAAGATGTTCACATCCTGGCGACATTGCGCGCAGCTGTGCTGCTGGAAAAGACAGGCACCGAGAGGCCAACGGTTGCTTCGCGGATCGCTCGAGTGCGCAACCGTATGCGCGAGCATGTGGATGAAATGTTTTCTGGCTCGGCCCGAACGGCTGCGATTCTCCGGGCGATGCTGCTGGGCGACCGGAGTTTTGTGGATCGCGCCGAGTCGGTCGATTTTCAGAAGACGGGAACGTTTCATGTGCTGGTGGTTGCAGGACTACACGTAGGAGCGTTGGCGACATTTCTTTTCTGGGCAGGGCGCAAACTTCGATTGCGAGGCGTCGGGCAGACGCTTCTGATCCTGGCGGCGCTAGTGGCGTATGTGGCGATCGTAGAGCAACGCGCACCGGTGCTGCGTGCCGCGCTGATGGCAGCTGTCGTGGTGGCCGCCGGATTTTTCTACAGATGGGTCGATCTGCTGAATTCCGCAGCGGTTGCGGCTCTGCTTCTGCTGGTGGCGAAGCCGGCCTTTGTGACGGACCCGGGATTTCTGCTGTCGTTTCTGGCGATCGGCTGCATCGCCGGCCTCGCGATTCCTCTGCTGGACCGTACGATTCAACCGTGGATCCGAGCACTACGCGATTGGAAGGACGTTACGCGGGATATTGGGCTGAAGCCGTTGCAGGTGCAGTTCCGGCTGGATCTTCGCGACGGGATGGAAAGTTTGACCAGGCCGTTCGGCGGGCCGGTGAAGCGTTTCATTGAAACGCTGCTGCCGACGACCGCGAAACTTGGGTTTCGAGTGGGAGAGATATTCGTCCTTTCACTAATCTTGCAACTGGGAATGCTGCCGGTGATGGCGGGGGAGTTTCATCGGGTGTCGCTGCTGGGTCCGCTGGCCAACTCGTTTGCGGTGCCGTTAACGGGCGTGATGGTGCCATTGGGATTCCTGAGCTTGGCTTGCAGTTATGCGTTTCCGCGCGTGTCCCTGTCGTTGGCTCGGCCGCTTTCGTGGCTGGTGACGGCGCAAGGGCGAATTGTCGGTTGGTTCGCGGCAATTCGAGGGGGCAGCTACCGGATTCCCGCGCCTCCGTTTTGGCTGGCCGCGGTATTCTTTGCGACGCTGCTCATCGCGGTGCTTGTTCTGCGGAATGAAGTACGGTCCAAGTGGATCAAGACCACGATTGCTTGCGCATTGGTTTTGAGTGGGGCGCTGATCGCAATCTATCCGTTCAAACCGCAATGGAACTCGAATCAGCTGGAAGTGACAGTGCTGGATGTTGCGCAGGGTGACTCGATTCTAGTGGTGTCGCCAAAAGGCAGCACGCTTTTGATCGATGGAGGAGGTACCTTCGAAGGATTTCGCGGCAGAGAGGAACATGTGGGATCAGATCCGGGGGAGGAGGCGGTGTCAGCATACTTATGGTCGCGCGGATTCCAGAGGCTGGATGCGGTGGCTCTCACCCACGCCCACCAGGACCACATCGGCGGGCTGACCGCGGTGCTGCAGAATTTTCAAGTGTCGCGGTTGATCTTGGGACGAGAAACGGCGGCGCCGGCGTTCGCCAGGCTGAGAGAAGCGGCCAACCAGCTCCATGTTCCGATCGAACATGAGCGTAAAGGGCAGAGCTTCGATTGGGACGGTGTGCGAATCGACTTCCTGTGGCCCGAAATCGCAGCGGATGAGATCGCGCCACAGGCGAAGAATAATGACTCGCTAGTGGTTCGGTTGCGTTACGGCGAGCGGGCGCTGCTGCTGCCCGGCGACGCGGAAAAGCAGGTAGAGTACGAAATGCTTGCACAGAACGATCCCACGATTCTCCGCGCGGACGTGCTGAAGGTTGGGCATCACGGCAGCAAGAACTCGACGATGCCGGAGTTTCTGACAGCAATATCGCCGCAGGTCTCAATCATTTCGTCGGGGGAAGAAAATCCTTACGGACATCCCAGCCCGGAATTACTGGAGCGGTTGCAAGCAAGCGGCTCACGGATACTCAGGACCGACCGCGATGGAGAGGTGCAGATCCTGACGAACGGACATGATCTGCAGGTTAGTTGCTTTCGCGGTTGCGGTGATACGGATGCGATGGCGTCAGGGGCGCAGGCGCCAGATCACCAGCAGACCAATCAGCAATAGAGCGAAGCCAATGGCAGCCTGGTATTCGTGGTTTTTTTGATATTGGGCCCAGGAAAAGCGAGAGTCAGACGAAGCCGAAGATTCTTCCATACTGGCTAGCCGGGGAAAGAACAACGGAACCGCTGCCGCGTACGCTTCAAAGGCTGCGCCGTGTTGCAGGCGGAGTTCCATCTCTTCCCGGCGCATGACCAGAGTGTAGACGAGCGTGAAGTAGGCGAATAGAAGAGCAGCTACCCACCACGAATTCATCGCGAGCGCCGCGCCAATCATCAGAATGGAACTGCCGAAGTAGAGCGGGTTACGTGTGCGCGCATACGGACCGGTGACCGTGAGGATCTGCTGCTTGTGAAGATAACCGGCGGCATAGGCGCGGATCGCGAGGCCGACTGCGCCGACGAACGCGCCAAGGCAAATGGAGCGAATTGATGGCCGCGCCAAGTAGAGCGCGACAACCGCGAGCAGATAACCCAGACGCACGCGCCAGCGGGCGAAAAAATCGAGAGCTGTCACGCACGCGCTCCGAGGCGAGATCTTACGGCATCGAATACCTGGTCAACGGACAATTCCAGGAGAGAAGGGGCAGTTTGATTGGAGCGAGTGTACGTGGTGGCGGCGGAGGGGCTGCGAAGGACAATATCACCTGGCGGAAATGGACCATTGCGTCGCGGATCGGTAGGACCAAAGAGAGCTACCGCAGGAGTGCCCAGAGCCACGGCAAGATGAAGCGGGCCGGTATCGCCGCCAACGATGCATTGCGCGTGTCTCAGCAGAGCCATCAGTGGGCCCATTTCGCCGTCATAAGCTATGGACTGTCCCTGGACGCAGTTCGATTGCACTGTTCGAGCCAATTCCTCTTCACCGGGACCATAGTTTACGACGCATGGAGTCTTCAGATCGCGGGCGATTCGCTGGCAGAGTGCGGCAAACCGATCGGGGGGCCAACACTTGGAACGCCACCCGCCGCCGGGGCTGAGCACGACGTAACGGCGGACTCCCTGCTTCTCGAGGTCGCACCGTACGCGTTCGGTGTCATTTGCATTGACCTGGAGAGTAAATGGGGCGATTCCCCGTCTGGCTCCAGCACGCAAAGAAAGCTCGCCATTCTGTTCGGCAACGTGCGCACACTTCGCGTCTACGCGATCGGAATAAAGAACCGGGACCCCATATTCGCGCACAGTGGCGGAGGAGAAACCGATGCGCCGGTGGATGCCGCCAAAGAACGGAAGAAGCGCCGCTTTCCATAAGCCTTGGTAGTCAATTCCGGCGTCCCATCGATGGGAACGGAGTTTGCGGATAGCCAGCCGGACGGAGGAAAGATCGCGGGAATCGACGGGCCAAATTTCGGTGGCCAGGTCGCTGCCTGCCACGAGATCGACCCAGCGGGGATGCGTGAGCCAGACGATGAGCGCGGACGGGAAAGATTGTCGAAGCGCGGCGACGGCAGGAAAGGTGTGGACGATGTCGCCGAGCGAACCGAGGCGGACGACAGCAAAGCGCGGGTCACCCATTCGAGCCTTTCCGGATGGCGTCGAGAAAACCGCGGGTGGAATGGTCTTTGGGATCGCCGACAATGGCTACGCGAATGCCGAGCCGCGCGCTTGTGGCGCGCTCCGGCACCGTGTCGGCGGTGTAGTCGGTGCCTTTCGCGTGAACATCGGGACGTAGTTCTTCGAGAAGACTCGCGACATCGGACTCAGAGAAAATCACGACGCAGTTAACGTCGCGCAGGGCGGCCACGAGTTGCGCGCGGGCGTGCTCGTTGAGAATGGGCCTGCCCGGGCCCTTCAAACATCCGACACTCGAATCCGAATTCACGGCGACGATCAAAATGTCACCTTCGCGCTTTGCGCCAGCGAGATAGCGAACGTGGCCGACGTGCAAGGTGTCGAAGCAGCCGTTGGCCAACACCACCGCCTTCCCTGCTGCTCTGTGCCGGGCGGCCAGAGCAGCCACTGCGTTACGATCGACGATTTTGTCTTGGGCGGATCGCATGTATCAGGGATTCGTCTCCGAGGCGGCGTCGCGGATAGCCCGGAGCAATTCGTCACGGTCGACTGTTGCGGTGCCGCGTTTCATCACGACCAATCCTCCAGCGATGTTGGCGATATGCGCAGCTTCGAAGGGAGAGGCGCCAGCCGCCAGAGAAAGGGTATATGCGGCTAGCACGGTGTCTCCAGCACCGGTAACGTCGACAGCCTGATCGCTGCCGTGCACGGGAAGATGAAGGGTCTGGTCAGCGGCTTGAAACAGGGCCATGCCGTGGCGGCCACGAGTGACGACGAGGGAACTCAGCCCCATCGCTTTCAGAGTAGACCGTCCACAGCGCTCCAGTTGCCTGAGGTCGTCGCCGATCACCGTGTGATGAGCGGCTTCGAGTTCGGCTTCGTTGGGGGTTGCGGTGGTGACGCCAGTACGGGCGTAGCCGGTCAAGCGGTAACGGGAGTCGAGGCCAACCGGTATATTGCGCGAAGCGTGCGCTAAGGCTGCTTTCGCTCTTTCGGGAGTTACCACGCCGAATCCGTAGTCCGAAATTGCGAGGGCATCAGCAGACTTTAGTTTCGAATTCAGGAGGGATTGAATCTTGCGAGTATGCCGATCCTCCAGTTGAACGCGAGGCTCGTAGTCCACGCGCAAAACCTGTTGGCCAACGGTATGGGCCCACCCTGCGAGAAAACGGGTTTTCGTCGGAGTCTGATAACCACGAAGTCGCAACACGCCGGAGAGGTCCACTTTTTTCTCGCGGAAGTAGTCGGCCAGGGTGCTTCCAGCGAAATCGTCGCCGACAACAGAGACCGGCAAGACTCGCGCACCGAGGGCAGCCAAGTTGTTCGCGGCATTCGCGGCGCCACCGGGCACAATGTGGGTCTCGCGGTGACGCAAAATCAGAACCGGAGCTTCCCGCGAAACGCGGGTAATGTCGCCGGACTGGAAGGAATCAGCAACGAAATCGCCGAACACGACGACCCGTTTGCCTTCAAAGCGCTCCACACACGCCACCAGAGACAGCAAATCGACGGAGGCGGAGCGGGTTTCAGATTGTCGCTTCCTTGCCATTCTTCACCCTATGGTTCAAACGCACAACATACGAAATCGGAGCACGGCACGCAAGCCGAACGCACTATTGGCCCACGGAAATCGGGGGAAGCGCGCGCTGCAGCGCCTCCACCACCATGTTTGGAGTGACTGCGCGCATACAGCGGTGGTCGGTGGGACAGCGGCGCAGAAAGCACGGACTGCAGTATGGTTTTTGCTGCACGATCTGAACTCGCGGCGTAACGGGAGCGGTACCCTGCGGATCCGTGGGACCAAAGACGGCTACCACCGGCAGACCGACGGACGCGGCGATATGCATGGCACCGGAGTCGTTACCAAGAAAAATATGACATTGCGAGAGGAGCGATGGCAATTCGGCAACGCTGGTCTTGCCGGTGAGATCGATGCAAGGAAAAGACAGTTCGCGGGCAATTGCCGAAGAAACGGGCAGTTCTTGTGGAGTGCCGAATAGGATTAGGTCGGCATCGACTTGCGAGCGGAATTCGTTCAGTGCCTGCGCAAAGCGGTCCGGAGGCCAGCATTTGGCCGAGCCGTAGGACGCTCCGGCGCCGACGGCAATTCGGATAGCGTTTGGGCGAGCTCCAGCTTCGACCAGTTTTTGCATAGCGCGGTGGCGTTGCGCGTCAGGAACGCGCAAGGTGATCTGTTGCACGTCGTCGAGACCATCGATCCAGCCCGCACGACGCAAAAGTTCGAGATAGTAAAATACTTCGTGGGGAAGAATCTCGCCTTGGCGAGGCACTGCGACAGAACGAGTCAGCAGTAAGCTGCGCCCATCGCGGGCGTAGCCGATTCGTTCGGGAATATGGGCCCGCCAGGCAAGCCATGCAGCGTCGAAGGCATTCTGCAGGAGCAAGGCAACATCGAACTGTCTGGCACGCAACAGTGCGACCATCGATTCCCTTCCACGCCAGCCTCTGTTTGGACCTTTCGTGTCGTAGGGAATCAAATCATCGCAGACGGACTGGTCGCGATAGAGATCAGCGACATAGGAGCGGGCCACGACGCTGATCTGAGCATCGGGAAATTTGGCTCGCACCGCACGAAGAGCAGGGAGAGCCATGATGGCATCGCCAACCCAGTTTGTGGCGCGAATCATGATCCTCATACCACGGCTATCCTAGCGGCCATTTTTTCGCGGAGCAGTTCGAGCAAAGCTTCCTCTTTCGCTATCTCAAAATCAATCACGGCGACATAGATGGGCAATTGGGAAAAGGTCACATCGAAGAGGTTGTAACTGTCTTTCTCGGTGGTGAGGAGCGCAGCGGCGCCGGCAGTTTTTGCGGCAGCTTCGATTTCGTTGGCATCGCGCTGGTCGTAATGATGATGATCCGGGAACTCACAGCGGCTCGCAATCGGGACTTTCCAGTTCTCGAGATCGCGGAAAAAGGCCTTTGGGTTCCCTATGCCGCAAAACACGTAGAAGGAACCGGAGGTAATTTCGTCGAGTGGTGAAGGCTGAGCGTGCGCTTCCAGACGCCGGAAGCCAAGCAAGCGCGTAGCGGCGGAGAAGACCGGAAAGTCCTGAAACCGAGCAAGAGCAGCGCTGGTCCCGGGAACCGTTTCGGTTCGCGTAAAAATGAGAATGTCGGCGCGAGTCATGGCGGAGACTGGTTCGCGCAGGCGGCCGGTGGGGAGCATGTTCTGGCGAGCCAAGGGCTGCGAGGCGTCCATCAAGAGAATATCTGCATCACGTGCGAGTTGGAGATGCTGGAAGCCGTCATCCAACAGAAACAAGTCGACTTGGGATTCCAGCTCTTTCCCTTTCGCGAATCTGTCTGGGCCGACGCCGAAGACCGCCCGGTTATCGAGTCGAGACTTCATCAATTCAATTTCATCGCTGGAACCGCCGCTGCCCTTATAGCCTCGCGAGAGAATCCCTACCCGCTTCCCTTGCGACAAAAAGCGCTCGGCGAGCCAGACGACCATCGGCGTTTTCCCGGTGCCCCCGACGGTGAGATTCCCCACGCTGATGACGGGCCTATTCAGACGGTGCTGGCGCAGAAGTCCGCGTGCATACAGGGCGGCGCGCACCTTTGTAATTTGTCCATAGAGCGCGGAGAGCGGCCACAAGGCCAGCCGCAGCAACGGCGGCAAGGTCATTTCGGTGAACCATCCAGATGCTTACCGATTTCAGCCATAACGCGAGCAAGCGCGCCGCGGCTGTTCTCCACCAGCGACTTTGCCGAATCGCCCATTCTTTTCATTTTGTCGGGCTGCTTTAGCAATTCGATCCATTCGACGCCGGCGTCCTCGGGACTTTCGACTTGAATCGCAGCGCCGGCTTCGAGGAAACGGGCGGCAATGGCCGCGAAGTTCTCCATAGAAGGTCCAAAGACGGGGACCTTGCCGAAAGCCGCGGGTTCGAGAATATTGTGCCCACCAGCTTCGACCAGGGATCCGCCGACGAAGGCGCCATCGGCAACCCGGTACAAGGAAGCAAGTTCACCGATGCTGTCGAGCAAGAGCACGGTGACGTCATCCGGAACACCATCGAATTTGCCTGCCCCGCTGTGGTTGATGCCGGGGCCAGGGACGGGTAAATCGGAGCGGCGGACGAACTTGCGATGTGATTCCGCGATGAAATCCGCGGCGACGGCGAATCGTTCGGGCTTGCGCGGAGCGAGGACCAGAAGGGCTTTCGGGAAATCACCTTGAACAACGCCGAAGGCGATGAGAGTAAGCGGCTCTTCGGAGGCAACGACACTGCCAGCCACGATGATTGGCCAGCGCTGTTTCTGCTTGCACTCTTCGGCAAGCCATTCGGCCAGCGGTGTGGGCTGCGGCAGGGTCATGTCGTACTTGAGATTCCCACTGACGGTTACACGGGCCGTCGGCGCGCCGAGTTGACGGATGCGTCCGGCATCCGTTTCCGTCTGCATCAAATAGGCAGAACCGTTGCTAAGGGCAGAAGCGAGGAAAGGACGCAGATAAAAACCGAAGAGTCCGAGGAACTTCTGAAATCGCGCGAAAGAGCGATCCGAAATTCGGCCACTGACAAAGACCACAGAGACCTTGCGGCGGCTTGCTTCGCGGAGAAAATTGGGCCAGATCTCCGTTTCCAGGACCAGCACGAGCGCGGGCCTAACAGCGTCAAAGGCACGCCGGACGCAAAAATTCCAATCAAATGGGAAATAGAGAAACCCATCGGCGAAAGGCATGCGCTCTTTTGCTAAAGCAAAACCGGTCAGAGTGGTGGTTGAGACGATGATCGGCCGGTCGGGATAAGTCTCCTTCAACTTCTTGACCAGAGCGACGCCGGAGAGCGCTTCGCCTACAGAGACAGCGTGGAGCCAAATCGCGCCTTTGCGGTCCACAGGCAGGCCAGCGAGCCCGGGAAACGAAAAGCCGAGGCGCTCGCCGAGGTTGCTGAGATATTTTCCGTGGCGCAAGCCCTGGATCAGCCAATAGGGCGTCGTGATCAGGGCGGCGAGGCCCATCAGAAAGCTGTAAACGAAGTACACTCTGTATATGACTCCGGTCTGTTCCGGTTTTGCGACCCGCATCCGGTATGAGGGCAACCCTGATCTGCCCACCAGAATCGAAGGCCTAAGAATGCAAACAGTTTATTATAGCGCCATGCGAATTCTCCTTGCTTGCCTTCTCGCGCTTGCGCCGGATTTTTTGACGATTGCGCAGAGCACGAGCCAATCGAAACCGATCTCGCCGGATCCGTTTAGTGACGCGCACGAGGGCGTCACCATTGGCGTCGAGCCATGGACGGTGGCCAGCCGCTACAAAGAGAAATTCCCAAAGAAGTCGCCATTCACCGGCGGGGTGGTCGCGATACATATGCGGGTGCAAAACGATAACGACCAAGGCATCAAGGTGAATCTGGAGCGGATTCGCCTGCTGGTGCAGATCGATGAGGAGAACCGCCAGGAGCTGGAGCCGCTGACGGCTGACGATGTCGCGGATACGGTGCTATTGAAGGATAACGGCAAAGATCCTACGACCCGCCGCAATCCCCTGCCGATCCCGGTGGGCAAACCGCGACCGAGCCGCGATGCGAATTGGACCGCGATGCGGGATGCTTGCCAGAATGCGGGAGTTCCCACAACGGTGATTGGCGCGCATAGCTCGGTGGAAGGATTGGTGTACTTCAATTTGCGCGGCGAGATGGAGCTACTGCAATCCGCACACCTGTATGTCCCTTCACTGACCACGATGGGAAACAATCAACCGATTTCCTATTTTGACATTCGACTGGGCAAAGACGGGGCGATCTGATTAATTTTTAGCGCGCAACGCTGAAAAGCTTCCACAGCCTGACCGGACGGTCAATTTGCCGGGTCGTGAAGCGTCGGCTAACATGGAACGTCGGAACAATTTCGAAGTGAAAGCGCGTAATGCAAGAACTCCTGGAAAAATTAAATCCTGAACAGCGGCTTGCGGCCGAAACCACTGAGGGACCGGTGTTGATCTTGGCCGGGGCGGGCACGGGCAAGACGCGGGCGATTACCTTTCGCATGGCCAACCTGATTGCAACTGGCACGCCCGCCGAAAGCATCCTGGCGGTGACATTTACGAACAAAGCCGCCGAGGAAATGCAGAACCGCGTGACGGATCTTCTTCTGCATGCCGGCGTTCCGCCAGCACGGCCATGGCTATCGACATTTCATTCCCTCTGCGCGCGGGTGTTGCGGCGGGAAGCTGCGGCGGCAGGATTGCCAAAGGACTTCGCGGTCTACGACGACGACGATCAGTTGGCGGCTGTGAAGCTGGTGATGGGCCGGTTGAAGATCGACGATGACGCGCTTACGCCAAGGAACGTGCTGAGCCGCATCAGCTACGCGAAAAATCATGCGCAATCGCCGCAACAGATGCGCTCCGAGGCGTTCGGTCCCGACACGAAGAAGGTCGCTGACATTTATGCCGGTTACGAAGAAGTACTTCGTTTAAGCAAGGCGGTGGATTTCGACGACCTGTTGTTGAGGTCAGCGCGGCTGCTGCGAGAAAACCCACAGGTTCGAGACAAGTGGCGGAATCGGTTCGCTTATGTTCACGTTGACGAATACCAGGATACGAACCGGGTTCAATACGAGCTGCTGCGGCTGCTGACGAATGAACGGCAGAATATCTGCGTGGTCGGCGATGAAGACCAGTCCATTTACCGCTGGCGCGGCGCGGATGTTTCGATTCTGCTCAGTTTCTCGCAGGACTTTCCGACGGCGAAGGTAATTCGGCTGGAGCGGAACTACCGGTCCACGCAGACGATTCTCGACGCGGCCGCGGCAGTCGTCTCGAACAATCCAAACCGGCTAGGAAAATCGCTTCAAGCGGTGAACGCGAAGGGAACGAATCTGCAGTATTTCGAAGCGCGCGATGCGCAAGCGGAAGCGGAGTATGTGGCGGGCGAGATCGAACGGGTTCTGACGGACGACGCGGACCAGACCTGCGCTGTGGAGTACCGCACGAATTTCCAGTCGCGCGCGTTCGAAGAGGTGTTTCGGCGGCGCGGGCTGCGCTACAAGTTAGTTGGCGGTTTCAGCTTTTACAACCGCGCGGAAGTTAAGGACGCTCTCGCGTACGTGCGGCTAGCACTGCATCCAGAGGATGACATCTCGCTACTGCGAGTATTGAATGTGCCGGCACGCGGTATCGGGAAAACTACTGTCGATGCGCTCCGCGATATTGCGGATCGAGAGAAATTATCGCTGTGGGATGCGATTGAATCGCTGATGACGAATCCGACGTCGACACGGGCTGTTGCACCCATTCGGGCATTTCGGGAACTGGTCACTCGCCTGGGCGAGGCATACACGCAGAAGGAGCCAGCGGAATTGTTGCGCTTTTTGCTCGAGGAATCGGGCTACATGCCAATGCTGCGCGACCGCAATACGCCTGATGACGTGGCCCGATTGGAAAACCTGGAAGAACTGGTGCGCGCGGTGGCGGAGAGCCAGGAAGCAGGGGAGTCGCTTACGGATTTCCTGGATGCTGCGGCGCTGGTCAGCGATGCGGACGCTTATGAAGACAAGCCCGGAGCCACGCTGATTACCTTGCACAGTACGAAGGGGTTGGAATTCGACCATGTGTTCCTGACGGGCCTCGAGGATGGAATCTGTCCGCACAGCCGGTCGATCAACGAAGACAAGGGAATCGAGGAAGAGCGGCGGCTGGTCTATGTGGGCATGACGCGAGCGCGTAAATCGTTGACACTCACGCGAGCGGTTTACCGCCGAATCTTCGGCAATGAGCAGCAGATGCGGGCATCGATGCCGAGCCGCTTTCTGGGCGAGATTCCGAGCGAACTGGTCGACACGGCGCGAGGTTCGATGGCGGAGATCGGGCAAACGCGGCGGTACGAGCCTGACCCCGAGTATTCGTATTCGGCGGAGGAGTTCTTGCGCAGGGTGCGCGGCGGGCCGGCCTCGGCACAGCGTTCACCACAGAAGAGGTCTTCGACGGGAAGTACCTCGTTCAGCCGGCCGACGATCAGGCGCGGAGCAAATGCTGACCCACTGCTGGGACAAAAGGTGCGGCATCCAGAGTACGGCGTCGGGACGGTTGTGGGAGTAGAAGGCGAAGATGACGACCGCCGGGTAAGTGTAAGTTTTCCGGGGCGGGGGACGAAGAAGTTCATCGAGCGGTACGCGCAGTTGCAGCAGATTTGAGAGTAAGGTCTCGAGAATCGGTGCGATGACACAGAGATCCTCGGGCAGGAAAGGCCCGCGGCATGAGACAGCTCAGCTATCGCTACTTGAAGAACAATTCATTTCGTTGACTGGACGATTTACAAGCTAAAGAAAGATAGAAGCACCGGTTCCGGTTTGCGCGCAGCCGGCGCCTTTCGATTCAATCTTGCAATCACTGAACCGTAGGTGGCTTGTCGGCTACGGCGGGGACGTCGGACTGCAGCTTAAGATAATCAATGGTTAAAGCCGGACGGAGGGCGAGAATCGAGCCATCTGGGCTCGGCGCCACGCTGGTGACAGTAGGTGCGTATAGCGTGGACCGGGGTTGGCCATAAGGCCGAACCGGATCGAATGTACTGAGCAGATTGCCGGCTGGGTCGAGAACCAACATTCCAAGTGAGCGGGTGTCGACAGCAAATAAGTTGCCTGCGGGATCAAAAGCAAACGCAATAGGACTCTGGTTGTCACCAAAATTCCAAACACCCTTGGAATTGCCATCGAGGTCGAAGAACTGGAAACGAGAGTTGCCCCTATCCAAGACGAACAAGACACCGTGATGTAAGGCAATGTCGCACGGGTCCAGGAGTTCGCCGGGCGCCGTGCCGCGCGAGCCGATGGTTTGCAGGAACTGACCGTCCAGCGAGTACACCTGAATCTCATCGCGGTAGTGATCGGCGACAAAAAGCTTGCGCGAGCTCTTGTCGACGGCAAGCCCGAATGGCGTGAAGAGATGATCGCTGCCTATGGAGCGCAGGAAGTGGCCGTCAGGCCGAAATACAGTGACCTTGGCGCGCAAAGGTTCGCTGATGTAGATATTGTCTTCGGCGTCCACCGCAATATAGGTGGGAAAGACCATCCGCTGGAGGTGATCCCCATTGATCTGCCAGCGCTTGCCTGCCTTGGTGTCAAAAACGTGGACAAGCGAGAGAAAAGGATCGGTGACCAGTATTCGCTCTCGAGAGTCGGTCACCATGCGGAAGGGAATTTGCTGATTCAATCCGCCTGAAAGGCGGTCCATGCGGGACTGTTGCAGATTGTGCGGGTCGAGAGTGCGCAAGGTCGTGACTTGGCCCGCCGGGGTCGGGCCGGTGGGCGCAGATTGCCCTTGGACCGGTGGCGAGCTTAGCGGGACCAGCAGGCCCGGCAGAATCGTTGCCATCCACAATCGGCGGAAAATCCGTCGCACAAAAGTGCCCTCCTCGGGAACTTAAGTCTCCGTTCGTACGCTGTGCGGCTTGCAGGCAGGCACCCCGAAATTCACCAGGGCGGGAGCGAGTGCTTCGCAGCGAATGTAACCTGCGTTGGACTGGATTGCAATCCCCCGGAAGTACTGTAACGTCGTCTGATTCCTGCGGGGCAGGTGGCTCTGCGAAGTTGGTCGGTTGCGCAGCAGGTGAACTCGCGATAGAGTGAGGCGCTATCGTTCCTACATCCCGTGTCCGGCTAATCCAGGTCTAATTACGCGCGCGGGCGCGAATCGGAGAGCGTGAGTGGCGTCACCCCTGTTGCGGTGTAAAAGCATCGATCAATTATTGGCCGACTCGGAAAACGCAGAAATCAAGTTAAAGAAATCCCTGGGCTGGGTAAGTCTGACCTCGTTGGGAATTGGGGCGGTGATCGGGTCAGGCATCTTTACCGTGGTGGGGACGGCGATCGCAGGCCAGACCCTGCAAGTCTCTTCCGTACTTAACGCTCCGCTCCTCCAGTATTTACTCACGCGTTCCACTTCTTTTGGCCGACCGGGCGCAGGACCTGCAATCGCATTGTCTTTCATTTTGGTAGCGATCGTATGCGGATTCGCGTCGGTATGTTATGCCGAATTGGCGGCAATGATTCCGATCGCGGGCAGCGCGTACACATACACGTACGCCACCATGGGAGAGCTGATCGCATGGATCATCGGATGGGATCTGATCCTGGAATATGCCGTCAGCAATATGGCCGTAAGCGTGGGATTTTCGGCACACGTTGTGGATTTATTAGATTGGTTTGGCTGGCACCCTGACCCGAAGTGGATCTCACCGGCATATCTGCCAACCGGGCTACCCGACTTGCAAGGAAACATGATCTACGGCCCGGGCTGGCATTTCGGGTTCAACTGGCCGGCATTCATCATCGTAATGATTCTTACGGTGATTCTGGTGCGCGGCATAAAAGAGTCCGCCGAGACGAACAACATCATGGTGTTCCTGAAGATCGTGGCGATTATGGTGTTCGTAACGTTCGCGGCCCGCTTCATTCACCCGAGTAACTGGCACCCGTTTGCGCCGAACGGCTGGCCCGGAATCCTGACGGGCGGGTCAATCGTTTTTTTCACGTATATTGGCTTCGATTCCGTGTCGACCGCCGCGGAAGAGTGTAAGAATCCGCAACGGGATCTGCCTCGCGGAATTATAGCGACGCTGGTGATCTGCACGGTCCTGTATATCGCGGTCGTGGTCGTGCTTACCGGACTGGTGCCCTGGAAGACACTGATGGACGACGCAGCACCGGTGGTAAACACGATGAAGAAACTGCACTTCGGAGGGGTGCGGTTAATCGTTTTGTTCGGGGCGCTAATGGGGATGATTTCATCCCTCCTTGTTTTTCAGTTGGGACAAGCGCGCGTGTGGTTCGCTATGTCACGCGACGGGCTTCTACCGCGAATCTTCGGACGGGTTCATCCGCGTTTCCATACACCGGATTTTTCGACGTGGCTCGCGGGCTTTGCCGTTGGAATACCTGCAGGACTGCTCGATATCGGCACGCTGGCCGATCTTTCGAATATCGGGACGCTATTTGCCTTTGCACTGGTAGCTGGCGGAGTTCTGATTCTGCGTTATCGTGAGCCGGACCGGCACCGCGCGTTTCGTGCGCCGGGAGGGCCGGTCGCCCCGGTCATCACGATTGTGACGTGCTTGCTGCTGATGGCGGGCTTGCCGATCATGAATTGGCTGCGATTCTTCTCATGGCTTGTCATCGGTCTGGTGATTTATTATCTCTACGGACGCAAAAAAAGCACGCTGCGAATGGCCAACGCAAAATAGGTACCAGGTTGTTCAAGGACGCGATTCATGCCCTGGCGAAAGCTGCCCATTCTAGACCGCACTCTCGCAACCATGCTCGCTCTTGCGCTGTGCCTGCTTTTTCCACTGCGGTCGCAGGCCTGGGGCAATAATGCACAGCGGCTGATCGTGAATCGAGCGGTGGATGCACTCCCAGCGGATCTTCGGCCGTTCTTTGAAGCAAACCGGAATTTCTTCATGCAGCACGTGAACGACACGATGAACATTCTGGACAAGCATCCGAACGAACGGCAGAACCACTTCATCGAGTTGGACAAGTACGGCAAGTTCCCATTCGAGGCGCTTCCAAGAAACTACAAAGCCGCCATCGCGAAATACGGCAAATCGAAAATCGACACAACGGGGTTGCTGCCGTGGCAAATCGGCGTCTACAGCGCAAAATTGACGGAGGATCTGAAAGCAGGCCGCTGGGACGAAGCCAAGGAAGATGCGGCGTTTCTGGCCAATTACGTGGCAGAGGCACACGACCCGTTCAACACGACCGACAATTTCGACGGAACCCTGAGCGGGCAACGCGGCGTGAATGAGCGATTCAACACCGTGTTGATTGACCGATACGGATCATTTTTTCCCTTGAATCCCCACGACGCATTTTTCATAGCCGATCCGACAGACTTCGCGTTTGATGCCTGCCTGAACGCACACAGCAACGTAGAATCGATTTTGCTGGCAGATCGCAGCGCAAAGCGGGGGCTGAGCTCGTACACCGACGAATACTACGATCGCTTTTACAACCTCGCGGCGACTTCGCTGATCCGGCAACTCTCGGATGCATCGACCGACGTCGGCTCGTACTGGCTGACCGCCTGGGTAAATGCCGGCAGGCCGGCGCTGCCGCACTGATTCAGTCCCGTGAATCACAACACATTCCCAGAACGTATTGCCGCCCTCCCGAAAGCAGAACTGCACTTGCATCTGGAGGGATCGATTCGGCCCGCAATCGCGGTTCAGTTGGCGAAGCGCCATGGGGTGGAACTTTCCGAAGACGAGGTACGGCGCCGATATGACTACCGGAACTTCGCTGAATTCCTGGACGCGTTCAAGTGGGTCACCTCGTTTCTCGCGGATCCTCAAGATTTTGGCCTTCTAGGAAGAGACCTCGCCGAACAGTTGCTTGAGCAAAACGTGTGTTATGCGGAGATCACTCTTTCCGTCGGAGTGATGTTGTTGCGCAAGCAGAATCCGCAGGCAAATTTCGAGGCTCTGCTCGAGACAACGGAAATGCCGGAGAAAAAGGGACTGAGACTGAACTGGATTTTCGACGCGGTGCGGCAGTTTGGACCAGATATGGCCGCGGAAGTGGTGCAGTGGGCGAAGGCCTGCCGCTCGCCACGAATCGTGGCATTCGGTATTGGTGGCGACGAAATGAGTATCGCAACAGGAGACTTTCGCCGCGTGTATCAGGCGGCTTCCGAATACGGGCTGCGCCGGCTGATTCATGCCGGTGAGATTGGCGGCCCGGAGAAGATCCGTGGAGCTATTGAGTTGCTCGAAGTGGATCGAATCGGACACGGGATCGCAGCAGTTCAGGATATGAAACTGGTGGAAATTCTGACGGAGCGGCAGATCGCACTGGAAATCTGCCCGACGAGCAACATCTGCACGGGCGCTCTGGGGCGCCAGACAGGGATTGCTGCGCCGACGATCCGAGATCATCCATTGCCGACTCTGCTGCGGAACGGAGTCCCGGTGGTATTGTCGACAGACGATCCAGCGATGTTCCACGTAACTTTGACCGAGGAATACCAAAAGGCCCAGGCGATGGGCTTGACGGAAAAAGAGCTGAAGCGGCTTGTGGAAAACAGCTTCAAATACTCCTTCTTGTCTGCCGAGGAACAAAAGCGACTGCACTTGCGGGGAGTCTGACGCGTTTGAGGCAATGCTATACTGTGGGCATGAAAGCACATGTCTGGGTAATGCCGAAGCGCACGGTGCTCGATCCGCAGGGACAGACCATCCAGCACGCGTTGTCAGGATTGGGCTACTCGCAGATTTCCGATGTTCGTCAAGGCAAGTTTTTTGTTTTGAATCTGGACGGCTGGAATCGTGACGAAGCGCAGAAACAGCTGGAACGCATCTCCAAGGAAGTGCTCGCCAACCCGGTGATCGAAGAATACCGCTTTGAAATTGTCGAGTAAATTTGTGGAATTGCCTCTCCATCCATCAATCCGCCGCTTGCCGCTAAAAATTCTTTGCGTCGCCCTAGCGATTGCGAGCACGGTGGTCATGAGCGGCTGCGAGAAGAATCAAAGAGTCAGTGATCCACAGTTGCAGCCGATTCAGGAAATGCTGGATGCAAGCCTCCCTCCAGGGACGCCCAGTTCGATCGTCAATCAATTTATCTCAACGCGCGGGTATGTGATCGAGCCATCCGGAAAATCCGATGCGACGGTGGTGATCATCCGACATATCGACAAGCAAAAACTGCAACCGGTAACCGCCCGGGTGACCTTCCATTACGACGCGAACGATAAACTGGTTTCGACCGAGATCGTGCGGACGCTCAACCAGCCGCCCGCCCAGACGCAGCCCCCGGCGCAACCGCAGTAACTTGCAGGTCCGCAAAACTGAGTTTCCCTAAGCCCTGCCGGGCCCTCGTGGTAACCTCAATTTTCGCCCACGGAGAAGAAGCAAATGTGCGGGATTGTCGGCTATATCGGCTCCAAAAAAGTTGTTCCGGTAATTATCGAGGGATTGCGCAAGCTGGAATACCGGGGTTATGACTCCGCGGGTATTGCCGTCGTCGACGAAGCGGGAAAGCTGCACCTGCGACGCGCACCGGGAAAACTGAAGAATCTGGAGACTGCAATCCAGAACTCCCCTATTGATGGAACATACGGCATCGGGCACACGCGATGGGCCACGCACGGGCGGCCGACGGAAGAAAACGCGCATCCGCATCGGGACTGTACTGGGCAATATGTGGTGGTACACAACGGAATCATCGAGAACTATTTTGAACTTAAGGCCAAGTTACAGGCGGAGGGCCACAAGTTCGTTACCGAGACGGACACGGAAGTGGTCGCGCATCTCGTGGAGAAGTACGCGAAACAGTTGCCATTTGAAGATGCGGTGCGGCGGACATTGAAGGATCTGCGGGGAATCTACTCGCTTGTCTTTCTTTCGGCGAATGATCCGCAGAAGCTGGTGGCGGCACGCATTGGTCCGCCTTCGGTGATTGGCCTGGGCGACGGGGAGTACTTCGTTGCCAGCGATATTCCGGCGCTGCTTGAGCATACCCGGCGCATTTTTTTCCTTGGCGACGGAGATGTGGCGGTATTGACCCGCAACGGCGTGTGCGTCACGGATATCGACGGCAAGCGTGTGGAACGGCCTGCGCACACAGTGACCTGGGACCCGATCATGGCGGAAAAGGGCGGGTTCAAGCACTTCATGTTAAAGGAGATTTTCGAGCAGCCCCGCGCCGTGCAAGACACGCTGGTGGGGCGAATTTCGCAGGACACCGGCAAGGTGTTTCTGGATTCGATGCAGATTACCGAGGCGCAGTTTCGCGAGTTCCAGAATGTGCGGATTGTGGCGTGCGGAACGAGCTGGCACGCCGGCCTTGCGGGCAAGTTCATGATTGAGCGGTTGGCGCGGCTACCCGTCGAGGTGGACTATGGGAGCGAGTTCCGGTATCGCGACCCGATCGTCGACTCAAAAACACTGACGGTGTGCATCAGCCAGTCGGGTGAGACGGCCGACACGCTCGCCGCACAAAGAGAATCGAAACTGAAAGGCTCGCCAACACTGGCAATTTGCAACGTCCTTGGGTCCATGATTACGCGCGAGGCGGCGGGATCGATTTTGACCCACGCCGGACCCGAAATTGGTGTGGCTTCGACAAAAGCGTTTACCGCACAAATAACTGCGCTTGTTCTGTTGGCTTCCTATCTGGGGCAACTGCGAGGACGGGTATCGCCCGATGACGCCAAGAAGCTAATGTTGGAATTCACGCAGATTCCCCACAAGATCGAAAATATTCTGCGGGCCGAGGAATCAGGGCTATTTGAAAATCTTGCCCGGCAATTCTTCCGGCAGGTGGGATTTCTCTTTTTGGGCCGAGGGATCCACTATCCCATCGCGCTCGAAGGAGCGCTGAAGCTAAAAGAAATTTCCTACATCCACGCGGAAGGCTATCCGTCCGGAGAAATGAAACACGGTCCCAACGCGTTGATTGATGAGAATCTGCCCGTGGTGGTGTTGGCGACTCGCGACGAATCCGATCCGGCTTCGATGACGCTGTACGAGAAAAGCGTGTCGAACATCAAGGAAGTGAAGGCGCGTGACGGCATCGTGATCGCCGTGGTGACAAAAGGCGACCAACTGGCTCGCGAGGCGACAGACTTTATCATCGAATTGCCGCCCGCACCGGATTTGCTTTCGGTGCTCCTGGAGATTGTGCCACTGCAACTGCTCGCGTATCACATCGCGGTGCGGCGGGGATGCGACGTGGACCAGCCGCGAAATCTCGCGAAGTCCGTAACTGTGGAATAATCGTCATCGCCAGCGGTATGTTGTCGCTTCCAGGGGGTAGCGTGATGCGAATTCGTCCACTCGCATTGTTTTTGGGCAGTATCTTCGTTGTTAGCCTCTCCTCTTCCCTTCTCGCCCAAGCACCAGGCCAGCCACAACGCATGATCGCCATCACCATCGATGATTTACCAGCGGGCGGTGCAAATTCCATGCCTGCCGCGGAAATTGTCGAGATGACGACCAAGCTGCTCGCGACCTTGCGAGAGCAGAAGGTGCCTGCGGTTGGGTTCGTTAACGAGCAGAAGCTCTATAAAACGGGAGAGGTGGACGAGCGGATCAAATCCCTGAGCCTATGGCTCGACAATGGGTTCGAGCTAGGAAACCACACTTTCGCACATACCTCGTTAAACCGCGTCCCGCTGCAGATGTGGGAAGAGGAAGTGATGCGCGGCGAGACGGTGACGCGGCAGCTAATGGCTCAACACAAGATGAAGCTACGCTACCTGCGCCATCCTTATCTGGATGCTGGGGCCGACTTGCAAACGCGGCGGGAGGCCGAGGCATTCTTGACGGCCCGGGGCTATCGAATCGCTCCAGTGACGATGGATGCCTGGGACTGGATGTATGGCGGCGTGTACGATTACGCGCATAGGAGTGGGGACGCTGCGTTGCAGAAACAACTGCTCGATTCTTATCTCGAGTACAACACGGCGGTTTTCGACTACAATGAGAAATTCTCAAAAGACCTTTTTGGCTATGAGCCGAAGCAGATTTTGCTGCTTCACGGAAATTGGCTGGAAGCCGATCACATCGGCGATCTGATCTCGCTGCTGCGGAAGCGTGGGTATCAGTTTATTAGCCTCGAGGATGCGTTAAGCGACAGCGCTTACAGCTCTCCCGACGAGTATGTGGGCGAGGGCACGGGTTGGTTGGACCATTGGGCCATCACCCGCGGACATCCGGCACAGAATACGCCGGTGTTTCCGCAGTGGGTGATCGACAAGTCCCACGAAATCCACAGACAAAACCCGGCAGTAACTTCGCCGTCGCCGACTGGAACGCCGTATTAAGAGAACGGAATCGGCAGCGCCCAGCCATTTCGGCTACAATACACTCATGCGCCGGAGAATCTGGTTTCTTCCGCTCGCTCTGGTTCTGCTGTTCGCTCTCCCCAGGGGTGTTTTTTCCCAATCCGCCACCCTCAAGGCCATCCACGCCGAAGGCATGAAGACCTTCACCGAAGATCAGGTGGCGAAGCTTTCCGGCCTGGGGGTGAATTCGCAGGTCGGCCGGAGAGAGCTGCAGGATGGTGCGGATTTACTGCTGCGAAGCGGGTTCTTTTCGAAAGTCAGCTATAAGTTCGAGACGCACAACGACGCTGTGAACGTGACGTATCACGTGGAGGAAACGCCCAGACTGCCAGTGGCATACGACAATTTCCCCTGGTTTACGGATGGCGAGTTGACGGATGCGATCAAGACGAATCTTCCGTTCTTCGACGGGACGCTGCCAGAAGGAGGCACCGTTGTTGATCTCGCGGGGAACTCCATCGCGTCGTTTCTAACCGAACACGGACTCAAGGCGGAGGTGCGCCATTTCGTTCTGGCCGACCCGTTGATCGACGCGCCCGTGCAACAGTTTCAAGTGGAGGGCGTGACGCAGCGAATCGCCAGCATCGACTTCAGCGACGCATCGTTGAAGGAGAACATGGCGGTGCAGCAACATCTCGGTGATATTCGCGGAAAAAGTTATTCGCGGCTTGCAGTTGATCTGTTCCTGAGCGAGGCCATCCGGCCGATTTATCAGCAACGGGGATATCTGCGAGCGAAGCTCGGCCCAGCGGAGGTTCGGTTAACCGGCAATCCGAACCAGAAGTTTCCTGAAGACATCAACGTGTACGTTCCGTGCGCACCCGGCGCGTTGTATCAATGGAAGGGTGTTGAGTGGAAGGGCAACAATGCGCTGTCGACAGAAACTCTGAATCGGGCGCTGGGCATCAAGCCGGGAGAGGCGGCGAACGGCATGACCATCGAAGGGGGCTGGGATCGAGTGCGGAATGAGTTCGGCCATCTGGGGCATCTCGAGGCGAAGGTCACGCCAAAAGCCGTCTATGACGACGAGGCCCATACGGTGTCATACGACGTCGATATCGCGGAGGGCACGGTTTACCGGTTTCATGAAATGACGATTACTGGAATGTCGCTGGCCGGAGAAAGGCTGATTCGCGATGCCTGGACGATCAAGCCGGGCGACGTACTGGACAAGGTCGCGTTCGAGCAGCTTTTGACGACGTTGGAGTCGCACCGGGACAACATCTTCAAAGGCCTGCCGGTACACTACGACACGGTTGGACATTGGCTGCAGACCGATGCGGAAAAAGGCACGGTCGACGTGCTGCTCGATTTCAAGTAGCGCCTGCAAAAAAACAGACCGTGCGGACATGAGGCGCAGCAGCGCTGCGCCCCTACAAGGGTGGTGATGTTTCGGCGGTGACAAGACGCGATGGTTGAGACCCTTCGTGGCATACACCTCGCCTCAGGATGACCATCCAGTTGTGCTCTGCCTATGCGGAGCGGAAACGGGCTGCGGTATACTTTTTACGATGAGCACGTTGGTGCAGATTCGGACCGGTGACCCGTCGGCAGAGGCCGCCCAGCAGAAGGAGCGGCAGCTTTTCTCGCAATTGGGTGCCCTACCCTCCGTCATGGTGGCCCTATCTGGAGGAATCGATTCGGCCTATTTGGCATGGGCCGCACAGCAGGTTCTGGGCGAGCGGGCTGTGGCAGTAACTGCGATATCCGCGAGTTATTCGGCGTTTGATCGGGAACAAGTGGAGATTTTTCTTCGCGCGTCGGGAATTCACCACGAATTTGTAGATACGCATGAACTCGAAAATCCGGCATATCGCGTCAACGATTCCAATCGCTGTTACTACTGCAAGGACGAGCTTTTTACGGTGCTCGATAGGCTGGCGTCATCACGGGGAATCGGCGCGGTCGCCTACGGCGTGAACGCCGACGACACTTCCGATTATCGCCCCGGGCAGCGAGCGGCGAGCGAGCACCGGGTGCTGACGCCTCTGCTCGACGCGCAAATGCATAAGCAGGAAATCCGGTTCCTGGCGCAACGCGCCGGTATTCCGATGTGGAACCGTCCCGCATCCGCCTGCCTTTCCTCGCGCCTGCCCTATGGAACCGAAGTGACGCCAGAAAGGCTGACACTGATTGAGCGAGGCGAAGAGGCGTTGCGTAAACTCGGCTTCCGGCAGTTCCGGGTTCGGCTGCACGATACGCTCGGACGGGTGGAAATTGCGCCTGAGGAGCTCGACCGGGCTCTGACGACAGAGATGGCCGCTCAGATAGCGAAAGGGCTAAAATCCGCCGGTTTCGCATACGTAACACTGGACCTGGAAGGCTACCGGCAGGGCTCATTAAACGAAAATCTGGCAAAATCGCAGGGAACATAATTTCCCTTGGCTGCGTATGTAGGAGCAGGAGGGTAGAGTGGCCCATATGAGCTCCCCAACCATGGCCGTCCGGCGCATCTGCACTTCGGCATTTTTTGTGGCATTCACATCGTTAGCTCTCGCCGCCGCACCAGTTCTGGCTGCGGATAATACCTTTGACCGTACGTTCAACGTGTCCGGGCACGTACGCATCGAGCTGAGCAATGGCTCCGGCAATGTCGAAATCCGGGGAGGCAGCGACGGCAAGGTACACATCTCCGGAAAGGTCACGCCGGGCTGGTCCGTATTTGGCAGTTCGGAGAAGAACGTGCAAGAGGTGGTCGCGAATCCTCCTGTGGAGCAGCACGACACGGTGATCCGCATTGGGAAGAACTCCAACTGGATCAAGAACGTTTCGATCGATTACAAGATTGAAGCTCCGCGCGACACCGAAATCGATGCGGGAGTCGCTTCGGGCGGAATCACCGTCGACAATTTCAAAGGGCCGGTGAAGGCCTCATCGGCGTCCGGATATGTGCATATTTACCGGATTGATGGGGACGTGAACATGAACGCGGCGAGCGGCGCGATCGATGCTTCTGGAATTGGCGGAATCGCGCGAGTTTCGACGGCGTCGGGAGATATCGTGCTCGCAGACATCAAGGGCGACCTGAAGGTGAATGCCGCGTCCGGTTCGATTCGTGTCAATCGGCCGGGGGATCGCGTGGAGGTGTCGAGCGCGAGCGGGTCGATTGAGGTGGACGGCGTCTCGAATGACCTGAAGGTGCACGCCATCTCTGGCAGCGTTCGAGTGGCGGGCGATCCGAGCGCGAGCCGGCTGTGGGAAGTGAAGTCCGTTTCCGGTTCGGTGGACCTCCGCGTACCTCCAAATTCGAGTTTCCTGCTCACGGCAGAAGCGACCTCGGGAGACATTCGAACGAATATTCCGGTAGTGCTGGAAGAACAGGGCAAACATTCCCTGCGTGCACATGTGGGGTCATCTGCAGGCCGGGTGGAAGTCCACACGGTTTCAGGCGGTGTGTACATTCAAGGCTCTTAGCAAATCCACTTGTTTAACCTCGCTCGCGAGGAACCCTGAACAACGAATTTCCGCAAACCGCAGGGCGGCCCGGTACAATGGGCTTGTGCGTATCGGCCGCCCATTACGACCTGTCTGCCTGCTAGTCCCTTTGCTGGCTGCTCCACCAATTGGATGGAGCCAGCAAGCACCCCAGCCAGCCCCTCAGGCCAACCCCGCCCCTCCCGCTGGTCCGCGGCAGCCTGACGCCAGCGAACAGCAAATGCTGCAGAAGGCAATCGAAGACGCTTCGAATGATCGAGCCGCGCTGGTAAAGAACCTCGAGGCATTTCTGAAACAGTACCCGCAATCCGCGCAGCGGCCACAGATTTATCGCGCATTGGTAGAAGCGTGCATGCAGTTGCGCGATTTTACGCGGGCGGTAGATTATGCGGAGCGGCTGGTTGCGCTAAATCCCGAAGATATTTCCAACTCTGTGCTGACCATTCAGTTGCTCGACCGATACGGAGATGTACCGGGCTACCGGAGGGCTGTGTTCTATTGCAGCCGCGTGCTGGAGTATGTCGATCATCAGAACGCCGCCGACAAATCAAAGCGCGTGTCGTTGGAGGAATGGGAAAGCAGCAAGAACCGGGATCGCAGCAATCTGCTGATGGTGCGTGGCGGCCTGTACCAGAAACTGCATGACGTGGCCAATGCGGAAAAAGACTTCGAGGCCAGCTACGCGCTCTTGCCAACGTCGGCTGCCGCGGAGCGCATGGGGGAATTAGCGGAAACACGGCACGACCTGAACGCCGCGATTCTTCAGTACGCACGCGCCTTCGCCCTCGCCGACGGCGCACCCAGTTCCTCTTCCCGCTCCGACTTGCGGAAGAAACTCGGAAATGCGTGGAGACTGGCCCACGGGTCCGAGGACGGTTTAGGGGAGTACTTGCTCCGAACCTATGACGACGTGGCGGCCAGCGGAGCGAAAAAGGCAGCACGCAATCCAAACACCGCCGATCCCTACGACTACACGCTGCGAAGAGTGACGGACGGAAGCTCAGTTCGCTTCGCCGATGCCAAAGGCAAGGTTGCTGTGCTGAATTTCTGGGCGACGTGGTGCGGCCCTTGCCGTGCGCTGGAGCCACTGTTTGACCGAGTTGCGGCGCACTACGTGGGGCGAAACGACGTGGTGTTTTATGCGCTGAATTGCGACGACGACGAATCGCTGGTACGGCCCTATCTTGCGACAGAAAACTTCAAGACGCCGGCGATGTTTGCCGATGGGTTGGACCGCGTGTTTCGAGTTGAGAATTTTCCGACCACGCTGATTTTAGATCGGACTGGAAAGATCGCGTTTCGCGCCGATGGTTTCGATTCCACAGGATTTGAAAAGAGTTTGACGGACGCCATTGACCAGGCGTCCACACCACCAGCGACAGCCGCAGTCCACTAATCGCCTTCGCCAGAGCTTTGGAAGTCGCAGAAGAGCCTGAAAGGCTAATACTCGCGCTCGAGGATGAAATCGGGGAGGGTCATAAGCGCACGGGCACATTCGGTGTCGCCCGTGCCATTCAGGCATACCTTAGCGCGACGAGCGTACTCATGAGCCAGGTTACGCGCCCGAGCTAAAGCGCCACATTCCCGCACCAGCGAGACCAGGCGTTCGGGCTGAACGCTATGGAACTCCTTTTCTTCCAGAACGCGGGCGACGAGCTCACGCGCTTCGGCGTGGCCGTTTTCCATCGCGTAGATGAGCGGAAGCGTGACTTTGCCTTCTTTCAGGTCGCTCATCACGGGCTTGCCGAGCTGCTCGCTGGAGGCCGTGAAGTCGAGCAGATCATCCACTAACTGGAAGGCGAGTCCCGCGTAGCGGCCGTAATCCGCGAGAGCTTTTTCGTGCTTTTCATCCATGCCACCGAGCACGGCGCCGAGTCGCGCACATCCACTGAAAAGGCAAGCGGTCTTGTACGTGGCCAGCTGCAACGCGTCTTCTTCGGTCACGTCGATGCGGCCGATCTTCGCGAGTTGAATCAATTCCCCTTCGACCATTTTCTGGGTGAGGTCGATCAGGACGTCGAGAACGTGGAAATTGCGCTCCTGAAGAGCGATCTGGAAGGACTGCATGTACAGCCAATCGCCGGCGAGAACACTCCGGTGATTGCCCCAACGGGAATTGGCCGATGGCCGGCCGCGGCGAGTGTCTGCGCTGTCAATCACATCGTCGTGAATGAGAGTGGCGCTGTGGAGCAGTTCAACGACAGCGGCAAGTTTGACCGCGGAGTCTCGATTGGCGTTGCGACCGGCAGCGTATCCGTGGCAAAGCAATAGCAGCGCGGGGCGAAGGCGCTTCCCTCCCCCGCCCAATAAGTAGCTGGTAATTTCCGAGACGGGCTGATAGGCAGACGCACTCTGGCGGGACAATTCCTGCTCAACCAACACGAGGTCTTCCCGGACCAGCTCAAAAATTTCTTTGACGGTCAATAAAGCGATAGCCGTTCTCCTGGACCCGCTCCCTGGCTAGCGGGACACCCCGCCGCAGGATGGAACCGGACGGGGCAGATTGAAGAAGCGCCTGAAATTTTCCGAAGTTGTCGCGGCGATTTCTTCCGCCCCTAAGTCTCTCACACTCGCGAGCGCCTTGGCCACCTCGGCAACATAGGCGGGCTCATTTCGTTTTCCACGGAAGGCCTGGGGCGCCAAGTACGGAGAGTCTGTCTCGATCAAAATGTTCTCGAGCGGCAAAGCCTTCGCGACGTCGCGAATGTTCTGCGCTTTCGGATAGGTCAAATTGCCTGTGAAGGAGACCATAAAGCCCAGGTCGACGCCGCGTTTGGCGTCTTGCAGCGTGCTGGTGAAGCAATGGAGGATGCCAGGCAGGCCGGTGGGCTTCCAAACTTCTTCCAAGAGATTGAGGCAATCCGCCCAGGCGTCGCGGCAGTGGATGATGAGAGGGAGTTTGACGGCGCGGGCGAGTTCCATCTGGTCGCCGAAAACGCGCTGCTGCACGTCACGGGGCGAATGATCGTAGTAGTAGTCGAGGCCAATCTCGCCCCAAGCAATGACTTTCGGGTGTTCCGCGAGGCGGGCCAGAGTGTCGAGGTGGGCCTGAGTGACATCTTTCGCCTCATGAGGATGAATGCCTACGGTGGTGTAGATCCAGTCATGGGCCTCGGCGTAGGGGATGGCCGCATCGAGTTTTTCGGGGCCGGGGCCTACGCCGATGGCGAGCAGGGTGTTGACGCCGGCAGCGCGGGCGCGTACGAGCATGGCGTCGCGGTCGTCCGCGAATTGCGGGAAGTCGATGTGGCAGTGGGAGTCGATGAGATCCATGGGTAGTCAGTTGTCAGTAGTCAGTAGTCGGGTATCAATAATCAGCAAGCCGCACGGCGAAGCAGGTTCGTAACAACAAAACAGACCACCGGTCCATCTCTAATCTTGCGGACATGGGGCCGCAGCAATGCTGCGCCCCTACAAAACCGCGCTACTTCAGGCGGGCTCCAATTTCCACGTCTTCGTGAAAGCCTGCGAGGACGGGGCGGCCTTCGGGACCGACGGAGGCGGCAACGATCATGCCGTTGGATTCCACGCCGCGAAGCTTGCGTGGCGCGAGATTGACGACCACCGCGACTTTGCGGCCGATCAACGCTTCAGGCTCGTAATACTGGGCGATGCCCGCACAAATCTGGCGAATCTCGGTGCCGATGTCGACAGTAAGTTTGAGCAACTTGTCAGCACCGACGATGCGTTCGGCCGTCTTGATCTGCCCGACGCGCATTTCCACTTTGGTGAAGTCTTCGATGCCGATCTTGTCGTGAGTGCCGGCTGCAGGGGCAGGCGCTGAGGCCGCACCGCTGGGAGCCGCCGCGGCCGCGGGTGTCGGATTCAATTCTTCATTTGCCATAGATTCGATCCTCTCTACTGCTTCGCTTTTTTCAACTCGCGGGAATAATGCCTGGAACTTGCCAAGCCTGATGCCTGGAGCTAATTGGCCCCAGCGCAAGCCATCGAGGGGCGCTGCACTGAGGGCAGTCGATTGCCCCAAAAGCGCCCAGATTTTGGCGGTGCTATCGGGCAAAACGGGATGCGCAAGCGCGCTGACAATGCGCAGCAGTTCCGCGGTGGTCCAGAGAATGGTAGCGCGGCGAGACTCCTCGTCCGGGGAATTCCCTAAAGCCCAAGGCTGTTCGGTAGTGAGGTATTTGTCTGCCGCCGCGATAACTGCCCAGATGGTTTCCAGCGCACGTGCAAATTCGAACTTGTCGTAGCGCCCCAGGACTTCTCCAATGGCGTTCTGCGCTTCTTTAGCAAGAGTGTTGTCCTGAGGCAGACGTTCACCCGGCTTGGGCACGACGCCAGCGAAGTTCTTCTCGAGCATGGCGGCGGTGCGGCTGGCCAGATTGCCCAAGCCGTTGGCGAGATCACTGTTGTAGCGGGTAACCAGCGCGTCATAGCTGAAGTTGCCGTCCTGACCGAAGACGACGTCACGAAGAAGGAAGTAGCGCAGCGCGTCCATGCCAAGCATGTTGACGATCGGCCGAGGTAGAACCACGTTGCCCTTAGATTTGCTCATTTTCGCGGCGTCCATCAGGAACCAGCCGTGCGCCCAGACTTGCTTGGGCAGAGGAAGCATGGCGGCCATCAGGAAGGCCGGCCAGTAAACGGTGTGAAAGCGGATGATGTCTTTGCCGACGAGATGGACATCGGCAGGCCACATGCCGCGTTTTTCGTATTCCGGGCCGCCGACCGCGCTGAGGTAAGCGGTCAGTGCGTCGAACCACACGTAAAAGACATGCGGCTCCTCACCGGGAACGGGAATTCCCCAGCGAACGGTGGTACGGGTGATGCTCAAGTCTTTCAGGCCGCCCTCAACGAAACTGATGATTTCGTTCTTGCGGGTTTCCGGCTGAATGAAATCGGGAAACTTCTTGTAGAAATCGAGCAGCGGCTTTTGGAAAGCCGAGAGTTTGAAGAAGTAGTTTTCTTCAGTGACCGTTTCGAGCGGGCGGTCGCAATCGGGGCAGAGATTGCCGGGCTTCGGCTCAGCGACGTAGGCATTGTCGTAGATGCAGTACAAGCCGGTGTAGTGGCCCTTGTACACGTAGCCGTTTTCCCTGCAGAGGCGGAAAAGCCATTGGACGGTGCGAACGTGCTTGAGGTCCGTAGTCCGAATGAATTCGTCGGCGGTAAGGCCGAGTTCGTCCCAAAGGCTGCGCCAGGCGTCCGCCATGCGGGCGACGAATTCGGATTCGGGGATCTCGGCCTTCTTGGCGGCGCGCTCAACGTTCACACCATGCTCGTCGGTGCCAGTGGTCATCACGGCATCGTAGCCGCACATTTTCTTATACCGGCGCAGGGTGTCGGCGATGATGGTGGTGTAGGTATGCCCGATATGGGGCAAGCCGTTGGTGTAGTAGATCGGCGTGGTTATGTAGAACTTTTCTTTTTTTTCAGCCATTCCCTGTTCCCAGAAAGCCGACAATACCTACGCGGCAGCCCGCCTCAGTAGTAGTCGGGCCTCACCACTTCACTTGTGTTGCTCTTCGTAACGGAGTAACGCCTGTTCCATCACTTCGTGCAAAGGCACATTTTTCTCTTCAGCCAGTTTACGGCAATCGTCAAATTCCGGGGAAACCTGTTGCACACGACCGTCGGCGCGGGCGACTTTCACGCGGACGTCACCGAATCGGGTCGTCACCTGAACAAACTCGCGGGCCAGAGCATATCGTTCCACTAAATGGCTTCGGACGCCGATAGTGGTGGTCTCCGCGAAGAGCATTTCGCGGAATTTCGTTTCGTCCTCGGGGGTGCATAGAATCGTCAGGAGCATGCCCGGCCGGCTCTTTTTCATCTGAATCGGCGTGGAGAAGACATCGAGAGCCCCCGCAGCCAGGGCCTTGTCGAGCAAATAACCGAAAATCTGTGGGCTCATGTCGTCGACATTGGCTTCCAGGACGCGGATGGTGCCGCCGTGCCCCTGGACCTGCCTGGTTGCCACTTCGCCAATCATCAGGCGAAGGACATTGGGCTGTGATTCGAGATCGGTGGCGCCCGCACCGTAGCCGATGGCACTGACGTTCATCGGCGGTTGAGGACCAAAATGTTGGCAAATTGTGGAAACGATAGCGGCGCCGGTGGGCGTCACGAGTTCTTTTTGAAGCCCGTTCGAATAGGTCGGCTTGCCCATTAGAAGCCGAGCTGTGGCTGGCGCGGGCACCGGCAGAACTCCGTGGGCCATTTTTGCGGTGCCGCCGCCGACGTTGAGAGCCGAACAAAAAAACCATTCGATGCCTAAGGCAGCAAACCCAACACTCGCGCCCACGATGTCGACAATTGCATCGACCGCGCCCACCTCATGGAAGTGGATCTTCTCAATCGGCACGTCGTGAACCGTGGCTTCCGCTTCACCGAGCTTGGTAAAAATCGCGGACGCACGAGCTTTCACGCCGGAATCTAACGACGATTTGTCGATGATGGCCAAAATTGTCGACAGCGAACGATGGGTCTGCGTGTCTTCGGTGTTGACACGCACATGGGTGGCGGACACGCCATTCTTCCACACTTTCTCTGAGGAGATTTGCCAGCCAGGGACCTGAATGCTGCGGAGTGCGTCGCGCAAGCAGTCCAGCGGGCAGCCGGCATCGACGAGCGCACCGAGAGTCATGTCGCCACTGATGCCGCTAAAGCAATCGAAATAGGCCGCTTTCATGGAAGAGCACCGATATTCGATAGTATCGGCCCCTTGGGGCGCGGTCAAACTGGGCTTCGTGATGATGGCACGTGAAGAAGCAAAGAACTCAAGGTTTCGGTTTAAGGACCAGCGTGCGATCGAGGCGGAAACGCATGGTTGTTTCGGCAGGAACCTTTACGTGGCTACCGCGCGTGAAGATTTGCGTCAGCAGGCCCGCACCGGCACCTGCTGCTGCTCCGATGCCAGCGCCTCGGCCGCCGCCGAAGACCGCGCCGAGCAGCGCGCCAAAGCCGGCACCCCCGGCGCCATATTCGAGGGTACGCTTGTTTTTGCCCACACCGCGCTTGCTACTCAGGTCCACATCGGCCGAGTCGACACGATACTCCTTGCCATTTACGTCGACGGAGAACAGGTCCAGGACCAGTTGGGGACTACCAGTTGCACCGCCGCCTGTGATGTTGCGAACCACCAACTTTGCGCGACTGCCGCGGGGAATCGCGACGGCCCCCGCGCTGTCGAAGACATCTTCGCGAACGCTGGCGGCAAAGAGCTGGCCGGAAGAGGAATCGTTCGAGTCGATATTTTCATCGGTTTGCACCGTGATTTCCGAGCCGAGAGGAATGACTTTCGCCGGAATGGGCGATGCTGCCGGAGGTGTGGCCGATTTCGCGAACAAAAGAGTTTCAACATCGCGAAGCGGGAATTGATACTCGATTCCCTGTGCATCGCGAAAACTAATGGACTCGGGACCGTTGTACTGGCCGGAATACATTTTTCCGCTGCGGAGCGAGACGATGTCCGCCGTGCTAGTAAATACGACGGACTGCACGTCCCCGACCGGAAACTTATACTGAATGCCCTGGCTGTCGGTGAATTCGAGTTCATTCGAAGGTGACACGCATTGTCCGGAGTAGCTCGCACCATCACGGAGAATGACCGTGTCCGCGCAGACTACCGTGGGGAGAAGACAAAATGAGAGAGTGAGGACCAGCCAGAATCGCTTCATCGGTATCTCTTTCGATCTATGGAGTTGGGATAGAGGCCGGCGGGCGGGCCGGTCACTTCGCGCGCCGCTGAGTGTATACCAAAATGTGCCTGGGGATTGCGTCCCCACGTTCGCGACTATTGGGCAAGAGACGCGGTGGTGTGCCTTGACTCGAGATAATAGCCGTCGCGGGCTTGGACCTTGAAGTCCTTGTTGTATGTGGAGAGCAGAATTTTGTGATATCCGGGCGCGGAATCTTTCGCGGGGGTGTAGCCCAGACTGTATTGATTCCGGAGTTCCTCTTCGATCTCAGCGTAGATCTTTTCGACGGCGTCCTTCTTCGAAACTTGAAATAGCCTGCCGCCCGTTAATTTGGAGATCTGGTCGAGGATTTTCTTGCCATCGACTTCGGAGTGTTGCGGAGGATAGCCCCCTCCGTGTCCTCCTCCGTATCCCCCATGCCCGCCCCCGTAGGGGCCCATTCCTCCACCGTGGAAGTGGCCATAGCCTTCGGGATCGGCAAAAAGGATGGAATAGACGACGGTGTCGGCACGCTGAGCCGCCTCAACAGCTTCCGCCAGGGTCTCTTTGCTGCCGTGGTCGACGCCATCGCTGAGTATGACCAAAGCCTTTCGGCCCTGCCGCCTGCTCATTAGTTCGTCCGCGGCGAGATATACGGCGTCGTACAGGTGCGTCCCTCCACCTCCGCCATGACCGCCATGGCCACCGCGACCGCCGCCGGGGTAGGAGCCGCCACCCTGGCCCGGGCCTCCGGCGGCCCCGCCCCCCTGCCCCCTCTGCGTATCCATCCGCGGATTCTCTAGTTGCTGAAATGCTGCCTGGAGCTTGGGACGAGAGGAGGTGAAGTCTTGCAGCAGAGTGATATCAAAATCGAAATTAATGACGGCAGCGACATCTTTCTCTGGGCGGAGCAGATTATCGAGAAAGGAATAGCTGGCGGTGCGTTCCTGCTCAAGTACGCGGCGCTGGCTGAGGCTGGTGTCGACAAGCAGCCCCATGTGCAAAGGGAGATCGCTTTCTTTAGAGAAGTAGTCGATCGGCTGGGGCTTGCCGTCTTCTTCAAGCTTGAAGGACTCTTTGGTCAGGCCGGGGACGATTTTACCGTGCTTGTCGCGCACGGTGGCGAGCACGCTGACGGTCTTGACGTCGACGGCAATTTTCGGTTCCTGCGCCATTGCCAACGCAACGAGGACAAGCGAGGAGAGGAAGGAAATAGCGCGCAATTTCGGATGAGACCGCGGCGTGCTAACCGGGCGATTCGTACCTGCGTTGAGAATCATTTTGCTCCTGAAGGCCGAAGCTGCCCCCATTGACCAGCCACGGAGCCAGATGGTGTTGGTACAGGAAATTGGACGCCGCGAAAGGCCAATTGGTTGACCCGAAGTGCGAGAGCCTTTCGGTAACTCATTGGAATGATACTGATATACTGGAAAATTCCAAATCGTAGTTGAAACAAGCTGAGGCCACGTGTATCAGACATTGATTCAGCGTTTGCGCGACGCGCTATCCGCCCATATCCGGCAGACATATGGAGTCGAGATCCCCATTGTGTTGGAACGTCCGCCAAAGCTGGAGTTAGGAGAAGCGGCATCGCCGGTGTGTTTCGAGCTCGCGAAACGTTTGAAGAAGGCGCCGCGCGCGATTGCGCAGGAGATTGCTGTGGCGTTGCCCAAGGTTGAGGGCATCGCGCGAGTGGAGGTTGCGGGCGGGGGGTATTTAAACGCGTTCTTTGACCGAGCGGCATTCTGGAAGTCGCTGAGTTTTGCACCGACCGGGGCGCAGCATGTGCCCCTACAACATGCTCGTCGCGTGATCGTGGAGCATACGAGCATCAACCCGAATAAGGCGGCGCACATTGGGCACCTGCGCAATGCGGTGCTGGGCGACACGATGGTGCGGTTACTCCGGCACACCGGTCAGGACGTGGCGGTGCAGAACTATATCGACAACACCGGCGTGCAGGTTGCGGATGTGGTTATCGGGTTCGAGCACATGGAGCAAAAATCGCTCGGTGAGGTTAAGGGCCTCGCCGCGAAGCCGCACTTCGATTATGTCTGCTGGGACCTGTACGCGAAGGCCAAACAGTTCCTGGATGCCGACAAACAACGTGCGGCTAAACTGCACGGAGAAACCCTGCAAGCGATAGAGAACGGCCGGGGCGAGACCGCGGAAATGGCGGCGGTCATTGCCGATGCCATCGTCGGGTATCACCTGCGCACGATGGCGCGGCTCGATATCTTTTACGAGTTGCTGGCGAGAGAGAGCGAGATTCTCCACCTGCATTTCTGGGACGCGGCGTTCGAAAAGTTGAAAGGCAGCGGCGCGATTCAACTTGCAACCACAGGTAAGAATGCGGGCTGCTGGATCATGCCCTGGAACCATGGAGGGGGACCTGGGGGGGAAGACGGGGCAGGCGAAGAGGACCAGGCAAAGATCATCGTGCGTTCGAACGGCACGGTAACGTATGTAGGAAAAGACATCGCGTACCAACTCTGGAAATTCGGGTTGCTTGGCAAAGATTTTCATTACCGTAAATGGCCGAATCCGCCCGCGGGCGAAACGGTTTGGGCGACGACAGCGGGAGAGAACGAGAGCGGCGCACCGAACTTCGGACATGCCGACGCCGTTTACAACGTGATCGACACGCGGCAGGCGTACTTGCAGGACGTGGTTGCCGAAGGATTGAGGGCGCTGGGGCACACGAAGGAAGCGGATCATTCTATCCACTTTGACTACCAGATTGTGGCGCTAACTCCACGGTGTGCACGGGAATTGGGCTACGAACTCACGCCCGAGGAAGCGGGCAAGCCTTATGTGGAGGTCAGCGGGCGGAAAGGATTTGGCGTAAAAGCGGATGATTTGATTGACCGAATGCTGGAGGCAGCGAAGAGTCGCGTACAACTGAAGCAGGCGGATATGACGCCCGAGGAATTGGCGAAAACGGCGAATGCGCTTGCTGTCGGTGCTCTACGGTTCTTCTTGCTGAAGTTCACGCGGAACACCATCATCGCGTTTGATTTTGAAGATGCGTTGAAGGCGGAGGGGGAGACCGGGCCCTACTGCCAGTATGCGGTGGTGCGGATCCGCGGAATTCGGCGCAAAGGGGCGGAAGCGAGCAGCGTGCGGGTTGAAGTTAGACCGGATGCGCTGAACACTTTGTTGAATGGAGCGCAGGGCAGCGATTTTTGGGAATTGCTGTTGTTGAATGGGACGCTGGATGCGGCGGTCGACGCTGCGATTGGCGCGCAGGAGCCGGCCTTTGTGGCGAAATACGCGTTTCAATTAGCGCAGGCGTTCAATAATTTTTATCACCGGCACCCGATTCTCAAAGAAGCAGATGAACAGAAGCGGGCGTTCTTGTTGGGGATGACGGAGTTGGTGGAGAGGCAATTGATGCTGGCGTTGGGTTTGTTGGGGATTGAAACGGCAGACCGGATGTGAGGGAGCAGCTGGGAGGTCGTAACGCTTCCTGCAGCATGGCATCTTGCGGACATGTGGCGCAGCAGTGCTGCGCCCCTACAAGGAAACCGTTACAGGGAGGAGACGAGGTGGACGAGGGTGCGGAGGCTGACGCCGGTTGGTCCTTTGGCTAACCACGCTTTCGCGTCGTCGTTCCAGGCAGTACCCGCGATGTCGAGATGAATCCAGGGCGTGTCGCCGGCGAATTCGCGAATGAACCAGGCGCCCGTGATGGAACCACCACCCTTGCCGCTGCCGATGTTCTGAATGTCGGCGAAGCTCCCCTTGATGAACTCGCGATACTCGTCGTCCATGGGAAGCTGCCACATTTTTTCGCCGGCTGCTTTTGCGCTGGCCAACAGTTTATCGGTCCAGGGCTGATCGTTGCCGAAGACGCCTACGTTTACATTGGCCAAAGCGACCACGATCGCGCCGGTTAGCGTGGCGGCATCGACGAGATGGGTTGCGCCGAGCTGCTTCGCGTAATGAACCGCGTCTGCAAGGATTAGGCGGCCTTCGGCATCGGTGTTGAGGACTTCGATGGTCTTGCCGGACATGGCGGTTTGGATGTCGCCGGGCTTTTGGGCTTTGCCGCCGGGCATGTTCTCGGTGGCCGGAACAACGCAAATGACCTTGACGGCAGGCTTCAGGGCTGCCAGAGCACGCATCGCACCGATCATGGTGGCGCCGCCGGCCATGTCGTATTTCATCTTTTCCATGCCGTCGGCAGGCTTGATAGAGATACCGCCAGTATCGAACGTGACCGCTTTACCAACCAATGCCACAACAGGAGCACCCGGTTTCGGATTCGCCGGCGTGTAGGTGATGACGATCATTCGCGGCGGTTCCACGCTGCCCTGAGCGACACTGAGTAGTGCGCCCATTTTCAGATCGGCGATCTTTTTTTCGTCCAGAACCTCGACCTTCAGTCCGGCTTCCTTCGCCATAGCTTCTGCTTTCTCGGCAAGAATACGGGGTGTCAATTTGTTGGAAGGCTCGTTGATGAGGTCGCGGGCAAAATTCTGAGCTTCAGCGATGGTACGGCCGCGCGCAATTCCCTTTTCTGCGGCGGTCTTGCCGGAGTCACCGAAACCGGCTACCGCCACTTTGTCGACGAACTTGTCGGTCTTTCTGTCGGTCTTATACTTGTCGGTTTCAAAATCAGCCGTGATCAAGCCCTCGACCACCGCCTGTGCGGCATCTTCGGTGCCGTCCTTCTCCCGCAGTGCAAAAGCAAAAGAGTGTACTGAACGAGATTTCAAGTAACGGAGTGCCGCTCCGGAAAGCTTGCGGAGGGTTGCGGCGTTGAAGGCATCCCGCTTACCGGCACCAACGAGCAAGAGTCGCGGGGTTTTCAAACCGGCGGGGGCGTGGAGCAAAGTCATCTCCAGAGTTTTCCCGGATATTTCGCCGCTCTTGATGAGGCGTGACAACAATCCGCCAGTTGGCTGGTCCAACTCGGCGAGGCGGCCTTGCGGTTCGCCATCTTCGAAGAGGTAAGTGACCAGCGCGTCGGCGTCGATTGTCGTCAAAGCTCTGGTGTCTAGCGTGATTTGCATGATGGTTATCGCCTCCGGTTGCGATACATAGCTTGTTCCGCTTCCCGGCGAGCCTCTTTGGTGCGCTCATCCTGGCGGCGGTCCCACGATTTTTTCCCTTGAGCCAAGGCAAGTTCGACTTTGGCGATGCCGTCACGAAAATAAATTCGCAAGGGAATGACGGTTAAACCCTTCGACTCGGTGCGACCTGCGAATTTGTGAATCTCGCGTTTATGCAACAACAATTTCCGGTCACCCAGAGGCTCGTGATTCCATGGGCCACCGGGCATGTACTGCGCAATGTGAGCGTTCACCAGATAGGGACCGCTGGGTTTGAAGTCGACGAAAGCGTCGCGAATGTTGGCCTTGCCTTCGCGCAAAGCCTTTACCTCCGTGCCGTGCAACACTAGACCCGCTTCCAGCTTCTCAAGAATATGGTAGTTATACGAAGCGGAGCGGTTCTGCGCGACAATCTGCTCGCGAGGCGCTTTGGCGTCTTTGCCCTTCCCTTGTTTGCTATTTGGCTTAGCCACAATCTTTCATTTTACCCGATGGCGCGTCTAAAGCTATGGAAGCAGAAGAGTGGACCTGCTTTCACCCTAGCCCGTAACTCGCCGTCAGGTCGCCGTCGGGGATCCGCGCTGTCTTGATTTTGGGCTCATTGTGTGCCTGGCCAGATTTGAAACCGCTGGGAGGGTGTCTAAGGTGAAATTGTGGGCTAATCGAGGTGGCGCGCGCGGGCCTGCTTGCCGCCCCAATGAGGCGAGTGCTAGACTGCAAGAGCAACTTAAGACGGACTATGCCCCTAATCCGGTTTCCGGAGCATTCATGCGCCGCAGTGGTCAGATACTGGTTTGGATTTTCCTCGGAATTGCGCTAGCAGGCTGCCCCAAGAAGGGCGGGCAGGACTTTAAGGCTGGTGAAAAGGCTTTAGATTTAAGGGATTACGACGCGGCAGTCGATTACTACAGCAAGGCACTGCAGGCCGAACCCAACAACGCGGCGTACCGGATCAAGCTGAACCAGTCCCGCTTCGAAGCCGGTCAATTTCACATCCATCAAGGAGTGAAACTGCGGGATAAGGGCGATATCCAGGGTGCCATTTCGGAATTTCAACGGGCCACAATTCTCGACCCCTCCAGCATCGTCGCCGACCAAGAGTTGAAGAAGTCCCTGGAAGACCTCGCGGAACGGACGCGGTCCGCGCAATCGCAAGAACAACCGATTATGGAAAATGGCCAGCCTTCACTGGCGTCCGCGCCACCGGAGTTGAAACCGCTTTCCCGCGCACCAATCAACCTGAAGATGTCGAATGATTCGAAGATCATCTTCGACACGATTGGCAAGCTGGCAGGACTGACGGTGATTTACGATCCGGACCTGCAGGCGCGCCGAATTACCACGGAACTGAACAACGTAACGCTGGAACAGGCGCTCGATATCGTTTGCCTGGAGAGCAAGACGTTCTGGAAGCCGGTCACCGAAAATATCATTATGGTGATCCCCGACCAGACGCAGAAGCGTCGTGACTATGACGAGCAGGTGGTTCGAACGTTTTATCTGAACAATATCGCGGTGGCGCAGGATCTGACCGAGGTCACCACCGGACTTCGCCAGTTGCTCGATCTGAAGCGCATCCAGCAGGTGAATGCGCAGAGCGCGATCATCGTGCGGGACACGCCCGACAAGCTCGCCCTCATCGATAAAATCATCAAAGACATTGACAAGGCGAAGCCGGAAGTCATCGTGCAAGTGGAAGTTCTCGAGGCGCGCACGGATCACTTGAAGAATCTGGGCATCCTTCCGCCACAGAGCACTTCGGTGACAATCAATCCCAACAACACCACTAGCAGTTCGACGTCGTCGACCACTACCCCGAGTAACACGATCACACTCAACCAGTTGACCCACCTTAACCAGAACGACGTGATCTTCACGATTCCGAGCGCAACGGCAAACTTCCTGATGACCGATTCGGCGACAAAGATCATTGAGAACCCGGAGATTCGCGCGATCGACGGACAGGCGGCGAAGTTGCGCATCGGCGATCGCGTGCCGGTGGCGACTGGCAGCTACCAGGCAGGCGTTGGCGTCGGCAGCACAGCCGGCGCGGGATTCGTCAATCCGCTGGTGAACACGCAATTCCAGTACATCGATGTGGGCGTGAATATCGACGTCACTCCGCACGTGCATCCGAATCGTGACGTGAGCATGAAGCTGCTGGTGGAAGTGTCTTCGGTAACGGGTTACCAGAACATCGGTGGCATTCAACAGCCGATCATCAGCCAGCGCAAAATTGAACATGAAATCCGGTTGAAGGAAAACGAAGTCAGCATTCTGGGTGGGTTGATTGACCGAATCGATACGAAAACGCTGAACGGATGGCCCTGGCTGGCAAAGATCCCAGTGATGCACTACTTGTTCTCGACGGAAAATGTCGAGCATCAGGACAACGAAGATATTATCGTTTTGATTCCGCACATTGTTCGCATGCCCGAGTGGACCAAGGCAAATTTGCGGAGCCTGTACGCAGGATCGGACACCAACCCAACGGTCAAGCGAGAACTGGACGTCAAAGCGCCTTCTTCGAATCCGGGTGGGTCTGCGAGCTTCGCACCCACAGAGCAGCGCGCCATCCCAGCGACGCCTGCGAACGGCCCAGTGGTAGCAACGCCGGATACGGCCGCGCCAAATCCAGGGGCGCCGGCAGCGCCGCCACAAGTTTCCGGGCCACGAATCCGGTTCGAGCCGAACGCATTGAACCTTAAGGCTGGGCAGACCGCGACCCTGGGGATCGTGGTAGAGAACGTATCTGACCTGTATTCCGTGCCGATGATGCTGCAATACAATCCCGCGGTGCTGAGCGTCGAAGAAGTACGTCATGGCGGATTCCTGTCGGGCGGTACGCAGGAAATCGCGATCGTACAGAGGGTTGATAAGGAACATGGGCAGGCGATCATCTCGGCCACGCGCCAGCCAAACACTCCTGGAGTGAGCGGAAGCGGAACCCTGTTAGGCGTGGTGGTGAAGGCGATAGCCCCCGGCACGTCCACGCTGTCGGTCGTTCAGATCAACGCAAAGGATTCGCAACAGAGGCCAATCCCGCTGGTCACAAGCGAAGCCTCTTTGAAGGTGCAGTGACGCGCGAGCGTGACGAGCGTACGAATGAGGACGATGAACCAGAGCAGGAAACACGTCGCGGCCGAGGGCATGGTGCTGATCGAGCTGCTAGTGTCGTGCGCCATTCTGGTGATTCTGTGTTCGGCTGCGCTCCCGATAGCGCGTTACACCGGCTGGCGATTGCGTGAACGCACCTTAAGACGCGAGTTGCAGGACATGCGTGATGCGATCGACCGCTACAAATTGCTGGCAGATAAGGGCCAGATTCGCGTCGATCCCTTGACGGGCGGGTATCCTCCTGATTTGCAGACGCTGGTTACGGGCGTCCCGCTGACGGGTGGGCTGGGCGGCGGCGGGACGGGCGGAAAGACGATTCACTTTCTGCGGAGTATTCCTATCGACCCATTTACCAAGCAGGCCGATTGGGGACTCCGCTCCGTGGAAGACGATCCGGATTCCATGAGTTGGGACGGCAAGAACGTCTTCGACGTGTACTCGAAATCGGATGCCACCGCGATGGACGGCACCAAATACTCGGATTGGTAAGAATGAGGCCGACCTTGCAAATCGCTCCTTGCTCCATTGCCGCGCCTAAATGGGTTCGCCGCACATTGCGGCAACGCGGCTTCACGATGATTGAGGTGATGATCGTCATCGCGATCATCCTGATATTGGTCGGCATCGGCGTCGGCATGTACCAGCGGTCGATCCAGGGAGCACGGGAATCGGTGCTGAAAGAAGATCTGCAGACGATGCGGCAGGCGATCGACAATTACACGTTGGATAAGCAACAGGCGCCGCAATCGATTCAGGATCTAGTGGACGGGCACTATCTTCGAGCTGTACCGGTCGACCCGGTCTGCCGGTTGGACTGGACGCTGCATTTTAGCGACCAGGTGATTTCGCCGGATCAGTCGGGCTCTGGCATCGATGACGTTCATTCAAGTTGCGATGGTACGGGGGTATCGGATCCGAGTCCTTACAATACCTGGTAGCTGAGTGACTTCGCACTCACGACACTGTAGGTATCCAACTGCGCTTGCACTTGCTTGTTGACTGCATGTAGGCTTGAAAGAGCCCACTTCGCGTTCGTTTAATTGAAGGGAACGAAGAATCTTACAGTCGCGCAGAATTATTTCTGTTCCGCCTCGGCCAACGGCCTTGAGGGTCTCCGCAGTAGAAAGTTCCGGTTCGCAATATAGCCTGGGCTACTGCAGGTGCGCACACAATACTCTTCGTAAGAAAGGCACAACGCTTGTGCGGGATTGCGGGCTTCACGCATAAAAATCGACGGGCGCCTGAGGGGCGGATCGAAAAAGCCGTGGCCACGCTGCATCATCGCGGGCCGGATCAGCAAGGCGCATTTTCCTCGGAAGCTTTCTCGTGCTGCGCGGCGCGACTCAAAATCATCGACTTGCAATGCGGAAACCAGCCGATTCTCGAGAACGGCGGCGAATGGGGCATTGTCTTCAACGGCGAGATTTACAACCACCTCGAATTGCGGAGCGAACTCGAGCCTCTGGGGCATCGGTTCTCCTCGCACTCTGATACCGAAACAGTGTTGAAGGCGTTTCTGCAGTGGGACATGCAGAGCATCGCGCGCCTGCGGGGGATGTTTGCGTTTGCGATCTGGCACCAGCCATCGCGACGGCTGGTGCTGGCCCGAGACCGGCTGGGCATCAAACCGCTCTACTATTCCCGGCACGGCGAGGATTTGTATTTCGGCTCCGAACTGAAGGCGCTGTTCGTGCATCCGGAGATTCCCCGCAAATTATCGCTCGAGGGGCTCGATTGCTATCTGGCGCTGAACTATATCCCCTCACCGTGGACTTTGATTGACGGCATCGTCAAGCTGACGCCAGGGGCATGGCTGGAGTGGCGGGACGGAGAGGTTAGCACGGGCAAGTATTGGGACCTGCCATACGGCAATCTCCGCGATATCGCGATGGAAGAAGCTACGGAAGAGCTGGATCGACTGATGAAAGAGTCCGTGCGAGAGCACATGATTTCCGATGTGCCGCTCGGCGTGTGGTTGAGCGGGGGCGTGGACTCCACCTCGATTCTTCACTATGCGTCGCAAGCGACTTCCGCACAGTTGAAAACGTTTTCTATTTCATTTCGTGGACGGAGTTTTGACGAGACGCCGTATGTACACGCGGCAGTAAAGCGGTACAACACGGACCATGACGAGATGGACCTTAACCCGAAGGTGGAGTTGCAGGCCGCGATTGAAGAGTTTGCACATTATTCGGACGAACCAAGCGCGGATGCCGGGGCGCTACCCGTGTGGTTTCTTTCAAAGCTGTGCAAGCGTAAAACCACAGTGGCGCTAAGTGGAGAGGGCGCGGACGAATTGTTTGGCGGTTATCTGACATACCGTGCCGACCGGATGGCGAGGACGATCCGCAGATTTCCGCGCGGGATGGTTTCGCTGGCGCTCGGTGCAATTCGCCGCTGGCCTGTTTCCGACGAGAAAATGGGCTTCGACTACAAGGCCACGCGACTGCTGGAAGGCTGTCTGATGCCACCAGAGGTCGCACATGCTTATTGGAATGGGACATTCGCGAAAGATGACATAGATAACTTGGTTCGCGGGCCTATGCCCGATTCGCTGGCAGAGATTTTGGGGCAGATTCGCACATTGCCTACGGTGAATGACGACCTCGCGCCATACCTGTGGCTCGACCAGAAATACTACTTGGCGGACGACATTCTGACGAAGAGCGACCGCATGAGCATGGCGCATTCGGTCGAGGTGCGCCCGCCTTTTCTTGACCATCGCATCGTCGAATTCGCGGCGTCGCTGCCGACCTCGCTCAAGATTCAAGGGGCAAAGCAGAAAGTGGTATTAAAGCGATTGATGGCCGATAAACTGCCCCAGACTATCTTGCATCGAAAGAAAACCGGGTTCGACATTCCCGCTCACGAGTGGCTTCGTGGACCGCTGCGCAACTTGCTGGTGGAGACCATGCGCGACGGCCTGCGGGAGTATGGGTCTTTCTTCCAGAAAGAGCGTATCGAGAAGCTGATGGAGCGGCATTTTCGGCGCGAGATTAACGTCGGTTATCACCTGTGGGGATTCCTGATCCTTTTCTTGTGGATGAAAAAATGGCAAGTGGCGATTTAGGCGGCGGGGTTAAGCGTGGATCGAATTGGCCAGTCTATCTGGCGGTGGTGCTGATCACGGCGGCGATCTATTTTGGATGCATCGTTTCCCCGCCGTCGCTGCAAGATGATGTCGATGCGGTCCAAGCGCAAATTGCGAAAACAATGCTGCTGACCGGAGACTGGGTTACCGCTCGACTCGATGGCGTCTTATATCTCGAAAAAGCCCCGTTCATTTATTGGCTGATCGCTATTTCCTATAAGGCATTCGGCGTACACGATTGGGCAGCCCGTATTCCTGTGGCGTTCGCGGCAGTGCTGCTGGCGTTGTTGACCGCGGCGTTTGGCACGTGGGCGTTCGGAAAACGAGCGGGACTATACGCAGGAATGTGCATCGGCACGTGTGTAGGCCTGTTCCTTTTCACGCGCATTCAAATCCCGGACGTCATGCTGACGGGCACGATCGCGCTGTCGATGTGGGCATTTTTGCGCACGCTCGATCCGGAGGAAGAACGACCGAGGTTGTGGTCCGTGATTCTGGCCGCGAGTTTGGGATTCGGGCTGCTGCTGAAGAGTTTGATCGGCGTGGTGTTTCCGGTGGCAGGCGCATTGATTTATCTGGCTTTGACCCGGCAGCTGCTCGTGCGCAGAACTTGGCAACGGCTGCATCCTTTTAGCGGAGCGCTGATTGCATTGCTCATCGCGGCGCCGTGGCATGTGTTTGCGACATTGCGCAATCCGCCGTATTTCGCATGGACGCTCCACAGCGGGCCGGGAGAGTACCACGGTTTTTTGTGGTTCTACTTTATTAACGAGCAACTGCTGCGCTTCCTGAACATGCGGTATCCACGGGATTACAACACCGTGCCGCGCCTGTGGTTCTGGCTGTTTCACTTTCTCTGGCTATTCCCCTGGAGCGTGTACCTCCCTTCGATCTTCAAGCTGTCGTTCAAACCGACGGATCGCGCGGGACAAGCACGGCTGCTTGCGCTGTGCTGGACTGGGTTCATGCTGGTGTTTTTCACGTTTTCGACGACGCAAGAGTATTACTCGATGCCGTGCTACCCCGCGCTTGCGCTCCTGATCGGCTCGGCGATGACCACGGAATCATCGTGGGTACGGGGTGGAACCCGCGTGCTAGGTGTTCTAGTCGCCTTCGCGGCCGTCGCGTGCTTCGCAATCGCTTTCGAAGTCCGCAATCTTCCCACGCCTGGAGACATTTCCCACGCGCTGTCTTCCCATCCCTCGGCGTACACGCTTTCGCTCGGCCACATGCTGGACCTCACGTTCGATTCGTTTGCGTATCTGCGCTTGCCCTTAGTCTTGGCGGGCGTCGCGTTCCTGGTCGGCGCACTGGGCAATCTCTTCCGTAAAGACGTGCGCGCGGGGGTTCTGAGCGCGGTCATGATGGTTTTGTTCTTTCATGCGGCCAGGTTGGCGCTGGTGGTGTTCGATCCTTTTCTTGCGTCGCGACCGTTGGCCGAAGCGTACCTTAAATCACCGCCGGGCAAGCTGATTCTCGATCATCACTACTACACGTTCTCGTCGGTGGTGTTTTACACGGGTGTCGATCCGCTCTTGCTCAACGGCAAGTTCAATAATCTCGAATATGGTGCCGCAGCACCGGATGCTCCGCCAGTTTTCCTGAATGACGAGCAGTTTATTTCGCTGTGGCACGGCAATGAACGCTATTATCTGGTGGGAACCAATACGGCCATAATCCGCGTCAAGTCGTTGGTGGGCGGCGAGTCGGTTCATACCGTCACGTCAAGCGGTGGCAAACAATTGATCAGCAATGGTCCCGCGGGCACGTCTATTGGGGACTTGATGCGATAGTCATTGAACTAGCGAGTCGAACAGCGGGTTGTTCCGGCAGTCGGCCTCATGTAATCTGAATAAATCCCAACATAGAGAATCTTGATTCACATCAAGTGGAGTGACGAATGAAAATTATCGTACTGGGCGGCGACGGTTATTGCGGATGGGCAACAGCGCTGTATCTTTCCGCGAAAGGCCACGCTGTAACAATCATTGACAACTACTTGCGGCGTCAGTGGGACCACGAACTTGGCGCGCAGACGTTGACACCGATTCAACCGCTAAGCGACCGTCTGCGATGTTGGCACCGGCAAACGGGAAAGACCATCGACCTGGCAGTCGGCGACGTGTGCGACTACGACTTCATCTATTCGACGGTGAAAGCGATCGAACCTGAAGCGATCGTGCATTTCGCGGAACAACGCTCCGCCCCGTATTCGATGATCGACCGAAAACACGCGGTGTTCACGCAGGTGAACAACGTCGTCGGAACGCTCAACGTGCTTTTTGCGATGCGAGAGGCTGCACCCGAGTGTCACATCGTCAAGCTGGGGACAATGGGTGAATACGGGACTCCAAACATCGACATTGAAGAGGGCTACATCAAGATTGAGCACAACGGCCGGTCCGACGTACTTCCCTTCCCGAAACAGCCGGGTTCGTTCTATCACCTGTCAAAGGTGCATGACAGTCACAATATGATGTTCACCTGCAAAATCTGGGGCCTCCGCGCGACCGATTTGAATCAGGGCGTGGTTTACGGGGCGGTGACGGACGAAACGGCGCTAAGCGAGACGCTGATCAACCGCTTCGACTACGACGACGTGTTCGGAACGGTGCTGAATCGTTTTTGCGTGCAGGCGGCGATTGGCCAGCCTTTGACGGTGTACGGCAAGGGCGGACAGACTCGCGGATTCCTCGACATCCGCGATACCGTTCGATGTATTGAGCTAGCTTGCCTGAATCCCGCGAACAAGGGCGAATGCCGCGTCTACAACCAATTTACGGAGCAATTCTCGGTGCTAGATCTGGCGATAAAGGTTCAGGCCGCCGGCAAAGAAATGGGCCTGCACGTAGAGGTAGACCATATCCCAGACCCGCGCGTCGAAGCCGAAGCGCATTATTACAACGCCAAGCATTCCAAGCTGGTTGATCTTGGCCTACAGCCACACCTTCTTTCCGATTCGCTGCTGGATTCGTTGGTGAACATCGCGATTCAGTATCGCGACCGCGTCGACACGACGCTAATGCTTCCGCAGGTCAGTTGGCGTCAAACCCACAACACGCGCAAGTTGCAGACCAATGTTTCGGGCAAAACGCCTTCCGTCGAACAGGCGAAAGCCGCGGTCAACAAAGCGCCAGGGAAATAACTTTTTTAAGCGGAAGGAAGCTGGCCTTTCCGGGATCCCGCGAAGGCTTTTCTTTTCTACGAGGTAGTCTTCTCGACGCTGCGGCTATGCGCATCTTCCCGCAAGACCAACTGGCCTTCGCGCAGCTCGTAATCGACGCCGCGCCAGCGTATGTAATTACGCGTGAAACTTGTGAGCCAGACCAAAAATGCGAGGGCATCCCAAAACGGGATCAAGGCATAGTTCTTCCAAAAAGCGTTTTGCTTCAGACCATAGGCACCAATTAACCAGGTGATAAGAACACGGCAGGCAAAATAGCCACCAAGGTAGGTGCCGGCAACCACCAGAGTTGGATGTAGCGCGAGAGCGAATAAGCTCCACGGCAAGCCCCAGGTGAACAGCAAGCCGAAGTGGCCCCAGGGGCGCATCTTGCGCATGACGGTCATCCAACGAGAGCGCTTGGCGAACAACTCGCTGATGCCTTTGTAGTCGGGCGTGGTCTCGACGGTATAAGGAAGCAGTCTCATTTCCGCGCCCTGCTCCGCAATTAGCCGTCCGAAAAGCAAATCATCCGCCGGGCGGCTTTCCAGCACCTGGAATCCCCCGAACTTCCGGATCATTTGCTTTGTCGAGACCATCGTTGGCCCGAGCGCAAAATAGACGCCGTCGAGCTTCCAGGCGACGAGAATTCCTGCGTAGAAGTCCGAGATCATTCCGACGCTCTGCAAGCGCTCGACCAGCGAATTATCCTCGGTGGAGACATAAAAGCACGTAACGCCGCCAATTTTCGGATCCTGCAACGGGGCGACAACTGTTCTCAAATAATGGGGAGTAACTCGCACGTCAGAGTCGTTGATCACCAAGTGTTCGTACTTGGCCTCGCGGGTCATTAACCCCAGCTTAGCGACCTTGTCATTGATAGCGTCGATTCCGGCGCTGTAGAGAAGGCGAATCTGACGCTCGGGAAAGTCGCGCATGAGTTTCTGAATAACAGGAACGGACGGGTCGGTGCCATCCGTGGTGCAGAAGAGCAGTTCGTACTCGGGATAGTCCTGGCGACAAAGGCTGGCAAAGTTCTCATAAGCGCCAGGATCCAAACCCTTCACAGGTTTCAAATTGCTGATTGGCGGAGTAAAGGGTGGTTCAGCAGATTGGTGCGCACGGCTCTGGCCAAAAAACTCAAACGAGCTGACGATCGCAAGAGCATAATAGACAAAAGGAATGGCGGCGAGAAACAGCGGCAGATATTCAAGAACTTTCAGATACAAAGAACCTCTTTCGGATTGAGCATTGTCGCGGCCCCACGCCCGGAAATTCTCAGCTCAACCAGTTCTTTCAGGCTAACATAGCCGCCAAGACACGGAAAGCGTTTGGCCCGCTTGGATTGCTTCTTTTTTGGAGATTCGCCGGTTTCGCGTAAGATAGAAAAGGCCTTTTTATTCTGATTGCAACTGTTAATTGGACTGCCTCCCACATCATTGGACCACCACGAACACCACGCGCGCCGGCTGCAATTGAAGACCGTCCCCCTCATTCTGGTGAGTATCATCCTGGGCCCAATGGGGAACGTCCTTTTAGGAAAAGGAATGAAGCATGTCGGCCATGTGCAACTGCAGGGTATCGGCGACTTGCTTCCGGTGGCATTGCGGGTCTTTTCGATTCCCACGCTGTGGCTGGGGATCGCGTGCCTGCTGGGTTTCTTCCTTGTACACATGATGCTGCTGACCTGGGCAGACTATAGCTACGTTCAGCCTGCCACGGCGCTTTCCTACGCGACGGTCGCGGTGTTGAGCTATTTTTTGCTGGGTGAGATCGTCTCGCCGCTGCGCTGGGCTGGCATCGGGCTCATTTGCCTTGGAGTGCTGGTGGTGGGGCGCACTCCTCCAAACACGACGGTGGTGCCGTAGCGATGCTTGAGTACGTACTGTTCTTTTCCATCGTGGTCGCGGGGACAGGGGGCGAACTTTGCCTCAGCCGCGCGATGAAAAGCATGGGCGAGATCCACGATTTTCGGCCTCGTTCGTTGCTGCGCTTCGTGGGACAAGCCATTCGGCTGCCCTGGTTGTGGGTGGGAATTAGCCTGATGGCCCTTGGATTTTTCTCGCTTCTGGCGATCCTGTCGTTCCTGGAAGTGAGCTTCGTGGTTCCGGTTAGCGCGCTAAGCTACGCCGCGGGAGCCTTCGGCGCGAAATTCTTTTTGGGGGAACGCATCACGCGCCACCGCTGGATCGGGATCGCCATTGTTACACTCGGCGTGACGCTGGTGTGGTTGAGCCGGCGGTAGAACAAGGAAATTCGGGGTTCCTTGGCGCAAATCTTTGGCGGTTTGACGGAACTGCACCCCTTCTTTATACTAATGGTGCGGGGTGGAGCAGCCTGGTAGCTCGTCGGGCTCATAACCCGAAGGTCGTCAGTTCAAATCTGACCCCCGCAACCATCTCCAGATTCCTTAGGGCGGCGCCAGGCCGCCCTTCGTATTTTCCGAGCAGATCCCATCCACCCTCGGCCACGTAAGAGCGTTCATCCCCGTTTCGAGTAGGCCGCATCACGATTTTGTCCACGTGTTTTGAGAGCATCATGCGCGCCGATGCTGGTTGCTCGGCCAGCACACCGCGAATGTCGTCCAATTGCTGTCTGGCAAACTCACGCACATCTTCTATTGCAGCCTTTATCGATCCGGGGCCTGAAGCCACAAGAGACCTTTCAATTGACGCTCGCTCCTCCTCTCGGGCCGAAATTGCGGCCATGAGCGCACGCGAGGTCCCGTGCATCGCGACGGCCTCGGCCAATCGGTTTAATTCCACGTCGATTGCTGCGAGGCGGGTTCGTTTCTCATCAATCGAAGCACCTGCTTTCCGTAGTTCGCTCGCGAGCGCCACCTCAAACGATGCCAAGGTATAGTCCAATGCATCGGATGTATGCCCATGGTCGTCATGAAGTCCCGGACGAACTCGGCGTAGCTCCGGTGCGTGTACGGAAAGGTGGAGGGCTTGTCGGAGTAGCCGGAGCCGGGGAGGTCGAGTGTCCAGACCTCGTGTGCGCGGCTCAGGGCGCCGACGTTGAATCGCCAAGTGCTGGTGTGGGTGCCGCCGGCAGGAATGAGGATCAGCGGCGGACCCGAGCCGTGTCGTTCGTAGTAGGTGTCGATGCCGCCGACTAAGACGAAGTTCCCCGTCTTCGCCAGCGAATGAGGCTGTAGCGGCGGGATCAGCGCCCACACGGCCCAGTTGGCCAACGGGAGGAGAATCAGCGAGCCGATCACGACGCCTACGAATGATCGCGACCACCTTTAAGGGCTTCCTAATCCCGAGTAAAAGTCATAGTATTCGCGATCCCCAATCTCGAACGGATGGCCCTTCCACTCTTTAGCAATCACGAGTCCCTTTGTAGCATAAACAAAGAGCATTAGCGGAGTTCGCGTGCCACACGTTGATCGAGCCGCTCGTTTATGGACGAAATTCAGTTAACTGCAGCCCGCGCGTTACAGCTCCTATTTCAAACTGGACTCTTGGGATGTTGGCGTTTCAGGACCGTCGATGACTTGACCGAGGGTGTAGACGGCTTCACGAACACAGGAACGGCATCGCAGCAGAAATACGCGGGAGAGCAAATGTGCGGTCGAACGTGATTCCTCGTTTCGAATGGAACTGGCCCTTTGGAGAATGTTCTTCGGTGGGTGAACCGGCTTACCACAATAGATGCAGAGTATGACGCGATGTGGAGGACTGCTTGTTTCCGGGCTCATATCTTGACTCCAATTCAGCGTGCTGGAACAGGTGGTCCAGGGTGAGAAGCAAAGCATATAATCGCGGGGCGTGCGTGTCACGCGACCCATTCCCATTTTTTCCTCCGGAGCCAGCGACCTACCTTGCGTGACCCCGGTCACGGACTAGCCCGCGTCCTGCCACTAGATTCAAGCTGAATTATTCCTGCGATCTTTCGACGTTCACCTGACTGACAGCCCTTGCATGGAGGATTCATGTCGCACGCCATTCCGGCCCCGGCGCTTCTCTCAGACGTCGGCGAGGTCCGTTGGCACTCCCTGTATCGAATTGCAGCTATGGCCGCGCTGATCAGCGTCGCAATATTCCTTGTCCAAATCGTGGCCTTCTTTGTGTGGCCGCCGCCTTCCACCGTGGCTGGACATTTCGCGCTACTGCAATCGCACCTGTTGATTGGTCTGGTCAGTCTTGATTTCTTCATTATCGTGGATGAGGTTCTTGCGATCCCGCTATTTCTTGCCCTGTACCTCAGCCTGCGCCATGTAAACGAATCGCTGATGCTGCTCGGCACCGCTCTCTGGAATCGCAGCGAGCGTAATCGGGTTTGGACTCTACGTTCCTAAGATCGGCGTGTTGCTTTCTATTCTTTCCGTGGTA
>DATJZF010000067.1:0-10136 GCA_035499255.1 Dongiaceae bacterium | reverse complement strand
GGTAGTGCCGCTGATTGCCAGCATATCGCCGCTGATTTTGTCGGCCGGTTTGCTTTTGACCGTGCCGCCATGCCGGCAATTGCACTCACGGTGAATAGCTCGAGCCTGACAGCGATTGCGAACGACTATGGTTTCGAGCAGGTCTTTTCCCGCCAGATTGAGGCTTTGGGCCAGCCCGGTGACGTTGCCATTGGCCTCTCCACGAGCGGCAACTCCCCCAATGTCGTTCTCGGACTGACCAAAGCGGCCGAGTCAGGCCTCCATACCGTCGCTTTGACGGGCGCCTCCGGCGGTAAGCTCAAACACTGCGCCATCGACGTGTGCATTTGCGTTCCTTCCGGTAGCACCCCGCGCATCCAGGAATGCCACACCTTGATCGGACATATCATCTCGGAAATCGTCGAACAGGAACTCTTTCATGCCCAGGGCCGTGTTTCTGGATCGTGACGGCGTCATCAATCGTAAAGCGCCCGAGGGGCAATACATCACCCGTTGGGACGATTTCGAGTTCCTGCCGCAAGTACCCGAAGCCATTCGGATCCTGAATCGCACCAACTTCTTGGTGATTGTTGTGACTAATCAGCGGTGTGTGGCCAAGGGACTCCTGGCGGCTGACGAGCTCGAGGCCATACATCGCCGTATGCTGCAGGAATTGGCTTCTTTGCATGCCACGATCGACGCGGTTTACTTCTGTCCTCACGACAATGATTCTCAATGCGCCTGCAGGAAACCCCTCCCGGGCATGCTCATCCGGGCCGCAAAAGAGCATTCCCTTGAGTTGCCGCAGTCCTGGATGATCGGTGACTCCGAAGGCGACGTTCTAGCCGGAAGGAGCGCCGGTTGCAAGACTGTTCGTATCCTCCGCCCGGGTGCTTCTCCCCAGACAGGCTCCGACCTAATCGCCAATTCGCTTTGCGAGGCCGCCGAGAAAATCGTGTCGATATAACGGAAGGGCCAACCCCGCCAAGTCCGCTTGTCTCCATTTCACAGTACCAAATGGCTATTGGATTGACCCGTCAGCGGATGTAAACTCGTTGTAATTTGCGTTTTTTTCAGGACTAGGTCGAGATGCTGAAGCTACGAATTATTCCTCAAGTCCCCGTCTTGCCTGGTCGCTTCCATCCTGATAGGTTCGTTGGTTTGTGGTTTAGTTCATTTGCGCTGCTATGAGTTCTAACCGCCAACTCTGCGCCGCTGCGCTCCGGGATTATTTCCGGATTTCGCTGGCCGCGACCAATCTCTGGGAGACCAGCGGACCAAACGACTCAACCGGCTTCTTTCATTTCGGTCCCGATCTGGTGTGCTACGGCAGTTGCTCTTCCGGCACCTCGCCCGAATTCGCCTCTGCCGGTCGCTACGACGCCTTGCGGCTTACCCAGCGCAATGGAAGCGGCACTCATGTGCCGTTTGATTTTCCTGCCGTGATCCAGAATCTTCGCTCCGAACGGTATCTACCCCACCTGCAAAACGGCAAGAAGAGCATCACCAGAAATCGATTTGTCCGCAAAGCCTACTACGGGATTCGCGAGCTTTTGCCTGTTCGTGTCCGCCGTCATTTTCAGAAGTCGTATTTCAAAGACTGGCGAAATGTCCCATTTCCCCATTGGCCGGTTGATTTCACCGCTGATCTCCTGCACCAGGAATTTCTGAAGCTTGTTATGCAGGCCAACAAGATCTCTAGAATCCCGTTTATCTGGTTCTGGCCGGAAGGCGCGAATTCTTGTGCGATCGTCACTCACGATGTGGAAACCGGCACCGGCCGGGATTATTCTTCGGTGCTGATGGACATGGATGCGAAGTATGGCTTCCGTGCCTCGTTCCAGGTTATTCCCGAAAAAAGGTACGACGTCCCACAAAGTTACTGGGATGAGATACGCGCTCGCGGCTTCGAATTCAACGTTCACGATCTGAATCACGACGGCTATCTTTTCCAGAGCAGGTTGGAATTTGACCGCCGCGCCCAACTCATTAACAGCTACGTTGAAAAATATGAAGCCCGTGGCTTCCGCGCCGGAGCGATGTACCGCAATCAGGATTGGCTCAGCGCTTTTAAATTCTCCTACGACATGTCTGTGCCCAATGTCGCACATCTCGAGCCGCAGCGTGGCGGCTGTTGTACCGTCATGCCTTACTTCATCGGCAACATTGTTGAGCTTCCGCTGACGACCGCGCAGGACTATTCGGTCTTCAACATTCTCGAGCAGTTCAATATCGATCTCTGGAAGCAGCAGATTTCCCTTATTCTGGGACACAATGGCTTGATAAGCCTTCTCAGCCATCCGGACTATTTGATTGATTCGAAACCGCGGGCCATTTACGAAGAACTCTTGGCCCACCTGCGCAAAATCTGCGACGATCACAACGTCTGGCACTGCCTTCCACGTGAACTAGACAACTGGTGGCGCGCCCGCAGCCAGATGAATATCGTCGAACAGAATGGCGCCTGGCATATCGAAGGGCCGGAAAAGCATCGCGCCCGCCTGGCTTTCGCATCCCTCGACAGTGACCGCCTGGTTTATTCGCTCGCCGGAGACTAACCGGCCCCTGTTTGCTGTTTCAGAAGTTCACTTCCTGCAGTTTCGCTTCTTTCGGATCCCCCTGCAGCCGGCGCAGTGCGTCGCGCTCCCACCTCGCTTCAAGCTCTTGCACGTGCACCACGGCATAAGCCGCCATGTTCACGATATCCTCGACCTCCGCGCCGCGCTGCAGCACATGCACGGGCTTGGATATGCCCATCAGGATCGGGCCAATTGTCTCGGCTCCGCCGATGCGCTTGAGGAGCTTGTAGCAGGTATTCGCCGAGATCAGATCGGGGAACACCAACACATTTGCTCCACCGCGCAGTTTCGAGAAGGGATAGGTTTCCTCAATGATTTCTGGCGTCACCGCAGTATCCGCCATCATCTCGCCGTCAACCATCAGTGTCGGGTCGGCCGCCTGCACGATCTGCACTGCGCGCCGCACTTTCTCTGCAAGCGGATGCGGAGTGCTGCCAAAATTCGAAAATGACAGCATCGCTACGCGTGGCGTTACATTGAAGCGCCTTGCGTTCAACGCCGCGCAAATCGCGATCTCGGCCAACTCTTCGGCAGTGGGTTCAATGTTCACCGTGCAATCCGCCAAAAAGTACATATCACCCCGTCGCGTCACTACCACGTACAAACCGGATACCTTGTGTACTCCTGGTCTTGGCTTGATTACCTGCAACGCCGGCCGGAGCGTGTCCGGGAAGTGCTGGTCGACCCCGGCCAGCAGCGCATCCGCGTCTCCCGCGTGCAGCATCATCGGCCCGAAGTAGTTGCGGTTTTGGATCATTTCCCTGGCTTCGGAGAGCGTGACGCCGCGGCGCTGCCGCAGCTCGTACAAACGCGTGGCATACGCTTCGCGGTTCGGCGACGTCTTCGGGTTCACCACTTGAATTGCGTCGAGAGCTACGCCCAAAGCCCTGGCGCGGGACTCTATGATCTCCTCGTCTCCCAGCAGGACCGGTCGCGCAATTTTCTCTTCCACCAGGGCGTGAGCCGCTCGCAGGATTTTCTCGTTTTCGCCTTCCGGAAAGACCACCCGCTTGGGTTTGGCCTGTGCTTTGTGAATGATGATTCTCATCAACTCATGCGCTTTGCCCAGGAGCCTTTCCAGCCGTTCGCGGTACTCGTCGATGTCCACTGGAGTACGAGCTACACCCGTTTCCATCGCCGCTCGCGCGACTGCTGACGCCTCCCACACCAGCACTCGCGGGTCAAACGGTTTCGGGATAATGTACTCCGCCCCAAACCGGATGCGCTCCACCCCGTACGCCTGGCACACCGAATCCGGCACGTCTTCCTTTGCCAGTGCGGCGAGCGCTCGAGTCGCCGCCAATTTCATCTCTTCGTTAATCGCTGTGGCATGCACGTCCAGCGCCCCGCGGAATATAAACGGGAATCCCAGAACGTTGTTCACCTGGTTCGGATAGTCCGAGCGGCCCGTGGCCACAATTACATCTCGACGTGCGGCTAGTGCTTCCTCGTAAGTGATCTCGGGATCCGGATTCGCCATCGCGAATACGATTGGCCTTGAGGCCATTGTTTGCAGCATCTCCGGCGTAAACGCACCCTTCACCGAGAGGCCCACGAATACATCCGCATCCTTCACCGCCTCGGCCAGCGTTCGTAGCTCGGTTTTTTGAGCAAAGCGCGCCTTAAACGGATTCATTCCGTCCGTGCGCCCTTCGTAAATCACGCCCTTCGTGTCCGCCATGATGATGTTTTCGCGTTTCACGCCGAGCCGCACGTAATGTTCGGCGCAGGCAATGCCCGCGGCGCCGCTTCCATTGAACACCACGCGGACCTTGTCGATCGGTTTGCCCACAATCTCGAGCGCATTCAACAACGCTGCACCCGAAATGATAGCCGTACCGTGCTGGTCGTCATGAAACACCGGAATTTTCATCGTCTTCTTGAGGGTTTCCTCGATGTAGAAGCACTCCGGCGCCTTGATGTCCTCCAGGTTGATTCCGCCAAACGTCGGTTCCAGCAACTGGCACACCTTGATCACTTCGTCTGGGTCCGTGGAATCTACCTCGAGATCAAACACATCCACATCCGCGAATCTCTTGAAGAGCACACCCTTTCCTTCCATCACCGGTTTGCCAGCCAGCGCTCCGATGTGCCCCAGGCCCAGCACCGCCGTTCCATTCGAAATCACCGCCACCAGGTTTCCCTTCGCCGTGTACTTGTATGCGTCCGCGGGCTCCTTCTCGATTTCCAGACACGGTTGGGCCACTCCCGGTGTATACGCCAGACTTAAGTCTCGTTGCGTGCGGCAGGGTTTCGTTGGGGTCACTTCGATTTTTCCCGGCCGTGTTCCCCAGTGATACGACAGTGCTTCGGATTTCTTGATGGTCATAATGCTCTCCTGGACTCCCTGCCTGTTTACCAGTTGCCAGTGTCCAAATATTCTTGAATCGCTTTCGCGGCTCGTCTCCCCGCTCCCATCGCCAGGATCACCGTGGCGCCGCCCGTTACGATATCTCCCCCTGCAAACACGCCTTTCCGCGAAGTCTTCTGGGTGGCCGCGTCCGCCACAATATAGCCGCGCTTGTTTGTGTCCAGCCCGGGTGTTGTCGACTGGATCAGCGGATTCGCCGATGTGCCCGTCGCGATAACTGCCACATGAAGCGGAATATCAAACTCCGATCCTGCCTTCGGTATGGGCCGCCGCCTGCCGGACGCGTCCGGTTCACCCAACTCCATCTCGACGCAGCGCGCCGCCTTCAACCAGCCTCTCCCGTTATCCAGGAATTCCACCGGATTTGTCAGCATTCGAAACTCGATGCCTTCCTGCTTTGCGTGCTTCACTTCCTCAATCCTTGCCGGCATTTCCGTTTCGCTTCGCCGATAAATTACGTATGCTTTTTCAACCCCCAGCCGCCGCGCCGAGCGAATCGCGTCCAGCGCCGTATTTCCTCCGCCGACCACCGCCACATGCTTTCCGCGAAGATCGACGATCGGTTCGTCAAACCTGGGAAACTCATATGCGTGCATCAAGTTGATGCGCGTGAGGAATTCGTTCGCGGAATACACCCCGTTGAGGTGCTCGCCCGGAATATTCAGGAACACGGGCAATCCCGCTCCCGTGGCGATAAACACCGCGTCATATCTTTCCTCTTCGAACAACTCGTCGATCGTTATGGTCTTGCCCACCACCACGTCGGTTTCAAACACCACTCCCATCTTTCGCATCGTATCGATCTGTTCTCGAATGACCTGCTTCGGTAGACGAAACTCGGGGATGCCGTAAACCAATACGCCGCCGATTTCGTGCAGCGCTTCAAACACATGCACAGCGTTCCCCTTCTGGATTAAATCGCCCGCGGCGCTCAGCCCCGCTGGTCCACTTCCTACGATAGCGACCTTCTTGCCCGTCGCGGCCGCGTTCGAGGCAGGCGGTACGTTCATCCGCTGCTCATAGTCGGCAACGAACCGTTCCAGGTAGCCGATCCCAAGCGAATCCACTTTTTTGTGCAGCAAGCACTGGCCTTCGCAGTGGTCTTCCTGCGGGCACACGCGCCCCGTAATCGCCGGCAGCACGTTGTCCTCTCGAATCTTCGCCGCCGCGCCGAGGAAATTGCCTTCGACTATCAACTGCACAAAGGCTTTCACCTTGACGCCGACAGGGCAGAAGTCCACGCACGTGGGTTTCGCGCATTCCAGGCATCGCAACGCTTCCTGCCGTGCCAGTTCCGTCGAGTATCCGAGGTTCACTTCCTTGAAATTCAGAATACGCAAGTCCGCCGCCTGTTCCGGCATGTGCTGGCGCGGTACTTTGATTCGTTCCTTCAGTGTTAACGGATTTGCCGAGGGCTCTTTGGTAGGGCTCATGGTTTTACACCTTCCCCCACGCACGCCCCCTCCTGTCGCTTCTCCCGTTTACTCTCTGCTCGCTGTTTGAACTCCTGGAGTGACCGTTGTTCCGCCTCCCGGTACATCCGGTTCCTCTGAACTAATACATTGAAATCGACTTCGTGCGCGTCAAATTCCGGCCCGTCCACACACGCGAACTGGCTTTTCCCGCCCACGAGCACCCGGCAACCCCCACACATTCCCGTTCCATCAATCATGATCGGGTTCAAACTCACCACCGTGTGAACGCGGCGCTCACGCGTCAAGTCCGCCACGGCTTTCATCATCGGAATTGGGCCGACGGCCAAGACCAGTCCAATCGGACTCTCGGAGTCCAACAACTGGCGCAGTTTGTCTGTAACCAGGCCTTTTTCGCCGTAACTCCCGTCATCCGTTGTCACAAACAATTCGTCGCTCACTGCGCGCATCTCTTCTTCCAAAATCACCAGGTCTCGGCTTCGGCCTCCTACAATGGACAACACGCGATTTCCAACGCGCTTTAGGGCGGCCGTGGTCGGATACGCTAGCGCCGTCCCCACTCCCCCTCCCACAATCACCACTGTGCCAAAATTTCTGATCTCCGATGCTTTCCCAAGTGGACCGACCACGTCCAGGATTGCATCCCCTGCGGCCAACGCATTCAGCTGGTACGTCGTTTTTCCAACGGCTTGCACTACGATTGTGATCACTCCCGCTGATGCGTTCGCACTCTCAATCGTCAGCGGTATCCGCTCTCCGTGTTCGTCCAGCCGCAAAATCAGAAACTGTCCCGCTTGGTGTTTTTTTGCAATCCGCGGCGCTTCAATGACGAATCGCTTTATGCCGGGCGCAATGAATTCCGCTGCTTTGATCTTGAACATGCGCTGCCTTTCTCGTGGTGTCGCCTGATTCCTTTGTTCGGGGTTGACTTGAATGAGGCTGCCCTCGGCCAACAGCGCACCCGCCGTCTGGGGGATGCCTCCATGCTCCCAACTCGCATCGATTTCGTCTGTGAGTTGGCTCACAAGGCCTACCGCGTAATTAAAGGTGCGCCAACTGGTTACACAGAAATGCAAGGCGCTGAGGGCATGTTGATGGCGAGTAACTCTTCTCGGTTTGCGAGAACACGCCGGTCAAAACTCTGTCTTCATTGTTCGGACAGAAAGGCGAGAAACGGGACGATCAGCTTCAGCCCCGCGGTTGTGCAAACTATTTCCAGTAGTATGAAAATCAGGTTATTTGGCTTCTCATAAATAACAGTACTTACTTGCACTTACTGACCCGACTCATTCCCGAATCGTTCGTCCGGGTGCGCCGAAAAGTGGCACCAGTGCCCCTAAAACCTTAACCAGCAATCAGTTGCATTGACGGGTCGAGATGGTATCTCGCCTGCTCCACTAGCACCCAGGCAACAGGTCCCGCGCGAAAAACTGTGTCTACGCGATGCTCGAGCAAGTTGGTGCTTGCATAGGTCATCTTGGAGAACGATGTTCGATGCCGATATACAAGTTTGCATTTTCACTGCTTTTCGTTGTGCTCTTCCTCACATTCGCTGCTGCTCCCGCTCACGGGCAGACCACCGAAGTTGGTGTTTGCAGCTGGCATGGTTGTAAACAGGGCGCAGAGAGCTGGTCCATTGACGACAGTTTTAACAGCTGCCGCGCGGACCTGGAGGCCGCCGGCTTCCGCGGCACTTACTACATGTGGTTCGCCAATGTTGCTGGCTGGGCCGCTGACTACAGTGCTGCCGGCCATGAAATAGGTTCGCACACCGTCGACCATTTGTGCGACACCCCATGCTGTTCACCAAACTGCACGATTCAAAGTTTGTCTACTTGTTCCTTCACGCCCGACCAGGCGATCAGTTATCGCCAGAACGAATTTGAACCCAACATCGCGTCCATCGAGGCGCTCACCGGCAAGCCCGTCGTTTCTGCCGCGTGGCCGTGCGGCTGTTATGACCCTCGCCGCTCTGCGGCAGCCAGCCCTTATTTTGTGGGCGTTCGTGGCTATTACGACTACGTGGCGAACCTCAATTGGGTGGAAGACGTAAACGTTCCCACACCTCCGGATTTCATGAACCTCTACTCTGCCGCTAACTTTGATCAAACTTTCATCGACCGCGCTGCCAACGAAGGCAAATGGGCCATCATCGTTTCGCACAGCAGCTGCAGCGGCATCGATTACATGGGGCAGAGACAGGACGTGCTATGGGCCGCCCCCGTTGGCGATGTTCTGAAATACATCAGAGTGCGTGATGCGGCTACGTTCTCGAACTACATCCGTTCGGCCTCGGGCATCAGTTTCGATGGCGCCCACAATCTCGGCATTTTCCAGCGGCAAAAGGTCGATGGTTCTTTCTTCCTTCCCATCGTTTACGACAATCCGGTCACCATCAAAGTCCACGTCCTCGATACAGACGACATCAGCGCGGTCACGATCGACGGAAACCCAGTCGCTTTCTCCATTCAGAGCATCGGGGGCGTTTCCTATGTTCTGTTCGATGCCGCTCTGAATGTTCCGAGACACGTCGTGCTCAGTTTTGGCCCGTCCACCGTTTATTCGGTAGCGGTGAATCCGAGTTCAATCACGGGCGGTGCTTCGGCAACTGGAACCGTCACCTTGACCGGTGTTCCTGCGAACGGTCCCGTGGTGGCGTTGACCAGCAGCAATCCTACGGTAGCGTCGGTGCCCTCGAGCGTGACCGTCCCGACCGGATCCAATTCGGCGACTTTTCAGGTCAGCACTTCCGCTGTTAACACTCCCACTCCAGTTTCCCTCACCGCTACGTTCAATGGCAGCAGCCAGTCGGTCACGGTGAATGTTAACCCTGTGGTTGTCGCTTCCTTGGTTGTGAGCCCCACCTCCCTAACCGGAGGCGGCTACGCTGTTGGCACTGTTACGCTGACTGGAACCGCTCCATCGGGCGGCGCTGTGGTGTCGGTCTCCAGCAACAACACCAGCGTCGCAACCGTCCCTGCCACCGTCACCGTTCCCGCGGGCACAAACAGTTCCAGCTTCATCGTGAACACCACATCCGTTAGCGTCCCAACGCAAGCCGCCCTTTCTGCCACTTACAACGGTGGCGGCCAATCCGCCGCCATGACTGTAAATCCGGTGACCGGCCAGCAATGGTGGAGCAACAATTTTGCTTATCGGATGTTGGTAACCGTCCAGAATGGTTCCACGACGGCAATTCTGCCCGTGCATTACTCGGTTCAAGTCCCAGTGAATACCGCTAGTCTGGTTTCTGCGGCCCAGTTACTTTCAAATTGCGCCGACTTGCGGGTGGTGTATTTTGATGGGTCGGTGAGTAACGAAATTGATCGCGTTGTCGAGAACTGCAACTCCACCAGTACCACTGTGTGGTTTGCCTTACAGCGTCCGGTTGCGCCAAAGGCGCAGGACGCCAGCTACTACATTTACTACGCCAATCCTTCGGCTGCTGCGCCACCGAGCAACGGCATGAATGTGTTTGTGTTTTTTGAAGATTGGGAAAACGGTCCAACTCACTGGACAAACGCGGGAGGTTTGGACGCTACCAATTCCGGCACGATGGGAACAACCGCGGTCTCTACCGACGACGCATTTTCGCCTACTCATAGCCAGAAATTCTCGGTCAAGGCCTATGGTGGCGACGCATTCACCGGCTTTATTCCCGTCACCCCTGGCACGAGCTATGCGTTTTCCGTCTGGGGCAAATCGGCCACCGGAGCGAATCTCCCGATCGGTTTCGATCCATATAACTCAAGCCACGTGAAGGGCACCGAGACT
>DATJZF010000066.1:0-2076 GCA_035499255.1 Dongiaceae bacterium | reverse complement strand
TTCACAATCGAAGTTCCTGCCAACGCGTGGCCCGGCGCACAAGCTTCGGCCCGCGAGCTCGCCGTACTGCCTTTATTCCATGAGAAGAGAACCAACGAACTGGTTCTTTCCGGTACGCAGTTGCTGCTCGCTGCCGCTTCTTCGCTCGGCTCTATCTTTCTGGTGGTGTGGGCGCTGATCAACTTGTGGCTCACCGAAAGCTAGCCCTTGGCCTGTTCGAAAACCCGAAACGAGACGCGTAATCTCGAAACCACATTCTAAGCTGAGGATGTAGTGGGAATTCCGTTGGATCCGGCCACATTTCCCCGAACCCGGAATGCCCGTGCAAACGGGGATTTTCTCTCAAGGAAAGTCGAGCGAATTGGCCAAAGCCTGCGATGAAGCTAGCCGCCCCGTTTGCTGGCCGCACCCCGGGGCTTTGGCTTGCTCTTGGCCATGACATTGAGGGCCACCGCCGCGCGGATAAGATCCCGCAAGGCCGCCTCATTGACCTTGTCTCCTTCGTGGATATCGATGGCGCGTCTTGTATTCCCGGCAAGGCTGGAGTTGAAGAGACCGGAAGGGTCCGGCAACGAAGCTCCCTTCGCAAATGTCATCTTCACGACATTCTTGTACGTCTCCCCCGTGCAGACGATGCCATTGCGGGACCAGACGGGAGTTCCTCTCCACTTCCACTCTTCGACAATCTCGGGGTCTGCCCCGCGTACGATTTCGCGCACTCGTGCTAGCGTCTTCCCGCGCCAGTCCCCAAGCTCCTTGATCTTGCCGTCGATCAATGTAGAGGCAGATTCTACAGGAACCCGCTTTTTCATAAACACCTCCCACGCTCACACTTAATTTTAGTTGCGGTCACCGTAATTTGCGCCATCCGCAGTTCGTTTGGAAATCAGTCGCCGAAGCACATGTCCTTTCCACAGCCACAATCCCGAAAGGACAATTCCAGGGACGAACACCAATCGAGTTGCAGGCGCATAGTCGGGAATTCTTTCAAACGGACTATAGATGTAGCCGACTATGGGGATGGCAAAGACAATGTGCATCCACCGAAAAATCGAACGCTTGGTGGCTTCGTTCATGATTGGTGCGATCCACCTCGATTCATGACTTTTGCGGCGCCTGAGGCGGCCACTTCGGCGCTTTTATGCCGAATTGCTGGGCGTACTCCTCGTTCAACTGCTGCCAGCCGGCGAGCCTTGTTGCGTCGCCGCCGACGATGCGGCCGATGGGAGTTCCGTTGAGAAGCTGGTCCAGCACGTCGAAGGCGATGTGCCACCCGGCGGCGCCCATGGAGATGAACCGGCGATCGATGCTGTGCCACAGCGTCAAGCGCGTGCCACCGCCAACGGCTTCGAGTTCCCAGCGCATATCGCTGTACTCAAGCACCTTGGGAGCGTCGGCTCGCGTCACTTTGGTTTCCATAGCCTGCGTCGTTCCTACCCACGTAAGCTTCACCGTTCGAACCGCATCCAGGTTCGCGTCAACCTCAAACGGCGCCCACTCGCGCAAATGCTCCTGGCCGGTCAGCGCCTGCCAGACTTTCTCCGGCGAGTGGCGCAATTCTCGGACGAGAATGAGCGTCCACTTCTCCCCTTCTTTTCGTACTTGTGCCCCGCTGGCCGGACCCGGTGTGTATTGCTCGCGATCGCTCATTTTCTTTTCCCTCTCTTCCCTTTTGTCGGTGTGGATTGGTCCATGCGGTCGAGATAGCGTTCCAGTGCATCCACGTGAGCGGACCAGAACTTGCGGAAGGGAGCCAGCCACGCATCCACTTCCTGAAATGGTTCGGGCTTCAGCCGGTAGAGGCGCCGCTGCGCGTCCACCGTGGATTCCACGAAGCCGGCCTCGCGCAACACTCGCAGGTGCTTGGACACGGTCGGCTGCGACATACGCAGCTGACGCTCGATCTCTCCCACCGATTGTTCTGAGGAGACCAGAAGGCCCAGGATCGCGCGGCGGTTCGGTTCGGCAATGATTTCAAACACGGATTCCATACCCTTCGTATACTCCAATACGCATATACGTGTCAAGGCATATAAAGCACGAACCCAAGCGGCGGAACGCACGACGGGATGATGG